>NZ_JAIVFW010000030.1 GCF_020829595.1 Nostoc sp. CHAB 5844
TCATCTCAACCAAATCAAAAAAAAACAGCAGAACCAGAATCAGAAAAAAATGAGCCAAAAAATCGAGGAAAATTAATATTAGATGCGACTTGTGCGCCTGGAGATATAAGTTACCCGACAGATTTAGAGTTATTAAATCAAGCAAGAAAGCAGACAGAAAAGATTATAGACCTTCTTTATGAACAGATAAAGGGTCAATTAGATAAAAAGCCAAGAACCTATCGGGAAATCGCCAGAAAGGATTCGTAATTCTATTGAGGGAAAGTTTGGACAAGCTAAAAGAAGATTTAGCCTTGGCAGAGTCATGACTAAACTATCTCATACCTCTGTGACTACAATTGCTATTACTTTTTTAGTGATGAATCTTTCTACTCACTTGTCACGGCTTTTTTACGTTTTTTTATGTCTATTTTTGAACACCACACTTTTTTTTGCGTCTAATATAATTGCAGTTTATAATTAAAATATTTATAGTCAATAAAAACTTATGCTTGACTGGGTCTGAATAACTCGTCAACCCTGACAATTGCTTTTTTCTGACTTTTTCAGCAAGCCCTAATTAGTGAAACTTTGGGCGTATTAACGAAAGGTTCATAGTGTTTAGTGACTATGGCTTTTTTGGTCAGAGGGCTAATATTAGCTGCTGTTAAAATACCAGAATAAGTTTGATGATGGGCATCAATAAAATTAGGTGCATAAGCCCAACTTAGATTTGTAAAACCAATAATTTGTTCTACACCCACACCCATGCGTACTTCTTGAAAAAAGATTAAATCTGGCTGATTCTGTCTCAGAATTTGGTAGAAATCTTTAAACCAAGTTTTCTCAAAGTTATTTTTAGCAATATTCCAGTTTAAAACTTTAATTGAGTGATGATTTAGTTCTGTTTGCAGTTCATGACTGTTGCCAAGGGTAGATTCGTGAGTACGAATGAATCGATAAGAGGGAACAAACTTTCTAGCAAAAGTGGCGACGTTTTCTTTGAAGTCAGACATGACTCAAATTTAACTAAACTTTATCTAGCTTAACTCTTGCCTCTTCCCTTGGAGAAATACACGTAGTGGACTGACAAGCCTAAAATGATGCAAAAAAATGTAGGCTAAAGTTGTGCATAAACATAATTCTTGTGGTGCGGGCAGGATGCCCACACCGGACGGGCTAGAAGCCCATCCTACAATAAAGTCATAATGCAACATTTTAGTCTGGTCATGCCAATATACTGAGATTATGATGTCTGATTTATTATGTTCATCTTTAGATTTACTTCATAAATAGCTTTTCATTTACACACTGCCAAACCTTCTCTAGTAAATCAGAGTCATCTGCATTAAACCACGCAATTTGAGGATATGCTCTAAACCAAGTTCGTTGTCGCTTAGCAAATTGCCGTGTATGTAAAACTGTTAATTCTTTGGCTTTATTTAAACTAATATCACCAGCCAAATATTGCTTGATTTCCTGATATCCCAAAGTGTTTAACAAAGATAAATCAGCACCATATTTCTGACAAAGATATTCCACCTCAGCGACTAAACCATCTGCAATCATTTGCTCAGTCCGCTTGTGAATACGTGCGTCTAATTTCTCCACATCACAATCTAAGCCAATCTGCAAAATTGGATAATCTGGCGGGTTTTCGCCTTGTTGTTCAGAGATAGAAATTCCAGTTATGTAAAATACTTCTAAAGCTCGTAAAGTCCGCAAGGGATCGTTGGGATGAATCTTTTGTGCAGCAGCGGGATCAACTTGTTGCAACATAGCATAAAGTTGATTTTGACCGAGAGATTCTAACTGCGATCGCAATTCATAATGCGGCGCAACTCTCGGAATTTTCATCCCTTGAACTATTGAACGGATATATAAACCAGTTCCACCTACTAACAAAATTGGCTCAACAGAAATAGACGCAATCAAAGCTTGTGCTTGCTCTTGATAGTCTGCTACCGTCATTGTTTCTGTTGGCTTGCAGATATCTATTAAATAATGTGGCACTAATTTTTGTTCTGCTAAAGTTGGTTTAGCTGTGCCAATGTTAAACTCACGGTAAACTTGACGAGAATCTGCACTCAGAATTACAGAACCCAACCGTGTAGCTAAATTCAAAGCTAAACCAGACTTACCTGTTGCAGTCGCCCCACAAATAACAATTAATTTTGTCATTGGTCAATAGTCAATAGTCAATAGTCCATCTTCCCTAATGGCTTTGTGTTAAGATTATTCATAGTATTTTTGTACTATATGTTCAATCATAGTAAACCGTGTTAACCTCTCAAGGAAGTATTTGGAATAAGGTTTAACAAAATAATCCTGAGAAATACTCGTGTCCCTCAGTGCTGAAAAAAGTGATTTTGGAAAAAATTAGATGAACTATCGGGAAAACTTATGGGGATACATCCCCTAGATAAACTTCTCATAAAATTGCCCTACAGTCGCCACTAAGGCTTTTGTGTTAGAATTTTGGTGTGTTTTTGCTTTTTCAGCCTTTGGGCGATTTCAACCCCACGCATCAGGAGAATTTTCATGACGAGCAGTTACAGTGCCGATCAGATTCAAGTTCTGGAAGGTCTGGAAGCCGTCCGCAAACGACCGGGGATGTACATTGGTTCTACCGGGCCGCGAGGACTCCACCATTTAGTTTATGAGGTGGTAGATAACTCTGTTGATGAAGCATTAGCAGGATACTGTACTCATATAGAAATAGAGATTAATGCGGATGGTTCTGTGACTGTAACAGATGACGGTAGGGGTATTCCTACCGATACTCATTCACGCACAGGAAAGTCGGCTTTGGAAACCGTAATGACAGTACTGCACGCTGGTGGTAAGTTTGGCGGTGGCGGCTACAAAGTTTCTGGAGGATTGCACGGGGTTGGTATTTCTGTAGTTAATGCCTTATCTGAAATTGTAGAAGTTACAGTTTGGCGGGATAAAAAGGTTCACACCCAACGCTATGAAAGAGGTGTTCCAGCTACTGAATTAGTAGCGAAGGCTTATAAAGAAGCGAGAACCGGGACTTCTGTAACTTTCAAGCCAGATACTCAAATCTTTACTACTGGTATTGAGTTTGATTACATCACCCTAGCAGGCCGTTTGCGAGAATTGGCTTATCTTAATGCTGGGGTGAAAATTACTTTCACAGACAACCGTTTAGAACTCCTCAAAAGCGATACACCCAAAGTAGAAACTTACGAGTACAAGGGTGGCATCAAAGAATATATCGCTTACATGAACCGCGAGAAGCAGCCGCTACACGAAGAAATTATTTATGTGCAGGGAGAACGCAGCAATGTCCAAATAGAAGTTGCTTTGCAGTGGTGTACCGATGCTTACACAGACAACGTTTTGGGTTTTGCCAATAATATCCGCACCGTTGATGGTGGCACACACTTGGAAGGTTTAAAGGCGGTGCTGACTCGGACATTAAATGCGATCGCCCGCAAACGCAATAAAATCAAAGAAAATGAACCGAACCTCAGCGGTGAACACGTCCGCGAAGGTTTAACAGCAGTAATTTCGGTTAAAGTTCCTGATCCCGAATTTGAAGGACAAACCAAAACCAAACTCGGTAATACCGAGGTGCGGGGAATTGTTGATTCTTTGGTGGGAGAAGTTTTAACTGAGTATCTGGAATTCCACCCTGGTATTGCTGATTCTATCTTAGATAAAGCCATCCAAGCGTTCAAAGCCGCAGAAGCAGCACGTCACGCACGGGAGTTAGTCAGACGCAAATCTGTACTAGAATCGTCGCCTTTACCAGGGAAATTGGCAGATTGTAGTTCCCGTGATCCTGGCGAATCAGAAATTTATATTGTCGAAGGTGACTCAGCAGGTGGTAGCGCCAAACAAGGACGCGATCGCCGCACCCAAGCTATCCTACCCCTACGTGGTAAAATCCTGAACATCGAAAAAACTGACGATGCCAAAATCTATAAAAATAACGAAATTCAGGCGTTAATTACAGCCTTGGGTTTAGGGGTAAAAGGTGAAGAATTCGACTCCACCCAACTGCGCTATCATCGCATCATCATCATGACTGACGCTGACGTAGATGGAGCGCACATCCGCACATTGCTGTTAACCTTCTTCTACAGATATCAGCGATCGCTTATCGAACAAGGTTTCATTTATATTGCCTGTCCTCCTTTATATAAAGTAGAACGCGGCAGAAATCATGAGTATTGCTATAGCGACAGAGAACTGCAAGAAGTCATCGCTAAGTTCCCAGCTAACGCTAACTACACTATCCAACGCTTCAAAGGTTTGGGTGAAATGATGCCGGAACAACTCTGGACAACCACAATGAACCCAGAAACTCGCACTCTTAAACAAGTAGAAATTGAAGATGCTGCCGAAGCCGATCGCATTTTCACAATTTTAATGGGCGATCGCGTCGCACCCAGACGCGAATTTATCGAAACTTACGGTTCTAAACTCAATTTTGCCGAGCTTGACATATAATATCAAGCTAATATCAACTATCCTGATGTGTAGTAATGGTGGGTAATGGGCGATCGCTCATTACCTTTTTTCTTTTCAAGCGATCGCCACAGCACGAAATTCTTTCTAGCCCTAGTCTCTAGCCTCTACTCTCCAGCTATAAATCTCAGGAAAATTTTTTGTGAGCATTTCCTTCTTCAGGAAGTTGTTTGATAAAATATATAAGTATTAATTACTAAAATCATCAGTTTTCTTTTTGTAGAGTAGCGCATAAAAGCTTTTTATTGTCAAGTTATTGCTAAATTAGGGTTTAACTATGAATATCACTTAGGTAGGCATTCCCAAAAAGTTAAAAAGCCCTAATCAATAATTTGGGACTTCCAATTTTCTTCAAGATAGAAGAGCATTTGTTATCCTTGAGGTGCAAAGCTTAATCTTGCCCACCTACAAAGTTGGTTAAGTATTTGAGGACGGTGAAGATTACACCAAGCAAGAATTTCTGCAAAAATAAGTAGTATATTTAACATATACGTACGTAGTAAAAATTAACTAATACATTCTCTACCAACGCTTTAACTCTTTATGTTCAACTTACTAGTTACTAGCGGCAGAAATTTGTGTAAGACAAACATCCAAACATTTTTATGTTATGTTGTCTTAGCCAAAATTGCTATTTTGTCTGTATCTAATAAACTTTTGCTTAGAGCCGCTAAATATCTACATTATCACCTGACAAATTCTTTATAAATTGATTAAAATAACTTTGTATACAATAGGAGCAGTTTGTCAAGATTCATAGGGTTGAAATCTCATCTGTGCGCTAATGTGTGAATAAGACCAAATCAGTTAAAACCTAATTGAACGCCATCTGGCAGATTCTGCCGCAGCCTCAACTCCTCAGTTAAGGCAGCTAGTATAAACTACAGTTCAGTGTCTTCAGACAAGCAGTATCACTCTGGCTGATTTACACTGCTAGGCTTTGTCCATAACTGTTTGGGATGAGTCATTTATGAAGGAAATGTAAAAATATGCAGCTAAATACTTCTCACCTAAGTTAATATAAAACACGTTGTTTCTAGGTAATTAACTTTGTAGTTAATACCTAAAATTGTGTAAAGGTGGGATGAATTTCCTTTGAATGTAAAGATTAAGTCCACTGTGATTCCAAAAAGGTTTAAAAAAAATTTAGGGGGATACCTACCGTTTTTACTATCTTTTTGATAATGGTGGCTTTAACTTACTTAATGACTTCATGATTAATACACAAAAAGAGTGCAATTTCTGTGAAACAGGCTACAATCGGAACAGTCTTTGTAAGAAAATATGCCAAGAGTCATAACGATCTATATGCAGTGGTAGATTTTTGATCAAGACAAGCTCTGTTTTAAACAAACAAGTTAAAAGTTGTGTGCGACAGCAACACGCGACTGTGACTAAAGTGAGTAAGTCAGCATTAAATGCGACTTTTCACACTTCAATAAGAAACTCCTCAAAAATGGAGTAAAACTGCCGAAAAACTATCAGGGGAAACAGCCTAAAACCCGATTTTCGGTTGTTAACTAGCCCTCATAAAAAGAGCGCTAAATACATCTTGAGTAATTGAAGTAATTGATTCTGCAAGGAGCATGAGGAACGCGGCATGAACCAGGCTAACAACGTACTCGAAAGCAATTATCAGCCTGACCTAGAAATAATAAATCAGCCTGATTTCGAGGAGTTAGAAGACCTCTTAATTGAAGAAGAGGATGACTTGCTTCTCGTTGATGATGGCGAAATGGATGAATTTTTAGAGCCTCAGTCTGATGAGGACGACGCAAAGTCTGGAAAAGCCGCTAAATCGCGTCGTCGCACACAAAGCAAGAAAAAGCACTATACCGAAGATTCGATTCGTCTTTACTTGCAAGAAATAGGGCGAATTCGCTTGTTGCGGGCTGACGAAGAAATCGAATTGGCGCGGAAAATCGCAGATTTACTGGAATTAGAAAGAGTACGAGAAAGACTGTCAGAACAGTTAGATCGCGATCCTCGTGATAGCGAATGGGCAGAAGCAGTGCAATTACCTTTGCCAGCTTTTCGCTATCGCTTGCATATTGGTCGCAGAGCAAAAGATAAAATGGTGCAATCGAACCTCCGGCTTGTAGTTTCAATTGCAAAGAAATACATGAATCGTGGTTTGTCATTCCAAGACTTAATTCAAGAAGGTAGCCTTGGTTTGATTCGTGCTGCTGAGAAGTTCGACCACGAAAAAGGCTATAAATTCTCCACCTATGCTACATGGTGGATTCGTCAGGCGATTACACGTGCGATCGCAGATCAATCACGTACTATCCGCCTACCAGTCCACCTTTACGAAACCATCTCCCGGATTAAGAAAACTACCAAGCTACTTTCTCAAGAAATGGGACGCAAACCCACAGAGGAAGAAATCGCTACTCGGATGGAAATGACCATCGAGAAACTCCGGTTTATTGCTAAATCTGCACAGCTACCCATCTCACTAGAAACGCCCATTGGTAAAGAAGAAGATTCCCGATTGGGCGATTTTATTGAATCCGATGGCGAAACCCCAGAAGATCAGGTTTCTAAGAATCTGTTGCGTGAAGATTTAGAAAAAGTCCTCGACAGCCTCAGCCCTCGTGAACGCGATGTTCTCAGACTTCGCTATGGCTTGGATGATGGTCGGATGAAAACCCTTGAGGAAATTGGCCAAATTTTCAACGTCACCCGCGAACGCATTCGCCAAATTGAAGCCAAAGCCCTCCGCAAGTTACGCCACCCCAACCGTAACAGCGTCCTCAAAGAATATATTCGGTAGTCACTAGTTAATAGTCATGAGTTTCTGACAAATGACTATTGACCAATGACAAATGATCAAAAATAAATAACCTGGTAGTCAATTAACGCTACCAGGTTTTTATTTTTCATATTTTTAGATAATTTACATTACTTAAAACTTAAAGGATGCCCCAGAAATGCAGGAAGCCTTGACCAGAGAAAAGTTCAATCAATGCAGCAGCTAAAAAGCCAATCATTGCCAAACGACCATTCCAAATTTCTGCTTGAGGAGTAAAACCCCAACGCCAAGCGTTGCGATCTTCAACTACTGGGGCAACGATTTTTGTGGTTGTGTTAGTCATGGGTGCTATTCCAAACAGGATTTACTCAAGTTGATTACCTTATGTAAACTAATATAACAATATTTTTAACAAACGCAACATTTGTTGATAATTTAGTTGCTGAGATGCGATCGCCATACTTTTATAACTATTTAAAAAAGAATACGACAAATACATCTATAGGGACAAATGTCTGTTCGTCCTGACAAAGCATTAATGTGTTGCGAAAATTATTTAAATTGAGATTAGTCAACAAAATAAATAGCCGGAAAAATCCTTCTTTCGGTTGATCATTAATCTGTAAATCTGAATAAATTCCAATATATAGAATCCCTACAAGTAATATCATGTCCGGTGAAAGACTATCATTAAGGCAGCTTCAGGTGCAGAAGGGCAGGGGAGCCAGTGCGTTGCGGTGAGCAGTCCGTTGGGCGGCTTTGCCGACAGTCACGGAACTGCGTTAGCGCAGCGTTAGCGACGCTCTTAAGCGTCACCCGAAGGGAGGTTCCAAGAGTTGTAGCAACTGGCGTGAGCAGAGGGGAAGGGTTTTTGGGTTCTCTGCATAGATTCGGGAATTATAACTAATTGGCCGGACTTGATATAAAAGCCTTCTTAAAGCTAATTCTTTCAGGTCGGGAAACCATGCACGGCGATCTACAAGACAGCGCTATCAACGCACTGCCTAGCCCTGCTCGTCTGTGTTGTGACATTGAGATTAAACGCTATGAGAACGCACCTCAACAACAGCAATAATTTTTTCATCTCGATTCAGTTGAAGAATGCTTTCACCTGTAGCATCTCTACTCAAGATGGGTACTGTGTCTACAGTTAGCCGGACTACACGCTCTTTGTTTGTTACCAACGCCACTTCAGGATTAGTCGCCTTCACCATACTAGCTAAGTTGTCAGTTTTACTAGCAAATTTCAGCGCTTGCGTGCCTAAATCGCCTCGATTAGCGGCTCTTAATTGACTTGCAGCCATACGCTTGGCATATCCTTGTTGAGTAACTAGCAACAGTTGGTCATCTTTGCCCACAGTTGCACAGCCAACCATTTGCTGATTTCGCAACAGTCGAAAGGCTTGTAAACCCATCGCTGTTCGTCCCATCATTGGCAATTGTTCGTCATTCACTGCAAACCGCAATAAACGTCCACCGGAACTAGCTAAAATTAAATGCTCTCCTGTATTAATAGATTGAGTAAATAACAATTCATCATCATCTTTGAGCTTGACAATTGTAATGCCGCGACGAGTTAGGTTAGTAAATTCTGTCAAAGATAAGCGCTTAATTCTGCCTTGTTTTGTTAGGAGAATCATTTGTTTAGAGTCGAAATCTGCTGGGATTACAAAGCGGCTAACCACAGCTTCTTGAGTACCTTGGGCAGTAGTTGAGAGTGTGGTAATCAATGGTGTTCCTCGTGGGGAACGCCCTGTAGTTAGGGGAATATCTCCGACTCGCACAGGGTAGACTTTGCCACCACTGGTAAGGATGAGCAAGTCTTGGTTAGTATCGGTTAATTCAGTTTGGATGAGGAAATCATTATCGGGTAGACCATTTTCCACTTTTGATTTTTTCCCAGAGGTTGACAAGCGGCGTACATAACCTCGTTGGGTAAACTCTAGAATTGCTTCTTCCGCAGGCAGTTCGGTTGCGGGATTTTCTTCAACTTCTTCGGTCTTGCGACTTCTTGAACCTTCTGCTGCTTTGTTTTTTGGTAATTCCTCGCTTATATGGGGTGCTAACTTGGTACGCCGAGGATCGCCATATTTGCGCTTGAGCGATCGCAAATCTTTTTTCAGCGATTTTAATAATTCGCGGCGATCGCTAAGTAAATTTTGCAATAGGGCAATTTGTTGGGTAAGTTGCTGAAATTCCTGCTGCAAGTTCTGTTGTTCTAAACTAGTCAGACGGCGTAAAGGCATTGCTAAAATTGCATCTGCTTGCACCTCACTCAAATCTAGTTGGCTACTCAAATTAATTTTTGCTGTGCTACCATCAGCAGCTTGCCGCAAAATACTAATTACCTCATCTACTTGAGACAAAGCTTTCAGCAAACCTTCGACTATGTGCAAGCGACTTTCTGCTTTACCTAACTCGTAACCATAGCGACGATTGAGAGTTGCTTCTCGGAAATTTAAAAACTCTTGCAATAATTGTCGCAAGCTTAATTGTCGGGGTTGCCCATCAACGATCGCCAGCAGAATTGCCCCAAAATTAGTTTGCAAAGCAGTTTGATGATACAAATGTTGCAGCACTTCTTGGGGATTAGTATCGCGTTTGAGTTCAATTACTACCCGCATACCTTCGCGATCGCTTTCATCTCGGATATCCGAAATTCCTTGCAAGCGACCTTGATTGACTAATTCAGCAACTTTTTCAATCCAGCCAGCTTTATTTACTTGATAAGGCAATTCAGTGATCACAATTGCTGTCCGGCGCTTGCTTCCTTTACCACCAGCAACTTCTTCTATTTGGGCAACTCCCCGCAGGACAATTCCACCTTTGCCTGTGGTGTATGCTTCCCGAATGCCTGTATCACCAACAATTTCCCCACCAGTGGGAAAGTCAGGGCCTGGAATTAACTCTAGTAACTTTTCATCAGATAAATCTGGTTGGTCGATTAAGGCAATTAAACCATCAACGACTTCCCCCAAATTGTGCGGCGGAATATTTGTCGCCATGCCCACAGCAATTCCCGCACAACCATTGAGTAACAAAAAAGGTAACTGTGCAGGTAATACCGTTGGTTCTTGCTGGGAATTATCGAAGTTACCAATAAATTCCACAGTTTCTTCGCCAATTTCTGTCAGCATACCCTCATGGCTAATGGATGCTAGACGAGTTTCGGTGTAGCGCATTGCCGCTGGTGGGTCATTATCAACGCTACCAAAGTTGCCATGTCCTGCCAGTAAGGGATAACGACTAGAAAAGTCCTGCACCAGCCGGACTAAAGCATCGTACACTGCTTGATCACCGTGGGGATGGTATTTACCGAGTACATCCCCGACAACACGCGCACATTTACGATAAGGTCTATCGGGTGTTAAACCTAGTTCGTGCATGGCATATAAAATGCGGCGATGCACAGGCTTTAAGCCATCACGCACATCTGGTAAGGCTCGCCCAACAATCACACTCATGGCATATTCTAAGTAAGACCGTTGCATCTCGGTGTGCAGGGCTGTTGTAATTACCTGTCCCGTTGAGAGAAGGTTTAACTGTTTTGCCATGAGTTTTTTCCCTGAAATTTAACTACACAAAAATCTCTATAACTGAACAATGCAGCAAACACAGCATAACGGATGAAAACCTATTCCTAACACAATCTTGTTAGTCACAGGATAAAAGGCAGTAGTATTATCCTTGATGACGGGGATATACATTGATGATTAAAAAGGAGCTAGACAACTGTGTTGCTCAGTGCGTTCTCCCCTTCACCTCTATTAATAAAATTCTCATGAAAACTGTTTTAATTGTTGAAGACGATCTAATTAATGCTCGCGTGTTTTCCAAAATTTTGACCAAGCGTGGTGGCTTAGATGTAAAACATACCGAAAATGTGGAAGAAGTGATCCAAATTGCTCAATCAGGGGAAGCAGACCTAATTTTAATGGATGTTTCTTTGTCTAGAAGTGTTTATCAAGGTAAGTCTGTTGATGGCATCAAAATTACTCAAATGTTGAAGTCAAATCCACAAACAGCAAACTTACCTGTAATTCTGGTGACGGCACACGCGATGGAAGGCGATCGCGAGAACTTCCTCAAGCAAAGCGGTGCTGATGGTTACATCTCTAAGCCTGTTGTTGACCACCAACAATTTGTTGACCAAATCATGGCACTTCTGCCTCAATAACGTCCACTGAAAATTAACTAGATTTTGTCAGGAAGATTCGCCCAAAGCATTTTTGAGCGAATCTTTCTTTGTATCTAGTATAGATGTACTATAAGATACTGTTTTCCGCAAGTAGTAGTTAGAAAAAAGTCAAAAGGTAAAAGCGCAAAGTTGAGCCAGTCGCGTGGTGAGGCAGCGACGGGTACGTAGGGGGTTTCCACGCCACTTCCTTCAACGGGGGGAACCCCCCTTCGGGTGACGCTCAAGAGCGTCGCTAACGCAGTTCCGTGACTGTCGGCAAAGCCGCCCAACGGACTGCTCACCGCAACGGAGTAGCTTCCCATGAGCGACTGCCGCGCATGGTTTCCCGACTTGAGCGAACTGGCGATTGCGGTGTCGGTTTCCGTCCCCGCAATCGCCTCAACGGGGAGCCACTGCGCTATCGCGGCAATGCCCGACTTGTAGCAAGTGGCGTGGGAACCCCCGCACGGCGTTGCTCTTCGCCTAACTTTGTAAGAAGGTAAAAGAATTTTGACTCCTTTAAAGTTTGCTAGTCGCTCATGCGGGAAACCTCCTACGTACCCGTCGCTGGCTCACTTTTAACTTTTAACTTTTGCCTTTTTACTTTACTGAGTCGGTTGTTGCTGTAGAGCAGCTTGAATGCGGGGCAGTTCCAAAAATTTCTTTGTATCAGCTAGTAGACGTTCACCCCAAAGATTTTCCTTGAGGAAATCCAAATCAGCATAGCGCTGATCGATGCGTAAAGCTGCTTCTCCCAATGTCAGACTTTGTTGACGATCGCCTTTGGTATATAGCGCCACGGCTAAGGCCAATAAAGGTTCTGCGGCTTGTTTATCAATAGATACAGCCGTTTGCCATTGTTTAATTGCTGCATCAGCATTACCCTGTTCGTATTGGATTAAGCCAATGTTATTAATTGCTGCCCAGAATTTTTTATCTTGGGCTACTGCCTGATTGTACTGCGCGATCGCCTCTGGTAATTTACCCAGCATATAGTAGGCGTTACCTAAATCAAACAACGCTTCTGAGTCATTCGGTTTAAGCTTTAAACCTGCTTGATAATTAGCGATCGCCACATCGTACTTTTTCTGTTGAAAATTAACCGAACCCATAGCGAAAAAAACGTCGGAGTTTTTGGGGTTGAGCGATTGTGCCTTTTGCAAAGCGGCAAGCGCTGGCTCAAATTCCCGATTTTGTAAATGCAAACCACCCAATAGAAGCCATACTTTATCATTTTTGGGAGCCAGTTGGCTTGCCAACCGCGCTCGCGGTAAGGCTAAATCAATCTGCTGAAATTGAGCTAGTTGCGCTGCCTCTTGTGCTAAAATCAGCCCTTGCTTTTCCAACTTGGCTGGATCTAATTGCAGCGTATGGGGAATTAGTGCCTGCGCGTGAGCAACTTTGGGCATACTCAACAAACTACAGGCCACCAGAAATGAAATTAAACGAACGTGTTTAGGCACACTACCGCCTCTTACCCACAAATCAAATAATCTGTCAACTAGCTTAAACGATCTCTACTTTAGGCAACAGGCAAAGTTTACAGTCGTTAGCGCTGGCTGTATTCATCACCTTAGCTTAATTGAGTGGAAAGTGCTGAGGAGCCACTGCGTTGCGGAGGTTACCTCCGTTGTAGCAAGTGGCGTTGCTGAATGAAGTATAATAACATTTCCTCCTGCCTCCTGCCTTCTGCCTCATGCTATACAAGTATTGACATCAGCCTTAACCAAGCATAAATTCGTAAGTGTGTAATTACTAATTTATGGCGCGTAAACCGAAAATTACTAATCAGCAAATTTTAGAAGCTGCCCGCGAAGTGTTTCTTCAGCAAGGTTTTGGCGGTTCAACTGTAGAAATTGCCCAACTAGCTGGTATTTCTGAGGCTTCAATTTTCAAGCGCTTTTCTACAAAAGAAGAATTATTCTTCGCGGCTATGGGTCTTCCTGAAAGACCTTTGTGGATAAAAGAACTAGAAAACTTATGCGGTACAGGTAATCTCAAAGAAAACCTGATTCAGGTATGTCTTCAGATTTTAGAATTTTACAGTGAAGTGCTGCCCCGCTTTATGATGCTGTGTTCTCGTGGCAACACCCTCCCAGAACCTTGTAATAGAACCCAACAGGGGCCCATGCAAGATGTTAAAGTGCTAACTTCCTTTTTAGAGCGAGAAATTAGCCTCAGTAGATTGCGTCCTATTAATACCAAAATAGTTGCTCATATCTTAGTAGGAACCCTAATGAACTACGTTCTCTTAGAGCAGATACCACTCTCTCAACCTAGGTGTGCAACTGAACTTGTCAAAGACTTTGATTGCGAAAATCAATCAAATGTAGTGTTTTCATGGGTTCAGAGTCTTATAGAAGCCATCTGGGTAGGTATCGCACCTATTTAGGTTGATGGAGTTTTCCTAACTAAATAAATATATGGCATTAAAAAATATACCTTAAGAGAAAGATTAAAACTTTTGACTAAAATTTTTAAGATTTGTCAGAGCGATCGCACTGTGCCTAATCCTACCTATTAGCCGTTAACATAAAACAGCTGTTGAACTGAGTCTACTGGGGCAAAATAGAAAGCATGGCAATTGAATCTAACTCTCACAATCGACCAACCCCAGAACCTTTACCCGAACAGGAGCCAGACGATTTCGATAGTGGCTCTAGCGAGGATCACTTAAGTCCAGAAGCACTGACAACACAACAGGCTCTAGCCGCGATTTCATCTTTGCAATCGTCGCAGAATACAGCAGCGTTGCAACAAGCCCGTTCTAGTATGCAGCACCGACCTGCTGATCAATTGACAGTTAAGCCAAGAGCATTATTGCTAACAATAGCCGCGATCGCACTCACTTTCCTAGGAGTCATTCTGAATAACTGGATTGTCGGGATTGTCGGAACCTTGCTGACTTTGCTGTTATCTCTGGCAATGCTATTCCCTTGGTTGCAATATGTCCTCAAGGAATGGTTTACACCAGAAGACAGAACCTTGTTTGTCGGTTTATTAGGACTAATAGCAGCCATTGTCGGCTTGATCAAATTTTCTGGTATAGGCGATCGCCTACTAATTTTAGGGCGCAAAATCAACTGGGACGCTTTTGGGACGTTAGCAGAATGGTTTGGAGCGTTAGGTCAAATTTTAATCGCCATTATTGCTGTTTACGTAGCGTGGCGACAGTACGTGATTTCTAAAGACCTGACGATTCAACAAAATCTGCTGACAGTTCAACAAAATATTATTACTCAGCAGCAAACAATAGATTCTTATTTCCAAGGTATTTCTGACTTGGTGTTAGATGAAGAAGGATTATTAGAAGACTGGCCGCAAGAAAGAGCGATTGCCGAAGGTCGCACAGCCGCGATTTTTAGTAGTGTTGATGGCAGTGGCAAAGCCAAAATTCTCCGCTTTCTTTCTCGTTCCAAATTGTTGACACCCTTAAAACGCGATCGGCGCTTAGGGCGGGCGATTCTTAACGGCATGGGTGGTTATGCAGAAGACCGTCTAGAAGGTGTGCGCGTCATTGATTTAGGCGTAATGTTAGCCGCAGCTGACCTTTCTGGTACAGATTTGCGTTGGACTGATCTTAGCGAAGCTAATCTTGTCCGTGCTAACCTGAGTGCGTGTGACTTGGTAAAAGCCAACCTCTCCCGCACCATTCTATATGATGCCAATCTCAGCGGTGCTGACCTGAATGGAGCGCGTCTATTTTATGGCTCTTTAGAAAAAGCCTTGCCCCGCAGTCGTACAGAACCACCAAATTACGAAACTGGTGAACGCACTGGGGCTGTTGTTGAAAATGCTGATTTCACCGATGTTCAACGGATGTCTGAGGCTAACCGTTACTACTGCTGTGCTTGGGGCGGTGAAAAAACAAGAGCCACCATTCCTGGTGGTTGTGAAGGTATTGCCAATCTGTTGGGGCGATAGTCAGACCATTTTAGATTTTGCGAAAAGTTGAGCCAGTGCCTTGGGGAGACAGTGCCGTGGTGTTAACGTAGCGCTCTTCGACGCAGGAGCGTCGGCAGTTTAATGAACATGATGGCATTGAGAAGTGAAATCAGGTTTCTTTCTGATTGAGGATTTTTTTCCTGTTTCCTTATGGTAGAGCTTGCATAAGTTAGTGGGAAGCCATCTTGTGAGTTATGCCAATCCTTGATAGCAGTAAACAGTGAACAGTAAACAGGCTAGAAAGCTATCCATAGGATGGAACCGATATTGTAGAAATCACGTCTCTGCGGCCAGTAGCATTGCGTAAATTTACAGTTATCAGTAAACAGTGATGTATTTATTCTTGGGTCAGAGTGCCTCATAATATGGTGCTAGGCGTTGGTGCGCTGCAACTTCACACTATAGGCTTTGATTACTGATAACTGTTGACTGTTCACTGATTTAACATACAATGCTCAGTTTGGAAACTTCGATTCATCAAGGTGGCATCTACAGATAACGCGATCGCAAATTGTTCGCTGAGGTTTGTATGCATAGGATAATTTGCATTGGACTGATGGCATTACCTGCTTATCTGTACAATGCGGAACCCAGTTTAGCTAAGAGTGGTGATGTGCCAATTTTCACCACTAATTTCATCGGCCACAGTCATAGTATAAATACTCAACCAAATCTAGCGTTGTGGCAAATATCCTCTAGAGAAGATCAAACAGGAGATTGTCTGCGATACGGTCGGTGTAGGGATTAATAGGCAGGCAAAATCTTGGGGATGAAATCTGAGTTGAGGCGTTTTATTAGTTAGGACTTACGCAGGTGTCATAATTTTTTTCGTTGAGGCTGTCAATAGTCAACCCTTCGGCTAGGCTCAGGGCAAGTGGTCAATAGTCCAAAAACCTTTATTTTTGAACGCCAGTCGTGTGACTGTCGGGAAACCCGCCCACAGCACTGTCTCCCCAAAGCACTGGCTTCTCTGCGCCTCTGCGGTTTGATTCTTTCGTGACTAGTGCGTAAGTCCTACAAATATAATTACTATATTTTATTTGAGTAGAAAATATAAATACTGCACGTAATTAACTATTTTTAGCTTGGTTTAAAGTATAAATGCTACTAAACAAACTATGGCAATTATATTTGATTTATCAACTGTTTGTAGAGTACAGAGAGTAGAGAGTGGTGAGTTAAGAGTAGATTTGTTGGGAAATCTACACAGACTACTATATATTCATTGTTTTAAATAAAATAAATAGGGCTAGATATTCTCTTAGGCAAGGAAGAAGAATCCTCCTGTGTGATATAAAAAAAGAAATCTAAACTAATTTTTAAGAAAAGTGCGAGTTCAGCCAATAATTCTCAGTGAAATTTATTGGCTAAATGCATAAATTAACTAAAAGAAATATATTTACTTAGCAGGTGGCACTATCCCTATTGTTAACAGAGTGAATTAGATTAGTTATGCCTTTAGATTTAGAAAGATTTTATCAGGCTTGTAATCCTAGTCGACCTCTAGTGATGGGAGATGCAAGCGATCGCCGCTATTATATAGATTTTGCTGCGGTGCGGGGTGGCAAAATCATTGAAGCTTTGCTACGGACAATTACGCGAATTTCCCCAGATACGCCCACTTGTCAGTTGTTTACTGGACATCTGGGTTGTGGAAAATCCACAGAATTGTTGCGTCTAAAAGCCGAGTTAGAAGAGCAAAAATTTCATGTAGTTTATTTTGAGTCTACCCATGTCTTAGAAATGGCAGACGTAGATGTGACAGATATTTTACTAGCGATCGCAGGTCAAGTCAGCGAAAGTCTCGAAGCAAATAAAATCCGGCTCAAGCCTACCTACTTCGCAAAATTGTTTACAGAAGTTGTCGATTTTTTACAAACACCAATCGACCTAGGAGTAGAAGCAGAATTATCTGTCGGCATAGCTAAAATCACCGCCAAAACGAAAGAAAGTCCCCAACTGCGGCGGCGCTTAAGAGACTACCTCGAACCGCGTACTCAAAATATTTTGCAATCAATCAATAAAGAACTACTAGAACGTGCAACTAAAGAACTTAAGAACCAAGGTAAAAAAGGTTTAGTAGTAATTATTGATAACTTAGATCGGGTGGCAATTCGTCCTTTACCATCTGGGCGATCGCTGCCAGAATATTTATTTATTGAACGCGGTGAGCAACTACGCAAACTGGAGTGTCATTTAGTTTACACTATCCCCCTATCTTTAATCTTCTCCAACGATAGTGCCGAACTTCAGCATCGTTTGGGTGGTGGCGTAGCGCCAAAAGTTTTACCAATGATACCCGTGCGTCTGCGTTCTGGGGAAATATTTAATCAAGGGTTAACACTGATGCGGCAAATGGTGTTAGCTAGAGCCTTTCCTGACATCGACCCTAGCGATCAGTTAGGCTTAACTACAGAGATATTTGATAACCTGGAAACTTTAGATCGATTGTGCCTAATTAGCGGTGGTCATGTCCGCGATTTACTAGGATTATTGTTCGACTGTCTGAGAGAACAAGACCCACCTTTTGAGCGCGACTGCGTAGAACTAGTGATTCAACGCCAAAGAGACTACCGCGCTCACGCCATCGACTCCCATGAGTGGGAACTAATTTTTCAGGTGGTACAACAGCAAAGAGTCGGAGGTGATATCGCCTATCACGCCCTCTTACGTAGCTTGTTTGTCTTTGAATATCGTGATCATCGAGGAGCTTGGTTTGCTGTCAACCCAGTTATAGCAGAGACGCAAAAATTTAAATCATGGTTGAACACACACAAGCAGACATAAAATCTGCCAACGAGCGGGCGTTGCGGAGTTTAAGCAGAGCGATTTCCCTTTCACGGGGACAATTCTCTGTAGTTTTGGTGTGTTGCAACTATCGCGTTTTGCAAGAGCAAATACTGCAACAACTAGAAGTTTTTTCTCTCGGTTCAATACCAAAACTAGTTTTACCCCACAATGCGAGAAGTCTTTACAGTGCTATTCACTTTCAACTACGCGCCGATGAGCAACAACCATCCGCATTAAATATCTTGGGTTTAGAGTCAGTAGAGCGTATTGATGACTTACTCAGTTCTATTAATCAAATCCGCGATGAATTTCCTAAACGTCATCCATTCCCGATGATTTTTTGGGTAAATGATGAGGTATTGCAAAAAGTAGTGCGTTTAGCCCCAGATTTTGCGAGTTGGGCGGCGACACCAATTCGCTTTGAAATGACGACAACCCAGTTGCAAGAATTTTTGCGCCAGGAAACAGACTCGCTATTCGCTACAGTTTTACCTACACAGCATCAAGATGCTCAAGGTACAGAGCAAGATTCTACCTTAGAGCAAATGTGGGAACATAACGATGAACTCCACTTTGCAATTCAGGAATTGCGGCATCGTGGTATTACCTTAGAACCAGAATTATATGCCAGTTTAGAATTTGTCTTTGGTTTAGATAATTATGTGAGCGATCGCATTCAAAGAGCCTTAACCCATTTTCAGCAAAGCTTGGGAGTTTGGCAACAATTAGCACTAGAAAGCGAATCAGAAAATTTTAACCAAACAATTCCTAATACCTGGAATACAGAATTAGATATCCTCAGCAACCACACTTCACCTTTAGTCCGCCAAGGAGTATTACTCTATTATTTGGGGTTATGTTATATCCGCCTCGCCGAGCAAAATCAGATTGAAAATCGCCGCTGTTGGGATGAATCTAAATCTTATTTACAACAATCATGTAATGTTTTACAGTTGGCGCAGCGACCTGATATAGTTGCCGAATTTATTAGTCAACTGGCTGAAGTTTTGGAACATCTGCAAGAGTGGTCAGAATTGCAGACTGTGGCGCAAAAGTCTTTAGAGTTGCATCAAATTTATGGTAGTCAAATTCAACTCGCTTGTGACTATGGTTTTCTAGCGCAAGTCGCCTTGCAGCAGTCACGGTGGATGCAAGCGAGTATTTTAGCGCATGTATCTTTGTTGAAATTAGGAGAAGCCCAAAGACATGGCGCTTCTCATCAGTATTTATTTCCCTTGTTGCTGGCGCAAATTTATTATTTAATCTTGGCAGAAGCACAGCAAAGTTTAGGCGACCATCAAGTTGCCAACGAATATTTAGATAAAGCGGCTAAAGAACTGCCGAATGCCTTAGAAAACAGCGCCCATCAATATAATGCCCATCGTTATATTCGCTTGTTACGGATACTGCGATCGCTTTATTTTGCCGCTGGGCGATATCTAGAAGCTTACACTATCAGACAAAAACGGCGTTCTGTTGAGCAGCAATACGGCTTTCGGGCTTTCATTGGTGCGGGACGCTTGCAACCCCAAAGACAAGCAACTAACCCAGCCTTAATGTCCCCTTTTGGTAGTAGTAGTGTCGCCTTAGAAATTGCTGCTTCCGGTCGAGAAGGCGATATTAATAACTTAATTGGCAAAATTAGCCGCGCCGACCAAAAGCTGATGGTGATTCACGGTCAGTCAGGTGTAGGTAAAAGTTCCACCGTCAGCGCAGGATTAGTACCAGCATTACAAAATCGTACCGTTGGCGATCAAATTGCCGTGCCTGTAGTCATCCAAGTTTACACAGATTGGGTGCGGGAATTTGGTAAAGCTTTAACTGAGGCGATGTCTCAAATTAAGGGAGCAGTGATGGAAGTCACGACATCCGACCTCAATATACCTACAACTACAACTGCTATTCTCGGAAAATTAACCGAAAATGCGAATAATCATTTAATTACAGTTTTAATTTTTGACCAATTTGAAGAATTTTTCTTTACTTGTAATCAGTTAGCACAAAGGCAAAATTTTGATAGATTTTTGCGAGATTGCTTGAATATTTCCTTCGTAAAAATTGTTTTTTCATTACGAGAAGATTATTTACATCGTTTATTAGAATTTAAAAATCTATCAGCCTTAGAAGCAATTGACTATAATATTCTCGACAAAAATATTCGTTATCAATTAAATAATTTTTCACCGGAATATGCCAAAGTCATCATTCAAAAGTTAACAGAACGTTCGCAGATGCACTTAGAACCTGCGTTAATTGATGCTTTGGTCGAAGATTTATCAGCAGACCTCGGAGAAGTTAGACCGATTGAACTGCAAGTTGTCGGCGCACAACTGCAAGATGAACGAATTAATACTTTAGAGCAATATCAACCATATCGACCAAACAAACTGATTGAGCGTTATATTAAAGAATTAATTAAAGACTGCGGCCCTGAAAATGAACGAGCAGCTTTACTAGTGTTATATTTACTTACAGATGAAACTAATCAAAGACCTTTTAAAACTCGTGCAGAATTAGCTACAGAAATTGCCGAATTAGAAGATGCAGGTAAATTAGAATTAGTTTTAGACATTTTAGTAAGCTCTGGGTTAGTAGTGCTATTTCCTGATGTGCCAGAGCGATATCAATTAATTCATGATTACTTAGTAGACTTGATTCGTTACTTGCAAGAACAAGAATCAAGTTTACAAGCTAAACTCGATCAGTTACGTCGCAAAGTTGATCAAAGTGAATCTGAAATTAAACGGCTCAAAAGCGAACTTCGGCAAAAAAAGCAACAAGCTAGACTCCCAGAAGTTCAACCCCAGCAAGGATTAGATTTAGTCACAGAATTGCGGGAGCTACGCAAGCGCGAAGAATTAAGTCAGTTGGAAATTGAGCAATTAAGATCTGTGCTGAAAGAAAAAGAATTAACAGCACAACTAGTAGAAACTAAAGAGAAACAACAACTCAACGAAACACGATTAAATCGTTCTTTGAAAGTTGCTTTGTCGGTAGCATTTCTGGCTATATTTGGCTTATCTGTTTCCATTATCACCCTCTTAGATAGCGAAATTAAAACCCTGAGTGTCTCAAGTGAAGCTTTGTTTGCTTCTCAAAAAGGTATCGATGCGTTAAAAGAAGGAATAAAAGCTGGAAGAAAATTACAACAAGCACTTTGGGTAGACTCCTCGACAAAACAGCAAGTGCAAACGGCGCTGTACCAAGCAGTTTCGGGAGTTAGAGAGTTTAACCGTCTAGAAAGTCATACAGGTGGTGTGAATAGTGCCTCCTTTAGCCGCGATCGCTCTTTAATTGTCTCCGGCAGCGCTGATAATAGTATTAAACTTTGGCGTGCTGATGGTACTTTGCTCAAAACCCTTTGGGGACATCAAGATATAGTTAATAGTGTAAGTTTTAGTCCTGATGGTCAAATGATTGCTTCTGGCAGTCAAGATATGACAGTTAGATTATGGAGTCGAGAAGGTAAAGCACTCCATACTCTGAAAGGTCATCAAGCTGTAGTCAATAGTGTAAGTTTTAGTCCCGATGGGCAAATTATTGCCTCAGCCAGTACCGACAACACAGTGAAATTGTGGAGTCGTGACGGCAAACTACTCCACACCTTAACTAGACATGAAAATACAGTCTTAGATGTAGCTTGGTCGCCTGACAGTCAAACTATTGCCTCTGCCAGTGCTGATAAAAGCATCAATCTGTGGAACCGAGATGGTGAATTGCTGAAAAGCTGGCAAGCACATGATGATGCTGTCAAAAGCGTAGCCTGGTCTAGTGATGGTCAAACTATTGTTTCAGGAAGCTTAGACCAGACAATCAAACTGTGGAATCTGCAAGGTAAGCTAATCAGAACTTTGTCAGGGCATACAGCAGAAATCACCAGCGTGAGTTTTAGTCCCGATGGTCATACAATTGCCTCAGCTAGTCTCGATCAAACCGTGAAGTTATGGAGTCCTCAAGGTTTGCTGTTAGGGACTCTCAGAGGACATAACAATTGGGTTAATAGTGTGAGTTTTAGTTCTAATGGTCGAACTTTGATTTCGGCTGGCCGGGACAAAACGGTGAAACTTTGGCGTTGGGATGATGTGCTGCTACGTAACCCCAACAGTGACCAAGAAGACTGGATTACAAGTATCAGTTTTAGCCCTGATAGCCGCACTATAGCCGCAGCCAGTCGTGATTTCACTGTCAAAATATTGAATAGCAAAGGGCAACTTTTACGCACCTTAAAAGGTCATCAAGGTCAAGTTTGGGGTGTAGCTTGGTCGCCTGATGGTCAAAACATTGCCTCAGCCAGTAAAGATAAAACAGTCAAAATTTGGCAGCGTGATGGCAAACTACTGCATACTTTCACAGGACATCAAGATACAGTCTTAGGTGTAGCTTGGTCTGGTGATGGTCAAATCATCGCCTCGGCTAGTAAGGATGCAACAGTCAAGCTTTGGAGTCGGGATGGCAAACTGCTCAATACCTTAAAAGGTCATAAAGATGCGGTAAATTGGGTGGATTTTAGCCCTGACGGCAAATTCTTAGCCTCAGCCAGCGACGATAAAACAGTAATTATTTGGAGTCAGGATGGCAAACTGCAAAAAATCTTAAACCGTCACAGTCGTCCGGTGAATGGCGTGGCTTGGTCGCCGGATGGTAAAACTTTAGCTTCAGCTAGTATTGACAGCACAGTGAAACTTTGGAGCCGAGATGGTCAACTACTCAATGATATCTCTGGGGATGGTGATAGTTTCATTAGTGTGAGTTTTAGTCACAATGGCAAAATGATTGTAGCTGCCAGCGAAGATAAACTCAAGCTGTGGAACCACGATGGCACACTATTGATTGCACTTAAAGGTGATAAGGAAGAATTAACCAGTGTTGCTTTTAGCCCAGATGGTAATGCTTTGGCAGCAGGTAGCGGTAAAGGTATGGTAATTTTTCGACCTTTAGCAGATATTAAACTGGATAATTTACTGACGCGAGGTTGCGATTTACTCTATGACTATTTCAAGACTAACCCCAAAGTCAGTAAGAGCGATCGCGCTTTGTGTTTTAGACAGTAATATTATCAAGAGTTTCAGCAATCAACATCGTCCTAACCTATGCTTCGACTGCTATATTAACTATAATTAACAACTCAAAAACATAGACAAAAAGCGATCGCAGCCATCAAACTAGATTTGAAATGTCAATCGAATATCCAGAATATTGGACACACCGACAATGGATGAGTCGTGCTTTAGAAATAGCAAAAGCCGCAGGAGATGCGGGTGAAATTCCAGTTGGTGCTGTTATCGTCGATAGCAGTGGAAATTTGATTGCCGAAGGTGAAAACCGCAAAGAACGGGACAAAGACCCGACAGCCCACGCTGAAATTGTGGCGATTAAAACAGCGTCGCAAATATTACACAGATGGCGACTGCATGAATGTACATTATATGTCACTTTAGAACCTTGTCCGATGTGTGCCGGTGCGATCGTGCAATCGCGGTTAGCAATGCTTGTATACGGAGTGGACGATACAAAAACTGGCGCAATTCGGACTGTTCTTAACATCCCCGATAGTGCCGCTTCTAATCATCGTCTAAAAGTCCTGGGAGGCATTCTAGAATCAGCTTGTCGTCACCATTTGCAAGCTTGGTTTGCGACTCGAAGACTTCAACAAAAAACTACAGACAGCAGTAAAACTGTCCAATAACAACTACACAATTTATAAAAGAGAATTTACGGTTGAACTAATCACTACTTCGTTACCTTGTATTGGGCAATTCGCAGCTACCGACATGATAAAATTTGACTTTTCCAAAGATACGTATGAGCCAAAGCCAATAGCAAAGAATTCCGTAAATCATCAGATTGCTGATCCAACTTCACAAGTTTCTCCTTTGTTAGGGCCGACGGCGTATCTCTTGGGACGGCATTTAGTTTTACCTCTGTTTTTTGGCAGAATCACAATCACTGGACAACATAACATTCCCACAACAGGGCCTATTATCCTGGCTCCTACCCACCGGGCGCGTTGGGATGCCTTGCTTGTCCCTTATGTTACTTCTTGTATTAGGGGTGCAGATCTGCGCTTTATGGTGACTATCAGCGAATGCCAAGGGCTACAAGGCTGGTTTGTACGTCGCTTAGGTGGGTTCCCTGTAGATCCTCAACACCCGACAATCTCTACTTTACGTCACGGGGTTTCCTTACTTCAGGAAGGAAAAACTTTGGTAATTTTTCCTGAAGGCGGCATTTTTCGTGATGGCGAGGTTCATTCTTTAAAACCAGGAATTGCTCGTTTGTCTTTGAGTGCTGAACTAAATCACCCAGGACTAGGGGTAAAAATCGTACCAATGAGCATCAATTACAGCCAACCCTATCCTAACTGGGGTACAGATGTGAGTATTAACATTGGCAACGCAATTGATGTTGCAGAATACACCAATGGTACGGTAAAACAAAACGCTAAACGTCTTACAGAAGATTTAGCAAAGGCATTGCACCATTTAAATCATCAAGAATCAGAAGTTACTAGTGGTCAATGGTCAATTGTCAATGGTCAATAGTGTTATGTAAACCATCATTTTTTTACTACTGGTTAACAAGTGCGATCGCCTAAATTTGCCAAGTACCTTAAATGCGATCGCCCCAGCTATTTTTTAGCTAAAACTTGCACAAAATCTTGATGTTCTTGACTCGCTAAACCTTGTTGCAATACTTCTAAAACTTTCGCCAAATTTCCCGCTAATAAAGCTGCTCGCTCTAACCATAATCCCGAAAAAACTTGAGAACGTATTATCCCATTTTCATCGGATTCAAGTTGAATATATTCCCCTTCATTTAACTTAAACCAATCAAATTGACCGTCATCAACTCGCCAAACTAAATATTCCTGTACTCCATTCCGACGATAAACTTTGAGTTTTTGGTGCAAATCAATTGAAACACTGCTGGCAGCAATTTCTACAATTAATTCCGCAGCACCTTCTACATAGCCATCCTCGCTAATAGTAGATTGTCCGCCAACTTCAATTCTCAGTAGTGCATCTGGTTGAGGTTCGTTATCGAAATCAAGACGTACTGTAGCATTATCACCCAATTCAACACCTGGTGTAGCTGCCCAATAGCTTCCTAACCAAGTCATAATTCGAGCATGCGGATTGCCATGATTTGTTATCCGCAAGGGGGATGCCATATAAACATGTCCTTCAATCAATTCCGCTTTTTTCAGATGAAGCATTGCTTCATAGCGTCGCTCAAATTCAGCACGGGTGAGTTTGTCGCCATTTTCTAAAGGCGGAATTGTTAATTTTTGGTAATTTGTGTCAGCAGATATCATAATTTTTTAATGTGATGCTTAATTACTGACATTATTAATTTTACTAAGTTTAGGTTTAACATAATTTATTATTAAAATAAGCTGCCATAACTTCCACTTCCATTTTTAGAGGCTGTTTGAAAAGTTTTAAGGTGTGAAAATTTATGCCCTTTAGCTCACGCAGTGCTGTATTTTCTCTATTTACAGCTTATACTGAGTGAGCTTTCTACTACTTAGCCGACGTTTCCAACAGCCTCTTACGCTTGGCACGCCGTTTGAGAATAGTTCCAGCCAATGCCACGATGCCCAGCGAAGACATAAAGCTAGGTTCGGGAACTGGTGGAACTGTAGTGCCACTTAAATTGATCCGGGCAAATGAATTGGGATCAAAGGGCAGTCCCTGGACATTTACAAACAATTCATTTCCGTCAAAGGTGACTCTATCGGGTGTTAGACCTAATGTAGTTTGTGGGTCTATCAAAACATCTGTAATTTGCAAAGCTGTGGGTGCAGTGAATGTAAACACATAAGTATTCTGAAACCCAGTTGCAAATCTATTAAATCCTGCGTTATCAAAGTCAATAGCTAGGTAATTCGCACCAGCATCGATCGAAACGTCTACAAGAGATCTAGCAAATCCTGGAGGAACACCTGTACTGGGGTCAAACAAACTCGCTACATTAGGGAACTCCACGGTTGATTCGCTAACAATCGCAGATGCGGGAAATGAAGTCACAAATAGTTGACTTGTTGAAGTTGATTGTGCTTCAGTACGAAGTCTAAGCTCTGACCCAACTAAGGTAAACCCTAAAGCTGAACCACCACTGAAAGTAACCATCGCTACGGAGGCAAAAAGTGGAAGTGCCTTAATCATGAAGTATTTTTCTTTGATTTGTTGATGTATCAATAGGATTTTTTCACATAAAATTTTCAATTAGAATCTTTTGCGGAAAATTTATAAATCTCTCAACATACCTTTAAGGGTATTGATTAAAATCTATGTTATGAGTGTGACGTAGGATGCGCTCCGAAATTAATGCCATCACGAATATTGTGGAGATGTACCACGCTTTATTAACTTGTGTAAGCTCAACTTTCTAGTAGAAGTTTTGTAGTTAATAGAACTCAGAGCTTACGTAAAAATCTCCACAAAATCTAATTTTTCTGTGATTTGTGCGTCCTTCGTATTTGGTTTGTAGTTGCGCTTTAGCGCTAAACACCAAGCAATCATTGACTAATAACCAATGATTAATTCCCAACTATTTAATTTGCCTGTGTCTTGCGGTGCAGAATCTACCAGCCACAATTGCCAGCGTCCTTGACCAGATAATGATAGTAACTGCTTGAGGGCTGGATGCGATCGCACACCATAAGTGATCTGCAAATTAGTCCGTCTGCCTAAAGTCCGATTCTGTAATAACACTGGCTGATTATTTGGTGCTATTAAGTAAATTTCTAAATCACCTAAAAAATCGTGAGTCACATTTACACTCACTTGAATATCTTTAACTACGATAGATTGGTTAATTGCGATCGCACTTTTGACTCCCTGGTGATCGTTATCAGGAATTCCAACAGAGTTGGTATTGCTTACTTGCAACTGTTGACTAACTGGTGATGCCGCTTCTCGCATTTGCTTAGCTGCTTGCACGGCCCTAGTAGCATTCACTTTGCCATAGCCAAACCACTGGGAATGACCATTACCATCGTAAGTTCCTCCCTGGAAACCTAATTGGGAGTCAGCGTTGGGGTCAACTATCTTATCGGCAGTTTCTTGTAAGATGCGTCTAACTTGTTGGGCTGTCAAGTCAGTGTTTGCTGACAAAACTAACGCCGCCACTCCTGCTACAACGGGAGTGGCACTAGAAGTGCCGCCAAAGTTGGGCGTAAAATCGCCTTTTTCGTAGCCTGCCGCTCCTAATTGGTCAGTTGTGAATACCCCTAGTCCATTAAGATAAGAGGCGATCGCAGGTTGTGTATACACATAACCCTTCTCTGGAAATGACATTCCTGGTGGCGCATTATTACTAGGCGCACACACAGCAATGCTATCTCCCCAATTACTATAGGCAGCTTTTTTATTCATGCTAGTAGAAGCGGCAACAGCCATCACATCAGGATGTACCGCAAAACCACTGAGCCAATCTGTTTTTCCTTGTAAAATCTTATCAGGCCAATTCTGCTCCATAACAGTACCATTAACTGGACGGTTGGCATTGCCAGCTGCAAATAAAATCACACAGCCCTTTCCTTTGCGTCCTTTTGTGGCTGCACGAGTAATAGCAGCCCGTTGCCGCAACGACAGGGGGAAGTAAACCGCCGAAGCTCCCCAGCTGCAAGAAATCACACTCGCACCCTTTTCAATTGCCCAGTTAAAAATTTGCTCAATCGATTCATCATCTAAATAACCAGTGGTACGAATGGGCATGAATGCACAACCAGGCGCAACCCCAACAATTCCTGCACCATTTTCTTCCGCAACAGCTACACCAGCACAGGCTGTCCCGTGACTTGTTTCCTTGGCATCAGGTAGAGGTAAAAAATCATTTTGTTTTAAATCTCTGGGGGCGACAACTTTACCTGAACCTTGAAAATCAGGGTGATTCAAATCAAAAGAATCATCGACCACAGCCACAACTACAGAACGCACACCGCGAGTAATATCCCAAGCTTTTTCCACAGAGATATGCGAACCTAACACTAATTCTTCACCGCCATTATGGTTCAAGTACCACTGTTGTGTATAAAGGGGATCGCGGGGTTTATAATGTGTTTCGCTGTTAATGATAATGTTAGGTTCAGCAGCTAAAACTTCTTTAAGTCCTTGCAGTTGGTTAGTAATTTTAATCGGGTTTTCTGTTGCTTGTTTACTAACTAAAAATACGAAAGTGTTAGGTATACCAACAACAGGTTTATCTTGAATCAAACTGTACGTACTGGCTATAGCATTAATTCTGGCAGATTCTACCCCAACGGCAAATTGAATAGTGATTTGGTCGCCTAAGTAAACAAAAGTTCCAGGATTACTTTTGATAGTATAAACATGACTGGCAAAAGCTACATTTTCCGCAGCGCGTGCTTGAGCCATTGCCGCCTCTAACTGGTCAGGTGCAACCGTAAATAATTCTAATTGTGCTTGAGGAATACTTCGCTGCCAAATGCCCCAACTTACCTGAGATAATTGTTGAGGTGTAAAATCGGTAGCTGGGCGGATGGTGAAACGGTCTGTTGCTTTTTCTAAGACTAATTCTTCACCACCGCGTTGCAAAACAATTCCCAAATTGCTTGCTGGTACACCTGTGGTTGGAAGATCAGAGGAATTGATGCGATCGCTCATAGGGGACGATGGTAATTAGTATACAGAGGCACTGGGAACTCTCTTAAACCGATTTTCAGTCTAAAACAAAGAAACCAAGTATATAGCTGTGTTTTGTTTAAAACGAAAACAAAGTTAAGATACCCAAAGTTTCCCTTAGTATTTGTATATATTTGTCGCCCCCGTTTAATCCATGAAAATAGCTGCAACTGCGCCTTTAATTGGCCTCAGTTCCTTCTCAGTCATCGCCATCTTGAGTTTGCTATCACCCGCAAATGCTCAGGTGCTTTACAGCCAACAAGCACAGCCCATTGACCCCAATGCTCCTAATAATCTCCGCCCTGCCACCCAAAATAATAGCTTGTTAAGCATTGAGGGAGGCGATCGACTGATGAAAGAGGCCGAAGCAGCTGTTTCCGCCCAAAACTACACATTGGCTGCCAAAAAACTCCAAGAAGCACGGCAAGTTTTTAATCAGCTATCTAATTTTTATCAAGAACTCAACTCCAGCTTTTCTGGCATTGACTTAAGAGTGTCCGACTCTCAGCGTCAAAAAGCCTTATTAACCGCCCAAAAGCGAGATGAAGCCACCTATCAATTAGCACTGGTACATCGCGCCCAAAACCAGCCAGAATTAGCCGTACCCTTATTAATTCAAATCGTTAAAAGTCAAAACCCCACAAGAGATTTAGGCAAAAAAGCTTATCAACAGCTATTTGAACTGGGTTTTGTTGACACACCATACCCCAGACAAGGCGGCAGCGGTTCAACTTCGCAAAAATAAATCTTAGTCATTAGTCAATAGTCATTTGTCCTTTGTCAAACAGCAGGAGGTGAAGCAGTCGCAGTCTTGGCGCGTCGTGCGAAGTCTTCTCCCAAAGGGAGACGCTACGCCAACGAGCGTCACCCGGAGGGCATAAGGCTAAAGAAAGGATGGAATTTCATCCTTCATACTTCATACTTCATACTTCACACTTCACTCCCTTATCTTCTGCTAATAATAGAGAAGTGAGTTTTTTCAGGAATTGCGATGATTAGTCCGCAGCAGATTGAGGCTATGATCAAGGCGGAACTGCCAGACGCTCAGATACAAGTGCAAGACTTGACAGGTGGCAAAGACCACTATCAAGTTACAGTCGTATCATCGCAGTTTGCAGGTAAAGGACTGGTGCAACAGCATCAGCTAGTTTATGGTGCGTTGCGGCAAGCTATGTCAACTGAAGCAATTCACGCCTTGGCAGTTAAAACATTTACGCCTGAAACTTGGCAGACAACAGCCACTTCGTAAAATCAATAGTTCCAAGCTATGTTGAGCATTAACTATTGATTTCTTTATATCAGTAACATAGGAAACAAGAATACCATGTCACCAGAACTCAAAGAGAAAATCGATAACTTAGTCAAAGAAAACAAAATTATGGTTTTCATGAAAGGAACTAAGTTAATGCCTCAATGTGGTTTTTCTAACAACGTTGTCCAAATTCTCAATACTTTGGGTGTTCCCTTCGAGACAATTAATGTTCTTGATGACTACGAAATTCGCCAAGGCATTAAAGAATATTCCAACTGGCCGACCATTCCGCAAGTTTACATTGATGGTGAATTCATCGGCGGTTCTGACATCCTGATTGAGATGTACCAAAAAGGTGAATTGCAGCAAAAGGTAGAAGTTGCCCTAGCTTCGTAAATTAACTACAGTAACTAATTTCAAATTACAAAAAAGCCCCTAATAATGGGGCTTTTTTTGATGGACTACGCTTCCCAAAGCAGAAAAATTACTCAATGGTTAGTAACGTAATGAATAAAAAACTTTCTGCTTTTTTAATTAAAACTACGTTATTAAACACCCCTCAGCAGAATTAACCAAATCACAACGAGCTTGAGGGGATGTTTTTCCCAGTACAATCTTTCCCAAATTTAACACCACTACACGCTTGATAGTTGCAGATAATGTGGTATAATCGTCTGCGTTAATCTACGGTTACTTTTAAGGACTAATGCAAAGGCATTAGTAGTAATCGTGCTGTGGTTGTGGTTCCGGCATTGCAAAATTTGATGCATCGTACAAGTAGCGGCTGGCTTCCTCCTCTAGACGATGAATCAGATATGGCTCAATCGTGTTGCCATGTCGCAGTGCGGCTAGATATCCATCCAAATACATCCGCATATCGTCCATGCGATAACCGCGATTCCATAACTCGACGAAGGCGTCTGTGAGTCTTTGGTAATAGCGGATGGTTTGTGTGTCTTGAAGCATAACTGCTGTTTTGATCTATTTGGAATGAGAATTGTAAATGATTAACGCTGAAATGTGAAGTGCCACTTTCGCCTTTTTTAGCGTTTTTGGCATATAACTTATGCCAATTAATCTACTTTGGTCTGCTCCCTCCAGCAGCTACAGCGTATTTAGATCCTATTCCAGAAAACTGGGAAAGTGATTGTTTGGTAGTTTATTTTTATGATTTTTTCGATCACCAGACTGATTTTTGTGGCTGAGGTTCATCTTGATCAAGCTGAATCCGCACTCCACAGCAAGGCTGAATGATAGTTACAGTAAAGGGCATTTGGTTGAGTATGAGTTCTTAATAAAGTTACATTTTGCTAAGAGCAAGATGATTGTTAAGAAGAACTTTTGATAAGTCTAACAAAAATTTAAGAACATTAGTATTTAACCTTTGAAATAGGCGTAGGTTGAAGACATTGCTGCTATTTCTTTGAATAAATGTCAAACCAATTGTGATTAGAAGTAGCAAAGGCTACAAAACCTTGAGCATGAGCTTGTTACTTTGAAAGTCATCAACGCTAAGGGGTCTTACCGCCGTGGGTTCGGTTTGTATTGAAATCGTTGAGGGGAATCCCCATCTAAGGTCGTTGCTGGGTTGGCACTTGCAACAATTGGAGTATAGGGTAAATCAAGCTGCCAGCATTTATCAAGCAAGAGAAGTGTTTTTAACCCATCAACCTACTCTAGTAATTCTAGATGCGGATCTGCCTGATGGAGATGGTATCGAGTTTTGCCGTTGGTTGCATCGTCAGCAGCAGCCTTTGATTTTAATGCTGTCTGCACGTAGCAATGAAGCGGATGTTGTCGCAGGACTGAAGGCGGGGGCAGATGATTACCTCAGCAAACCTTTTGGAATGCAAGAGTTTTTGGCTAGGGTTGAGGCATTAATTCGCCGCAAACGCACGCCTACTGCACCAGCATATTTAGACTACGGTACTTTGCAAATTGATTTAGTGCAGCGCCGTGTCCGGTTCCAAGGGGAGTTTATCGATTTAACACCTCAGGAATTCAGTTTGTTGTATGTTTTGGCACAAGCTGGCGGGGTTCCTTTGTCTCGGTCAGAATTGCTGCGTCGTGCTTGGCCAGATGCAATTGACAACCCACGTACGATTGACACTCATGTTTTGTCGCTACGTAAAAAAGTAGAACTTGATCCCCGCCAACCTAGCTTAATTCAAACTATTCGGAATGTGGGATACCGCTTTAACATGGAAATTTTGAATGCTAATATTCCACAATCACAAACAAAGTTAGCAAAAGAACGGTTCAGTAACCAACGCCCAACACTTACTACTCAACGGTGATGATATTAAAGCAGAATTCAGGAGTCAGAATTCAAAATTCAGAAGTGAAATATGCTGTACAGTTGGGTTTTGAGACTTCAATTGGGTACTAAACAACTTGGAATCTGCTGTAAGGTTTGAGTTTAGGGTGATTTATCAGATCAGAAGTTTTTAAATCCATTCTTCTGCGGCTTGAGTTTCTGTCTGTATCAAACTTGCTTGTAAACTTGCTAAATCTACTTCCGAGGCAGGTTTATTTGCTAACAACTGTCCTTGGTGCAGGTGTAACAGTCTTGTACAAAACATCTGGGCTAAGTCTAACTGGTGATTGACCATCAAAATTGTAGTTTGTTGAGTTTGCGCTAGTTGAATTAAGATTTGTACCAGATTAGAAGCTGTACCCGCATCCAAGGCAGATGTTGGCTCATCTAATAGTAAGACCTTGGGTTGGATAATTAAAGCACGAGCGATCGCAACTAATTGCCTTTGTCCAGCCGCAAGTTGTAACTCATTCTTACTTAACCAGTCATTAGGGATATGCAGTTGTTCCAGCCAATGGCTAACTCGTTGCTGAATTGTCTGTTTGGGCATCCCGCGCAAAACTAAAGGATATTCCAAGGCTTCGTGAACTGTCATCCCTAGTAGCTTTGACTCTTGCAACACCAGTGTTACCATTTGGCGCAGTTGGATAGCAGAAATTTGGCGATATTCTTGATTTTCTAGATAGATTTTGCCGCTAGTGGGTTCACTCAAACGGTTTATTAGGCGTAGTAATGAGGTCTTTCCCGCACCCGTTACACCAACAATAGCAATTCTTTCACCAGGGACTACTTGGAAAGAAATGTCCTGTAGGATGGGGTATCCTTGGTGATTGCTTTTCAGTTTTGTAAATAGATTAACTTGCTCAAGCCTGAGTTGGGCTTGCGAAGTGAAATTATCCACAGTCTAGAAATATAGCAGGTGAGAGGGAACAGGTGACAGGTGAGACCACTGCGGTGGACGGGTTTCCCGGCATAAAGCAAGTGGCGTTAGCGTAGCGTTAGCGACGTAGGAGCGTCACCCGAAGGGTGACAGAGTTAAAAGCCTTGTATAGTCTAGGTTTTTTCATCTGTTGATGCCTTAAACTATGCTTAGTTTGCTATGTATGATTTTTTTATTCTCACGCAAAGACTCAAAGCAACTCTCCGCGCCTCTGCGCCTTTGCGTGAGACATTATTCTAAGATAGTGTCAAGGCTGTAGTAATAGTCCAAGCATCGACTAATAGTAGCAGTAATGTAAATCCAAACAAAATTGCATACATCCACGGCTGCGCTAGGGGACGAACATCTGTGGTATCAATGCCTGTTTTGGCTTGTACGATATTGACTAAACGGGCAAATCCAGCCACACGCATCGGTAATAAATACGCTTTACCATCTTTGCTAAGGAAATAATAAACTAGTCCCCCTTGACCAGTCGAGCGGGGTTTTAATTCTTTGACTTCTGACCAAGGTAAAGTCCAACCTTTACGAAAGAGACGCGGAACCCAAATAGGGTAAGTGACTTGAATTTCTTGGTCATTAACAATTACTCTTTCAGTCAAGACAGCGTATAAACCAACAAAGCCGATAACAATTCCTACCCAAAGTAATGACGGTGGTGTTGGTGCTGCTGTTGCTTGGGCTAAAAATGGCAATGGCACTGTCAGTGCTACATATAAACTCAACAGGGTAATCCGAATCAACGGAGATAGACGAAAAATGGTAGTAGAGGTATTAGCTGAGTTTGCTGTCACGGTTCCATTAAGATTGTTGCTTTCAGTTTTATCCTAACGGGACTTAGACAAAAATTCAGCCCAAATTTAGCTCAAACTAGCTCTAGCATTTACTAGTATTTTCGTCAATATCTAAACTCTTGTTACTATTTAAATATTCTTCAAACAATTCAAAAAATTTATATAGTGCCTCGTACTCGTCTACAGAATAAAACAGAATTATCTTAGACCATGACTGACCTGTCTTAATCGCATATTTTTCTTGAATCCATGATTGAAAACCTTCAAATTCTCTTTCCTGAGCAGTTGGGGGTACACCAGCTTCTCTTCGAGCCAGGCTAGTTCCTCGCAGCGACATATCAAGCTTGGTAATTGAGCTACTACCTAAATACATTCCTGGCCGTTTCTTGACACCACTTAGAATCTCGTTGTAAATATCGAACTGAAGAAAACTTGAATTGTCTTCAGGGGCGCTATATTTTTCTTCACTTTCTTGAATTATTGAGTCATCTTTCTGTTTCAGGAATTTTTCAAAGAGTTCAAAAAAGCTATAGAAGGCATTTCTCTCACTACCACAAACAAACAGAATTATCTTATCCCATGATGGTGAAATACTAGTTTTTTCTGTTTCTTGTATCCATTTTTGGAAACTTATAAATAATTCCATATATTGAGTATTTAAATACCCACTTAAGAAGGAATGAAGATGAGTAATTGACGGCTTATCTAAATACATGACCGGGTTATTTTTAATCTCTTGAAGCAGTCTATTAAGATTATTCATATTGATTACTCCAATTGAATTTAGCAAGTAAGTTATTTTATGCCTAGACGCAACATAACTTCATACTTTCTTCTATGCTTGAACGCTATTTGTGTCTATTTCTGAATTATTATTATTTATGTATTCTTCAAATAATTCAAAAAATTTCTGTAATGCTTCATGTTCATCTACAGAATAGAAAAGAATTATCTTAGACCATGACTGGTTTGTCTTAATCCCATATTTTTCTTGAACCCATGATTGAAAACCTTCAAATTCCCTTTCCGGCTCAGTTGGGGGTACACCAACTTCTCTTCGAGCCAGACTATATCCTCTCAGAAGCATATCAAGTCTAGTAACTGAACCACTACCTAAATACATTCCTGGCCTTTTCTTTATACTATTTAAAATCTCGTTGTAAATATCAAACTGAGGAAACATCAAATCCTGACTAAGTCTTAAATTGTCTTCACTTTCTTGAATTTTTGAATCATTTTTCTGCTTTAAGAACTGCTCAAATTCTTCAAAGAACCTATAAAAAGCAGTTCGTTCACTTCCAGAACCAAAGAGAATTATCCCAGCCCAAGATTGACTCACATTAGTTTTTGCTCTTTCTTGCATCCACTCATTAAACCCGTCTGTTTCAGAGCCTTCTTGAGTGAACCCCAGTCGGATTAGACCACTTAAATACCCATTTAAGAATGAATGAAGACAAGTAATTGATGGCTTATCTATGTATATGACTGGGTTATCTTTAATCTTTTGGAGAAGTCTAGAGAGGTTATTCATATTGATTACCTATAATTAAATTTAGAATAAGTATCCTGATTTACGAAAATCGGGTCCTCCAAATATCTTGCTATGATATGTGAGATTGTTCATCCACTGCTGCCTTTGAACTCCGTCAGGACGAAGGTTATCAAAAACCTTTTCTTCTCCATTTATTTTAATTGCAATTCCTTCATGATGACCATTGTCTGAAATAATATAATCTGGTGCTGCTTTTGGCGGATGGCTATCATCATATATGTTGTTATCCTCTTTCACCTGTTTGACTGCATCAAGTTTAATTCGCTCTCCATGAATACCCTTTTCTCTCAAGTAAGCCTCAATTTCAGCAGCGCATTCAACACACTTGTAATTCGGATGGTTACTTACAATATCACTGATGTCTTGAAGAACTTCAGGAGTAACTTCTCCTGACTGATCGGGAGAATTACTTGCAAATGGAATATTAGGGTTATATGGTTCTGGATCATTTGTATTTACTATTCCGTCATTATCATTGTCTAAATCATTTGCATCAGGAATACCATCTTTATCAAAGTCGGGAACTCCTGGAAAAGTAAAAAATCCAGACTCTTTTTTTAAAAAACGCTCATCTGCTGGCGTATTAGGGTCATCTGTCTCTTGTCCTGGAATTAAAATTGTAGGGGCATTAATCTTGTCTCCAGGATTTAATACGCCGCCTTCTGGCATTGAAGTAATGAAATTTTGCCAGTCAGAAGGATTAAGTAATCTAACTGCCTCATCACGCTTTTCTTGAGGCCAATCTTGCCATTCTTTTTCATTGTTCCTAATTTTTGTTTCTGTGCCAGGAAAATAAGCGTAACCATCTCCACCATACCTTTGATCATCAACTAGAACTTTAACAGCACTACAGTAATTGCCGAAATCATTGATAGGAATAAACTGAGGCTCATTAGTTGAAATGCCAAGATAATCTATATATTGGTTGCTACAGTCGCTAGGCCATACTCCACTACCATAAAAAGTCCAACTAACGCACACTTCAGAATCAGTAGGATAAGTAGCACAATACTTTTCTTGAGCTTTTTTTTGTGCCTGCTCATTTTGAGCTTGATTCCAATATCGCCAAACTGCATATGCACCAGCACTTTTAACAATTGCAACTCCTGCAACATTATTTACAACTGCACTAGTAGAGCCAATAGATGTGGTAGTACTAAGAGTTGAAGCACCATAACCAACACCAGTTGGAGCAGAAACAACAGGAGCTAATTCCGAACCTACAGTAGCAACACATTCCGGATCAGTAGCACATTTATCTAAGGTTGATAATTGTGCATAAGCAGGTTTAATAAAAATGCTTTTGAATATTAAAAGTACAATAAATATCCAAATACCTATTAATTTGGATGCAGAATTTTTTGTATTTGAGTGCAAAATATTTACTCCTCAAACCATACAAAAGTAGGTTTTATATTTTTCTATATCCAGTTTTTTTGATAAAAATAAGAAACTAGTTTAGTAAAATTACGGTAATTTTTGGCATTTTTACGGCGGCATCTTCGAGCGATTCTAGGGTAAATACTTCTGTACCACAGTCCAACCAGTCAACGATACCCAAGCAAACGCGGCGAACAGAAGAATATTTACAGTAATGTGTAAAGTCCTTACCCAAGGTCTTCTGGGAGTAATTTGAGTTGCACTAATAGCAGACAGCAATACTAAAAATACTACTATTAGTCCAGCGCTTAGGTGTGATGAATGCCCTAATGAACCAAAGTGTCCTAATGTGCCGATAATACCGATCGCCAGCAATAGTAACACTAAACTCACCATACTAATGCCCATTGTATAGTGGAGCGATCGCACTCCTCCACGACTCACAGGCAACCCTGGAAAGCTAGGCAATGACATCGAAGTTCTGGCTTGCCACATCCATATACCAGTGACAGCTAACATTACATAAGCTAACAGCGATAATCCCATCGACCAAGCGGCTATTTTCCACAGCCAGAGAAAAGAAGGTAGGTGCATAAAGTATGAAGTGTGAAGTCTGAAGTATGAAATTTCATCCTTTAGCCTCCTGCTTTTTGACAAATGACAAAGGACAAATGACTCTTGACCTTTATTCACAATAGAAAAGGTTGCTGATATCAGCAACCTTAAATTTTTTTGAAAAAATTTTTTATCTTAAGTAAGGAATGATTAACCAGCGACTGTTAAAGGTTTTGTTGTATCTCCCCTTTTGGTATTAATTGACTGGACTATTGGTTTTTTACTGATAGGGTCGAGGGTAACTGAGTCGGTATTAAACTCAATACTGCTTGGTTCGTTAACCGCAAGGCGATCGCATGGTATCGTATCCGATAAAATTGCACTTGCCATCATCCCTGTATGAATCTCCATGTGAGCTTCTGGTGGGGCTTCAAACACGAGTCGCTGTCCAGGAAACACAACCCTTTCAAAGTACCAGTTAGAAATGTTAGAGATGCGAGCTATTTGGATTTTGCTCGTGGCATTCATGTAGCAGCAGAGAGTTTTTCCTGATTGCTCAGGTGGTAGAGAATCTAGTATTTGAGCCATAACTGCTGAGGAGCTTTACGCCAAACATTGTATATTACACCAGCCAAGACTAACATCGGCTGATCCCCAGTTGCTGTAACTCCGACTACCATCTGAAAATTTCTACGTTATTTCTATCTAAAGTTATGTTCAAGTTATGAAAATTTTATAAAAAAGATTTACTCTGAAAAAATTATACAGTATTAAGGAAAATTTTTAATTGTTTTCTTTGGTAACAAATTTTTGATAGCTACTATTTAACAGTCAATTAGGTAGCTTGTATCGACTTTTGGATGAGTTGTTATTTTGTCCTATTCCCAAAGTTATAACACGGGATCATCGCTTAACCAACTACGTATGGTTTAAGTCCCCGGCTTCAATAAGCCGCAAGTTTTGTGGCAGGGTCTAAATCCCCGTCACAAAACATAATTGCGAATTGCGAATTGCGAATTGGTTTAATGGATGAACTCAATGTTATGGTAAAGATATATGAACAATTTATTCATAAACTAATCTATCCTGTCTGATGTTAAGCAAAGTTAGCTAGTTCGGCAATTTCTGATCAGGAAATTGTGTAAGCACAAAGTTGCTCAAACGTCAAACTAGATTGTCATAAACTATAAGACTAACTAAAACCACATTTCAAAACTAAAACTATCTCTCGCTTTCCTTACAGATGGCAAGATGGAAATTAAAACACCGATGCTCGAAAATCGAATTCTTTACGTTCGCCTTCCTTGTAACCCCATATTTCCCATTGGGGTTGTTTATCTGTGCGATCATGTCCACAAACTATTCCCTAACATCGAACAGCGCATTTTCGACTTAGGAACAGTACCGCCTTTAGACTACGCCACTGCTTTAAATGCCTGTATCGATGAATTTAAACCCACACTGCTAGTATTTTCTTGGCGGGATATTCAGATTTATGCCCCAGTCGGTGGACGCGGCGGAAACCCGTTGCAAAATGCTTTTGAACTTTACTACGCTAAAAATCCCTTAAGAAAATTACGCGGGGCATTGGGTGGTTTAAGAATCTTCATCGCCTATTATGTAGAATTGTGGCGGAATTTAGGATTAATCAAACGCGGATTAAAACGCGCCCAAAAATATCACACTGACGCGCGTGCAGTTGTTGGTGGTGGTGCAGTCAGCGTATTTTACGAACAGTTGGGTAAAAGCTTGCCTTCAGGTACGATTATTTCTGTGGGAGAAGGCGAAACCTTACTAGAAAAACTCTTAAGTGGTAAAGAATTTCGTGATGAACGCTGTTATGTAGTTGGAGAAGGCAAACCACGTCAACGCCTGATTCACGAACAACCTACTCCTTTACAAAAAACTGCTTGTAACTACGACTATATTGAAAGTGTCTGGCCGGAGTTTAACTATTATCTGCAAGACCAAGACTTTTATATAGGTGTTCAAACCAAGCGTGGTTGTCCCCATAACTGCTGCTACTGCGTTTACACCGTTGTAGAAGGTAAACAAGTACGTGTAAATCCCGCCGAGGAAGTTGTGGCTGAGATGCGGCAATTATATAATCGCGGTGTGCGGAACTTTTGGTTTACCGATGCTCAATTTATCCCAGCACGGAGATTTATTAATGATGCCATAGAACTATTACAAGCGATCGCTGATTCTGGGATGACAGATATTCATTGGGCAGCATACATCAGAGCCGACAACTTAACACCCGAATTGTGTGAGTTGATGGCAAAAACCGGGATGAATTACTTTGAAATCGGCATCACCAGCGGTTCTCAAGAACTTGTACGCAAAATGCGGATGGGTTACAACCTGCGGACTGTCTTGCAAAACTGTCGTGATTTAAAAGCAGCCGGGTTTAACGATTTAGTTTCCGTCAATTATTCCTTCAACGTCATTGATGAACGTCCTGAAACTATTCGCCAAACCATAGCTTATCACCGCGAACTAGAACGAATCTTTGGTGCAGATAAAGTCGAACCAGCCATCTTCTTCATTGGACTTCAACCCCATACTCATTTAGAAGAATATGCCTTTAAAGAAGGTATCCTCAAACCAGGGTACAATCCTATGAGCTTGATGCCGTGGACAGCTAAAAAACTGCTTTGGAACCCGGAACCCCTTGGTTCTTTCTTTGGCGAAGTCTGTTTACAAGCTTGGCAACAAAATCCTAATGACTTCGGACGGGAAGTTATGAAGATTTTAGAAGAAAGGCTAGGTTGTGCCGATTTAGAACAAGCATTATCCGCAGCAATCGAGACGAAAGAAAAACAATTAGCAGGCGTATTATAGAAGACACAGCAAAACAAGAGGCTAGGGATAAGGGAAAATTCTTTACTCTTAATTTCTAGCTCCCAGCCTCTAACCTCTAGCCTCTAGCCTCTTATCAAACTCCAAGCCCATGTTAGAAGGTTCCATTTTACAACAGCTGGAAACAGCCCATCGCCATAGCACCAGACCAATTCGATTTGGAGTGTATTATAAAAACACTCTAGTTGCTCTGTGTCATGCTCTAGAAGACCACATTCTTGCTGATCAGGGTCAGCCTCTTGTAATTACAGCTTTCCAGCGTGGTAAATGGTATTTGCAAGAAGCCGAAAGATATGCAGACATAGCTAAGTGCAGTCGTGAAATTACCATCATGGCAGCACCAGACACAGGCTTTGCTGAACATTCTACCAGCCAACTACCCAATGTAGACTTAGTAGCATTAGACTCAGCTGATCCAGTGGCGCAGGAATGGCATTTGATTATTCTGTCGCCTGGATACACAGCAATGGTGCTTTGTCAAGAGCTATCGGAAGCTGATTATGGTGCGGGTGGGCTACCAGCCTCAGACTTAGAACGGAAATTCTACGGGTTGTGGACATTTGAACCGGAGTTAGTGAAGGAAACAGCTCAATTAGCGATCGCTCATATTCAACAATACAACCCAAAACTAGCCGCAAAACTTACTGCTCATCAACAAGCAATCCAATCTCGTCTTGTCACACCAGAAGACTTAAGTACAGTTGTCGCTCTTGTAGTTGATTACCTGCAAACTGGGCAAGAAAACTTATCTATTCCTACAGCACTGCGTCAACAAGCGTTAGATAGCAACTTATTGTCTAACGAAATCCAAGCATTTTTGCGGATGGCGCAGTTGATAGATTTAGCAGATATCAACAACCCAATGGCAGCTGCGGAAGTCGTAACCCTTTGTGAAGCGATGGGACAATTGTTAGAGCTACCAGCTTGGCAAATCAAAAGATTACGGTTGGCAGGTTTACTACACCGCATAGATCAGCTCCAAAAAACCGAAAGCGTTCTGACTCCCGGAACATCCAGCCGTTACCCAGAAGAAGAAGCTCTCAGTTGTCCCTTAACCTGTCCCTTAGTACCAAGCGCACAGGTACTGCGAACTATGCCTCAACTCCGAGCTGTAGCCCAACTTCTCACGCACCAAACCGAGTGGTGGGATGGTACAGGAGAACCCGCAGGTTTAGCCGGAGATGAAATTCCTTTAGAATCAAGAATTTTGGCATTAGTCGCAGAGTTTCAATGGCGAGTCAATCAAATTAAATCATCTAATCAAAGTCGGGAAGAAATATTTGCTCAAGCTTTAGAAGAATGCCGACAGCAACAATCAACCCGCTTTGATCCTAAACTGATAGATGCCCTAGCTTTGTTAGTTATGGGTTTGCAACAAGGACTGGACTTACCTGTGATGACAACCAAAGCCAGCAACGGTATATGGTTACTTGATTCTCGCTGGGATAGTCACAGCAAAAGTAGTGAGGAGATTGGTAGTTATCCCCAATGAACATTGAAGCCATTAAATCAGGAACCCTCAAACAACTCCCAGGGGTAAATTTAGAAGACGAAGAACTCTGTAAACTCGATTTAAGCCGGATTAATCTAGCAGGTGCTACCCTTGTGGGTGCTAATTTCCAAGGTTCTAAACTTGAAGGCGGGCATTTAGAAGGAGCCAATTTAATGGGGGCGAACCTGCAAGAAACTGACTTGCGGGCGAACTTGATGGGTGCAAACTTGATGCAAGCCGACTTAACAAGTGCTGATTTGCGTGGTAGCAATTTACGCGGCGCTAACTTAATGGGTGCAACGCTGAGTGATGTATCTTTAGCGGGTGCTTTTTTAAGTGGTGCAAATTTGATGAACGTCAACCTGCAAGGTGTGGACTTGCGCGGTGCTGACTTGCGCGGTGTTAACTTGAGTGGGGCAAATCTCAAAGGCGCAGACTTAAGCCGTGCTGACTTGCAAGGAACGCTGTTGAGTGAGGCGAATTTGGAAGAAGCTGACTTGCGCGGTGCGAATTTAGCCGGGGCGAATTTGACAGGTGCTAACTTGCTGTGTGCGGAGTTAGAAGGTGCAAATTTAAGCGGAGTTAAGTTAGATAAAGCGTGTTTGGTAGGAACAATCGCTGAACATGGTTGATTAAGGCATAAGAAAGATTTAACGCCATTTGGGTTAACCGAGATTTTTTAACCCTGTCAGGCTTAATATTGTTTATGTCACAATTGAGGAAAAGAACATATATCCTACAACTCGGCAAGCCCTTATGTGCTTGATTATTTGCCAGTATTTGTCCAATTTTTATAGGGAAATTCAGCTATTTCGTTTTAGTGATGTAACTGGCAATGTGTTTATTTTGACAGGTGATGAACTGCAAATTCTTGTATTTCGTGATGGAACTTGGAGATTTATCAATGAACCCTAATTTTGCTCAAATGTCTACCAAAGAGTTGAGAGCGTATGTGCTGGCTAATCGGGAAGATATAGAAGCGTTGGAAATTTTATTTAGTCGCCGTACTCCTGACTCAGAAGCAATTATATATCCGTCTATGTTTACTGAAGATGGTCAACCTATAGAAGAAAATATTCGCATAATTGAGGAAGCGATCGCTCAACGAGTTCAGCAAGAGAAGAATCAGGATAAATAATAGTTTGTCAAATGTTGTCTAACTGCTATCGTGACATCCGGTTGTTCAGATTTGATGATAAAAACTGGAAATGTATATATTTTGGCAGGTGAGAACATACAAATAATAGTACCCTCTTATGAACCTTGGAGGTTTGTAGATGAAACCAAACTTTTAACAGATGAGTGTACCTGAGTTATAGCGGTTCCCGACCTAGTGAGGTACGTTTTCAAAGCTACTAACCTTGGTAAACAAGATTTGGGTGTACCTCAGTTGCTTAGGAAACGCTATAAGAAAATATGTATTAGAACACCGGGATGATATGGAAGCTATGCGATCGCTGTTTCATCATCCTAGTCTGAAATGGAAAACTATACCTCCAATCGTTACAGCAGATGGAACGCCAATAGAGGGAAATATTCGCATAGCCCAGGAAGCAGTCGCTCAAATAGTCCAGCAAGAGAGTAATCATCAGGATGAATAGTCCTGTGTTGTTGGTCAATTTTACTTGTTACCTGTGCGAGCGCTCTAGTACCTATCCATTGCTAAGTAATAATCAGATTTAACCGCTATAATTTTGGTGAGTTTTGGGGAAACCAGCCATGTTAGAGTACAACCTGCCGAGGTACTTGCCAAGCGCCGAAGAACTACCCGACTCAGATGAAACGCCTGTGGATAATGAACTGCAAGAATTAATACCAGGCTTGCTGAAGGCAATACTGCTGATACTTTGGGCGGAACGCATGGACTGGTTCTTTGGCATAGATATGGGTATTTATTATCACCCCGATAAACCACCGATTGTACCAGATGGATTGTTAAGCTTAGGGGTAGAACGGTTCTATGACGAGGAATTACGCCCCAGTTATGTGTTGTGGGATGAAAAAGTTGTACCAAATTTAGTGTTAGAGGTGGTATCTAAAACTTATCGTCAGGAATATACAACTAAATTAGATGAATATGCAGATTTAGGCGTACTTTATTACGTAATTTATTCTTCTCGCCGTCGCCGCAAACCGCGTTTAGAAGTGCATAAATTAGTCAATGGCAAGTATGAATTGCAAGCAGGAAATCCGGTTTGGCTACCGGAAATAGGCTTAGGAATTGGCTGCGATCGCGGCAATTATTCTGGTGTTACTAGAGAATGGCTTTATTGGTATGATCAGTCAGGGAAACGTTATCCTACACCGCAAGAGAGAATTCAACGACTAGCTGATAAATTGCGATCGCTTGGCATAGATCCAGATAATCTTGATTAAGCTGCGATGCCTTCATATTGCTGAAATTTGCTTGAGAAACAGCATTAACTTACTATTGATTTGGAGGTGTTTGGGGACTTTCTCTCTAGATGCAATCAAAAGAAATCAGAAATATAAGTGCGATCGCAAATAGTTCTAATATTCTTTGTACTTGCTTGTTGGGTTGTATGAATTTAATCTTATCAGAGGTGCGATCGCCTCACTTTCCCACTCATCCATAACGCCAAAATACTCATTAAAAATAATCCCATCACACCCATTAAAGGATTTTGATATACCCCTGTTATCCAATCAGGTACTTTACCCGTATATTGAATTAATCCACCGACATTGATAATGTAGAAGCCTCCCACCAAACCACCATGTAAACCAATTGGTAAACCTAAACGTCCTCTACGCCAACGCTTTGCCCATACCTGCGTTAAGCCCAAAACTACTAAAGCAGGGAACTGCGGCAGAGTTTGAATGATTGCCTCTAATGGCTTAATAAAATGCAACGCCGCAAATGCAAAAGCATCCGTCCATAATGCAACACGCTGACTGTAATCACGTTCTAACTCATCAAGTAACCAGCCGCGAAATACTAACTCTTCAGCAAAGCCAACGCCCAAGCCAACAACTAAACCTTCTAAAACTATTTTTAATAAGAAAACCTTGGGCTGTTGCCATACCAGCCAACCTAACAGTCCTTCTATTACAAAAAGTATCCAAATATTAGTTAACCCTAAAGCTAAACCACGTAACAAATCTATTCTGTTGTGTCGCGTAGTATCTAAGCCATAGTGACGCAATATCTGAGGTTGCTGGTAAACATATTTACCCCATAACTTCAACAGAAAAATAAACTCTGCATATAATATAACCATTGTCAAGATACTTACTAAGTTAGAATCACGCACTAGTAAGTAAATTGGTGCAGCAAAAGGCAACCATAACACCAACAGCATCAAAATAAAACAACCCAGCCGAATAGGGGCAAGGCTTTGAGCTAAACGTACAAGGTTGTTTTTCATACTAAGTAATTTAAAAACCTAAAGCCCCAACGAATGGAATTCGTGGCTATACAAACAAAGTCCGCCTGCGCGGACTCATTTTAAATCGAATCTTTCTATTTCTAGCCTGCGGACACAGGCTTTGCTCTTGTAGACACTTTTAGTTGTTAGGCGCAATAAATTGGACAAATGACCACTAACCAATAGACCTTTTGCATGAATCAGATTATGCCTACTAAACAGGTGAATTTCCTGTAACTCTTTGCGCCTTTGCGCCTTTGCGTGAGACATAAAATTCTTGTTTTCCAACATTCGTGCAAGAAGTCTAATGACTATTCATCAGGTTCAATAGTGCTGGATAAACCGTGACTTTTCAATGTTTCACAGTAAAATTCAGCGTGTTCTTGAGCGCAGGTAATAACTAAAGCTAACCCGTTAGTATGGGCTTCCATCATGATGCTCACAGCCTGGGGCTGAGTGAGACTTGGCACTGTGGTTAATAGTACCTGCACCACATACTCCATAGAGTTGTAGTCGTCGTTATGGAGCAAAACGCGATACCGAGGGGCGAGCTTGCGGGATGTAGAACTCTTCTCAATGGTTTCGACTGACACGGCTCTTTGCTCTTGTTTCGATGATTTACTACAACGGAATGCCTATTGGCGAATTGCTTAACAGCTTAACAGTCATTCACTTATTTTATAACATTTAATTCCAAACTCTCTCTTACCCAAAGGTTTGTTCTCAAGACAGTCTATCTAATGTGGAGCTTCAGGTAGTGTTAAGTTTCGACACTTTTACCCTGATATGTAAAAATAAGTTTTATTAAAACTAGTACATTTCTCCATCAATCAAACACCCATCATAAATTGCTGAAAAGCTCACTATACAGGGTTCTTCATTTCAGACTTCAGACTTCAGCCTTTTTGTACTAGATACATGATTATGGATACACACCTAGAATTTCAACCAGGACAAATTGTGTCTTTAGAGCATGGTGACAAGAATTTGTACGCGGAAGTCATTGAAGTTGTCGTGTCCCGTCAGTTGTGTTGGGTGCGTCCTTTACTCTTGGCTAACCATACTCAAGAACCACCTCTAATTACAGACTTGCGAGACGCATCAGATTTGCTTTGGCCTATCCAATTATTTCGCCCTGCATTAGACATAGAAGTAATTACGCTGTTGAGTCAAGTTTTAGTCAAAGAACCAAAAGGCGAACCAGACTTGGCTGCAAAACAGCAACTCCATCAATTTATTCAGCAGATGTGGCCAGAAAAAGTCTGAATTATGAAGTCTGAAATTTGATACTTCGGCGTTGAATAATTTTGGGATGATTTAGCTCACGCAGAGGCGCAGAGAGGTTAATGAGTTTGTTTGAGATTTCAATACATTTCATTTCATCCTAGTTATTCAGCAACGCCGAAATTTGATCCTTCAGACTTCAGACTACCCTTCGGGAAGCCACCCAAAGGGTGTCTACACACTTCATACTTCTTTAAGCGTAGCAAATACCAGCATCCTTCATTCGCTCAATTGCTTCTTGCATTCGTTCCTCAGAAATAGTTAAAGCGATGCGGAAGAAGCCTTCTCCGGCTGCACCGTAACCGTTCCCCGGAGCTACCATAATGCCGCATTTGTCAAGCAGCAAATTCACAAATTCCGCAGAAGAATAACCAGAAGGAACAGCAACCCAAACGTAAAGGGTAGCTTTTGGCGGCTGTATCGGCCAACCTAAAGATTGCAATCCTTGAACAATGATGTTGCGGCGATTTTGATAAACAGACATCAAAGCTTGCAGTTCAGCTTCTGTGGTATTGTAAGCTGCGATCGCGGCTTTTTGAATTGCCTTAAACACTCCAGAATCAACGTTAGTTTTTACCTGCCTTAAACCTTGGATGCCAAGCGCATTACCAGCTACAAAACCAACCCGCCAGCCTGTCATGTTGTAAGACTTAGACAAACTGTGAAACTCAATGGCGACATCTTTTGCCCCGGTCACTTGCAACACACTCGGCGGTTTGTAGCCATCATAAGCCATTTCTGAGTAAGCATGGTCATGACATAGCAAGATACTGTACTGCTTACAGAAATCTACCAATTCTGCAAAAAACTCCAGTGTTGCGACTCCCCCAGTCGGATTATTTGGGTAGTTAATCCACAACAGCTTGGCTTTTCGGGCAATTTCATTAGGAATAGCGCTCAAATCAGGTAAAAACTGATTTTCTGCCTTCAGTGGCATAGTGAACGGCTCACCATCAGCAAAAATTGTAGAAGTGCGATATACCGGATAACCAGGATCGGGGATGAGTGTATAATCTCCCGCCTCCACAAAAGCTAAAAAAGTATTATGTATTGCTTCTTTAGAACCAATAGACGCTACAACCTCTGTATCCGGATTTAACCCAGTTACCCCAAACCGACGTTCCATCCACTTAACCGCCGCTTGACGAAATTCTTGCATACCTTCGTAAGGTGGATAGTTGTGAGTAGCAGCGTCATCAATAGCCTCATGCATTACCTGGAGAATGTGTGCAGGAGTCGGTTTATCGGGGTCGCCTACTGCCATATTAATGATGTCAACTCCCTCGGCGACGAGTTTTTCTCTTTTACGGTTAATTTCAGCAAAGAGATAGGGAGGAATTTTATCTAGGCGTTTAGCGAAATGCATGGCGACTTAATACTAATGCAAACATTAATGCTAATTAGCACAGTTTACGCTACACTAGCTAACTCATATCAATTCGTAATTCGTAATTAAGAAAGTTAAATATGGTCTGGGTTTGGAGATTTGAATGTGTTGCGGGATTTTAAAGAATGGGTCTAAACAGTAAATATCACAGAAAATTACCAGTCATCATCGATTCTGCCGTGACTGTATTTGTGTAATCACGAAATAGCGTTTACAGTTTAAAATTTATCATTCCAGACCGCTTCAACAACACAGTAGGGTAAACAAAGAACAAATGACCAATGACCAATGACTAATATTAATACCCCCAGCTAGGCACTAGCTTTACTCTACCAGCATCCATTTCTGCCATTAATAATTCCAAAGCTTCGTAGTCCACATCCGAGATACAACCCATCTGAGTTAATTCAGAATTAATTTCATTTTCTATCTCTGGAGTTAATTTTTTAATATCAAGTGCCTTTTCTACCAGTTGGCGAATAGCGTACTTACTCGTACTCATATTTATTAACCCATTTTAGGTAATACTAAAATTATCTGGGATAGAGCTAAGTATAAATTGTGATCCAAATGCTTAAATATAGTGATTTAGATCACATTTGTTTTGATAAATAATTTACCTTAACTCTACCTTATTCTCTCTAAATGTGCGTATTTAATCTCATACTTAGCTATCGCTGAATAGGCTTAAGTATCCACAAATTAAGCTTTCCCAGCAAAGTTACGGATGAGTGTTCTATTCCGTGGCTGTTTATGTTGATTGTTTTAGAACCGATGTAAAAAAAAAGTATAGATAAATACAGTTTACCCTGTATTTATGACAATCTTTAAAGATATACCCTTTAGCCATAAAGATTCAGCAAAGAGATGTAATACGTATGGTCGATGCTTGAAAAAAGAGATTATGTTCAAATAAATCTCAGGTTAAAGGTTTAATAACTCTAATTTAGGATGTCAATATGCAAGCAGTGCTGGAATGCCCAAAAATTACAGTTATTCGTTCACAGGGCAATCTCAATGCCGCCAACGCATTGGAATTTGAACGAGATTTGACCGCAACATTAACACAAAAAGATGTCTCAATCTTGCTTGTGGACTTGGCAGCGGTAGAATCATTAGACAGTGCAGGATTAATGGCATTGGTGTCTGCACTGAAGCTGGCTCAAAACTTAGGACGGAGTTTAAAGCTATGTTCTGTGTCTCCAGCCATTAAAATTATCTTTGAATTAACCCAACTCGATGGGGTATTTGAGTTTGAAGATAATGTTGAATTGCTGGCAGTAAATTCTTAAAGACATACAATATAACACACAAATTAGCTTTGTAGCAAACTTGTGTAAAGGATGTTGTCAGTTACAAATATAAACCTATGGGTAGACCAGATAAGTGCTAAGGTTGGAGGTGATTATCGGTAAATCATAAAAGTAGCTAGAAGATAGCACAGTGGCTGTTGCAGTTGAAAAATTAATCACATCGGATATTTTAAAACCCGCTCGTTACCTTGGTAACGAACGCCTAGCAGTACATAAGCCTTGGGATACGGCAGTTATCAGGTGGGTATTAACTTACCCAGAAGTCTATGAAGTTGGCTCGTCCAACTTAGGGCATATCATTCTTTATAACATCTTGAATGCCCAACCCCACCAATTATGTGATCGCGCTTACCTCCCAGGTACAGACTTGGCAGCCAAACTCAGGGAAACAAACACCCCCTTGTTTGCTGTAGAGTCAAAGCGATCGCTAAAAGAATTTGACATCTTAGGTTTTAGTCTCAGTTACGAATTAGGTGCAACCAACATATTGGAAATGTTGGATTTAGCCGGAATTCCTCTGACATGGCAAGAAAGAGCCACAGGGAATTACCCGCTAATTTTCGCTGGTGGACAAACGGCAACATCAAACCCTGAACCATACGCCGACTTTTTCGACTTCTTCGCTTTAGGTGATGGCGAAGAACTCTTACCAGAAATCGGTATGGTCTTGGAAGAAGGCAAAGCCAAATTGAATCGCCGAGATTTATTACTCGACTTGGCACAGATACCAGGGGTATACGTCCCGCAGTTTTATGATATGGCAGCAGATGGCTCAGTCCATCCTAACTCCCCAGGTGTACCAAAACGCATTCTGAGAAGAGTTGCTACTCCCATACCCGCCTATTCCATTGGACTAGTCCCCTACGTACAAACAGTACATGATCGCCTGACAATTGAAATTCGCCGTGGTTGTACTCGTGGCTGTCGTTTTTGCCAACCAGGAATGCTCACCCGTCCAGCGCGAGATGTAGAACCTGAGAAAATTGTCGAAGCCATTGAACAGGGAATGCGAACTACTGGTTACAATGAATTTTCCTTACTATCCCTGAGTTGTTCCGATTATTTAGCCCTACCAGCGGTGGGGATGGAAATAAAAAATCGGTTAAAAAATGAAAACATTTCTCTGTCTTTGCCTAGTCAGCGTGTAGATAGATTTGATGAGAACATTGCCAACATCCTCGGTGGTATGCGGCAAGGTGGACTAACTTTTGCACCAGAAGCCGGAACCCAGCGGATGCGGGATATCGTTAACAAAGGTTTGACGAATGAAGAACTGCTTAGAGGTGTAAAAACAGCTTGGGAAAAAGGCTGGGATAAAATCAAACTCTATTTCATGATTGGCTTGCCAGGTGAGACAGATGCAGATGTTTTAGGCATTGCAGAAACAGTCCGCTGGCTACAGCGAGAATGTCGGGGTAAAGGCAGAAGACCACTAAACTTTAACCTCACAATTTCTAACTTTACGCCCAAACCGCACACACCATTTCAATGGCACTCAGTCGCTACGGCTGAATTTGAACGCAAGCAAAACCTACTGCGCCAAGAATTCCGCCGGATTCGGGGAGTGAAGGTGAATTTCACCGATGTCCGCATTTCGGCAATGGAAGACTTTATCGGCAGAGGCGATCGCACTTTGGGTCAAGTCCTCCGCCGTGCTTGGGAATTAGGCGCAGGCATGGATTCCTGGTATGACAGTTTAGATAAAGCTTTCAACGCTTGGGGTCAGGCGATCGCCCAAGCTGGTCTAGACTGGAAATACCGCCAAGTCGAAAACGGCGAATGGAACTTTACAGAAAGTATGAAGGCTGAAGTCAGAAGTATGAATGAAAATTCATTCTCTAACCTTCATCCTTCTGTAGATGCTGCCCTCCCCTGGGATCATATTGATACCGGAATCGACAAAAAATGGTTGAAAGAAGACTTGCAACGCGCCTTAGAAGCTGCAATTGTCCCAGATTGCTCTTTTGAAGGTTGTTCGCATTGCGGTGTCTGCGGCACAGATTTCGGCCACAATATTGTGATTGAACCACCGCCTATGCCCCAATTTGCTGGTGAGTTTGTCCCGAACACAACCAAAGTTCAAAGATTGCGTGTTTGGTTTGGGAAGCAAGGTGACATATCTTTACTAGGTCATTTGGATTTGCTGCGTTTGCTTGACCGAGTTGTGCGCCGAGCCAGTTTGCCAGTGGCTTACACAGGTGGATTTCACCCAACACCACGCATTGTGATTGCTAGTGCTTTACCTCTAGGTGCTACTAGCAATGGCGAAATCGTCGATTTTGAGTTAACTACGCCTGTAGACATGGATAGTTTCCAAGCAAAGTTAGCCGAACAACTGCCTACAGACATACCTGTATATCGTGTAGCAGAGATAGATTTAAAATCTCCATCTGCTAACCAAGCTTTAGCAGCCGCTGAGTATTTGATTACGGTAGCAGTACACAATGAAGCCATACCTGCACAATGGCAAGACTGGATTGATGCCATTCTAGCGAAGGACGAAATTAACGTAGAGCAAATAACCAAATCAGGCAAAACTCAGATAGTAAATCTGCGCGATCGCTTGTTTGAATTGGCAATAGTAGAAGCTCACAATAGTACAGCTGAATCTACCGCTATTGTGCGTTACCTAGGTAGTTGTCGCAATGACGGTGTTTCGTTGCGTCCTGAGCAAATCCTATCTATGCTAGAAGTAGTTGCAAATCGAGAATTTCAACTTCTGCAAATTCACCGCAATCAGTTAGTTTTAGGAGTATAATCCCTAAAGGGTAACTTGCTAGTAGTTGCCCTGATTTAACACATCGTGGGAATTGATTTTTAGCAAGGTTGCGTTAGAATGAGGTGAAGAGAAATTTTCTGGCGCTGCATTGAATTAACTAGTTCACTACCCTTATACTCAGGGAGCGAAAGCAAAGATACTAGAGAGCAACTTCTAGGATTTTATCCCAGACAAGCTGAAGCGGATTAAAAAACAACCTCTCTTGATAGCAACTTGAGTGAACTATTAACTTAAAAGCAGACTCCGTCGGCAACTCTTCCTCTATATTTTTTTAAACAACTGCTGAATGCCTAATCCCTAGGTGGTGCGGGTATCGCATCAAAAATCAACCACGGACGGTTGATTTATTTACTTAAACAATATGCAGCCGTTCTGTAATAAACAGGCGTGTAAACGCAATTACTCAGTCATTAGTTCTTTAACTTTGAAGCTCGGCTTCACAAATTTTATTATCAGCAGTACCTTTAGTAGCTGGCAGGGGCGAGGGACATGACCAACCGCCAGAACTACATTCGTGCTGCCAATTTTTGAGGAAATTGAATGCCAAAACAAATTATCATCGCAGAGCAGCATCAAATCGCTGCCGTATTTTCTGAAGATCAAATACAAGAACTCGTTGTAGCCACAGGCCATCACCAAATTGGTGATATCTACTTAGGTGTAGTAGAAAATGTGTTGCCCGGAATTGATGCGGCTTTTGTTAATATTGGTGATCCAGAACGTAATGGCTTTATTCATGTAACTGACTTAGGCCCATTAAGGCTAAAGCGAACAGCAGCAGCTATTACAGAACTATTAGCACCACAGCAAAAAGTGCTGGTGCAAGTAATGAAGGAGCCAACTGGTACTAAAGGGCCAAGGCTAACTGGTAACATTACTTTACCTGGACGCTATGTAGTACTAATGCCTTACGGTCGGGGTGTGAATTTATCTCGCCGAATTAAAAGTGAAAATGAGCGCAACCGCCTACGGGCGTTAGCAATCTTAATAAAACCGGCAGGTATGGGTTTGTTGGTGCGTACAGAAGCAGAAGGCAAACCTGAAGAAGCCATCATGGAAGACTTGGAATTGCTGCAAAAGCAATGGGAGGCAATTCAACAAGAAGCACAATCGACTCGTGCGCCAGCACTGCTGAACCGAGATGATGACTTTATTCAGCGGGTATTGCGGGATATGTACGGTGCAGATGTCAACCGGATTGTGGTAGACTCCAGCACTGGACTGAAGCGGGTGAAACAGTACTTGCAAAACTGGAGTGGTGGACAGACACCACAAGGATTGTTGATTGATCATCACCGCGATCGCTCACCCATATTAGAATACTTCCGCATCAATGCCGCAATTCGAGAAGCCCTCAAACCAAGAGTAGATTTACCTTCTGGCGGCTACATTATTATTGAACCAACAGAAGCACTCACAGTAATTGATGTTAACTCCGGTTCGTTCACGCGATCGGCAACAGCCAGAGAAACAGTATTGTGGACAAACTGCGAAGCCGCAACAGAAATTGCCAGACAATTGCGACTACGAAATATCGCCGGAGTTATCGTTGTTGACTTCATAGATATGGAATCGCGGCGCGACCAATTGCATGTGCTGGAGCATTTCAACAAAGCACTCAAAGCCGACAAAGCCCGTCCCCAAATTGCCCAACTCACAGAACTTGGCTTAGTCGAACTCACTCGTAAGCGCCAAGGTCAAAACATTTACGAATTGTTTGGTGGAACTTGCCCAACCTGTGGTGGTTTAGGTCACGTTGTCCATCTGCCAGGAGAAACCGAGACTCGCTTACCCACACCAGCAGAACTGCCAGAACGTTTTGTACCGTTACCGCAAAGAGAACCCCGTTTGCCCGTAGCGCGAATTTCAGAACCAAGAGAAAGCTTTGATAGCTTTGGTGATAATTTTGATACTGATTCCGATTTAAGCGCCTTGAATTTAGTGAATCATCCCAGTTATCACGAACTGGGTGATAGCAATAAGCGTGGTAGTCGCACTAACCGTCGCAGACGCATTGGTATCAACGGCGCAAATGGTAAGGATGAGTCACGGCTTGCACCTAATTCTCTAGGTTTCGATCATGATACCGATCTAGAGCTAGATAGTGAAGTTGACTTAAGCCCAACACCAGAAATCCCCATACCCAGCTTAGGCAAATCAGGTTGGACAGAAAGAATCGAACGTAATAAAGTCATCAAAACAGAACCCGTCAAACCAGTGGTTGAACCACCGGAAATTAGAACTGTAGAAATGACTTTAGAAGAACAAGATGTTTTTGCCTTAATGGGAATATCTCCCTTAGTGAAATTAGATCGGGAAGTAAAAAATCCCAAATCTGTAATTATTAACATTGTTCAGCCAGGACAAGGGGCAAGTACACCAGCAGAACCACCCCCAGATATAACTATTCCTGAAACATTCACTAAGGCAGTAAATACATCGCCTGTAGAACAGGAGCAAAAATCCTTACCAGAAGAGCCAATTGAGTCAGATGGATTTACATCCACTATTGAAGAAACTGAGGCAAATCTTACTGCCACAGGTAACCGCCGCCGCCGTCGTCGTTCCTCAGCTGTAGAAGGTAATTCCACTTCTGAGGAAAGTTAATACGCTTTATGGTAGAGATTAAACAAACTGTTGTTAATTCACTACCAAATTTAGATGAACTCAAATGGCTGGAGTTTTCTGCCTCTTTATCAAGCATTCCTGGGTTAATTGCTGGAATCGATGAAGTTGGGCGTGGTGCTTTATTTGGCCCTGTAGTTGCAGCAGCCGTCATCCTACCAGCTGATGCTTTCTCGGAATTGATGGCGGCGGGGATTAAAGATAGTAAAAAGCTATCTAGTTCTCGCAGGAAACATCTAGCAGAACAGATTTGTCAGCTGGCAATAGACTGGAAAATCGGTTTTGCTGCAACTGCTGAAATTGATCAAATTAATATTTTGCAGGCAACGCTGTTAGCCATGAAACGGGCTGTACTAAAACTGAAGGTACAGCCTGTAATCTGCTTGGTTGATGGCAATCAGCCAATTAAAGACTTGCTAATACCCCAACAAACAATAGTTAAAGGAGATGAGCGATCGCTTTCCATCGCAGCTGCTAGTATTGTGGCTAAAGTCTGGCGTGACGAGTTAATACTGCGTCTAGCATCAAAGTATCCTCAATACGACTTAGAACGAAATAAAGGATACGGTAGTCCAAAACATTTACTAGCATTGCGACAATACGGGGCTTCATCCCTGCATCGTAAATCCTTTAGCCCTTGCCAAATTCAGCAGTGATTTGCATAATCTTGGTGTATTGCTTAGTAGGTGCGATCGGGTTTGGGGTGCTGCTTCTTTAATAAAGATGTTGTAATACTCTAATTTTTCGATAGTATGAAAAATGAGTATAAAAGTTTATAGCTAGTAGTGAGGCTAAATTACTTACTACTAGCTATGTATTTTTATAAAAACAGTTTATTTAATACTATGTGAACCTTACTCTAAATTCAAAATTGATAAATCTACACTATTATCTTCTAGAGCTTTTTCTGACATTTGTGATGTCACCCAATGACGATAATCTACTAGTAACTGATGTAGCAATCTTTGCTTAACAGTTACTAATACACTCTTCAGCAAACCATTACCTGTAGCTTCTAAAATCGGCTTTGGGGTAAAAGAAAGTGGCGGTGGCAGTTCTACTTGCACTTCTAAATCGGCATTCCCTTCCAGGCGAGTACCACTACTAGATTGATGGGGTGATAAATAACCTTGTAAATTAAGAGAAAAACGTTGGTTAATATACTCAACACCCCGAATTTCACAAGCAAGCGATCGCAAATAAATTACCCCACTTGATTCTGCCCAAACTCTCATGTCTACAGTAGGCTGAATGCTTAATGTCATAAACGATAGAGGACGCATTTTTAAACGAAATACTTCCTCTGAAAGCTGTTGAACACGACTAGTATCAACTAAAGCATTCACCAATCTTTGAGGCTGCCGCAAGTAATGTTGAATCGGAATAGGCTGTTGCGGTACAGCGATTTTCACCGATTGAGAAGCAGTAAATCTGGTAGGCATGATTTGCACACAGCTGTTATTTGATACTTTTATATAGTAATAAATTTAGTGTAATTATGATTTTAATAAAATCAAGAAAACTAAGAATAAATAATGCTTATAAACAATATGAATCTTTGATGTTAAATTTACCTGAAAAGAAAATTTCTAAAAATATTAATACCATTAATAAATTATAAATCAAATCATAGGTATTTTTGAAAAATTTTTTTTAGTGGTGGATGTTGGAATTGTATGCTGAGGTAATCCTTGCTGACGAATGGTTGACATTGCGTTCATGAAGCACCGCTCTCACTTATTGCTACTGTTGTTCTGGTTAATTATTGGTACAGCCCTACGCTTTTTACGTCTGGCTGCTTTACCACCTTGGACTGATGAGTGTGCCACGATGGTTTTTAGCCTGGGAAATAGTTTCCGCACAGTACCATTTAATGAAATTATTAGTTCAGATACTCTGTTGCAACCATTACAAGCTAACCCAACAGTTGGAATTAATGCCGTTATTGAGCGACTGTTGACTGAAAGTACTCATCCTCCCGTTTATTTTGTGTTAGCTCATTTTTGGATGAAAATTTTCTCACCCACAGGAGAACTAGCCTCAATTTGGGTAGCGCGATCGCTCAGTGCTGTGTTAGGTATTATATCTATAAAAATATGACTCTAACCCTCTTTAGTCACTCTCTCTAGATAAAAATCCTAAACCCTTATTTTTACCGACTTTCATAAATTTAGGCGGAGGTTGGGAAACCCTTCCTGTGCAAGTGGCTCCCCAACAAACATTTATTTTTTCTCTCGCCAGAGTGATAGAAAAGGGCTAATGTGCAGTTTTTCCTAGCAGGTCAAGATTCAGACAATGAAGGTTACACGCAAGCTGTGCAAGTATTACAAGAAAAAATAGCTACAATTCAACGACCTATTGACTTATGGTTAGTTGAATTCCGTACACTAATCAATTTGGAATCTCAGCACTGTTTTCCTGATACACAATACGGTAAATCTGCTGGTGAATATAATTACAAACTCTACCGTTGTACAGCATAAAACGGCGGTTTGAAGTCGAACAAAGCAATTTAAATCAATGTTCTGTTTTTTTCAAGGCTGGGTTTGCCTGCGGTATAGTCTATAAATCTGACAGTAATTAAAGTTTAAACGCTATGTCTTTATCCATTGCTCATTTAGGTCCTCCAGGTACTTATGCAGAACAAGCAGCGGTTTTGTATGTCAACTGGCTGACCAAAACAACGGGAATTGAAGCTACTTTATTTCCATACCCTAGCATAGCTCAGTCACTCCAAGCGGTTGCGGCTGGAAAAACTCAGTTAGCGGTTGTACCAGTAGAAAATTCCATTGAAGGTAGTGTCACGATGACAATGGATGCACTGTGGCAATTGGACAGTTTGCGAATTCAGTTGGCTTTAGTTATGCCTATTGTCCATACTTTAATTTCTGGCGCGACTAGCTTAGATAACATTCAGAAGGTTTATTCACATCCTCAAGCTTTAGCACAATGTCAAGGCTGGTTAGGTCAATTCCTGCCAACTGTGCAAATTATTCCGAACAATTCCACTACAGAAGCCTTACAATTGCTACAACAAGATTTAACAGCTGCCGTGATCGCTTCCTCTAGAGCTGCTCAACTCTATAATTTACCAATTCTCGCTCAAGGCATTAATGATTATCCAGAGAACTGTACTCGCTTTTGGGTGATTAGTCAAAATAACCCAACTTCTGAATATCACATTAATGCATTAAATCCCACTCATAGCTCTTTGGCTTTTAGCGTACCTGCAAACATCCCTGGTGCGTTAATCAAACCTCTGCAAGTATTTGCCGAACTAGGAATTAATCTTAGCAGAATAGAATCTCGTCCTACCAAGCGATCGCTAGGAGAATATGTATTTTTTCTCGATCTAGAGGCAAATGTTAATGAACCAAAAATGCAATCTGCTATAGCAGATTTAATGGATTACATAGAAATTTTAAAAATTTTTGGTAGTTATGCTGTCTTATCAGTCAGCACTCTCGAATCATAATTCAAAAATCAATATTCTTATTTGCTTGACCCCTTAAAGTATTGATTTTGAACGGTTATTTGATGCATTTATTTTATATAGGTAGCTATATAGCGACTGCCAGTTAGATTTCTACATGAACTAATCAATCAAACACAGATATTAAGAGACTTTTAAGCTTGTTTCCTGTTTTCTGCCATATCATAAACTGCATACACCAGCACGAATGAATGTCTACTTCAATAACTCTTTAATTTTTACTCAGTACTTAGCATTTTAAGCTAGGTTGTAGTGAATAATTATCCTTAGAATGAGACAGAAAGCAGGATACAGGGGGATTTCAACCTATTTGACTTTTATTCACATGGGTTGGTTTTTCATAGCTGTACTACTTGTAGGGCTTGTTATAAGTAGAGACTCGGCAATATTTCCAACTTAGGATAGAAAAAATGTTCTAAAGTTAATTAAAATTTGATGCATATATATTCTAGTTATTCGTTATTAATCATATAATTTTGACACTCCTTTAATAGCTGAATTTTTTTAACTTAATAGTATTCTATGTCCATTAATAAATGTTTATTTTTGGCAACTGCAAGCAGTCTATTTTTGACACTACTGCATACAGATGCTTCCCTTGCTTTTTCTTTTACTAAGATTGCTGATAACCAAGATTCCTTTAATTCTTTGGGTTTCTTTCCGGCAATCAACAATGAGGGTGTTGTCGTCTTTTCAACCAACCTAGATGCCGACGGAGAAGCTACTGGTATCTTTATTAGTAACAGTAGAGTGACTACTAAAATAGCTGATAATAGTAGCGCTTTTAGTGTCTTCTCTCCAGTTGCTGCAATTAATAACGCAGGAACTGTTGCCTTCTCCGCTAATTTAGATGACACAAGTAGTGGAGTTTTTATTAGTAACAAAGGAGTAATCACGCCTATCGTCAACAGTTCTGATCCTCGTGGTTTTGGAAATCCTGTAATTAACAATTTGGGACAGGTAGTATTCTCTGCACCTTTAAATACACAAAACCAGGGGATCTTTACTAGTAACGGTAGAGAAACTTCTTTGATTGCTGACACTAATGATACTTACACTACTTTAGATGGATATGCTATCAACGATCGCAACACTGTGGCTTTTGTCGCTAGTTTGAATACTGGCGGACGTGGGATATTTATTTATCAAGGTGAAACTACAACGCCTGTAGTTGAAACTAATGGTGATTTTGACTTCTTATCCTCACCTACACTGAATAACGAAAACACAATTGCTTTTAGAGGCGTTTTAGATAATTACACAACTGAAGGAATATTCACGGTTAAAGATGGAAACCTCAGCACTATTACCGATAATAGCGGCCCCTTTAGTTTCTTTGAGAATCCTGCCATCAACAATGAAGGTATAGTTGCTTTCAAAGGAGCTTTAGATACAGGAGGTTTTGGTATTTATACAGGCCCAGACCCAGTAAATGATAAAGTAATTGCTGTGGGCGACGCTTTATTGGGATCAACAGTAGTAGACCTTTACTTTTCTAATCAAGGTCTAAATGATGCCAATCAAGTAGCTTTTTATGCCAAACTAGCAAATGGTACTGCTGGTATTTTTCGTGCTAATCCTAGTCAGTCTCCACCACCTGTTCCGACACCTACTTTGTTACCAGGACTTTTGATTTTAGGTGTTTTTGGCAAGATTTTCCGCTCAAAAACCAAGCGGATGGCGCATGAACAAGACTTATGCAGTAATACTAAAAATCCAGGATTTGGACAAGAAGTGTAGAAGTATAGAGGTGTATGGGTGTAGATAAGCAAAACCCATACACCCAGTCTCAACAGACTATATTTTCTGTGTAAGTCCTGATGAATTCTCGCTGACTACTTCTGATTAAAAGTATCTTTTAGTACAGAACGAGCTGCTAAATGATTACGGGTAGAAGTTAAAATTTCTGCTTCTCGTTCCAAGCGAGCTGCTGTATCTTGCATTTCTAACAATGACTGCTGTTCGGCAGCAACACCATAGAGGTTACTGGCTACCCAATAAGATAGCTCTATTGGCAAGTCTGGTAATTCTTCTGGCAGTTCAATGTTTTGTTCAGTTAACTTAGCAGAGAGACGTACTACATCTTTGAGTAATTGTTCAACTTCAGCACCTAAAGGGCGTAAATCTTTGGTTGGTGGTTCATCTTCTATCCACTGTACCAAGCCCACGCGATAAGGCTTTTCACGTACATACTCCAAAACACGAAACCTTTGTTGTCCCAAAGTCAGCATCTTCATCCGGTCGTCAGGTAGACGCTGGTAATGGATGATTTCTGCACAACAGCCAACATTTGCAATTGTGCCTTTTACTGGATCGACCATTAATACTCCGAACCTGCGATCGCTTTCCAAAATCGTGTTCATCATAATTCGGTAGCGAAATTCAAAGATGTGTAAGGGTAATGGTCTAGTAGGAAAAAGAACTACTTCGGGTAACGGGAACAGAGGTAGTTCACGAACAGCAATTCTAGAAGAAGATGTCATTGTCACCTTAGAATAAATTTAATTTTAAAAATTTATTGTTCTCTGCTTTCCCGTACTTTGATTACATTCTATCACTAAATAAAAAGCCCTGAGTTCAATTTTCTCAGGGCTAATTCAGTATTCATACTATAGTCAATGGTCAATAATAATTTTTTTATAACTATTGACTCTTGACTAACTACAGTTTGACTTCAATATCCACACCCGATGGCAAATCTAACTTCATCAACGCATCAATAGTTTTAGAGGAAGGTTGGTAGATGTCAATAATTCGGCGATGAGTACGGGTTTCAAAATGTTCGCGCGAATCTTTGTCTACGTGAGGCGATCGCAGCACGCAATAGATTTTCCGTTTTGTGGGTAGGGGAATTGGGCCTATGGCTGTAGCGTTAGTCCGGTTAGCTGTGTCTACAATCTTCTCGCAAGATGTATCCAATAATCGACGGTCAAAAGCTTTTAAACGAATTCTAATCTTCTGCTGTTGTAGAGTTGCCATCTTTAATTTTCCAGGTTCTGATTTATTAGGGCAATGGGTAGTGGGAAGTGGGGAGTAGAAAACCTACTCACTATTCCCCATTTCCTCAAGTAAGTTCAGATAAAAGAGCAGAGAGGCATTTTACCATCTCTGCTCTTAGTTATTAGGGTAAAAGGGTACTACTTGATGATTTTAGCGACGACACCAGCACCGATGGTGCGGCCACCTTCACGAATCGCAAAGCGCATACCTTGCTCAATTGCGATCGCGTTAATCAATTCTACAGTCACTTTGATGCGATCGCCTGGCATTACCATTTCTACATCTTTGCCATCATCAGAAGTGAAGGCTTTAATAGTGCCGGTTACATCTGTTGTCCGCACATAGAACTGAGGACGGTAGCCAGCGAAGAATGGTGTCTTCCGACCACCTTCTTTGTCTGTTAAGACGTAAACTTCGCCTTCAAATTGAGTGTGAGGTGTAATAGAACCTGGTTTGGCAATCACCATACCACGCTCAACGTCTTCTTTTTTCAGACCACGCAGCAGTACACCGGCGTTATCCCCAGCCATGCCTTCATCAAGGCTTTTCTTGAACATTTCGATCCCAGTGACGGTGGTGGTACGAGTTTCTCTCAGACCAACTAATTCTACGGTATCGTTCACCTTGACTTTACCGCGTTCGATACGTCCGGTAGCAACTGTACCGCGACCTGTGATAGTAAATACGTCTTCTACCGCCATCAAGAAAGGTTTGTCAATGTCACGCTCTGGGTTGGGGATGTAGGAATCTACCGCATCCATCAATGCATAGATTTTGTCTACCCAAGGATTTTCACCACGCTTAGTTTTGGGGTTCTTGGTCATTGCTTCTAGAGCTTGCAGACCAGAACCTCTAATAACGGGAATTTCGTCACCCTCGAAATCATAGCTAGAAAGCAGTTCCCGAACTTCTAGTTCGACCAACTCTAACAATTCTTCGTCGTCTACCATGTCTTCTTTGTTTAAGAAGACTACCAGCTTAGGAACTCCTACCTGACGAGCTAACAGAATGTGTTCACGAGTTTGGGGCATAGGGCCATCAGTCGCTGCTACCACGAGGATGGCTCCGTCCATTTGCGCTGCACCAGTGATCATGTTTTTCACATAGTCAGCGTGTCCAGGACAGTCAACGTGAGCGTAGTGACGATTGTCAGTTTCATACTCAACGTGAGCGGTGTTAATCGTAATACCCCGTGCTTTTTCTTCGGGTGCATTGTCGATTTGGTCGTAAGCTTTAGCTTCAGCCTTACCCAAAGCAGCCAAGGTCATGGTAATAGCTGCTGTTAAAGTGGTTTTACCGTGGTCAACGTGGCCAACAGTACCGATGTTAACGTGGGGTTTATTCCTTTCAAACTTTGCGCGTGCCATGAATGCTCGTTTCCTTTTTTAATTAAGCGTTCCCTTTGCTTTTTGCGATAATTGCCTCAGCCACGTTGCGAGGTACTTCATCGTAATGGCTAAACTCCATTGAGAAGATGCCTCGTCCTTGGGTCTTCGACCGGATATCAGTGGCGTAGCCAAACATTTCCGCCAATGGGACTTTGGCGGTCACTTTAGCAATGCCTTGCTCAGATCCCATGCCTTCAATTTGCCCACGACGGGAATTGAGGTCGCCCATTACATCCCCAAGGAAGTTTTCGGGAACTTCTACCTCAACTTTCATCATAGGCTCTAAGAGAACAGGTGCAGCTTTCATCACTGCCTCTTTCATTGCCATTGAACCAGCAATTTTGAAGGCCATTTCCGAAGAGTCTACATCGTGGTAAGAACCATCGATTAGTGTCGCTTTAACATCTATTAGTGGATATCCAGCTAAAACACCAGATTCACAGCTTTCTTTCATTCCTTGCTCTGCGGGGCCAATGTACTCTTTTGGTACAGTACCACCAACAATTTTGGACACGAATTCAAAGCCAGTGCCTGGTTCTCCTGGTGCTAAATCGATCACAACATGACCGTATTGACCTTTCCCACCGCTTTGGCGGATGAATTTACCTTCAACTCTGGTGACAGCTTTACGAATAGTTTCGCGGTAAGCTACTTGCGGCGCACCGACATTAGCTTCCACTTTGAATTCGCGTAACATCCTGTCTACCAGAATTTCTAGGTGTAATTCTCCCATTCCGGCAATTACGGTTTGGTTAGTTTCTGGGTCGACGTGGACGCGGAAGGTAGGGTCTTCTTCAGAGAGAGATTGCAGAGCCTTGGATAATTTATCCATGTCATTCTTGGTTTTGGGTTCAACCGCTACCGAGATTACAGGCTCAGGGATAAACAGGGATTCCAGAATTACTGGTGCGCCTTCATCACAAAGGGTGTCGCCTGTTAAAGTGTCTTTTAATCCCAAGGCTGCACCTAAATCCCCTGCCCGCAGTTCTTCGACATCTTGTCGATCATCTGCTTTCAAAACTACGAGACGGGAAATCCGCTCTTTCTTGTTTTTTGTGGCGTTGAGGACGTAGCTGCCCTTCTTCAGTACACCAGAGTATACACGAACGAAGGTGAGGCGACCGTATGGGTCAGCCATAATTTTGAAGGCTAGAGCTGCTAGAGGTTCGTTGTCATCAGCACGACGCTCAACAGTGTCGCCGTTAGGTACTGTACCTTGAATGGGCGGAACATCAATGGGCGCTGGTAGATAATCAACTACTGCATCCAACATCAGTTGCACGCCTTTATTTTTGAAGGCTGAACCGCACAGTACAGGCACGATCGTCCCGGCAATTGTACCTTTACGCAGAGCTGCACGGATTTCTGCTTCTGTTAGCGCTTCACCCTCGAAGTACTTGGTCATCAAGTCATCATCGGTTTCGGCAACTGCTTCTACCAGCTTGGTGTAGTACTCTTCGGTTTGCTCTTGCATATCTGCCGGAATATCTGTTTCTTGGATATCCGTGCCTTGGTCATTGGTGTAAATATATGCACGTTTGCGTACCAAGTCGACAATGCCTTTGAAGTCGTTTTCGCTACCAATAGGCAATTGAATGGCAATGGCATTAGCCCGCAGGCGATCGCGCATTTGTTCATAAACTTTGTAAAAGTTCGCGCCTGTGCGATCCATTTTGTTAATAAAGGCGATCCGAGGCACTTTGTAGCGGTCTGCTTGCCGCCAAACTGTCTCAGATTGCGGTTGCACACCACCTACAGAACAAAACACCGCTATTACTCCATCCAATACCCGCATGGAGCGTTCTACTTCAATTGTGAAGTCTACGTGGCCAGGAGTATCGATAATGTTAATTTGATGATCTTTCCAACTGGTACTAATAGCAGCAGCAGTAATGGTAATTCCCCGCTCCCGCTCTTGATCCATCCAGTCGGTTACAGCAGTTCCTTCGTGAACTTCCCCAATTTTATGAATTATCCCAGAGTAAAATAATATTCTCTCTGTTGTTGTTGTTTTGCCCGCATCTATATGCGCCGCAATACCGATATTGCGTACTCTCTCTAGCGGGTTTGTACGTGCCACAGTAGCCTCCTATAGTTTTTGCCTCATGATATCTTGTATATTACTCTTTGTTAAGATTCTATACTTTTACGGATAACCGTCTGAGTGAAGTATGAAGTGTAAAGTATGAAGTGTGAAATATTTATTTATCTTTCAATCTTTGATCTTCATACTTTATCTTTGGTTTAGTAACGATAATGAGCGAACGCTTTATTTGCTTCTGCCATCCGGTGCGTTTCTTCCCGTTTGCGGATTGCATTCCCAGTTTCGTTGGCTGCATCCATTAATTCATTGGCCAACTTGCCTGCCATTGTGCGCCCTGGCCTAGAGCGAGAAAATTGTACTAGCCAACGCAGTGCTAGAGTAGTACCACGTTCTGAACGTACTTCCATTGGGACTTGGTAAGTTGCACCACCCACACGGCGAGCTTTCACTTCTACCAAAGGTGTGGCATTACGTACTGCTCTTTCAAAGGTTTCTAATGCAGCATTTCCAGTGCGTTCTTCAATTGTCTTGAGCGCATCATAAACAATGCGTGCAGCTAATGATTTCTTTCCGTGACGCATGATTCGGCGAATTATCATGCTCACCAGACGACTATTATAAACGGAGTCAGGCGGAACTGGCCGCCTTTGAACTACACCACGACGCGACATACTTTACCCTTAAATTCGGAATTTGGCAACGAAATTATATGCTATCAGACAGCGCAGTATCGGAGTGGTGGAAGCTGCCACTCAGACTGCTGCAATTTTTTTTACAGTACAGTTGCAGCAACCCTGAATTGCTGATTTGCTATCCTTGACGGGATATGCAAAGCGACAACATCACAGGATTAATTTACAGATGAAAATGCTGCTGTCGCTTACAGCTTTTTCGATAAAACCTACACTTGCTCGCTGAGTGCAGGCTGGCAGTGGTAACTTAACTAATTTAACTTTTGAAAACAGACGCTTTGATCTATTTTCACAACCGTTTGAGAGCGATCGCTAACTTTTTATATTTTTTAGCGCTTCCTGACAAAGCGACTAATCGCTCTTTGACACGACTAATCGCCTCTGTCTTATTTTTTAGCGGCTGCTTTCGGGCGCTTGGTTCCATACTTGGAACGGCCTTGCTTGCGGTCTTTAACGCCAGCTGTATCTAAGGTGCCACGGATGATATGGTATCTTACACCTGGCAAGTCCTTAACCCGACCGCCACGAATCATGACTACGGAGTGTTCTTGTAAATTATGACCAATCCCTGGAATGTAGGCTGTCACCTCAAACCCAGATGTCAGTCTTACCCTTGCTACCTTGCGTAGGGCTGAGTTAGGCTTTTTAGGTGTAGTTGTGTAGACTCTTGTACAAACACCCCGGCGTTGCGGGCATTGCTTGAGAGCTGGAGACTTGGTTTTCTGACGCGCTTTTTCGCGTTCGCTACGTATTAGTTGCTGTATGGTTGGCATGAGTCACAGCGCGTGAAGCTGCTTAGAGGTCTAAGTTTTAACAAATCCTGATTATATCTTTTTTTATGCTTTTCTGTCAAACTACTTTGACTTGTCAATAGTCAAGAGTGATGAATTTTTGACTATGAACTATGGACTATGGACTCTTGAGTAATCGAAAATGAATTACCACAACTACAGGTAGCAATAGCTTGAGGATTGTGGAAACGAAAGCCTCCGCCCATCAAATCCTCAGAATAATCTAATACTAACCCGTTAACATATTGTAAGCTTTGATTGTCTATCAGAACTTGCAGACCACTCACATCAAAAGTGCGATCGCCATCTTGGACAATCTCATCAAATGACATATCGTAAAATAAATCAGAGCATCCCCCTGGTTTAACAGCTAATCTGACCAAGGCATTGGGTTGTTGCTTTGACTTTAATCGTTCGATTTCAATTTTTGCTGCTTGACTCAGTTGAATCATTGAATTTGTTTTGGCAATTGAAAGCCCACCTGAAAAACGGATGGCATTATAAGAGACTCAAAAAACTGGTTTTTGCTATTTTATTTTAAATGAAGAGGTTTATTTGCAAAAGCCAGCCTGAGATTTATTCATTGCCTAGCAGAGGTATTTAAATAATTCAGATTTTTTGCGTTAAAAGTACAAGCTAAATTTTGGCTATCGCTCCTCCGTAAATTCCTGACTGAAGGATACAGAAATTTACGGGGGGGCAATTCTATTTCTATTTTACTATATCCCTGTTCACCGATTGGGATTAGTTTTCTGTACGAGCATAGTCATCCTGGTAGCGAATAATATCATCTTCACCTAAGTATTCGCCATTTTGGACTTCAATTAGCACTAAGGGAATCACGCCAGGATTTTCTAAGCGATGAGATGTACACTGAGGTACATAAGTTGACTGATTATTACCCAATAGCACTTCTTTTTCGCCACAAGTTACTCTAGCTGTGCCAGAGACAACAATCCAGTGTTCGCTGCGATGATGGTGCATTTGCAAGCTGAGGCGGTGTCCAGGCTTGACTTCGATGCGCTTGATTTTATATCCACGTCCTTCTTCCAAAACTGTAAAAGAACCCCAAGGGCGTAATTCGGTTGCAGCAACGCTGCGATTAGCGATCGCCGCAGGCAGTGGTAGAGTCTTAGTAGGTGCGGTTTCTTGATATTGAGCCATAGTTACCTCATTTGGAGACATAACAAGCTGTCCTTTCTCTTAACCATTGATGGAAAAATCTGGCGCAATCTTGCAACCGTAAAAATCAGCAATTCAATTACACCTTGCTAACCATAGCAAAATCAAACTTGAGGGTGTAAAGAGTCACGACTAAACTATGGTGAATACACAAACTCTTTATTTATCGCTAGAGCAACTTATTCTAATCTTTAAAATTTATTACGAATCCTGAAGGATAAAGACTTTATATTTCATACTTCACACTTCATACTTCATTATCTTTGTTGCAACAAAATTCCAATACCGTTATGAACACGGGCAGCAGTGTTAGGAGAACGATCAAGCAATTGTCCTCCTAAGTAAAGACTAGTTGAACTGCCACCGTCTAAATTGAGAGCATTGACACAACCAAGCTGTTTCATCAATTGAGCGTGTTCTGCCAGTGTCGGGCCTGCACCACCAGCACGGTTATGCACAGCAGCAATCATCAGCGTACCTGTGGCTGTGGTGCAAATCCCACTGCGAATGGCCTTTTCTGCAATAAAAGCGTTGCTGAATTTTTCAGCCTTGGCATCAAGAACAATTTGACCGTTTTGGATTAACAATGGCCCTGCTCCCACAATGTTAGGGTAACGGCTAAAATTAGCAGGAGTAGTGGCACTAGTGAGACTAACTTTTGTGCCTAGAGGTAGTTGGGTGGCAGTAGTTGCAGCATTTCCGCGCAAAGTTAGTAAGTAGCCATCTTGGGGAATGGGAATGGGAATTTCACCAGCTTTGCCGCCAGCTAACTGACTGTTAACTTCATTGTTTTGAATTAAGAGGATGGTTTCATTGTCCGTGAGGGGCGTGTAATTTGGCCCCCAGCTAGGAGTGTAACGAGCAATGCCACTTTGAACGTAACCACTATTGAGAAATAAAATCGGTAAGCGTAAATTATTAGGAGCAATTAAAGTTTCTTGTAACGTTAGACGACCTACGTAAAATTGCCCAGAGTTATTCCAAGCGATCGCGCCTCGGTTAAGGATTGGCCCGGATATCCACTGATTATCCCGACGAATCGCGCCTAAAGGCAAGCGATTGTTGCGGTTAAAATAACCACCATTAATTGCAGCTAATGCTAAGTACTTCTGCGCTGTTTGAATTAGGGGAGCAGTGCCAATCAAAGTATCAGGACTTGTCCAAATTGGTTTTAAAGTTACTGCACGAGGGTTAGCTTCTAACCAAACTACTGGAAAACGTTCTGTGCCTAAACTGATGAATTGCTGTCGCCAGCGCAACCCGTTTGCCCAAGCAATATTTCGTTCTACCATTGCATCGGGGCGAATCTCAATAAATAGGCGATTGGGATTAGCTACTGTGGTTATACGGGGAGCCGAACCAAAGGGAACACTCAGACTAAGAATAGTTTGGTTATTGACCACCTCCACTTTTTGAATTAAGGTATCTGGAGTTTGTTGTGGTGCTGGTTCTGGTAATAATTGTTTGAGCAGATTTGGCAGTGATGGCGGCGGTGGCGCAGGGGTATAACGTTGGATTAAGGCAGGATCAGCTACAGCATCAAGAGTAATTGTCCATTCCCGATTAGGTGGCGTAGTGAGTTTTGGTGCGATCGCATCTGGATCATCAGATACTGGGGTTTGAGCTTGTTTAATGGGTAATCCTTGCCTGACTATCCAAGGTGTAGGGCTGTCTAAATCGACCATAATCCGGTTTTCTCGGATAGTAGTAACACTAGGAGGATTTAGAGGTTGCAGACCAGTAATAATATTTTTGATTTGAGCTTGGGGAGTCACAATCACTAAAGTGTTACCATTGGGTTGTAACTGCCAACCTGCTTGTTGTGCAAACTTAGTGATATCGAGATAACGATATCCACCTTGGAGTTGAGTTACTAAAACCAGTGGACTAGTAACTGAGGAAAACCACTGTATCGGTTGTCTGCTGGGGTTGTTGCTATTTAAGAAATCAACTCCAATCGCTTGGCGAAATACCCCATCACTGAGATGTATTGTGACTTGACCAGCTTTGCCTGATCGAACTAACCAAGCGCCAGGTATTATACGACCATTCAGGGAAATTTGATTGCCAGAAGACGGCATTAACACAGATGGTACGGGTGATGGTGGAGTTACACCAACAGAGGTTTGAGCGATCGCCGTCCAGGTAGTAGATAAGCTCAGTATTGTCGCTATGATAGAAGAGATGGTTGCTCTTAAAGTTTGGCGCACAACAGGCTGGGCAATAGTAATATCAGATTTTTGTCGGCAACAATTTGGCATCTTGACGAGAATTTATTCAATACTTTTGAAACCTACCATCGAAAAGGTAGGCTGACTAATTGTTGGGAAATATTGAGAACAGATGATTTAACTTTTGAATAAACGTGATAACCTATAAGGTGGCTTGTTGTCTCTTATCAGATTTAACAAGTTATATTACCGCTAAAACCACTGTAACTGACTGTTTTAACTGGCACTAGTTCCTACCAAACTATAGATATATGGTTTCGGTTATCAAATTTAGCTTTAAAATACCTTTCCTCACTCATAGTTGCTATTGTGTTACTTAGAGGTGAGGCATAGTTGTTAGTAACAAAAGTTGCAACGGGTGAGCAGCCAATACACACAACAACAAAAATATTTAGGAATTGTCAAATGGGTATATAGTGTAATACGCTGATTTTGTTGCTGCATCAGGAATCTTATAGGTTTTAAAACAGTTAATTGTTCAGTTTGAGTTTTATGTCAGGTAAGCTGAGGCTGTCTACCTGATAGACATCTGTCATCCAAAAAAAACGAGAAAATACTTAGTTTTGCATCCAAATACATAAAATTAGCACAAAATGTAATTCGTCTAACCCAGCATAAACACATAAGAACTTACGCAATAATTTTAACACGGGTAAATTTACAAATAACCGCAGTTAAAATTTTTTTTCCCTAAATTCCAGTGATTTATGTATTGTTGCGACGCGAAATGGCGAAACTTTCCCTCACAAACAGTGGCAAAATTTGTGACTTAACTTCTCAGGAATAGGCTATGAACGATCAAAGGGTGAATCAATTGCAAAAAATGACATTTTCGGATAAAGACTCTAGGGATACCTACCAAGGACAAAGGTGGTTAGTAGAGGAAAGAGATGCCTGTGGCGTAGGTTTTATTGCACATCGCCAGAATATTGCCAGCCATGAAATCGTCACCAAAGCCTTAGCCGCATTGACCTGCTTGGAACATCGGGGTGGTTGTAGTGCTGATCATGACTCTGGTGATGGTGCAGGCATATTAACAGCTATTCCTTGGGAGTTGTTACAAAAAGAATATTTCTCAGGAAGGATGGAAATTTCCTCGACAAGCAATATTGCTGTGGGGATGATTTTTTTACCGCAAGACGCAGAATTAGCACAAAAAGCGAAAACTCAAGTCGAGCAAGTTGCTACTGAAGAAAAATTTACTGTACTGGGCTGGCGAGAAGTACCAGTACATCCCCATTTATTGGGAATACAAGCTAAAGAACATCAACCCCAAATAGAACAAGTTTTTCTCGCTGCTGATCAAACTGGCGATGAACTAGAAAGACAGCTTTACATTACCCGCAAGCGGATTTTTAAAGCAGCAAAAGCTACTTCTGAAGACTTTTACATTTGCTCCTTATCCAGCCGCACAATTGTTTACAAAGGTATGGTGCGTTCTGCTGTATTGGGAGACTTTTATGCGGATTTAAAAAATCCAGTATACAAGAGTGGGTTTGCAGTTTATCATCGCCGCTTTAGTACTAACACCTTACCCAAATGGCCCCTAGCACAACCAATGCGTCTGCTAGGTCATAACGGGGAAATTAATACTCTCTTAGGTAATATCAACTGGATGATGGCGAGGGAAGCCAGTATTAGCCATCAAGTATGGGGCGATCGCAATGATGAACTCAAGCCCTTGGTTATTTTGAATAGCAGCGACTCTGCCACCCTAGACAATGTATTGGAATTACTAGTCCGTTCTGGACGCAGCCCCTTGGAAGCCTTGATGATTATGGTGCCAGAAGCTTACCAAAATCAGCCATCATTGCAGAACTATCCTGAAATTACCGATTTTTACGAATATTATAGTGGTTTGCAAGAAGCTTGGGACGGCCCGGCATTGTTAGTTTTTGGTGATGGCAAGAAAGTAGGCGCGACTCTTGACCGCAACGGTTTACGACCAGCACGCTATGTAATTACCAAAGATGATTACATTGTTGTGGCATCGGAAGCAGGTGTAGTTGAATTCCCAGAAGCCAATATTGTTGAGAAAGGCAGATTAGGTCCAGGGCAAATGATTGCCGTAGATCTAGAAACCCATGAAATTCTCAAAAACTGGGAAATTAAACAACGAATTGCCAAGCAACATCCTTATGGAGAATGGTTGCAAAAATATCGTCAAGATTTAAAGTCATTAGTCAACAATCATGGGACAAATGGCAATGGTCATGGCAACGGTAACGGCAAAGGACAATTCACAGTTGACAGACAAACCTTACTCCGCCAGCAAACTGCCTTTGGCTACACCAGCGAAGATGTCGAAATGGTGATTGAAAAAATGGCAGAGAGTGGCTCAGAGCCGACTTTCTGCATGGGCGATGATATTCCTCTAGCAGTGCTGTCAGAAAAACCCCACCTGCTGTATGACTATTTCAAACAGCGGTTTGCTCAAGTAACCAACCCAGCAATTGACCCACTGCGCGAAAAGCTAGTGATGTCCTTGAAGGTGGAATTGGGTGAACGAGGTAATTTATTAGAACCGAAGCCAGAATATGCTAAAAGACTGAAGCTAGAATCGCCAGTCTTGACAGAAGCAGAATTAGATGCAATTAAAGTGTCTGGTTTTGCGACTGCCCAATTGTCCACTGTATTTGCGATCGCCAACGGCCCGCAAGGCTTAAAAGCAGCTGTGCAAGCATTACAAGCTCAAGCAGCCGAGTCAGTCCGCGCAGGTGCAAAGATATTAATCTTGAGCGACAGAGCAGGTGGCAGTATTAGCTCAGAATACAGCTACATTCCGCCTTTATTGGCAGTGGGTGCAGTGCATCACCACCTGATCAGTGAAGGTTTGCGAATGAAAACATCCCTAATTGTGGATACGGCTCAGTGCTGGAGTACTCATCACTTTGCTTGTTTGATTGGCTATGGTGCAGGTGCTGTCTGCCCTTACATGGCTTTAGATACAGTCAGAGATTGGTGGTTTGACCCCAGAACACAGCAGTTCATGGAACGGGGGAAATTGCCTAGCATCAGCTTAGAACAAGCGATTGGCAATTACCGCAAAGCTGTAGAGTCAGGATTGCTGAAAATCCTCTCTAAGATGGGGATATCCTTGCTGTCAAGCTATCAAGCAGCGCAAATTTTTGAAGCCATTGGAATTGGCGGAGATTTATTAGAACTCGGATTCCAGGGTACAGCTTCTCGAATTGGTGGTTTGAGGATCAGCGAACTGGCACAAGAAGTGCTTTCTATCCACAGTAAGGCATTCCCAGAACTGACAGCTAAGAAGTTAGACAACTTGGGGTTTGTCAACTACCGTCCTGGTGGCGAGTATCACATGAATACTCCAGAAATGTCCAAAGCATTGCATGAGGCTGTTAAAACCAAGCAATACGACCATTACGAAGTTTACAAACAATATCTCCAAGTCAGACCAATCACAGCGTTGAGAGACTTGCTAGATTTTACAAGCGATCGCTCATCAATTCCGTTGTCAGAAGTGGAAGCGGTAGAGGAAATTGTCAAACGCTTCTGTACTGGTGGGATGTCTTTGGGTGCATTATCACGAGAAGCCCATGAAGTTTTAGCGATCGCCATGAACCGGATTGGTGGTAGATCCAACTCTGGAGAAGGTGGCGAAGATCCAGTGCGTTACAAAGTTTTAGATGATGTAGACGCATCCGGTTACTCGCCCACCCTACCGCACCTCAAAGGACTGCAAAATGGTGATACTGCTTCTAGTGCTATCAAGCAAGTTGCATCAGGACGCTTTGGTGTCACACCAGAATATTTAGCCAGCGCCAAACAAATAGAAATCAAAATTGCCCAAGGTGCAAAACCAGGGGAAGGCGGACAATTACCAGGCCCGAAGGTGAGCCAATATATTGCCATGTTGAGGCGCTCTAAGCCTGGTGTAACCTTGATTTCGCCACCACCGCACCATGATATCTACTCGATTGAAGACTTAGCACAGCTAATTTTTGACCTGCATCAAATCAACCCGAAAGCGCAAGTATCAGTCAAGCTAGTAGCAGAAATCGGGATCGGCACAATTGCGGCGGGTGTCGCTAAAGCTAACGCTGATATCATTCAGATTTCTGGTCATGATGGCGGTACAGGGGCATCACCACTCAGTTCGATTAAACACGCAGGTTCACCGTGGGAACTCGGATTAAGTGAAGTGCATCGCGTCCTGATGCAAAATAGTTTGCGCGATCGCGTCATTTTGCGGGTAGACGGCGGACTAAAGACTGGCTGGGATGTCTTGATGGCTGCGTTGATGGGTGGCGAAGAATTCGGCTTCGGTTCCATTGCCATGATTGCCGAAGGTTGCCAAATGGCAAGAGTCTGCCACAAAAATACTTGTCCTGTTGGTGTAGCAACTCAAGATGAAAAACTGCGCCTACGGTTCAAAGGTATACCCGAACACGTCGTCAACTTCTTCTATTTCGTTGCCGAAGAAGTGCGGAGTTTGTTAGCAAAACTGGGCTACCGTTCCTTATCAGAAATTATCGGTCGTGCAGACTTGTTAACAGTACGTCCTGAAGCAAAACTTGCCAAAACCCAAGCATTGAATCTCAACTGCTTACTGCAACTACCAAATACTAAAGAAAACCGTAGCTGGTTGGTGCATGAAGAAGTTCATAGCAACGGCCCGGTGATAGATGACCAATTGCTGGCTGATAGCGAAATTCAAGCCGCCATTCGCAACCAGTCTAGTGTGACTAAGACCTTAAAAATAGTCAACACCGATAGAACAGTAGGTGCAAGACTAGCAGGTGCGATCGCATCCCAATACGGCGACAGTGGCTTTGAAGGACAAATTAATCTCAACTTCCAAGGTAGTGTCGGACAAAGCTTTGGTGCTTTTAACCTCCCTGGTATCACTTTAACTTTAGAAGGAGAAGCCAACGACTACGTAGGCAAAGGGATGCACGGTGGTGAAATTATCATCAAACCCCCAGCAGCAGCTACCTATGACCCATCCAAGAATGTGATAGTGGGCAATACCTGCCTCTACGGTGCTACTGGCGGTTTCTTATTTGCCAACGGTTTAGCAGGTGAACGCTTTGCAGTCCGTAACTCCAAAGCCACAGCCGTAGTCGAAGGTGCAGGCGATCACTGCTGCGAATATATGACTGGTGGCGTAATAGTTGTCCTGGGCAAAGTCGGACGTAACGTAGCTGCGGGGATGACTGGCGGATTGGCATACTTCCTTGATGAAGACGGCTCATTCCCTGAGTTAGTCAATCGGGAAAATGTCAAAATTCAGCGAGTCCTGACAGAAGCAGGACAAAAGCAACTGCAAGATTTAATTAGAACTCATGCAGAATGTACTGGTTCACCAAAGGCGAAAGCCATCCTGCAAAATTGGCAAGAATTGGTGTCTACGTTCTGGCAATTAGTACCACCTTCTGAAGCCGATAGTCCAGAGGCTAACCCTCAAGCAGTGGTAGAAAAACATCTGAGTTCGGTGTAGTCAATAGCTGATTACTGATGAATAAAAAGGGGACAGTAGCACCGTCCCCTTTTTTAATAGCTATTAGAATTTTTGCAAAAATTAGACCTCTTGCATGAATACAAAAAATCCCCTCAACCCCCAACCCCTTCTCCCAATATTGAAAGAAGGGGAGTAAATTTTCAAGTCCCTCTCCCAAGTCTGGGAGAGGGATTTAGGGTGAGGGATCTTAATTCATGCAAGAAGTCTAACGTAAACGAGTGAAAATAGCCCAAAGTAGAAAAATTGGAGTCAGCAGAGCAATTCTCCTGAGCATCTCAAGCTTGACACCCTATACCCTGAAACCTTTACACCCAGCCTCAACAGATAAACGAGTATGCGTAAGTTCTGTGGATAACTAAACGCAAAGACTATCCTATAAATAGCAAGTAAATTAACTAAATATTTATGACAACTGTTTCAATTACCGATTCTCTAGTTCCTAGTCCTGTACCAAAATCGGCAATCATTCGTTTAGAAAATATCTTTAAAGTCTACGGTAGTGGAGAAACCGAAGTCAAAGCACTGAATAATGTAAATTTGATTATCAACGAAGGCGAGTATTCTTCAATTATGGGGCCTTCTGGTTCAGGTAAATCTACAGCTATGAATATTATCGGCTGTTTAGATCGTCCTACAAACGGACATTATTATTTAGATAACGTTGATGTTGCTCAAATGGATGATAAAGCTTTGGCACACATCCGCAATAAAAAATTGGGCTTTGTCTTCCAACAATTTCACCTCTTACCCCAACTCACAGCCTTAGAAAATGTGATGTTACCAATGGCGTATGCTAATGTTAACCCGACAGAAAGACGCGATCGCGCCGTAGCTGCACTCACAAGAGTTGGTTTAGAAAAACGCCTCAACAATAAACCAAATCAACTCTCAGGTGGACAACAACAAAGAGTAGCGATCGCTCGTGCAATTGTCAACCGTCCTGTCGTCCTCCTCGCCGATGAACCCACAGGCGCACTTGACTCTCGCACTACCCAAGAAGTCTTAGACATTTTTACCGAATTAAACGCCAGTGGTATCACCGTAGTCATGGTAACTCACGAACCAGATGTCGCCCGTCAAACTCAACGCATCGTTTGGTTTCGTGATGGTGAAGTGATACATTCTCATCTCACACCAAGTGATTTGACTCACTTGGCTGTTTGAGCAATAGTTATGATTATTTACCAACGTCATCTTGAAAACGTCAACTGGCAAGAAATGAAAGCCACACTCACTCAAGATAACTTTGACAATAGCAGAAGTCCTGAGCAGTTACAAGCATCCTTTGCCAATAGTTATCGTACTTGCATTGCTTATGCTGGCAATCAAATTATCGGTACAGCGCGTGTCCTATCCGATGGTATTTGTAATGCTTACATTGTTGATGTTTGGACATTTACCCCATATCGTCGCCAAGGAATTGCTAGTCAAATGATGCAAACCCTTTTAAATGAATTGCCAGGTCAACACATCTGTTTATTTACAGATGAAGCTTTAGAATTTTATCAAAAACTGGGCTTTAAAAAAGGAGAAACCTGTATGGAACAGGTAATAGGAAAATGGTTAGAAAATAATGGCTAATAACTATATTTAATTAGTCATTAGCCTCTATACACAGAACTTTTTACCTACATGGGGTACATCACACTAGCCTCTAACCTCTTTCCTCCAAATTAAAGACTAGAAGTTTTCCCAGTTTGCGCTTGGGTTTCAATTGGCTTGACATCACTGTAGCCCATTTCGCCAGCGATCGCGCGGAAAACTGATATTTGCTCTTCAAAATCTAATCCTTCAATTTGAGAAAGCAAATCATTAATTGCTTTACTTGGTTCATAGTTATCTGGAAAATCAACTACAGTATCACCCATAGCTACTGCCCAAACATACCAAACTAACAATTGATTATTGTCTTTTAATGCGCCGTAAGCGCGGGAATATTCTGTGTCTTTGCGGTTAACTATATCCCGCATTACATTTAGTTGTTCTTCATCAGAAAGTTTGAGATAGTTATTCAATAAAAGTGGTGCTAATTCAGGTTCAGCCGCAGCTGGAGCCGCAGGAGTAATGGAGTCACCCATTTTTTCATAAACAAGATAAAACCATGCTAATTTAGCATCAGTATCTAAACTATTAAAGGCTTTCACAACATTTTGAGTTTCATTACTTAAAGCTTGAGAAGCGCCTTTCTGGTAACTTGCTGTCATAATTTATCTCCAAGAAGTTATCATATCAAACTAAGAGTTAACAAAATTTTATAATTACAATCTCCCTCCTAGAGAAAGACTTATTTTAATTTGTAATTAAAACTTATATCTATCTTTTAATAGAGGTAATAATCTCTCCCTAGGTGGCAGTACTTTAACAATTTAGCTTGGTACAATTGCCCCAGCATTTAATAAAATTACACAAGTGTTAAATTATGGCTGATACAATAAAACCCAATCCCAATGAAGCTACTACCCATGATGCACAATTAGCCGCAGAAAACATGGCTAGTGGGGAAGAAAAAGTACAAAAAGTAGATTTTGATGCTGATTACGCAGCAGCACAGCAGTTCAGTGTCAGCGAAATAGATCGCACTTCCGAAGGAGCAGCAGCAGCTGATGCAGCAACCGCACCTAAATTAGAAGTCCCAGAAGCAGAAGATAGAACCACTGAAGCACAACCCACAAGCAATCCCGATGATTATTTAGAGTTAGCTAAGGAAGTTGGCGGTTCTCGCAACGAAGGTGGCTCAAATGTTAATGATGATTTAATAAAAAAAGCCATAGAAAAGGGTCAACCTAAAAAATAGTCAACTGAAGTGTGAAGTATGAAGTATGAAGTATGAATTGTTATACTTTATCTTTCATGCTTCATTCTTTATTTATAGTAATTTTGCTGTTCGTGTTGCTTTTTGATTAACAACAATTTTGAACAACGTCTAGTAGTTCGCTGGGATGATGAATTAAGAAGTTGGGCTTTTGCTTGGATAACACTTCTGGAGAATTAAATCCCCAAGTGACAGCAATTACTTTAATATTAGCTTTCTTGGAAGCTTCTATATCTCTGGTCTCATCACCAACATAAATAACTTCTTGAGTTTTAAGTTGCTTTTGCTTTAATACATTATTTATTATTGTAGTTTTTCCAAAAATCGTTACTCCAGAATAAATAAAATCAAAGAGGTTGTCTAAATCGTGATTTTTGAGAAAAGCTGTAACGTTTTCTTGGGAGTTAGATGTAATAATTCCTAACTTATAACCTTGATTTTTGAGTTCTGTGAGTGCTTCTTGAATTCCCGGAATTGGTTGAAATTCGTGAATTTTATTTTTTAGCTCTGATTTGACTTTTTTGAGTAGAAAAGGAATTTTCAGTAGAGAAACACCTGAGTATTTAATAATCTCTCTAGAAGTTAAATTTTTCAAGTGAGCGAGTTGTTCAGGAGTGATTTGTTTATAGCCAAACTCTGTAGCTAAACGATTGGCAATACCTATAAGAGCATCTACTGTATCTGCAATTGTGCCATCAAAATCAAAAACAATTACTTTCTGAGTCATTATTTTGCTTGGATGCGTCAAGATTAGCACGGGCATTCCGTCTTAACATTTCTGGCTTAATCCGCCGCAACGCTGATGCCGGAAATCGTTGATCCCACTCCTCATCTGAGATTTTTGCTAATTCTATCAGCTTGGGCGCAATATTCCCAGGATAAGGCTGAAAATCTGCCACGTCAGTTGTCTCGGCAAATCGCTGATTCCAAGGACAAACATCTTGGCAAATATCGCAACCAGCAACCCAGCCTTGTAAGTGTGGTATGATCGCCTCTGGTAATTTTTCTCTGCGATTTTCAATCGTATGGTACGCAATGCAGCGATTAGCATCAACGACAAACGGTTGGGTAATTGCACCTGTAGGACAAGCTGCTAAACAACGAGTACAGCTACCGCAATGTTGTGTATGAGGGCGATCGCATTCTAGTTCCAAATTTGTCAAAACTTCCCCTAAAAATACCCAAGAACCATACTCTCTAGTAATCACATTCCCATTTTTGGCAATCCAACCAATTCCGGCTTTTTGCGCCCAGACTTTATCTTGCACAGGGCCTGTATCTGCATAATACCTAGCTTTCACACATTCATCTAGTGTTTCTAACCAGGTAGTCAGCAGTTTCAGTTTCTTGTGCATCACCTTGTGGTAATCTCGCCCCCAGCCATAGCGCGAGATTTTGGCGTATTCTTCACCTTCTGGGCGTTGATGTGGCGTGTAGTAATTCAGCGCCACACACACAAGCGATCGCGCCTCTGGCATAACTAAACGAATATCTTGCCGCTTCGGGTTATCCATCCAGTTCATATCAGCGTGATAACCCAGTGTTATCCATGCTTGCAGCCTCTGAACTTCTGTATTATTTCCTTCATCTACAGGAGCAATTCCAACTTTGTGAAAGCCTAACTCTAAAGCTTTTTCTTTTACTGCACTGCTGCTGGTTATAGAACACTGATTCATTGTTTTGATCTAAATTTTGCCTATCTTAAGGCAGCTTGATTATACATCACACAGTCAAAATTGCCAGAGAAAATTTGCTCCACTATGTATTTGTAAATTTTATTTGCAATTTGTAAAGAAATAATGCAATATTGGAAACTAAGAGGTGATGCCAACCTCTAACTAATCAACTGTGATGTCATCATGACATTCACTTCTGATTCAGCTTCAACCTGCTTATGGATATTGACCCTTTAGCTGACTAATCAGCATTGCGATATTCTCTCAACCTCAATGATTTGCCAAAAGCTGTTCCCAGATAAAAATCTGGGAACAAATTCTTTCTTAAGAAATAGTTGAAATTAACAATTTACCTCAACAGCTGCTTTTTTTATATTGGCTTTTATATTCAAATGAATTTTTAGTGAGCTTAATACTAGTAATGTTATGACAACTGCTGAATCTGTAGGCGCAATTAAGATTGAAGGACTTACAGAACCTTGCATTTTGGATTATTTTGCTACCTTAAATGCTAGTCAATTTCAACAAACCGCTGCACTGTTTGCTGAAGATGGTGTGATGCATCCACCCTTTGAATCTGGTATTATCGGCCCGGATGCGATCGCCACCTACTTACAACAAGAAGCCCAAGGTCTGAAAGCCTATCCTCACCAAGGAATTATTGAAAATTTGGAAAACGACCAAATCCAAGTTCAAGTAACAGGTAAAGCCCAAACCTCTTGGTGTGGCGTAAATGTAATGTGGCTATTTATTTTGAACGCACAACGACAAATTACATACACCAAAATTAAACTCCTGGCTTCTCCCCAAGAGTTATTGGCTTTGCGTCCAGAAAATAGAGGTTAGAGGCTTGGGGCTAGAAAAGAAGTTTTTTATATTTGGTTATGAAATTTCTCATGACAACCTAGATTCAAAAGTTATCAGTGCAGAGTCAACAATACTAGTCTCTAGTCTCTCACCTCTAGCTCTTGGTTCGTAATATCAGTCGTTGCCTGTTCCTTCTCTACCCAAGTATGTTCAGTAATCAAACCCGATTTTTATAGTTACTTCTGGCTATTTCACCAATTCTGGAATGGTAGCTTCTAACTTCAGACAGTTAGCGCCGTTAACTTGTAATTGGTACTCCACCTTATCCATCAAACGATTCATAATCAGCCATCCATAGCCCCCTTCTTGTTTGTCTAGAGGGTTGGGTGCTAAGTAGGTTGACATATCGTAACCTTCACCATAATCCCAAACTTCTAGGGAAATGTCTCGGTTTTTCAGTTCCAAACGCAGTAATACTGGCAAATTCGGCTGCTCTTTGTGGGCATGACGTACCACATTAGAGTAGGCTTCTACCAAAGCCAGTCGTAAACGACTTGATTGGCGAGACCAATCAACAGATTCTCCTAGCTGGACTTTCAAACATCCTAGTAACCAGCCTTCGACGATATTTAAATAATTCAAATCACTTGGGATATGAAGCTCACTTTTCATTTATAAAACCTCTAGTGAAAGTATAGTTTGATCGTCTTCTTGAACTTGATTATTTGCTTGGATGCGAGCTAGTAAATGGTTCAGAGAAAGTGGTGGTGGCTCCATTTGGAGAAGTTGCCAAAGACCTTCTTGATTCAGCATAGAGTGGCTAACTGCCGAAAAATTACCATCTATTTTTCCGCATTTTAGTAATTCATTTGATACAGTTGCTTCCGTAATCCCATCACTAGCTAACAGTAAAGTATCTCCAGAAGCGAGAAGCAATTTTCCTGACTGTGCTTGCCAAGTAGGCAAGATACCCAGAGGAATGCCGCGTACTTTGAGATAGTTGGGTTGTTGGGTTGAGGCAGCTTGGCGTGACCAAAGTAGAGGGTAGATATGTCCGGCATTAGCGTAGACTAGTTCTCCTGTAGTCGGGGTGTAACAAGCTAATACGAGTGTAATAAAGCAATTGTTGCTAATTAAGTCATTGCACAGAGCATGATTGAGATTCTTGATAATTACATGGGGTTCGGCGGGTGTTTCTTGAGATAACTCGCGGCGCAGTACAGAAATGGCACTAGCCATAAATAAAGCCGCAGGCACACCTTTTCCAGAAACATCGCCCACTGCTAACCATAAATCCCCTTTGGGGTGGACGAATACTTCAAAAAAATCGCCTCCTACTTCTCGTGCAGGATAGCAGCAGGCTTGTAACTTTGCGCCTTTGATATCAGGTAAACTTTGCCGCAGCAGATTATTTTGAATTTGGCGTGCTACCTCCAACTCGGCTCTAATTTGCTCTTGCTTTTCTTGAAGGCGTTGGTAGAGTTTTGCCTGGAACAGGGCTAAAGCGGCTTGGTCTGCTACACCTGTAATTAATTTGATGTCTTCATCTGGCCAAAGGTCATCGCGTCCATACTGATAAAGAGCAAGCACAGCCAATAGTTGCTGCTGATAGGTAAGAGGTACTACCAGATGGTTACAAGGATAGCCATCAAAGGTATCTTGATTGAGTTGGTAATGACGAGTTTCGACAACTTTCTCAAACAGACTATCGTCAAAAGCACAACTTAATGCAGAAGATTTTTCGTCTTGATAAGAGAATTTATCACTAGTTAAGCGATCGCCTTCTACTGGGATCAGTAAGCAACAAGTAGCATCAAATGTTTGTCCAATAGTAGCGACAATTTTCTGCAACATATTGCCATAATCGAGAGACTCTCGAATGGCTGTAGTCACCTCATTAAATAAAGATTCTCGTCGCAGAGAACGACGTAACTCTTGGGTGCGTTGCTTTACTAGGCGATATGTCTCGGTAGCTTGTTCAACTAATACCTTTAGCCGTTCAGGATTCCAAGGTTTAGTGATGTATTTGAATACTTGACCGGAGTTAATTGCATCCACCAAATCTTCAACATCAGTAAAACCCGTCAGGAGAATCCTAATCGTATCGGGAAACCGCTCTACCGTGCGACTGAGAAATTCGGTGCCATTCATTTCTGGCATTCTTTGATCTGAGATGATCACGGCCATCTCACCTTCTTTTTCCAATATTTCCAGCGCACTTAGGGCATGATTGGCTTTAAATACTTGAAAATCTCGCCTAAAAGTGCGGTAGAGTAAATCCAAATTATCTAGCTCATCATCGACAATCATGAGCTTGAGTTTTTCTACCTCTGTCTCAGTCATATTTGACTTTAATTTCCGATACTTGTGTGGCGAGATAATGCTATTTTTATCCCACCCGATTACAACATACAAATAAAAAGCCAGCCCTAATTATAGAAGTTACCCACTTTGAACTGAGAAATTTACTCAAAGTTAGCTTCTTCCTAAATTTATTTCAGGGTTGCTACACCCTGAAATAACTTCATCCAACCAACCCAGAACGCAAAGCTCTTACTGCTGCTTGGGTACGGTCATCAGCGCATAGCTTATTCAAAATATTGCGGACATGCGTTTTTACAGTCCCAACTGTAATATAAAGTCGTTCAGCTATAACTGCATTGCTACAACCTTCGACAATTAACTGTAACACTTCTAACTCTCTTTCTGTCAGGGTATAAGGGTCAATTATTTCCTCACTTTCTCCAGTTCCTTGATTTTCGGGGATATTTTTGTTGTCTGTTGGAGCCGATTCCTGTTTAGGGGAATTTTGTTGTGCCTGTTGTAACACAATTCTGGCGATCGCTGGATCAATCCAGGCGTTGCCATTGTAAGTAACTCTTACTGCTTCTAGCAAATTATCAAACTTAATATCTTTCATACAGTAAGAATCTGCCCCAGCGGCAAAAGCTGCTAGAACTGCTTCTTTATTGTCTCGAAGTGTTAAAATTAACACTTTTGTGGCATCTTCTCCCGTGACAGTAGCTTTAATTTCTCTGGTAAGTGCTATGCCATCTTTATCTGGTAAACCAATATCAACGATCGCAATATCTGGTTGTAGTATTTTTAGCAATTTTAAGCCTTCCGCTGCATTGCCAGCTTCGCCTAGCACTTCAATCTCTTCTTTTTGCTGGAGTGCTGTCCGAATACCAACACGGGTGAGGTCATGATCTTCGATCAAAACAATACGGATTTTACTCATTGTCAACTTCTGCCCGCTAAACTAACTGAACTGTCAAACCGAGTTGATTCAAAAATCTTAATCAATTGTTGTTGAAAAACATTTGTAAAAAATAAATATAGAAGTTTTGCTTAGGTAAACTAGGCGTTTAGTTGTTTTGCTAACTGGGTAAGTTATTAATTCCCACGCGAACATTTCCATTAAATATTAAAATCTGTACGGTTAGACCTTAGATGTAAGTACTGACCTCAATTAGTTTTATTTTGTTTGATATTTAGACAGGTAAGCAAAGTTAGATTTTAGGACTATGTGAGCTACTCCCAAGCGTGTCGGATAGTAACTGAAGCTGTCGGAGACTGTTTTAGTCTACTTAAGTCTGAGGTTAGTGAAAAAACCTCCTTTTTTATGAGTATACTGGTTGATTTACGATAGATTCATATTTGTCAAATACTCATTACGATCACCAGAATGCGATCGCTATTGAAAATAGCGTTCAGATGATAGTTAATTATGAAACATAGCAAATTGATAAAATGTATAATGATTAGAAATTTTTATCACATGAAAACTTGGTATATGTTGCAACATTTTTCTGTACTATCCGCTCATATAAAGGGCTGAAATACTTTTATCTCTGTAATCTGCGAACTACTATTTGCCGAAAATTGCCCAGGCGACTGATTAAAATATTTGATAAACTATCGTTCGAGACAATCTGGTGTGATGTGAGGCTAATCGAGAATAGGCTATGTCTAAACCGCCTAAAGTATTTTCGGTACTGGGAATACCAGTTCATGTCATGAGTAACTATCCGGGCTGGTTGCTAGAATGCCTGCAACACAGCAGAGGAACTCATGTGGTGACGCTCAATGCAGAAATGACTATGCAAGCAGAGCGAAACAGCGCACTAGCACAGGTAATTCACGATGCTGAGTTAGTAATTCCTGATGGTGCTGGAGTTGTTTTGTATTTGCAATGGCTTTTCTGGCAAAAAGTTCAACGTTGTCCAGGAATTGAACTAGCAGAAACATTACTGCGAGAACTTGGACAAAAGCAAAAAGGCACAAAAGTATTTTTCTATGGCGGCGCACCAGGGGTAGCGGCAAAAGCCGCAGATTTCTGGAAGCAACAAGTCCCGAAGATAAATATAGTAGGTACTCATTCTGGCTATCATTCAAGAGAAGAAGAAGCCCAATTACACCAAACTCTTGCCCAATTACAACCTCAAGTAATTTTGGTAGGTTTGGGAGTGCCACGTCAAGAATTATGGATTGCCCAAAACCGCCATTTATGCCCACAAGCAATTTGGATTGGTGTGGGCGGTAGTTTTGATATTTGGTCAGGAACCAAAACACGCGCTCCCGCTTGGTTAGGAAATAATAATTTGGAATGGCTGTATCGGTTGTATCAAGAACCTTGGCGTTGGCGGCGGATGTTAGCTTTGCCAGAGTTTGCAGTCAAGGCTTTTGTTTACCGCTTGACAGCGAAAAATGCAGTCTAGGGAGTAGGAAGGCAAAAATTAAAAGGTAAAAGTCAAAACAAATCTAGTTTTTTACCTTTATACTTTTGACTTTTGACTTGATATTTACTACCTGATTATCGTGGTTTTTACTGAAGACTTCAAAAAATTTTAATTTTTTCCTATTGAACTTGAGATTCCTAGTCCACACCTGGGAATCCTTATTTTTAAGAGAATCTTAAATTAAAATTTTTCAGGTGTTTAGTTCTAACCAATGAGAACCGTTGTAAAAACTCCAGTCAAAACTGATAAAAATATACTAGCAAAGGATAGTGCGTCTCCACAGCAAAGCAGTAGTAATGCTCCCATTGTGCAATTACGCTCTGTGACAAAAACCTATGACAATGGCTGTCATGGACTGTTAGATGTGAGTTTAGAAGTTAAGCAGAAAGAATTTTTGTTGATCACAGGGCCAAGTGGTTCTGGTAAATCAACACTTTTAAAATTGTTATATGGAGAAGAATTACCTACTCAAGGAGAAGTGATTGTCAATGACTGCAATGTAACAGCTTTGCGGGGCGATCGCTTGTCACTGTTGCGGCGACGGATTGGAATTGTATTTCAAGATTACAAACTCATTCCCCAAAGAACTGTAGCGGAAAATGTAACATTTGTACTGCAAGCCCAAGGTTACACTCGCAAGGAAATTCAACGGCGTCTAGAACCTACTTTAAAACTGGTGGGTTTACTTTCTAAAGCTGACTGTTTTCCCGACCAACTTTCAGGGGGAGAACAACAACGGGTGAGTGTTGCACGAGCGATTGTGGGAACACCACCATTAATTTTGGCTGATGAACCCACAGGAAACCTCGACCCAGATAATTCTTGGCAAGTGATTCAAATTCTCCAAAAGTTAAATTCTTTTGGCGCAACAGTTATTGTTACCACCCACGATGAACAACTGGTGCGTCGGTGCAATCATCCTGTGGTACAAGTTCGTAATGGCAGACTGTATCGGAAATAGTCAAGAGTCAAGAGTTAATGGTCAAGGGTCAAGAGAACTTTTACTCAGCACTCAGTAACGCCACTTGCTTCAACGGAGGAAACCTCCGCAACGCAGTGGCTCCTCAGCACTTTGCTTTGAGATTTTTGGGTTTGGACTTTTAACTTAGCTGGTTTGAGGGGAGTAGCTGTGCTAGATGGTAGATTCTGTAGCTTATCTAAGGTTTGTAAACTCTCAAAAGCTGCTTCTTGAATGACGGCTTCTTCCTCTTTTGTAAGTAGAAGTTGTAAGCATTGGATAACTTCTTGCTGTAGCGCAGCATTAACTGGTTGACGAGAGATAAATTTAGTGATTCGACGTACAGCTATCAAACGTTTCAATGGGTCTTGTTCTGTTAAGTTAATTAACAGTTGCTCAAAGATGTTTTGTTCTTGATTGGTATAACGGCTGAGAATTTGCCAAAGCAGCAAAACTAAAGTTAATAAAGTTCCCAAACCTTGCAAAATCGCACCAGTAGCAATCCAACGGCTGTGGGCGTCAACCCAGATAGCCGCTGCTATATAAGTGTTAATAGTAGCAAGACCACCACTACCGACAGCTAAGACTAACCGACGATTTGGGCCGTTGAGAAATTTTTGAATTTCTGCCCAACGTAGTTGCCAGTTCCATTGTTGGGTTGAGTAGGTAATTAGCATAAACCCAACACCAACTACAAGAGCTAAGAGCAATTTCCAGTTCCACAAAAGCATCGCAACGACTATTGTTAGAGAGGCTAGAACGCTTGCTGGACTGGAAAAAGGCTTGAAATTTTGCTGCTTTGGACTTCCTGGCTGAAACGCTGGAAGTGACCAGTTGGGTATCTGGTTGATTAGTTGCTGCAAAGAAGACGAAGCCTTTGCCACAGTATTTACCTAATTATGTACGAGATTTTCTAATATATCTTTTACCAGGGATTGGGTGCATGATGAAGTCAAAATTACTTAATATTGCCAGTCCTCACTGCCAATATTGACGATATTTATGTAGTGAAGCAACTTTATTTTACTCTACGTATAAATCTGGGGACTGGCGCTGTATTAATTTTTAGTCACAGTTAAATACAAAAACGAAAGTCGTCGATGGTGAATTGACCATCAAACGCACAGAAGGTAACAGAGTGAATATTTTTGGCTGTGACAGACAATAAGGTGTTCGGCGGTACTGCTGAGTCAGAATTGGCGAGATTTGCTCCAGGAAGCACGGTTTGGCTGAGAAGGTGACGATCGCCATCGTAAGCAGACATTACGAGTCGTTGCGAACTAGTAACATAAGCACTAACATAGTTGACTGGGTGTAAAAAACTAGCTTCGAGAAATCCGCTTTTGGGTGAACCCATCAATACTATCAGCCCGGAATGCGTAGGAAACGCCGGGTTTGAGGGTTGGATTGCGATCGAATTTTGGAAAACTACACCCCAGCGCTCATACTGAGACTCTACAGATTCAAAACATTTTAAATCTTCTAAGTTTAAACACACACAAGTAGGGATACCTACTTTGGCAGTTTCTAGAGTTTCTGCCAACTGTCCCCGCCTAGCTGAAGCTATATGCACCTCGCAATTTTCCAATGCATCTTTCAAATCTACAAACGTTGGTGCTTTATCCGATTGAAGAGTAGCCTGCTTTACCACAACGCCCCGCCTTACCATTACCTAGAGAACGATTAGATAAGTAATTATATCTAAAGCTGTTTTTGTTAGACGCAGAATAGCTGCTAATCTTATGCATTTCACCTATTCTGAACGCTCAAAACTTTCCGTGAGTTTTCTGATAGATTACCATAAAAAACTGCTAGACCTTATATGACTAAAGTAATAGAGGCTACTTGATTAAATCCTTTTGTGTGGGTATTTTCAGGCAAACACACTGCAAAAGAGTGACAAAAAAATCACTGAATCTTTACACGTAAGCCAGTGATTTTACATCTGCTTAATCTGGCTGAGGCTAGAAGTCGAAAAATCGAGGGTTTGCTAATAAATAATAGCAAGTGTGCAGAGTCAAAACTGAACGAATTGGGTGTTTGGGGTGCGGCTAACATTCGCTTCACCCAATAGTTGTATTTATTCATCAATGAGTAACAAATATATATGTTTCAGCCACAGGGATTTGAGCAACGCTCTATTGTGACATCGCTAGGGAGAATGGTGTACTATACTGCCACTGGCTCACCTTGGCAGCAAACTGCAATCGCCAACTCAGAAACAGAAACTTTAGTGTTTTTGCATGGCTTTGGTGGTGGGTCTTCTGCCTATGAGTGGTCGAAAGTTTACCCAGCTTTTGCTAGTGAATATCGGATTCTGGTGCCAGATTTAATCGGTTGGGGTAGATCAGAGCATCCAGTACGGAATTACCAGATTGAAGATTATTTAACGACGATTCGGGAATTTTTGCAGCAGACTTGTACAGGCCCCGTAACGGTGATCGCTTCTTCTTTGACCGCAGCGTTTACAATTCGAGTAGCGAGCGCTCATCCGGAATTATTCAAGTCTTTAATTCTCACCACTCCCGCCGGACTTGCTGATTTTGGTGAAGACTACTCCCGCAGTTTCTTTGCTCAGTTAGTCAGCTTACCTGTAATTGACCGTTTGCTTTACAGTACTGGTGTTGCGACAGAAGCAGGTATTCGGAGTTTTTTAGAGCAAAGACAATTTGCTCAAGCTAATCGAGTGTATCAAGAAATTGTCGAGGCTTATCTGCAATCTGCCCAGCAGCCTAATGCCGAATACGCGGCATTATCTTTTGTTCGGGGTGACTTGTGCTTTGATTTATCCTTGTATATTCAAAAGTTGACAACTCCAACTGCGATTATTTGGGGGCAGAAATCCCAATTTACTGGCCCCGAAATTGGTCGCCGTTTGGCTGAGAATAACCCCCAAGCGATTCGCGTATTTCAACAATTAGACGATGTGGGATTAACACCCCAGTTGGAACTACCAGCAGTCACCATTGGCTTAATTCGACAGTTTTTACCTTTAGTCAATAGTGAGCCAGTGCGTTGGGGAGACAGCACCGTGGGCGGCTCTGCCACGCCACTTGCTACAACGGGGGAACCCCCGCAACGCAGTGGCTCGACTTGAGGTGACTGTCGTCGGGTTTCCCGACTTGAAGCAACTGGCGAACCCGAAGGGTCAATAGTCAATGGTCAATGGTCATTAGTTATGGTTGAAAACAGCTTCGAAAGCCGCTTTTGGTAGATCTTTAATGATTGGTCTTTATCCTCATCTATCGGGTTTTCCTGCTCAATGGACTATTGACCATTGACTATTATTTATCTTGCACTCGCACATCAATAACAGTGGCATTGAAGTTGTAGTTATAGCCTTCTAGCTCAAAAGGCATACCAATTTTGACTTTACTGTTACCTAAAACTGGGCCACTTTCAGTTACTTGAGCTTTACCTTCCAAAGTTAACAGCATATCTGTACTGAAATTGTTAGTTCTAGGATCTGGCAATTCTTTCACAGAACCATCTGGTTGAGTCGCGGTTACAGTTCTTGGTAGCACTTGCACAGATTTAATCCCAATTTGACCGTAAGGCTGATTGCGGATAATGACGTTAGTTTTACCACCTTTTTTAAAGCCATTGTCAAATAAGCGTTCAGGGTCGCGCACGTTCAAACCACGTACTGCTAAATCTACCTCAATCGGTACTGTTTTTGCGCCAACTTGGGCAACAGAACCAGATGTGCCAGGAAAGATGAAAATCCCAACTATAACTAACAGAATTACAAGTGCAGCACCTAAATCAAGAATGTTGATTTTACCGAACAAGCGACCTTTGGAATCAAAAATAGCCATAAAAACTTTTCCTAAAGACAAACAAAGTATTTGATTGTAGCAACAAAGTTAATCAGGGACAGGGCAAATTTCCCGACAGAGGTCAGACTTAAAGATGGCTAAGTCTTTTAGTCTTGCGACAGTGTATCACGAGTTGAAAAAATCGGCGTACAGTCGGCAAATCCTTTAGACATTCGCCGTTCACTGTTGCCTCATGAAGATAAATCCCTCTGGAGATGATAGGGGCGATCGCTCCGTAGTCCTAAGATGAATCCCCGTGCGACTCGTTGTAAGCGAATCACGGGATAATACCCGCCATCGACTCAACCAGAGAGTGACTAATCCTCAACAATGTCATCAGGGTCAACAACAGGCTGAGAGCGAACGACAAAGCCA
>NZ_JAIVFW010000031.1 GCF_020829595.1 Nostoc sp. CHAB 5844
TCAATTGAAGAGCTAGAATATTTATTACATCAACTTTTAAATGAAGGAGAGTTAATTATTAAATGGGGACGAAAACTCAAAAATAAAGGCGACGCTGTTATCACAATTTAAATGTACAACAGCTTATCCCTGCTATTATTCCTAAATGATCTAAGTTTTTACTCTCCAGTTCTTCTTCTTGGTAATTCAGATTTTTTTTGGCATTTTTATTTAATTCAGACACATTTTCTCATTTTTTCCTGAATTTATTGTCAATGCCTGATGAATTTCAATTTGTTCGCATTTTTCCTCAAACTAGCTATATTTTTTACTGCCATAATTATGTATTTATCTTGAAGCTGTTTCTGCTACTTATTATACCTGTGCCTATACTACAAAATGAAGTGCGGAATGTGGGTTATATATTTGTCGTCGGCAAGAAAAAAATAGAACTCAAAAACGTCACAGTAATTTTTGGATAGGTTTATATGGTTTCAATTGGATAGTGGCTTGGCATGAGTGTCAAGCATGGGTTGAGGAACTGGTCAGTTTCATTCGCAATAAGCAGGCATATTATCAGCGAGGTTTAAGGGCTATGAAGCTTATACAGCAAGCACTTTAGCTCGCTTGTCGCCCCTTGAAGATTAATTCCTTTAACTGCCTTAAAATCAGCGAACGCACAGTCATTAAATAGTTCTTACACCTCTAAAAAGTTTTTGCCACCCAACTTACTAGCAAGTAATACTTCTACCGCAGAACCTTCTAACGCTGGGAAAAAGAAATATCCTTGTCCTTGGTCGCATTGTAATGCTTTGAGTTGGGCTAATTGTTCTACTGTTTCTATTCCTTCTGCGGTCACGGACATATTTAAATTGTGAGCCAATGTAACAATCGCTCGCACAATTTCTAAATTTTCGCCGCGACTGCCAATATTACTAATAAAAGAACGATCAATCTTAATAGTTTTGAGCGGTAAGCGGTGCAAATAACTCAAGGATGAATAACCTGTACCAAAATCATCCATGTGCAATTCTACATTCAAGGTTGTTAGCTGTGAAAGCATAGCGGTTGCTAATTCAAAATTATCCATCAGCAAGCTTTCAGTAATTTCTAACTTCAAACTACCTGCTGCCAAGCCAGTGTCTTGCAAAACTTGTTTAACCTGTTTGACGATATCAGGCTGCATAATTTGTTTGCCAGAAAAGTTGACGCTAATTGTCAAGGGTGGCCAAGTGGGAAATTGTTGATGCCATGCTTGCAATTGACGGCACGCTTCATAAAGCACCCATTGTCCAATCGACGCAATCATTCCGGTTTCTTCCGCTAGGGGAATAAAATCTTCTGGAGAAATAATTCCTCTTTCTGGATGATGCCATCTAATTAGTGCTTCAAATCCGATAAGTTTGCCCGTCATCAGTGAAACAATGGGCTGGTAGTAAAGGCGAAATTCTTCTTGCTGGATGAGTGCATGTCGCATAGCAGTTTCTAATTGCAATAGCAGAGATGCACTTTCATGCATTTTGGGATGAAACACTTCATAACGTGCCTTACCAAGGGATTTAGCAGAATACATTGCCACATCAGCATCACGTAGGATATGTGCAGCTTGCTCATAATTATCTGTACTCAACGCGATTCCCATACTTGCGTTGGTAAACACTTTATGTTCATTTAATTGAAAAGGTAAAGCTAGTAACTTTTGAATTCGCTCAGCTATCTGTGTAGCACCATTGATACCATCAATGTCGTCAAGTAAAATTGTGAACTCGTCGCCGCCAAAACGAGCAACCATATCTCCAGTACGCAGAACTGACTGGAGTCGATGAGAAATGGCAATTAAAAGTTGATTTCCGAGTAAATGTCCCAAACTGTCATTCACTACTTTAAAGCGGTCTAAATCTAAGAAAAGTACGGCAAATACATAATGTTTTTGTTGTTTAGTGCGTTCTAGAGCCTGCTTGACCCGCTCCATGAATAAAGATTGGTTAGGTAGTCCAGTTAGAGCATCATGTAGACTGTTGTGCAGCAATAAGTCTTGTGCGCGTTGTCGTTCGATAATATCTTGTTGCAGTTGTTGATTGACTTTTATGAGTTCAATGGTACGTTCTGTCACCAACTGTTCAAGCTGACAACGATACTGCTTTAATTCTTCTTCTGCCAGTTTACGCTGAGTGATATCCCGGAGGATGACAACATATTGTCGCAGTTGCAAATTAGATGGCTGCGAAACAGTAGATTCAACAATGTATGAGCCTTGGTTCGTTTTGAAAGTTTGTTCACTCCTGATAGACCATTGCTCTGGTTTGCCGCAATTGTCTATCAGGAATTGATTCAAGTTCTGCCCAACTAACTGCTGGGTACTAATTTGAAATAGTTCTTCAGCTGCTACGTTTGTTTGAAGAATTGTACCTTGTTCATCAAGGACTAAAACAGTATCGGGAACGGTATTAAGGGTGGTAATAAATAGGTTTTTGGCTTGTTGGTGTGCTTCATCAATAGCAGCAATTTGTGGTAGGGTAGTCCAGCAAGCGATCGCTACCCCGACAAACGAAAGTATTACTAGCGCAATAGCTAGTAAAGAATTACGCGAGGTATGATTAACGCCATCTAACAAATCACGCAAAACCCAACTGCCGATAGCAGAACTACAGATGAGTGAGACCAGAACAATTACCTGGAGTACTACAAAGTCTGGGTTATGGCTAGTAGACTTCGCTTCGTAACGCTGTGTCCACCATTGAGACTGAAATGGTGCAAATTCACAGCGACTTAATGCCGCATCTCCTATCATCAGCAGCAAGGGTAACAATATCCCAGTTAATAAATCTTGCCAACTCCAAGCTAAACCCCCAACTACTAAAACTATTGCTTCTATTAAAAAAAAACCTAATGACGACCAAGGCCATAATACTTCTGGTTTATGCCGACATAACCACAATCCTAGATGCAGCCCCATAATCGATACCAAGTAACATGTGCCTGCTACTGTAACAATTCGAGATACATTGCCTAAATTCAAACAAAGCAAACTGAGCAAAAAAGTAATCAAGATAGCAGGCCCCAAGATACCTTGGCGGGAAACTACTGTGAATATGGGAGACAACTTGCCATCTAAAGCAAGTTGGTAAAGAATGCGCGGAGAGTTGGTAACTGCCGTAGCACAACTGAGAAGACATGAGAAAGCAATCAGCAAGGTGACTAAAAAAGGAGCAAATTCTCCCCAAAAAGGCTGCGATGCTGCCAGTAAATTCAAGAATGTATCCTCACCAATTTCTGGACTGGTAGCAGCACACATTAATACCCAAGAACCACCGAGAAATACTGGCGGAATTAGCCAAGCAGATGTAGTTAAAAACTTTAAAGTTTTATGGGGAGAGTGGCTATCGGCCACAAAAGAGGATGTGGTTTCACAAGCATAAACTGAATAACTACCCAGGAAAAACCACTTTGCCCATTCTCCAAAGCTGAGGCTATGTGTGCTATGTGGGAACAGATTAGTCCCATTTGAGAAGACTAACCAAACTACGCCTTGAATACAAAACAAAAGTACTAATGAAATTGCTGGGATGACAAAAAATAAGTGCAGCAGTGCTAAAGCACGAGTACCACTGAACGCCACAATGAACGGAATTGCCGTAAATACAACTTTTAAGAAAGTTTCTGGACAAGAAATGCCTAAAGGTTGAAAATTAACCTTAACTAAGTCGGTAAGGATAATTGCATATAATGCTGGTGCTGCTGCCCAGCTAAAATAATATCCCAAAGCGACGTAGAGACCCAAACCAGGACAATTATTGAGTAGCCGAGCCGTATAATTAGGTGTTCCACCTGTCACATCTAACCAATGTCTACCTAAACTTTGGATTTGCAAGTTCAAAATGCAGGAGACGATCGCCCCAAACAACCAAACTAAAATAGCTTTAGATCCCAGTGCTGCATGGATAACCGGTGCAGTGCCAATCCATCCTACATGACCTGTCAGCCCAAAACCCCAGGTTTCTAGATAACTCAAGGTACGTGGCAGGCGCATTACCAAGCGTTGGTTTTTGTCTGCCTGCACAGAACTATTACTGACCATTGTTTTCTAGCTAGATGTACTGACTCTCCTTCTCTGGATAACTGATCTCTGTTTTTATGGCTTCAGTGTAACTGCTGAACTTCTTTAGGAAGTATGAAGTTTGAAGTCTGAAGTCTGAAATTGGGAGTAGGGAGGCGAAAAAGTATGAAGTGTGAGTCTGAAGTTTTATTCTTTTGCCTCCTGCCTCCTGCCTTCTCTAACTCACTCGTTCTACTTCATCTACTTCTTTGGGAACTCCAGCGGTTAATATTTCATGTCCTGTAGGTGTGACTAAGACATCATCTTCAATCCGAATGCCAATGCCAATCCAACGTGGGTGTGTTTGTGGTTGGTCTTCGGCTAGTTTTGTATCTGGTACGATATAAAGTCCTGGTTCCACTGTTAGTACTTGACCGGGTTGCAAAATCTGCGGTTTGTCGTCACCGTGTTGGTAAACGCCAACATCATGCACATCCAAGCCTAACCAATGGCTGGTGCGGTGCATATAGTATGGTTTGTATTTTTCTTCTTCGATGATTTTGTCAATTTCGCCTTGAAGAATACCAAGGTCAATTAAGCCTGTGGTAAGGATGCGGACGGCGGTATCGTGAACTGATTTAAAGGTGTTACCTGGTTGTACTTGAGCGATCGCTTGCTTTTGTGCTTCTAAGACAATTTCATACAATATCTTTTGTTCTGGCGTAAATTGACCACCGACAGGAAATGTCCGGGTAATATCCGAGTTGTAATAAGCATAAGCACAACCCGCATCTATTAATAGCAATTCCCCATCTTGCATCTGGCGATTATTCTCAATGTAGTGGAGAACGCAAGCATTCACACCTGAAGCCACAATCGAAGGATAAGCTGGCCCCATCGCCCCACGTAGCCGAAAAATCCGTTCGATTTCCGCTTGAATTTCATATTCATAACGTCCGGGTTTGGCGATCGCCATTGCTTGATTGTGTGCTTCAATAGCGATTAGGGCTGCTTGGCGCATCATGGCTAACTCGGATGCTGTTTTAGTCAGCCTCATACTGTGAAGCACAGTACAGGTATCTTCAATCGCAATTGGCCCTGTACCCCGCTTGGGATAAGTCCGCAGTAGACTTTGGTAATGTTCTAAGATTTTTTCATTAAAAGAGCGATCGCGCCCTAAGTGATAATAAATGCGATCGGCTTTTTCGAGATATTGGGGCAACTTTTCATCTAATTCATTGATGGGGTAAGCTGCATCAGCACCATAAATTTCTTTAGCTGCATCTACTCCACAGCGATAACCAGACCACACTTCTTTTTCTCGATCTTTGGGTTGGACAAACAAAACAAAGCGATGTTCTGGATGATGTGGTGCTAACACTGCCACTGCTTGCGCTTCATTAAAGCCTGTTAAGTAAAAAAAATCACTATCTTGACGATAAGCGTATTCGACATCGTTGTGCATTACTGCCATTGGCGCACTCCGAAAAATCGCAGTACCATTACCAATTTTTGTCATTAACTGCTCTCGACACTGCCGATATTCTAATTGCATAGCTGTTCAATTTGTAAATTTATCGTATTAGTTTACACATTTTGCAACTAGTGGCTATACAGATAAAGCCTTTCAGTAGTTGCTTGTTTCAGTTATTTTAACTAATATTTACTGCCTCTTTAGATACTGTTTACTCTTTTCTTACCAGTACTCAGAAATTTTTTATTGAGGATAATTTTGTATTTATTGAGCATTTTAATTTTTCATTGCTGATAACTAGATAACAAACTTATTTTATATATTTAAAGCCTGACATAAATAAAATATGCTGACAAATTGCTTGAGTGATTATTACCGACTTGCAAAAGATATCAAAATGATTTATAGAGAATAAGCTGTGTAGATAAACCTTGATATTTAGATTCAAAAAATGTTTATAAAATAAACTAAAAAAAACAACAATTGTTATTAAATTACAGAAATGGATGTAATTCATAGGTTAAAACTTTGAACACAACCAGTGATTCAGAACGCACTATGTCTCTCAATCCAAAATCCTCCGCATTAGAAACAAATAACAACCGATTTTATCAATCTTTGAAAAAATCCAATGAATTGGTAGAAGATCTGAACAGTCAGCAAGGGTTTGGTACTTTTCTAGGACGTAGTAGTACATCTCAAACTTTAGAAACCAATTGTTCGCCAACACAGCAAGTTTCCGCATCAAACGTCACAGCCAGTGCTAATCCCAACCCTTATCTAAGAAGTGCAGCTATTGCTCCCGATTTTAACGGTGATGGCAAAGTAGACAAAATGTGGGTTAATGCCCAAACTGGTGAGATTGTCCTTCGCCTCATGGATGGTGGACAAGTTCTCTCACAAGGTTCTGTTGGGAAGTTTGACATCAACACTTGGACTTACAAAATTGCCGATTTTAATAATGATGGCAAAACCGACTTTTTATTGCGGAATAAACAAACAGGAGAGAATAGAGTTGCTCTCATGGATGGCACAAAAGTTGCTAGTACAGCAGCTTTAGAGAAGGTAGATGCTAACTGGAATCCGTTAATTGGTGATTTCAATGGCGATCGCAAAACTGATATCTTCTGGAATAATGCTCAAACTGGTCAAAATGCCGTTTGGTTGATGGATGGTACAAAAGTTTCGAGTGCCAATGTCCTAGAGACCACAGCAGTAGGTTTAACTCCAACTGTTGTTGATTTTGACGGCAATGGTAAGAGTGATATCTTCTGGCGCAATCCTAACACTGGTGCTAACACTGCTTGGTTCATGGATGGCACAAAAGCTAGTAAGTTTACTCTACAATCTCAATCTTCATCATTAACTCCTATTCTTGGAGATTTCAACGGCGACTTAAAGACTGATATTTTGTGGAGAAATACTTCCACCGGTCAAAACAAAATTTGGACGATGAACGGTATCGTCGTCACAGAAGGCGCTGCTAAGACACTTGATTCATCTTGGCAAGCTAACATTGGTGATTTCGACGCTGATGGCAAAACAGATATCTTCTGGCACAATCAGAAAACTGGTGAGAACACCGCTTGGTTAATGAATGGTACAGCAGTTAAATCTGAAGCGTTTCTCCCCAGTAACAGCGCATCCTTGACACCATCCTTTGGCGATTTCAATGGCGATGGCAAAACTGATGTATACTGGCGCGATCAAGCAACAGGTGCAGACAAGATTTGGACAATGAATGGCACAAAAGCAACCGAATCTACTGTAGCTGCTAAAGACAAACTTGATGCTGCTTGGTATACAGGCTGAGACTTACAGCAGAATTCAGAATAAGAACAGGCTCTATACCTAGCTTTGACGCTTAAATGGTATAATCCACGCTTCTTGAAATCTGCTGTAGTTATATAGGCTGTCATGGCAGTATGCTCTGGGTTAGAGCATACTGCTTATTTGAGCCTAAACGCACTCTCGTAACGTCTTGTAAAGGCGATAAGCTGTTACACATTTAAATTGCATAACTATGGCAGGCTTTCCGGCCCACCCCACAAGAGCTATTGATATTTCTGATATTCAAACTAGATGTGGTATAGCTTACGATGTATAGATTTTGGTTTGAGAAAATAATAAATGCTATGGCTGTCTCACGCTTCGGTTGATAAATGCTCTCTAAGTGGGAATACTAGTTTTAACCAGCCTAATTGGTTAAAAAATTTGTGAGGTTTATACCCATGTCCGAAATTAATATAGGTGATTATTTAGCTCACCCTTTAGTAAGATATCGTAACCATTTAGAATTTAATGGATATCATGTTGACGAAGAAGATGAGATGCTTTTATGTCGTCACCCAAGAAAGCATGGCTTGATAGTTAAACATATACCAAACCGAGGAGTATTAGTTAGAATTCTTTACTCTTGTAACCTGAATATAAATAGAGGTAATCTCTTAGAATATGTGAATGAATTAAATTTATTGTTTATGTTTATGAAAGCATATATTGATAATTCAGGTAGTAATTTGTATATGGAAACTTTTTGTGAGGGAGAGTATGATAGAACTAATTTTTCAATTATTTTAGACAATATTGAATATGACATGGAAATGTTTATCAATCATCATCAAACTAGAGAATATTTACTATAATATAAAAATAAAATAGACTTTATTTGGTGGGTAAAACCCACCAATATTGTTTTAATTTGAAATAGAAATACTAGGTGTCAATTTTATCAATTTATTTGGACAAACACAGGTTGAAAGTAAGTATTTTCAGCAATTAGAAATGCGATCGCATTTACTCGGAACTTGAAAGCGATCGCCAAAAAGTTATCTATCCTCAGCATTCAATCTAAACATAGCCGTAGCCAGATAGGTTAGGACATTCTAAAACGCTAAAACCAATTGACTGCAAGCATTTCACTTTTGAACGCCAGTGAGGGAGTCGGGGAACCCGACGACACTTGCTACAAGTCGGGCATTGCCCACCCAACGCAGTAAGCTAATAATCACAAAAGTTTGCTTGTTGAGACCGCAAGGGGAGCCAGCGCGCCCCTTGCGGGTTTCCCGACAGCCGCGCGACTGGCGTGGCAGGGGAGCAGAGGAGCAGGGGAGAGGTTTGAAGTTTTTCCCCAAAATTTCAATTGTGCAACTTGTAAGCACAAAAGCTTATCTCCCCAACGCACTGGCGACTTTTGACTTTTGCTATATCACCTTCATATTTCGCAATAATTAATAACTGTAAACCTAAATTTCTTCCCATTGTTTGTTAACAAGTATTAAGCAAAAATTGATCGATTATCTGTATAACGCAGTGATGTAAAATCCAGGAGATAGTAAAAGGCGATAACAGAGTCTGAATAGCAATGGCACAGGATCGGAAGTCAACGGTTGTAATCACAGGTGCATCCTCTGGGGTGGGTTTGTACGCTGCAAAAGCATTTGCTCGAAGAGGATGGCACGTTGTCATGGCCTGCCGAGATTTGGCAAAGGCTGAAAAAGCTGCCCAAGAAGTGGGAATGCCCAAGGACGGCTATACCATTATGCATATTGACCTGGGTTCTTTGGATAGTGTGCGCCAGTTTGTCAATAACTTTAGAGCCAGTGGCAAATCTTTAAATGCTTTGGTGGGTAACGCGGCTATTTATATGCCATTAATCAAAGAGCCGTTACGCAGTCTTGAAGGTTACGAGTTAACTATGACCACTAATCACCTTGGTCATTTTCTGCTGTGCAACCTCATGCTTGAGGATTTAAAAAACTCCTCGGTTGCGGATAAGCGACTGGTAATTTTGGGAACTGTCACCCACAACCCAGATGAACTGGGTGGTAAGATTCCGCCGCGTCCTGACTTGGGTGATTTAGAAGGCTTTGTCGCAGGCTTTAAACCACCAATTTCGATGATTGACGATAAGAAATTTGAACCCGTCAAAGCTTACAAAGATAGCAAAGTCTGCAACGTGCTAACCATGCGTGAACTGCATCGACGCTATCACGAATCAACAGGTATCACCTTTACTTCTCTCTATCCAGGATGTGTGGCAGAAACACCGCTATTCCGCAACCATTATCCTTTGTTCCAGAAACTCTTCCCCTTGTTCCAAAAGTACATCACCGGGGGTTATGTATCTCAGGATTTGGCAGGAGAACGGGTTGCAGCAGTAGTCATCGATCCTGAGTACAAGCAATCTGGTGCTTATTGGAGTTGGGGAAATCGCCAGAAGAAAGATGGTAAGTCTTTTGTGCAAAGAGTCTCTCCCCAAGCGCGGGATGATGCTAAAGCTGAACGCCTGTGGGATTTGAGCGAAAAGTTAGTTGGGTTAGCGTAAAGGAGTTAAGACTTACGCACAAAAGTTAGTTGTTGAGATTGGGTATAAGAAGGTAAAGATATAGGGGTGTAAGGGTTTTGAACACTTACACCCCTATACCCCTTCCGCCCAGAATAAAGATGATGTGGTATTGATAACTACGAATGATTATTGTCATCATGGGAGTGGCTGGTTCTGGTAAAACCACGATTGGTCAAGTACTTGCAGCCGCGATAGAGTGGGAATTTAGCGATGCAGACTCGTTTCACTCAACCGCCGCTAGGGAAAAAATGAGCAGAGGCGAACCACTAACTGATGCCGATCGCCAACCCTGGTTACAGACGATGCAAACAGCGATCGCTCAATGGTTGCAAGCAGATAAAAATGTCATCTTGGCTTGTTCAGCGCTGAAAGCCAGTTATCGAGAGATTCTTTGTGGCGATGATCCACGGGTAAAATTAGTTTACCTCCAAGGCAGTTATGAGTTGATTGAGCAAAGATTGCGCGATCGCCTTGGTCATTTCATGAAAGTTAATCTTTTACAAAGCCAGTTCGATACGCTAGAAGTGCCTACTCCAGCCGAAGCAGTTTATATTGATATCTCTCAAGATTTGGGAGCGATCGTTCAGCAAATCAGAAATTCCCTGAACATTTAACCGCTTGTATCAATATTTTTTACCTAGCATGAATCAAGCTATTAGATAGCTGATAAAAATTTCCGGATATATACTGTTGCTGTTAAAGTAAGATACCGTTATCTGTAATGGAAAAAGATATCAGCAGCAACACTTGTTTGCTTACATAATTTTCAATATCCGACTAATATTAATTCGCAATTACGAAGTTCCCACAGCAGCTAGGGTTCTAGGTTTGAATCTATTGCTGAATTTTAGAGAATTGTATAAATCAATGGTAAACTTGGGTTGCTCTTGGGTATTTTCGCGTATCAGCGCGAACAATCCTTTTTTCAAGCTTAATTACGCAAGACAATACTTAAAATTCAGTTTTTTTGTGTTTAATGTGTAGATAAGTATGTTTTAATTTCCTATGAGTTGATATAATTCTCCATGTCAAATAAAGTCAAATTTCAGATTAAATATACATATTTTTTAATAAAAAATAGAGAAATTTAACTAATTTATAAAGTATTAATTTCAATCATTATTTAGATAGAAATATACCTTTAACTTTCAGCCTGATTGCACAAATTTTATAAATAACTCATGCATATTTTGATTTATTCGTATAACTATCATCCAGAACCGATTGGAATTGCACCTTTAATGACAGAACTGGCAGAAGGACTAGTAGAACAAGGTCATGAAGTGCGGGTAATTACAGGAATGCCCAACTATCCAGAACGAGAAATTTATCAAAGCTATCAGGGTAAGTGGTACATTACAGAAAAAATTAATGGTGTAACTATTCAACGCAGTTACTTACGGATCAAGTCAAAACCCAATCTCATCGACAGATTACTGCTAGAGTTAAGTTTTATCATTACCAGTTTGCCGCAAGCTATTAGAGGTAAACGACCAGATGTAATTTTGCTGACGATACCACCGTTATTAGTGACGTTGCCAGCCGCTTTATTGGGGAAACTATACAATTGCCCAGTGGTGTTAAATGTGCAAGATATTCTGCCAGAAGCAGCAGTGCGCGTCGGGTTAATGAGTAATAAATGGATGATCCGATTTTGTGAACTATTAGAGAAATTCGCTTATCGAAATGCTCAAACCATTAGCGTGATTGCTGATGGTTTTTTAGAAAATTTAGTGAGTAAAGGTGTACCTCCCAAAAAAATTATTTGTATTCCTAACTGGGTAAATGTCAATTTTATTCATCCTTTACCAAAAGAGAATAATCTCTGGAAAATTACCCATCAATTAGAGGGAAAATTTGTGGTGATGTATTCTGGTAACATTGCCTTAACCCAAGGTTTAGAGACAGTAGTGGCGGCGGCGGCTAGGTTGCGTCATATTCCAGAAATTACCTTTGTGATTGCAGGAGAAGCGATCGCTTTGCGAAGATTACAACAATATTGTTTATCTTGTGGGGCAGATAATGTTTTACTCTTGCCGTTACAACCGCGCCAACAACTCCCACAAATGTTAGCCGCTGCTGATATTGGGCTGATTGTGCAGAAACGAAATGTCATCTCTTTTAATATGCCTTCTAAAATTCCCCTGCTGTTAGCTAGTGGCCGCCCAATTGTGGCTTCAGTACCAGCAACAGGTACAGCGGCTAAAGCAATTCGAGAAAGTGGCGGAGGTGTAATTGTCGAGCCAGAGTCGCCAGCTGCCCTAGCATATGCAGTCTTAGAGTTGTATTATCATCCACAGCTAAGGGAGCATTTAGGTAAAAAAGGTAGACAGTTTGCCGTCGAGCATTATGCTTGTGAACAGGCAATTGCACGGTATGAAGGACTGTTTGTGGATGCGATCGCCAAACGTACATCAACTGTAGATAATGTTATAAAATTGAGTTCCCAAGAATCAGTTGTTGATATTCAGTAAACTAAAAAATTTGGCGATCGCTTTGGGGTAATAGTATAGACAGTAAAGCGTGGATTAGGTTTTAATTTGCTTACATGATCCTGACCTTAATCGATTTTAGGAGGATGAATTCACTAACTATACAGGCAATTACATCTACATTAGTTTGAGGTTTTATGCCAGAATTACCTTTAGAGAATTTATCCACACCAATATATATCCAAATTGTCAGTCAAACTCCGGGTAGGCTACGGCTCAAAATTTCCCCTCAGCATCAAAATAAAGCGGAAATTCAGCTAATTGCTAATTCCCTCAAAGTCTTTTTTCCGCAGATTGATCAAGTTAAGGTGAATTCTCAAACAGGCAGTATGACAATATACTCTCCTGTTGAAAGTAGCAGTTTTACAGAGGTTTTAGATAAATTACAGGCTCAAGGGATAATCATCATTGATACCCCAGATAAAAAATCCCAGCCTGCAAAGTTAATTCCCACGTTATCTAACCTGAATCAGCAAGTCCAACAGATAACCAAAGAAAGCGTTGATTTGCGAGTAATTATACCTTTTACTGTAGTTGCGATCGTTCTTAAAAGATTGCTTCCTCCGTTAGCACGATGGAAGACAACCACTTTATATCTTCTCCTTTGGTATGGCTTAGAGAGTCTGGTTAAACTTAGCGACAACGAGACACTACCAACTGACACCAATTCACCAAAATCTTGATACACATATAAGAACTTGTAAGGGCTTTCCGTCCGTACCCTGCCTGAAGGCGGAGTCTACGGCCTTACACCTGTATTTGTATCATCCATAAAGTGAAAAGATGGATTCTCAAAAATTAAGCCAAGGCATTATTTGCCTTAGCTTTACTTTAACTATATCAGGAGCTAGAAATTTATGATTGTTCCTCTTGAGCTTCTTCAGATACTTGTTCCGAGTCAGTTTCAGGTTCCGATTTAACAATGATTGGAGCTTTAACAGGTTTCGGCCCACGCGCTAGTGCAGGATTAACCTGCTGTTTAATTTCATCCTTAGAAGAGTCTTTTTTTCTTTTACCAGATGAGCGATTGTTGCTAGAATTTGAGCGTTTAGGATTAGATTCAATAGAAGGCGCAGAATCAGAATCTCCTGAATTATTGTCAGTATTTGCTTGAGACTGACGTTCCGATTTCTTAATTGGGCGTTCTACCATTGTTAATTGTTAAAAATTTACTTGTTTAATACATCAGTTTGATGATTATCAAACTGATGAGTAGCGTTTTTTTGGGGATTTTGTTGTGGCTTGGAATTACACTAAGTATAAATACTTAAACATTCCGATTTTTTGAAGACACTTTCCAATATTAACGCATCTGTGCAGGGTGTGTTAATGAAGTAACGCACCCTACAAAACCTGTGGTCTTTTTCCCCTACTAATTGATTTGAATTCTCAATAGCTGAATTCTTCTTCAAATGGCAGACTTTCCGGCTTACCCCACAAGAGTCATCTCTTGATTGAGCAACGCCTGATTTTCTATTTCTTTCCAACATCACGAGCCATGTTGAGGTAATAGTCCTCTACTTTAGTCTTAGAACGACGGCGTGTAAATGTAGGAGTTTCTGAAGTAGTATTCTGCTCTGTTTTTATCGGTTGTTGTTCTGATACTTGCTTGGTAGTTTGCGTTGCATCAGATTCCAAATAATAACTAGAGCTAGAGCTATTAAATCCAAAAACTTTGGCAAAAAAGCCAAAAATACTGCTGAAAAAACTCAAAAATACCTTGAAAATCACGGAAAAATAACCTTCAAGGCGAATAAACAAGTTCCGAATGATTTGAATTAGACGATCCATAGCAGCACCCTCTATGATTGCCTAATACCATTGTGACTTAATTTCATCATGATGAAGTTTTAAATAGAAAGCTTGTTTGTTAAAAATGGGTGTAATAGCTGATGGCTGCTGGTTTGCAGCCTTCTTCCACGGGTAAGAGTACCAAAGATGGATTGTCAAAATTTTGAGATGTATCTTTGGGTAGTTTAGTCAATATTATGAAATATTTATTAATATAGGTGTAAATCAGTGTCAGAAGTCAAAAACTACTTATTTGCAGATACTGGATTTTTCACCATCGGAGTAGAAGACATGAAAGACGAGCAAACATCCAACTCTAAGGAGTTCGTAGGCAATCTCAAGAATGGGATTTGGCTATTTGGACTCTCATCTTGGTTATTTGGGATTACAGACCGCAGTATTGCTTCATTTGCCGATGGGTATCTATCTGCTTTGGATTTAACGCAACTATTTACAGCGGCTACGTTCTTTGTGGCATGGCTATTTTTAAAGCCAACATCCAGAGTTTAAGAGCTTGCTATCAAAACTTCTGTTTAATTGGTCGCTCATTTTGTCAAGCTGATAAATACTTCCGAGGTAGAACGTTTTTCTAGTAGTTAATTGAACACAAGCTACAAATTGTCATAGGATGAACGGAATTTTTAACCACATTAGATGATCTAATCTGAATCGACTTTGATTCTTGGCGCTTCTGCGTGAGACAAATTCAATTCACGCAATTGGTAAAGTGAGAGTAAATCCTGTTTGACCAGAAGTTAGAGGATCAAGAGTCAGAGTGCCACGGTGCGCCCGCACAATTTCACGAGAGAGGCTGAGTCCGAGTCCGATGCCTTCAATTTTGCGGGTGTGGGCTGGATCACCGCGATAAAAGCGGTCAAAAAGCCGATCGCGATCGCCTGGTAAAATATCTTTTGAGGAATTGGCGATCGCCCATACTCCGACGCACCACCGCATGAATCCGCGCCACTAATTCTTCGACAAAAAAGGGTTTGGCAATGTAATCATCGGCTCCCAAGTTTAAACCTTCTAGGCGATCGTCTAGTTCATTGCGAGCCGTTAACAAAATTACCGGAGCATTCCGCCCTTCCCGCCGCAGTTGTTTGAGAATCGCTAGTCCATCTTTTCCCGGAACCATGATGTCAAGAATAATGGCATCGTATTCGTTATCTAATGCTCGCAGATATCCTTCATCACCGTTGTCCCAATAGTCTACGACAAATCCTTGCTCCTTCAATCCAGCCCGGACGAAGTTAGCAATTTTTGCTTCATCTTCGACAAACAGAACGTTCACAAGTATTTTTTACTTCATCTATTGTTCCATTTTAGATTGATTACTCTTTAGCTCAAATTACAAAACTGTAATTTTAAAAATAGTCAAGCTGTCATTTTGGGGTGGCTCAATCATAAATGTCAGCAACAGTAATTTTCGAGGTTAATTGTGATGAATATTCGTAAATATACCTGTTGCAACAACTTGATAGAGGTAGATATGGACATACAATTTAGCCCTGTCTCATTTTCTGACATTCGTGAAGCGGTGCAAAGCCACCTTGCGGCACTCCCCGCACGCATTGATTCGTTCCTGGAGGAACATATCCTTGCGTCGCACCATTATCACATCTTCATTGCTCGCCAATCTGCAGGCTTTGCGTCAATTCATGGTGAAAGTTTGCTTACCCAATTTAGCCTGACTGACCAACATAAGCACTATGGACAAGCCGTGTTTCAGCAATTACGCAAGCTAGAACACGTCTCTGCGGCGCTCGTTCCAACGTGCGACGAGTTTTTTCTCGCTCATGCGCTTGATGATTACCGCCAACTTACAAAACAAGCATACTTTTTCAATGTCGTTCCAGATGCACAAGACCATACAGCAACTCAATCATTTTCGTTGCGCTTGGCTAACCCCGAAGATATTCCCTTCATTCAACAGCACGCGGGTGAGTTTTTCACGCCTGTTGAGAAGCATCTCGCAGCACACACATTGTTTCTGGTACGAAAGAGAGATGAGTATGTCGGATTTGGGTTGATCGAATCGAGTAGCCTTTATGGTGATGTCGCCAGCATCGGCATGTACACGATCGAACACTTTCGGCGCACTGGTATCGCAACTGCCACAATCACGCTATTAATAGAGGAATGTCGGCGACGGGAACTACACCCAATTGCTGGGTGCTGGTATTACAACCATGTGTCAAAGAAGACTTTGGAGCGGGCAGGTATGTTCACCCAAACAAGGCTGCTAAAAATCGATTATTAGTCGAAGGCTGCTGATTTTCGCCATCACTCGCCGCCCTGCCCGCCTGCTTTTGACTAAGATTACTAGGTGTTACTTCGCTAGATATATTATCCGTATTTACCTATCTTTACATAGTTTGGTTTTTTCACCTCGTTCTACTTATTAGCCGTAGCAGCGATTCCTTTTGTGATTGGAACATTTGGTTTTGTTGCACCTAATCAGGTAAACGCCGAAGTTCCTTCTCATCGCAACACAAAGATTGCACAACAGCCAAGACCTTAAAAGTTAGACCTCATGAACATCAACAATCGCCAATTAAGTCGAATTTTAAGTCGCAGAAAAGCACTTGCTCTCTTTAGGGTAGCCGGAACTGCAATATTTGTGGTGGGATGCCTACCGAGAAAATCTAGTTCCTCACTAGCACAGTCGAGTTCAGCTGTCCCAGTATCAGCTACACCTGCGTGTGTCGTAAGTCCGCAGCAAACGGAAGGACCATATTTTGTAGATGAGAAGCTCAATCGCTCTGATATTCGCTTTGATCCGGTGGATGGTTCGGTGAAAGAAGGCGTACCACTGCAACTGACGCTGCATATTTCTCAGGTCGGTAGTAATGGTTGCACACCGCTGGTAGGTGCGATCGTGGATATTTGGCACTGTGACGCGTTGGGTGTCTATTCAGATGTAACAGACCGCAGTTTTAGTACTGTCGGCAAAAAGTTCTTACGTGGTTATCAAGTAACCGATGCTCAGGGAAATGTGCAGTTCACAACTATTTATCCTGGTTGGTATCCAGGTAGAACTGTCCATATCCACTTTAAGGTGCGTACTGATGAGACATCAGGGCAGGGTTACGAGTTTACGTCGCAACTATATTTTGATGATGCGATGAGCGATCGCATTTACACCCAAGCACCCTACGCCAGCAAGGGACAGCGCACTCAAAAAAATGCTGATGATGGAATATTTCAAGATGGTGGCAAGCAAATGTTGCTCAAGCTGACAAACAATGGACAAGGTTACACCGCAACCTTTGATGTTGGGCTTCAGATAACTTAAGAAGTAAAAAGTAAAAAGATAATCCCCATCAATAAATTTAGGGGATTTGATAAGGAGATATTGTTTCTCGACGGCAGTCGCACGACTGTCGGGAAACCCGCCCACGGCGCTGCCGACGCTATGCGTCTCGAAACAAATGTTTTTACCTCGTTCCATAAATAAATAATGGTGCTTAAACCATTTTTATTTTTCTTTCTTTTGCCTTTTAACTTTTTACTTTTGCCTTGTTTGGTGATTTAGGCAAAATACCATGCACAAAAATTACAAAACTGTAATCCACAAGCAGGGCGAACTGTAATTTTGAGCCGATTAAATAAAAAACATCAACAACTTCACTTTCTAGAGGATGATTATGAAACTTAACAAAGCAGCGGTCGTGACAGCAATTTCAGTTCTAGCTGGGACATTTGGTTTAATTTCGCTAAACCAGGTAAATGCAGCTAATCCATCTCATCAAATCGCGCAGGGTTCACAAGCGCCCAACCAACCACCAGAAGGACAAAGAAGACCACCCCGCCCTGATTTTGCCGCCGCCGCCACCAAGTTGGGTGTGACGGAACAACAGTTAAAAGATGCCCTCGGTGTTCCGCCTCATCCTCCGGGCGATCGCAATCAGCGCCCACCCCGTCCTGATTTTGCCGCCGCCGCCACCAAGTTGGGTGTGACGGAACAACAGTTAAAAGATGCCCTCGGTGTTCCGGCTAATCCTCCGGGCGATCGCAATCAGCGCCCACCCCGTCCTGATTTTGCCGCCGCCGCCACCAAGTTGGGTGTGACGGAACAGCAGTTAAAAGATGCACTCGGTGTTCCGTCTCATCCTCCTGAAGATAATCGCCCAAATCAATGAAGTAGAGACGCGATTAATCGCGTCTCTACAAGAGAGTGCTGAGTTTAAAAACAACCCACTCATAGGTCTACGGTGTACATAAAATGCCCTCAAGCTAAAGCTTGGGGCTACACAAACAAAGCCCATCTTCATGGGCTAAATACAGAAAAAACTAATCTTAGCCTGCGTCAGCAAGCTTCGTTCATGTAGCCTCATTCAGTCTGAGGGGCTTGAACTTACTGATTTAAAACTAGTTCTGGCTGTGGTGCCTGTTCTTCCTCTAGGTTTGGTAAGCCATACATTGAGCGATACAGTTTCTCGTACTGCTTGGCAGAGCGATACCAACTAAAGTCTTGATTCATACCGCGTTTTTGCAGTTCATGCCACTGGGGTTTGTAACGAAAACCTTCCCAAGCGCGAATCATGCAGGTAAACAAATCTAATGGTTCATAGCGGTCGAAGCAATAACCAGTACCAGCTTCGTTGATGGGGTCGTGATGCGATACGGTGTCAACTAATCCTCCTGTACGGCGGACGATGGGAACTGAACCGTAGCGCATTGCCATCATTTGGCTGATCCCGCAAGGTTCAAAACGGCTGGGCATTAAAAAGGCATCAGAACCAGCATAGATACGGCGGGATAGGGCATCGTTATACAGCAGGAAAGTTGCCATGCGTCCGGGGTAGCGCGATGCTAATTGCCACATTTGACTTTCATAATAGCGATCGCCTGTCCCCAATAACACAAATTGGGCATCTGTATACGCCATGAAGCGATCTAAAATTTGGATGACCAAATCCAAGCCTTTTTGCTCGACTAATCGAGTTACCATGCCAATCAAAAAGGCGCTGGAGTTGACTTCTAACCCCATTTCTTCTTGCAAAGCAACTTTATTTTTCCTACGTTGTTCTAGCTTATCAGTCGTGAAGGTCTGAGCAATATATTTATCGTCGGCTGGGTTGTAAACATCAGTATCAATCCCATTCACAATCCCTGATAACTTACCGCTGATGAAGGACAGCAAACCTTCAATTTTTTCGCCGTAAGCAGGTGTCTTGATTTGTTCGGCATAAGTTGGGGAAACAGTATTTACCCTGTCAGCAAATTGCACCGCTGCTGCCATTGTATTGTGTCCTTGCATATACCAAGGACACCAAGTAATTTTCTCCAGATACCAACGCCACGGCCCTTGATAAGCCAGGTTATGAATGGTAAACACTGTTGTGATATCTGGGTCTTGGTGCATCCAAACGGGTATCATGCCTGTATGCCAATCATGACAGTGGATGATGTCTGGCTTCCAGTAATTCCAGCAGAATTCAGCCGCACCATTCGCAAAAAAGGTGAATCGCCAATCTTCGTCTTCTCCAGAATAGATGCGGCGGGGATTGAATACAGGATGTCCAAATAAATACAAAGGGACATCAGTACCCGGCAGCACACTTTCGTAAACTGCAAAGTCCTGAAACATGGCATATCCCCACCAAATTGGATCTTTGGGAATGTCCATTTTGTCTGGTAAAAACCCGTAGTAAGGCAGGAATATCCGGACATCATGCCCCATTTCTCTCAAGACTTTAGGTAATGCTCCCACAACATCACCCATTCCTCCTACTTTCGCAACGGGAGCTGCTTCTGCTGCAACGAATAGAATCCGCATGGTCTTTGTTGTTTCCCCGGTTCTGCCTATATTTTCACAGTCAAGCCACAAGCCATACAAACGCTAGATGTAACGTTTAGCACAGCAACCTAATTCGTAATTAATTATCCGTAATTGTTCCGCTACGTATGAATACGCTTTTTTGAGAGCAGACATATAATCGAGTCGCTCTGTTTTTTAATTACGAACTACGAATTACGAATTAGTAATTATTCTTATCTAACCACATCTGTTTGCTAGTATTTCTAAGAACCTCGTTGGATTTCGGCGAAGATTTGATTGAGAATTTCCTGTGCGCCTTGTTGTCGTAGGCGGTTGGCTAATTCTGTACCTAATGCTTCGGCGTTGCTGGCTGCCCCGGTTACGGTATCTTTGACTAGTTTTTGGCCATCTACACTGGCGACTACACCTGTGAGTGTTAAATTGCCCTCATTAATTTCTGTATTTACACCGATCGGTACTTGACAACCACCTTCGAGATCCCGTAAAAATGCTCTTTCTGCTAAACAGCGATCGCGTGTTTGGGGGTGTTCAATAGCTTTGAGTAAGGATATCAAATCTGTATCATCAGCGCGACATTCTATCCCCAATGCACCTTGTCCCACAGCGTGGAGCGAAATTTCTTTGGGGATAATTTGATGAACGCGATCGCCCATACCCAAGCGTTGCAATCCTGCGGCTGCTAAAATCAGGGCATCATATTCGCCAGCATCTAGTTTTGCCAAGCGGGTATTCAAGTTGCCGCGCACATCTTTAAAAGTAAAATGGGGAAATTGATGGCGTAACTGTGCTAGTCGCCGCAGTGAGGATGTACCAATCACTGCACCTTCGGGCAAGGTTTCTATTTGTTTGTCTTTGTACTTTTCATGGACAACTAAGGCATCGGCGGGGTTTTCCCGCTCGGTGATTGCCGCTAATGTTAACCCTTGTGGTAAATTAGTTGGCAAATCCTTGAGGGAATGAACCGCAAAGTCAATTTCTTGGTTGATCATTCCCAGTTCCAGTTCTTTGGTAAAGAGTCCTTTATCGCCAATCTTAGCCAATGCTACATCCAGGATTTTGTCGCCTTGGGTAGACATGGTGTGGACTTCAAAATTGATATCTGGGAAGCTGTTTTGTAATTGCTCTCTTACCCAATAGGTCTGAACGAGAGCAAGTTGACTTTTACGAGAACCAATACGAATTGTGCGGGCTGCACTGGAAACAACTGAAGTCATAATTAAAGATATGTCAAACCAGGCGATATATTCACTCTCATCTAGACTACCTCAGTGAGTGACTTCGCGGATTGCGATCGCTTCATTAAAAGCAATTTTATTTTGAATTCACTTAACATTTTTTTACAAAAAAGAAGTAATTAGTTAGGTTAAGATAAGAATCCAAAAAACTACTTCAAAAAATCCTTTTCCCTTTTACCTTCTGCCTCACTTCGACTAAGCTCAGCGACTACCTGCTTGGTTGGTGAGCGACTTGCCTTGAGCGAAGCCTCCTATTAATCATCTCGTTGGAGATACTCGCGCAATTGTTGAGTACGCTGTTTTGTTGTTTCTTCCAAGCAGGCAGAATAAATAGCCGGAGCAATACTTCCCCCTTCGTATGCGCTTGTTTCAAACTCACAACTAGCATCACGAAACTTAATCCATGCTAATTGTGCAGCAATTAATTTTTGTTGTCTAGTTTTTGACAACTTTGGCAGCAGTTGTTTATAAACTTTTGAAAACTTGAATGCCAGGAATAGTAAGACTTTTACCTCCTGCCTCCTTGCTATACATCAATATCTGATATGTTCACCAAGGATTACCAATCATGGTGAAACTTGCCCAATAATAAGGATGGTATAAGTTACTATTGTCTAACTCTGCTCACTCTGGAGGTAAATCTACACTGTTGGTTAAAGCTGGACTATATAATTTACCCTTTTCAATACGAATTTGTCCTTTAATCATTGCTAATTGTGCTTGTCGTAACGCCTCGGCTTTGATTTTGACTTTTTCATTCCCTAATTGCCTATAAAAATCGGTCATTAATGCCAAGGTTCCTTCATCGCTGACATACCACAAACTTGCCATTGCTGATTTGGCTCCTGATTGTGCCGCAAGTCCGGCAAATCCTAATTCAGCTTCGGTATCACCAACGGCTGTCCGACAGGCGCTTAATACTAATAGTTCGACTGGGGGATTGTTAAAACCTAATTTCCGCACTTGGTCTAGTTGTAATTTTTTGTCCCAGAATTGAATGTATGATTCGCCTGGTTCCCCTGGTTTAAATTCGGCGTGGGTGGCAAGGTGTAAAATACCAAATGGGGTTTGTCTTCGCTGAGAAAGTAATCCATTAATAGTAAATTTTTCGTTTAATAAAGAATTTCCTTTCCACAATTTTTGTGTTAACAAAGATAATTCTACTGGGACTGCTGGGAGTGCATTTTGCTCTTTAAATTTAGATGCACCCATTGCTAAAATTCGCAATTTTTTAATATCAACATAGCGAGTATCAGTTAAGTTGAGACTGGGAGAAAGTCCGACGCTGTAATTTTCAACGAGGAATTGTTGACCATCATGGAGTGCAGCAACAGGAAGCGATCGCAATCCTTCATCCATTAAAAATAATAAATTATTTATCTGCCGTTTTTGCAGTTCGGCTTGCACAGGTTTGATTATCCAGTTATATAATTTTTGTGATGGTGCTAAATAGTCTTGTGTAGTTCTATCTGTAACAGTACTGCGAAATTCATTCACTGTTGCCAGCACTTCAGCACGAGTAACATCATAAACTACTTTCCGAATCGGTTTTCCTTTTGCAGTGATCACAATTATTTCTAACTGATCAGAATCTCTGCTGGCAAAAGAATCTGGTGGCGTTTCTTTTGTTAAATCTGGTACAAAAGTTACATAAACTAAAGCAGGTTTAGCTCCAGTTTCTTTCTCAATATTGGCAAGGATCTCCTTTGCTTTTTCGAGATTAATTTGAGGTAAATCAAAGGGTAAACCGAAATAACCTTTAAATTTACCACTAAAGTCTGCATCCAACTTTTCCATTCCCAAATCAATATCAAAATCATCTAAGGTATTTGGTGTGGCTAGTTGATTTGGTGATTTTGTTTGAGTTTCTTCTAGAAAAGGGTAAGTTGTTAGAGATGTTGGATTAGAAACAACAGGTTCAGGTGCAGTAATCAAACGGATTTCGTTGGGTGCAGTTCCTTGAGAATATAAATAAGGAAAAGATTGTCCAAGGGTGAGACGATTTCCTAAACCTGTGGTGATTTCGCCTGCTGTACCGTTAATTGTAGGATTACCTATATCAAATGGGACTCCTGAATAGCCACCAAAATGACGTAGGGTAAAAGAACCATTACTCAGATTTCCGGCAGTGGAAATACTCGCAAGCAATCCATTTTGGTCTATAAAAGTATCTGAAGCCCGAAAATATCTCCTTGTTGGGTTGAGTGGCTGACTTTTACTCCTGTCAATGCCTCAATCTCAATTTCTGCTTTTTGGTATGATTCATTGGCTGATAGCCTTAAACAACATTTTTGAAGTAATGGACTTAATCGGCTTGTTGGCTTTACACCAAGTCTTTGTAGCTGTTTGGCTTTAAGAGTGAGTTCTCCTATTCGGCTTTTGATTTTCCTGGTTTTACCGATTTTTGTTCCGGTTTTTTGTTCGATAAAAAAAGGAACATTAATTTTTGACATAACGTGAAATGCCAGTTACCCAAACCCCGAAGCCACCTTATTCTCAGCTAAGAAAGTTATGTTTTGCCAGCCTTGATTAATTTGAGTGGTTTGAACCGCGATAAATTCGCTCTATTTGCTCAGGAGAAAGGCGCGGCATGGGAACCCTTTCACGTGCTGCGATTGTGAGATCCTGATCTTGTATAATTTCTACTGGCTGGTTTTGATGAGAACGAATTGCCACATCGCAATTTGGAAACGGATTTAGGATTGAATCTTCTGTGTCTGATTCTGAAAGTTGGCTTTGAGGTAAGACATAAGCGTGTTTATGAGGATCGTATGCTAGAACTTCTCCTGACTCAATGTGATAAACCCAAGCATAAATTTTGAGTTGACCTTGGTAGAGTTTGGAGTGAATTACTGGATACGTCCGTAAATTCTCAATTTGAGTCAGAACATTTTCAGCAATCATTATTTCTAACAATTCTTCAGACTGATAGTGACTGTAGTGGTCTAAAACTAGCCTACGAGTCGCTTCTGCATATTTAAGCCAATCATAAACCAGCGGCAAATTTTCTCTGAGACCTTGTAATTTCATTAGTCCTTTCATCGCGCCGCAATGAGAGTGACCACAAATAATAATTTGCTGAATACCTAAAGCTTGAACTGCATATTCAATAGTCGCCCCTTCACCGCCATTAGTTGCCCCATATGGCGGAATAATGTTGCCTGCATTGCGGATGACAAATAATTCCCCTACCTGGGCTTGTGTAATTAGATTTGGGTCAAGACGCGAATCGGAACAAGTAATAAACAATACTCTGGGTTTTTGACTATGTGAAAGTTGCTCAAACAGTTCTTGATGCGTCGAAAAATAGCTAGATTTAAATTCACGCAGACCTTTAATTAATTTCTTCATCACCAAATTCCAGATAGAAGGGTGGTTTAATTACCGAAAAAGAGCAGACCGATTGGCGTTAGCATTAGCACAGCGTCAGTAGTAGCGACATTAATAGCATCAGTTTGCTTGTTTGCGTTAACGTCAGAAATCACTTTTGACGCTTTTAGAAGTAAGAATCGATTAAAAACGATTTTTCTATCATAAATTAACTTGGTGCCTTAAATAGAAGTTAACACTAGCTATCAACTAGTAATTGTCTAAATTTGACTTTTGAGCTTTCAAATGAGAATGTTTTTGTTTCTATCTGAATTCTCAAGCTGCTACTAACTTCTAAAATGATAACTTGCTCTGAGCGCTCATCTTCATTCCCGAACTCATAGTTATAGCTTACTTATAATATTTGCGGGTCTGATATTACTCCCTTGACCTTGACATAGCCTTTTTGTTTCACTTTACGTAAGTAAAATGAAGTAATTATAAATACAATTATCAATAATGTGAAGAGTAAGCAAAGATGTATACTTAGGTATAGACATCTAGGTAGATAAGCTAGTATCTAGTTATTGTAGTGTTATTAGACGTTTCCTATTTTTAAGCTAGAGAGCTATAGGCAATAGCTTACAGCGAAGTTACGCAAATTCCTATCTCCTGACACCTGTCTTGATATTTTCAATACAGTGGAATTTACTGATTGAGCAACAGCCCAATGTGAAGTGCTATCTCAGACAATTAAGCTTGGTTTTTTTCTACTTTTTCAACGAGGACTGCAAAGTATAACATCTGCATTCATCAAAGATGATTGAAAAAGTATGAAACTAAGTATTTAATTTCTGAACATACACGACCATATTTATATACAAATCAAAGCTGACAAGTAGTACTTTTTGGCTAATTTCTAGGGTTAATCTTCGGGAAAATATTCACTTTAAAGGCAGATAGAAATTAGCCAAAACTTAATTTTAGTTTTGGCAATTGCTTGGTGTTTTAAAACGACACTAATTGCAAGTTAAAAATTTATAACTTACGAAAAAAGCACTCTAGGTAGGTAAAAGTCATGGCAAAGATTATCGGCACCAACGATAATGATTATTTGATAGGCAGCAACAGAGCCGATAAGATTTATGGTAAAGCAGGTAGCGATCGCATTGAAGGTAAGAATGGTAACGACTTGCTGGACGGTGGATCTGGGGACGATACGCTGATTGGTGGTGCGGGAAACGACAAACTAGTTGATCGTTCTGGTAACAACGCACTGCACGGTGGTAGGGGTAATGATACCCTTGATGTTGCCTTTGCTTCGGGAAATAACATCCTGAATGGCGATGCAGGGAATGACAGCCTGAAGATTAATTACTCTACTGGCAACAATACAGTTTCAGGCGGCACCGGGAATGATTCTTTTTACGCCTCTCAAGTCCAAGGTACAAATATCCTCAATGGCGAAAATGGCAATGATTCCTTCTATTTGTTGGCATCGAATACTCCGCCTGCTTCCTTAACGACTCAAACTGTGGATGGTGGGAGAAATTATGATTACTTGTCTGTAGATTACAGCCAGGCTACTGAAAGCATAACTTCAAATTTCAATACTATTACCAATGAAGGCTTGATTACAGCTGGTACTAATGAAGTTAGCTACAAAAATATTGAACGATTAAAAATTGTAGGTACAGCCTATGATGACTATATTGTGGGCAGTAATGGTAACGATAAGATTTTTAGCGGTCAAGGGGACGATTACATAAGTCTGGAGTACTCAACTATACCCTCTTCCTTAATAACTAAAAAGGTAGATGGTGGGGCTGGTAATGACTACTTATCCTTATATTTGACCAACGCTACAAGCAGAATCACTTCGACTTTCAATGCTGCCACTAACAAAGGCTCAATCACAGTTGGTACAAACCGGATTAACTATAAAAATATCGAAGGATTAGAGATTAGAGGTAGCATCTACAATGACTATATTGTAGGCACCAATGGTAATGACTCTCTCTTCGGTGGCAGTAGTGGCAACGATGCAAGTTATGGCGATGATCGGATTTTTGGTGGTGCTGGTAACGACTACTTAAGTGTTGATTATTCAACCAGCAATAACATCCTCAAAGGTGGCATTGGTAACGATAGCTTGAGTGCTGATGCATCAAAGGGTAATAACTTACTCGATGGGGGTAATGGCAATGATCATCTCTCTGCCTCTGGGTATCATATCGACTACCAAGCATTTACGAATGCTGCCACTGGCAATAACACCCTCAGAGGTGGTGCTGGTGATGATTACTTGATTGCCGACTATTCAACCGGAAATAATTTACTGGATGGAGGCGAAGGCAATGATAATCTCTCTGCCTCTAGTGGTGTTGATTATTACGGATTTGCCACCTCTGGAAATAACACCCTCAAAGGTGGCGTTGGCGACGATAATTTGGGCGCTAACTCTACTACAGGTGATAACTTACTTGATGGGGGTGATGGCAATGACAATCTTACTGTTTCTAGCTACTACGACTACTCAGGCACGAATGCAGGTGGATTTGGCAATAACACCGTCAAGGGCAGGAATGGTAATGATTCCATCACTTTCGTGTTATTTACTTCTCCCGCTTCTTTAAAAATTCAAACAGTAGATGGGGGATCTGGCGAAGATGTATTGAAATTTTCGTATATCTATCCCACTGAGGGAATCACTTCAACTTTCAATGCTACTACTAACCAAGGCTCAATTACTGCTGGCAAAAATCTGATTAATTACAAAAATATTGAACAGTTAGTGATTTCAGGTACAGCCTACAGCGATCGCATTGTCGGCAGCAATGGTAACGATTCTTTTGATGGGGGTAGTAATGGCAACGATACAATAGATGGCGGCGCAGGCGAAGATTTATTATCCTTTTTTAACTACCAAGCTACGGAGGGGATCACTTCAACTTTCAATGCGACTACTAACCAAGGTAGGATTCAAACTGGCTCATATGTAGTTAACTACAAAAATATAGAACGATTAGCAATCTCAGGTACACGCTACGATGATCAGATTGTCGGCAGCAATGGTAACGATTCTTTTGATGGAGGTATTGATACTGATGGCAATGATACGATAGATGGCGGTGCAGGAGACGATTTATTATCCTTTTATAACTACAATGGTAGCGAGGGAATCACTTCAACTTTCGATGCTATTACTAACCAAGGTTCAATCTCTGCTGGCACATATCTAACTAACTATAAAAATATTGAACGACTAGATATTAGAGGGACATTCTACGATGACAACATTGTTGGGAGTAATGGCAACGATTCTCTCAATGGCGGCGGTAATGGTAATGATCAGATCTATGGCGGTGCAGGTGGCGATCGCATAGTTGCTGATTATTCAAACGGGAGTAACCAACTGGATGGTGGTGATGGCAATGATCATCTCTCTGCCTCTGGGGATGTGACTGAGTATCGCGGCGAGGTTTACATAACTGCTATCTCTGGTAATAACACTCTCGAAGGTGGTGCTGGTGACGATAGCTTGATTGCTAACTATACATCCGGCGATAACTTATTAGAAGGTGGCGATGGCAATGATTATCTCTCCGCCTCTGGCAGAGATTTATACACCGAATACGGTGTTTATTCTGCCTCTGGTAATAACACGCTCAACGGTGGTGCTGGTGACGATAGCTTGATTGTTGACTATTCATCGGGAGACAACCTACTAGAAGGTGGCGATGGTAATGATCATCTCTCTGCCTTTGGTGCGGCTGGTAATAATATCCTGAACGGTGGTGATGGTGATGATCTCCTGACTGGAGGCAAAGGTAATGATACTCTCTCTGGAGGCGGAGGTACTGATACTTTTGTTTTCAATAGTTACAATCAAGGCGTTGATTTCCTCTCTGATTTCAACGCGACTAATGAACTGATTCAGATATCGGCTGCTGGTTTTGGTGGTGGATTATTAACAGGTTTACTCTTGGCTAGTCAGTTTACAATTGGAACCTCTGCAACGAGCAGCAATCAGCGATTCATCTATGATCTAAGTACTGGTGGATTATACTTTGACCAAGATGGCAGTGCAGCTGCCTTTACTCAGGTACAATTTGCCCAACTATCTACTGGATTGCCATTAACCAATAACAATTTTGCCGTTGTTTAATTGTGATTAACGTTTCATGTTTGTAGACTGATAAAAATTAGAATTGCTTTAATTGCGAGGTGTTTGAAATAGCATCTCGCATTTTTGTAATTAACTCTCTTTAGTCACTCTCGCTAGATAAAAATCTCAAACCCTTATTTTTACCGACTTTCATAAATTTAGGCGTTTGTTGGGGAGCCACTGCGTTGGAGAGACAGTGCCGTGGTGTTAGCGCAGCGATCTTCGACGCAGGAGCGTCGGCAGTGCGTTGGGGAGACAGCACCGTGGTGAGGCAACGCGGTCTTGGGGGTTTCCCCCATGAGCGATTGCCGAAAGGCTCTGCCACGCCAGTTGCTACAACGCTTGGAACCCCCCTTCGGGTTCGCAGTTCCGTGACTGTCGGCAAAGCCGCCCAACGGACTGCTCACCGCAACGCACTGGCTCGACTTGAGGTGACTGTCGTCGGCTTTGCCGACTCCCTCAGTGGCGTGGTTTCCCCCATGAGCGATTGCCGAAAGGCTCTGCCGACTTGAGCGGACTGGCGTTGCTGAGTAGAAAAGTGACTCACCAACTACTGACACTGTTTTCGTCCCAGATTTCTAGTTCAATCTCCTGAAGATGCTTGATAGCATTATCTATCTGTGCTTGTGTTCCTTGTAAATTAAGGCCAAACCAACCATCACCAACAGCGTTTGCACCTAAAATTGCTGCTGTAATATTGATAGTTAAACCATAATCTGAAACTAAGCGGGAAATTATCGGTTCTTGATGGAAATTTCTGGGAATTCTCAGGCGAATTTGTTTGTGAATGATCTGATTTTCAGCAGCCATATCCGAATTACCTATTTGTCATAAATAAAAAAAGTACATACACAACTGTGAAGTGTGAAGTCTTTAGACTCCTGATTGTAAACCCCAGTTAGTCGCTCGGAATATAGTATTTTGGATTTAGTAATAGATACTACACATATCTAGATGAAATAGCAAGCGTAATCACCAGTGTTTAGCACGTTTGCACTCGATGATAACGAAAGCAGTTTTAAAGAATGCGATCGCTAAAATTCTTCCCTACTTTCAAATCTTCTCGCTAATCATCACTTCTATTTATCGTTTTAAAAAGAAACAATATTTGCTTCTATCGTGAGGAAAGTTTAATTTTAAAACATCAAGCCAAACACATACTGAATTAACTAAACAGGTGCAGCATGAATACCAGCAAAAAAACATTATCCAACAGCGTTGATGTACAAGTAGTTCAACACAATCAACATACCGAGAAAGTTCCAAACGCATCCACAGAGCAATTAACGCGCGGACAACGGCTTGCCGATAAATTAGCCAGCCATGTAGGCTCTTGGAAATTTCTGATTTGCCAAAGCACCATTTTGGCAGGATGGGTGGGAATGAACTTGACACCAGGAGTTCCCCACTGGGATGAATCCCCGTTCATTATGCTCAACTTAGTATTTTCATTTGCTTCAGCCTATACAGCACCAATTGTCTTGATGAGTCAGAATCGCCAGTCTGACACTGATCGCAGAAACGCCGAAATCGATCATCAAGTTAATCTTAGAGCTAGTCAAAATATTGAACTGCTACATCAAAAATTAGATGAATTACACGCTGAAAAACTCAACGAACTAACTCAAATTATTAAAGAGCAGCAACAAGTTATCCATGAGCTTAAAGTAACTTTAGTACATACTCCAAAAGAGAACAAAGAAGCTAAAGTGGCTCTACTACCAAGCTTGCAACTTCAAACTAACAGCAAATTTTCTAAAGAAACTTCCAATAATAAATCTTTTACTATTGAGCAACCAGTAGGCGATAATAACAAAGTTGTTGAAAAACTGACTCGTTAATAAAAATGAGCCATCAATACTGTTGGTTGAATAGATATATCTCTGCTTGTTGATTGAAACACTACATTTTTAGGTTAATTCCTAAATATCTGACGCTGAATCAAAGCCATCTTGGAAGTTTTGCGATAAAAAAGAACATTTGCATTGGGGTCAGAAGGTGAAATGAGACTTTTTGTACTTCATTCTCAGTAGACACAGTTTATTAATTCGGTTGGAGATGCTATATCTGCACACTTCATTAAATAGCAATTTCTCCAGCTTTTGCAGACATCAACGAAAAAAATTGAGAAGACATAGAAATGAACGAACTTATTACAGCTATCCCCACCGGAATCACAGCTTTTACAGCTACGAACCTAGATGATTTAGTTATCCTGACGCTGTTATTCTCTCAAGCGAATGCTACTTTTCGTCGCCGACATATCGTCATTGGTCAATATTTAGGCTTCTGTACTCTGGTTATTGCTAGTCTAGTTGGTTTTCTAGGAGGGTTGATATTACCATCTCATTGGATTGGGCTTTTGGGTTTAGTACCAATTACCATTGGATTAAATCGTTTGCTAAATTCTGACAGTAATTCTTCGTCTGATGTAGAATCAGAAATAGAATTATCTGATTCTCCTACTTTCGCTAGTTTTTTATCTCCACAAGCTTATAGTGTGGCGGCGATTACGATTGCTAACGGCAGTGATAATGTAGGCATTTATATGCCCTTGTTTGCTCATAGTGCTGTTTCTGAGTTGCTAGTAATTATTGCAGTCTTTTTATTACTAGTTGGAGTTTGGTGTTACGTAACTTACAAACTAACCTGTCAAAGTGCGATCGCCAATTTGCTAACCCGCTATGGTAATAATTTTGTTCCCTTTGTATTGATAGGCTTAGGTGTGTTTATTATTTTAGATAGTGCGTCGCTGACTCCCATTGCTTTGACTGCTACTTGTTTATGTTTAATGGGGCTAATCAAAATAATTCAAACTTCTAAATTTAAAACTCAAAGTTTGTAATTGTCAAAAAATATGAAAATATTTCCTATTTCTTTTGCAGTCTTAATGCTTTTAATTAACTTAGTGGTAGCTTGCCCGTCTTGGGCAACAGTACATCTTTCTTTAGTTGATAATCCTAACTATTTTGAAGTTGGTCAAAAAGTAATTTGGCTTTACAAAGCGCGTTCTGACTCTGTTGATGTTCAAAAAATTCCGGCTGAGGTAGTGAAACTAAGTTCTAAACAAGTGCAAATTAAGGTACGAAAAAACAACCAATTTATTAATCGCTGGGTGAATCCTAACAAGTTGGAGAGTTTTCCTAAGATTCAAGACTCAAGATTACCCTAAGTCCGACTTTTACGCTTATCCGTGAGTGGCAAAATGTTAAGCTGGTACGGGTTCAAGTTGTACATTCTCTGGTTGAGATTGTCATTAGTCATTTGTCCCTTGTCCTCTCTTACAAAGTTCTGATCGCAGTGGCTTGACTTTGCGCTTTGTAAATACAAATGACGAATGACCAAGGACGACCTTCGCAGGAGGTTCTGTAATTTAGATGTGTTTTAGGTTAGCACTTCTATAGAGCTAGTTGTGTTTTGGGAAGAAGGCAGCAAACTCGTTGAATATTTTGGTTTTTCATGAACTTAATCCAATCGGATACCTGTTGATTGGAGTAACCAGGTTTGCAAGCACCAAATACAATTGGTTCATTTTGCGAAGCCGCAGCAAACTTGTAAATATTTTTAATCATATATTTTGAAATATTACAAATAATTGAAAAGTTTATGAATATTCCTTAATCAGCTTGGCATCAACCTATTTCATCACTGTTTTGATTTTAAATACAAAAAACATTGACAATAAGTTTCCTTAAAATTAAGCTTTGATTAAGAAAAGATTATGTAATCTTTTCTTAATCATTTCTTTAGAAGATACAGTTGTTGCCGGAGCGCTATTGCACAACCCAGACCCTGTTCAAGTCGGAGACCATGTGTTAATTTTCCGTCCAGCGTATGTCACCGGCAAGATTGGAGTAGTCTGTCGTCGTGAATCAAACTTAGACACTCAAGGAAGGAATCGCTGGTTAATTCAAGTTGATTTAGATACAGAAACTATTATCGTGTCGCTAACGTCCAACGACTTTCAAGTAATTAACCTTGAATCAAGCTAATTTCATGATGATGTTGATTGGTTATTACTATTTAACAGTTGTTTTTTACTACGCTTGAGTTGTTTCCAAAGTAACTTAATTTGTTTATAAGCTTGATGAGCCGAGAGCTTGCCATTAGTTTCTAAACTAGTGATCAGACTAACTTTTTGGGCAAACTCTTGTAAATTTGTATTAAACACTAAGTTTTCTGGTTTAACCTGACCATAGTAACGACTACGAGGAGAAAGAAATTTGTCTTTTTCTGGTTGATTAGGCTGTTGCATAATTTTACTTTCCACTCAAAACTTTCTCCTCATGATAGCCAATCTATTTAAAATCAAGCTTTTTAAATGCTTATTCTTGCTTTCATATTTACCTAAGATTGTAGACCATGAGCCTTTATCTAATATCGCTCATAGTCTACGTTCTGAATTATGTAGGTTGTAAAATTTCTGAAAATTTTACCCTATTTACTTTAAAGATTTCTGCGCTATAATTTGGTCAAAAATAGCCCCTTCATTGAAAAATCTTTGTTGAATATTCTTCCACCCTCCTAAATCGTCAGCTTTAAACAGAGTTTTAACTTTAGGAAAATTGTTACTCAGTTCTTTTGCAATTGTGGCATCCACAGGGCGAAATCCTATTTTGGCAAACTCTCGTTGTACCTCTGGGGTGTAAAGATATTGAACAAATGCTTCTGCAACTTGTCGCGTCCCGTGTTGCTCAACATTTTTATCTACCACAGCAATTGGATTCTCTATAGATATATTCACATTAGGGACAACATATGAAAACTTTTCGCCTTTTTGTTTTGATAAAATCATTTCGTTTTCATAGTTGAGTAAAGCATCCCCTTGACCTTGTTTAAAAAACAATTCGCTGGCATTACGTGCAGTCTTGGGCAACACAAGGACATTTTTATAAACTTTGGAAGTAAAATCTAAGGCTTGATTTTCATCTTGGCCAGTTTTTGTGACGTAACCCCATAAACTCAGAAAGTTCCATCGCGCACCACCAGATGTTTTCGGGTTAGCTGTCAGTACGCTGACTCCAGGTTTTGTTAAATCTGTCCATGTTTTTATATTTTTGGGATTTCCCTCACGAGTTGCGATCGCACCTACAGATTGAGTCACAATTGCATTATTTGGGGCTTCTTTTTCCCAACCTGGTTGAATAAAACCTGTCTGAACAAGTTTATCAACATCAAGGGCCAGTGACAGGTGTACCACATCAGCTTCCAAACCATCAATCACATTCAGAGTTTGAGAACCAGACCCATCATAACTTTCAGTAAACTTCAGATTTTCGTTATGTTCTTTTTTCCATTTCTCTATAAATTGCGGAATAATCTGTTCGTATGCAGCCTTTGTCACTGAGTAAGAAACAAACGTTAGATTTATATCACGCCTTGAACTAGCGACGCTATTATCGGTTTTACCAACATTGCTCCCACAAGCAGTCATCACTATACTTAAGCTTACTCCCACCAAAAATAGGGATATAAACCCCCAGTTTCTTATAGCTTGCCAACCTTGAACAGTACGAGTGCGAACTTGTTTAGTTATATGTTTGTTTAACTTCCAAGTCTGTTGCCGCTTGTTTCTCAAAATTTCCCACTCCTTGTTAAACTCGGTAAGTTGATCATGCTTTGGATAATGGGTTAGGCAAATTATTAATCTTCGGGTGTAACAACAGCGATCGCAAAACCGTCATATCCTTTGTTGCCCACAGTTTGGATTGCTGTAGCACTCACACGCGGTTCTACAGCTAACATTTTATTAAATTGACGTACTCCTTGAACACTAGGATCTTCGCTGTTAGGTTCAATTACAGATCCGTTACGTACAACGTTATCGGCAATGATTAAGCTACCCCGACCAGATAGCTTGAGCGCCCATGCTAAATACTCTGGATTACTTGGCTTGTCTGCGTCAATGAAAATCAGGTCGAATTGATTGTACCCTTCGGTAGCTAGTTTTGGCAGTGTATCTATTGCTCGCCCAACACGTACCTCAACCAAATGTGCCAAACCAGCACGGACAATGTTGTTTCGGGCAACTTCGGCGTACTTGGGGTTGGACTCTAGGGTGATCAATTTACCCTCGACTGGCAATGCCCTCGCAAGCCAGATTGTGCTGTAACCGCCTAACGTACCAATTTCCAGAATAGTACGCGCTCTGTTGATTAACGCTAACAACATTAATAGCTTGCCCTGATTTGGCGACACATGATGTGGAGGTAAACCAGCTGCATGACTAGCTGCAAGCGTAGCATCTAACACAGGATCAGCAGGCACAAGCAAATCAGTAATGTAGCGATCGACCTCTGTCCATAGCTCCTGAGTCATAACTCCTCTCTCGATAACATTGACAACAGTATTTTTTAGATAACTGCAAAGATTCACTTTAATTAAAGTCATTAAATAGCTTGCTTTATGAGAATGAATTGTGATAACTTCCTAATCACAGCAAAATACGATAACCCTCTCGATTTACAGTATTTTATCAAAAACTCAATCACCAAAATCAGCGTGTTATAGCAAAGTGCTGAGTGCTGAGTCACCGAAGTTTGCCCGGATGGAGACCACGCCAGTTCCTTCAACGGAGGAAACCCCCGCAACGGACTGGCTCCTCCTTGCAACTTCTCGCGCTCGTGCTGAGTAGAAACTCAGTATTATCAGGGGTTTCAGCAATCAACATCGTCCTAACCTATGCTTCGACTGCTATATTTAAAAGCTGAATACAGAGAACAATCAAACTCTTTCTGCCAATCCAAACAGTAGGTATTTTAAGTCCGGGTGACATGGGGCAGGCTGTAGCATCTGTACTCAATCAACATGGGTAGAAAACCATTGCTGCCCATCGTTTAGGCTTGGATGAGCAATTATGGAGCGAATTATCTAATAGCCAGCCTGAACTTGTTAATATACTTGTTCGTTTCATTCCATCTATGACATTTCACAAAAAAATGATACAGATAAATCATGTCCAGACGTAGCAATGCTACGTCTGGACAAAAATATGTGTTTCAAATTTAAAGGAAATTGGTAAGCTTTTGTGCTTACAAGTTGCACAATTGAAATTTTGGGGAAAAACTTCAAACCTCTCCCCTGCTCCTCTGCTCCCCTGCCCCCTTGCGGTCTCAACAAGCAAATTAAGTGATTATTAGCTTATTACGCAACTGGCACACTTATTTTCTGTTACAAGAGTCAAAAATCAAGGTTTTTTGGACTCTTGACTACTTGCCCTGAGTTTAGCCGAAGGGTTGACCATTGACAGCCTAAACGAAAAAATATGATACTTGCGTAAGTCCTAGATCTAATCAGATAGCTATAGATGTTTAATAAAATAAGAGATACTCAATTTAACTTTCGTATCTCTTTTTCAAAAATTTTTATTTGCCTGTTACTTTCTCAATAAGTTCTGATGCTTTTTCACCCAAACTCCCTTGAGAATTTTGGGATTTTTCTTCTTTTAAATTCTTTTCATAAGCCTTTTCCAAAGTATTCAGGTTTTTTGAATCTTTTATTGCTTGCTCATAGGCTTTTTGCCGATCTTCTTCTTGAATACCAACCCCTGGATCATATTCATTGGCACGATTAATTTTTTCTTCAGCATTAAGTTTATACTCTGGAGGTATCAGCTTTAGTTCTTCTAGGGTAGTTGCATAACTAGGCTGCTGAATGCCTATAAATACACCCGATATACTGATAAAAACTATAGAACAAACAATTAAAACACCTGTGCTTAATACCTGCTTTAAAGATAAGAAAATTCTTGACATCTGCTGTTCCTTTTATACATTTATTGATTTGACAAATCAATGCGATGTTTAAGACTCACAGGCATCCTATATGTTAAGGTCTATTTTGTACTTCTATCTAGGGGTACATTAATTTTTAGATTCAATGCTTACATAATAAGACTTTTACCAAAAACATCAATTTTAGCGTAGGTTGGGGAGCCACTGCGCTATCGCGGGTTTCGGTGACAGTCACGCAAGTGGCGTTTGAGGCACGAAACCCAACATCCGAAAAGCTTGGCATTGTTGGGTTTGGTTTCGTTCCACCCCTACTACATTGATTTTTATCTGCCTAAAGTGACACAAAAGGGTTATGCTGCGGATGTCTATGGTCGAATTAATGGTGTTGCAAGGCTTTCAGACTCTTACCTCTATTTTATTCTCCCACTCTAACAGATTAAGGATACTTGTTCTGATTAAGTGCAGCTTGGAGACGTGCCTCATCTTGCTGGGTAATATCTGGGTTATGTAGTATCCAATAACAGTCTAGGCGATCGCTAGTCCGAAACAAAAGTAGTGCGCCACTTTCTGTCCAGAATGGGCCGTGAGGTACGTGTGCTGGTCGCCAGTAGTAGCCATCTTTGCACATTGCCGCATAGCGTCTATTAAATGGATCATCACTCATAGACCAATGCCCTAGCACATCTCCACTGATGACATACGCCTCTTCAGTAGTAGGATGACCAGCATAAAAGTTACCTTCAATCCACATAGGTACTAAGCCAAGAATCCATGTGGCGCGTCCGGTTTTTTTATTGGTAGACAAGCTTTTACGTGCCGAACCAGGAGGTAAGAATGTTGTGCTTTCCCATTTCATTGCATGGAGTTCCTGCAATGGCACATACTCAGTCATCTGTGCGTGAGTCTGCATATTCGGATGATAGACAGAAGTTGCTGGGGTTTGCTCAAGGCTGGCGTAGTCTTCTGTAATGTAAGTGGGGGTTGCATCTGGCATCCACAAAAGAATCGTGTCTTCTTCTGTTTTCCAAGGGCCAGTAGGTATGCCAGCAGGGATGAAAGAGTAACTAAGATTGCGGAGTAAAAACCCACCTTGAGCAAGTTTGCCTGTTAGTACAAAAATTTCGACATCAGTAGTGAAATGTCCGATAGGTGCGTTCCAACCTTTTTGCAGGATAACTCGCTGTGTAGATTCACCTGTACTTTCGTTGATGGATAAAACCTGAGCAGTACCATATTCCCCAGTAACAAAGTTTTTCACCTCAAAAGGCACTTGGGGAAAAGAGAGAACTGAGTTAAGTGATTCTTCAGTTTCGACGTGTTTGCGTCCTGTCGAGTTTCGATTATTAGTTTGAATACTTGTATCTGTCTGTGAAAGGTTCACATTGTTAGGGAGTGAATATGAGCTTTTATTGTCTTCGTATGCTTGAACCATATTTATTTTTTGCATCCACTAATTTATTAGTTACAAAAGTTTTTTAAGTTTAAAAACTAATGACGAGTATAGGCACGCTCAAACTTGGTTTTTAATTTCTGCGCTGCAAAGGCTAAAGCTACTGCTGATAAAGAAGCGATAACAGCCACAGGCGAAACCCAAGAGTTATCTGTAAGTATAGCTAAAGCGGCCAGAGCGATCGCTACCCCAATTAAAGTTTGTTTAACTAAGTTTGTTGTCTGATAAGCTTGATTGCAAGAACTACATATTTGGGTATGTTGCGAAAATCTATCTAAGGTTAGCGAATTTTCACTCAACTCATCTGTATGGAAGTTTTTTGCAGAGTCATAACCTTGATAGAATGGCAAGTCTTTACCAAATTTGTCCAACCACTTGCGGTATTCAATTACTAAAGTGTCAGATGTTTTAAGTGGTAAATATAAGTCTTTGAGTTTCTTTTGCAAACTCTCAATTTGTCTTTTTTGTTCTACAACTAACTGTAAATCTCCTTCCAAAATTATATTTCGCCACTTGATGTGGTCTAACCATCGAGGCATTAACTTCATTAGCAAGGGGAAAAAGTTTCCATAATTTCTCAAAAAAATACGACATCTATTCTTGCTTAAAGGTAGGGAATATAAAATTACTCCACCAAATTTACCCGTCTTTTCATCGCCAGACTTATAAATAACTAAGTTGGGCGCAATAAAATCTAACAAAGACCAAGGTTGATTTGGTTGGCGTGTTCCTCGCCATTTACCACGAATACCTTGAATGGAAATATCAACAACTTCTATGTCAAGTGGTTGTGCATTTTCTCGCTTGCCAACGATCCCATCATGGCTAATATAAACGTGCGCTGGATCAATTACATTTTCAATAAAATAGGTTTGGTCATAAGGTAAATCGCGTGTGTAATCTGTGCAGAATACCTCTGGTTTGTCCAATTCTGCTATTGTGGGAATTAAATCCTCAACAGGTTTTTCCTCTCCAGCCCACATCCAAACAATACCTTGGCGTTCTACAACTGGAAAGGATTTAATACAAGCATTTGTGGGAATTTTGGCATCTTCAGGTAATTGCGGAATATGCAGACATTTACCATCAGTACCAAATTGCCAACCGTGATATAAACACTCAATTCTGCCATCTATAATTTGTCCATCAGACAGTCTAGCAGCACGATGAGAGCAACGGTCTGTTAAACAACCTAATTTTCCATCCTGATTTCGGAATAAAACCAAAGGTTCTTCATAGAGAGAAAACTTGTAAGGATGACTTTTTGGTAAGTCTTGTGTAAAAGCAATGGGATACCAGCAGTTTCTCCAATCAAACTCTTGATGGTTTGCTGGTGTTGGTGAAGTATTTACTGATTGTTTGTTAGGAGTGATAGTCATATACTTTTACTCTATTTGTAGGTAGGCAAATGTGAGGAAATACTAAATTGCATTAATAGTATTTTCTATTAAAAATCTTAGATAATCATCGATTTTTGTATATATAAATATTTATTTCTATAGGATGATGACTTTATTAATAGATATCAATAAAGGATATTTTAGATTAGAGAAAATATATAGTTTAGATAATTACGGTTTTTTACAGCCAGATTTTTAATGTGCGATCGCATAAGGTTTTCTACAGACTGTTGACGGTTGACTGAGGTAACAGAAACCCCGTTTTTTGTTGCTAATTTTCGCTTTGCCGTTCCAGAATCCCAAGTATTCGACGGTTTTCAATCTGTAAATTTCTAATGTCTGCTTGCATTTGCTGCATATTGACAGTGAGTACTTCAAAGTTTTGCTGATGAATTGTGACTGTTTGCAGCAACAAGTTGATGCTTGTGGCAATTTCATTTACTGACTGGGTTAACTGGGATGTCGATTGTCTCAGTTCAGCATTCACAACAACTTGATTGTCCAGTTGTTGTGATACTCTCTCTAATGTTGCTTCTATTCTGTCTAGTCTGTCTGGTTGTCCTTGAGTCATTTTTGCTCCTCATTTTGGTGCGATCGCACCAAAATATCTGGATAATACATTGTATGAGGTTAACAATGGTAAAAGATGCAGAAAATACTTTAAAAGTCGCTCACCAAGCATTTGAGCATTTTACACATGGTCTAGCCACTGGAGAATGGCAAGCTTTTCTCGATATGCTTACAGAAGATTTTACCTTATGGTTTCCGATGGGAAAATTTCACGGGTTAAATGAGGGAAAAGAACGCGCCCAAGAGTTTTTTCAATATGTTTCTGAATCATTCAGTTCAGGAATTACATTAACTTCTGTTGACCGCGTTACTAGTAATGATACAACAGTTGTATTTGAGTTCCGTGATGAAGGACTGTTGTTAGGACAACCTTATAAAAATCGTGTTGCAGTTTCTTTTGATGTGCGCGGCAATAAAATTTGTAGCTATCGAGAATATTTTGGTAGTGATGGAAAATCTTATTGATTTGTCAAAAGTCAATGGTCAATATTTATTGAGTTAATATCAATTGAGTTCTTTTAACTCGCTGCACTTAGCTTCTGCGGCTTGATAGGCTGCTAAATATTCTTTACCACCCAACATGACATCACCATAATATTCATAAGGTGTTGTGCCATAAATTGGTAGTGGATCATCTTCAGGATAATCTTCTTTAGATTCTTCGATGATGGCCTTTAGTTGTTTGACATTCAAAGTTTGTGCTGCAAAATACCAAAGTTTTTGAGCATTTTTGCGTAAATGGGGTAAGTTGGGATCAATGATGCGTGTGAGGGAGTCTTCACCAGATGTATCGTTTAACTCTATCCAAGCGTGTTCAACAGGCCTATAGGGTTTACCAGGATAAACTAAAAACCCTTGAACATAAATTGCTCCCTCTGTGGCTAATGCTGCTTTGTAAGCATTATCAAAAGTTTTATTTGCCTTACTTTTGATGCGTTTAGCTATCTCAAGCGAAAGGGTTTCATCCAATGCTTTATTCATTTACAGAGGAAATTTAATTGCGTATTTATATTATTCTATCACTCACACACTCTTGATTCAGTGGACTCAGATATATGGTGAGCCTCTTTTGTTTCAACTCATACCCATAAATGTAAATAATTTTACATCCTCAGTGGGATGTCTATGTTTAAAATTAATAGCTAAGATATAACCATACTGTTGCCTAATCCGCATGAACGTAGTGATTAATCAACATTCCGAAAATATCCTTAACCAGTCGCTAGAAACATCGTCAGATAAAGACTATAAATTTAGCTGGGTTGATTGGATTTGCCTTTGGTATCCACCAGGATGGTTAGTTTTGTTTAACCGCCACTGGCAACATTATCACAGCGACCCTGATGGTTGGAATTGGTTGGAATACATATTATTTTTGATACCTTGTGGGTTTTATTTAGCACTATTAATTCGCTGGTTGCGCTTGGGTTGTCGTTCACCGAGAAAAGAAGTTGGTGAATTTAATCCCAACTATCAACAAGCTTTTCGTAAGGAAATTTTAGCTCCTATTGTTAAATATTATTTTCGGGGAGAACTACAACAAATTGCTAACTTGCCGCAAACAGGGCCAATGATTGTAGCCATGAATCATGCAGGAATGTGTTTTCCTTGGGATTTTATTAGTTTAGGTTATTTATTAAGTGAAACACGCGGATGGGCTGTGCAACCTTTGGCGAATGTATCCTTATTTGAACATCCTTGGATGATTTGGTGGCTACCATCGCAATGGTCACAGGTTTTAGGTGCAGTGCGGGCAGAGATTAAAGATTTCGAGGCAGCGATCGCTCAGGGTAAAATTTTACTATATGCACCCGAAGGGATACGCGGGCCGGGTAAAGGTTGGCAAAAACGCTATCAACTACAAAAATTCGATGTCAGCTTTATGCAGTTGAGCGATCGCTATCATATTCCGATTCTGCCAGTGATTTGCATTGGTAGCGAATTTTTACATCCTTGGACTATTAATAGTAAAAAATTACAACGAATAATTAAATTACCATTCTTACCCATATCTCCATTAATGTTTGTTTTACTTCTATTTCCCTCAATGGGAGTTTGGGCGATGAGAACCCGTTTGCAATACTTTATCCAGCCTTTAGAAAAGCAGATTAATTCGGGAAAAGACCGTGCAGATACTTATCAACAAGCACAACAATTTCGGAATAAATTGCAAAGTCAACTCAGTAAGATATTGAATAGTGTAAATCGATAAAGACACAAAATTTAACTTTTCTAAGCTTTTTTTGCTAAAAATTCTTTAACAGTCAGAATCTTAATGCTCCGCCAGGGGTTTAAGATTAGTAAATCATTGTCCCCAGTAACAATACACTCTGCTTTACCAATTAGAGCTAAGTCCAAATATTTGTTATCTTTTGGGTCGCGGCATTCATCAATCTGTTTATTCACATCAATAAACTGGGCAGTTTCTGTTAAATTCTCTATTAATTCTTGCCGCATTGGCAAAGAGAGATATCTATCAAATTTTGGACGATATAAAACATCTTTTAATTCTGAGAAGACAGAACTGGACAATATAATTATACCAATATCTTGAGCGAGATCTAATGCCTGACGTGGCTTGCTTTGACTAAACAAAAATGCGCTAATCAGCACATTAGTATCAAAAACAAACCTTTGTTTATTCATCATCATTCAAAATTGATTCTAAAATTTCAGGTGTTAATCCTCGCTCTTGTGCTTCTTGACTTGCTTTGTCCATTATGTTTCTGAAGCGTGTAATTGACTCTTGTTTAGGAATTGTAAATTGAGACTGCATAATTGCCACAATCTTGAGTTGTAATTGTTGCTTTTCTTCTTCACTGGCATTACGGTATGCCTGTGCTACCTCATAAGGTACTTTGAGAGTAATTTCTTCTTTGGTCATCATGGCTTATTCACTTCCATAATTTCTCATCTTTAATCATGTTACTCTCTGAGCTAAAAGTTAACATGAGAAAGTCTTTGGTTGAAGAATAGTAAGGTAATTTCGATAAAATTAGGATTAATTTATGCTCACGTTGTCTCTACAAAAGTCGCACCGAAACGATAACCTTTACCATAAACTGTATGAATCAAAGTAGTTTCTTTACCTACCTCAATCTTCCGGCGCAACAGGCGAATTAAGGCTGCTATGACGTTGCTACTTGGTTGTTCTTCATCTTGCCAGAGATGTTCCATAATTTGGGCATGAGTTAGCAACTGTCCTGTGTGTTCCATGAAATATTGCAGCAGTTGGCTTTCTTTTTGCGATAGTTCAATAATCCGTCCTTGACGATATGCTATTTGGTTATCGCAATCAAGTTCTAAATCAGCAACAACTAGTCTTCCTGGTGTAATTTCATAAATTTGGGAACCACCACGACGCAATAAAGCCCGGACTCGTGCTAACAACTCCCGTAATTCAAAAGGTTTGACTAAATAATCATCTGCACCAGCGTCTAAACCTTGCACGCGATCGTCTAAAGTATCTTTGGCTGTCAGAAACAGCACAGGTATATTTTTGCCTTGTCGTCGCAATTCTTGGCAAATCTCCAACCCAGTTTTTCCTGGTAACATCCAATCTAAAATCAGTAAGTCATAATTACTGGCTGTCGCCAGTTGACTACCATTCGTGCCATCATAAGCCGCATCTACGGTGTAACCTTCACGAGTTAACACGCGACTTAAGGGGTTAGTTAATTCTACTTCATCGTCAACTAATAAAATTCTCATGCTGCTTATGGTAAGCAATCGAGATATTCTCAATAATAAATGACTGCCAACACGCTAAGGATATCAAGAAAAAGAATGTTGACTGTTGCACTACCGAAAGGGGAACTACTAAAAAATAGCATCCGCCTGCTGCAATCTGTAGGATTAGATTTTAGTGCTTTTTTAGATTCTGGAAATCGCCAACTTCAGATTCTTGATGCTAATGGACAAGCTAAAGGTTTGTTGGTACGCGCACAGGACGTGCCTGTTTATGTAGAATATGGTCAGGCACAGTTGGGCATTGTTGGTTATGATGTGCTAAGAGAGAAACAGCCACAAGTAGCCCATTTGGTTGATTTGCAGTTTGGCTATTGTCGAATGTCGGTGGCCGTTAAAGCATCAAGTCCTTACAAATCACCTTTAGATTTCCCACCGCACAGTCGAGTTGCTTCTAAGTATGTGAATTGTGCGCGTGAATATTTTCAAAGTCTAGATTTACCAATAGAAATAGTGCCATTGTCGGGTTCTGTGGAACTTGGCCCGATTACAGGAATGTCAGAAGCAATTGTAGACTTGGTTTCTACAGGGCGGACTTTACGCGAAAATGGCTTGATTGAGCTTGAGACTTTATATCACAGCACAGCACGGTTGATTGCCCATCCTTTAAGTTATCGAATCAATACAGGTAATCTGTGCGAGTTGAGTGCCAAGTTGCGAGAAGCGGCTTTGGTAGCGGTTTAATAAGGAGTAGTGAGTGGGGTGTTTTTCCCTACTCTCTCATCTACAGCAGTTTCGATATTCGTGAAATACTGTAGAGACGTTACATGTAACGTCTCTACATGGTTTTTGGTTTTACACTTGTACCTCATATACCCAAAATATGCTGTATTTTGTCTACACTAAAATTATGCCCAATGTTGAGGTGTAGGGCGATCGCTTTCTCTGTTGCAAACTAAAAATCTAAAAAAACTTCTCTGAAAAGTCAGAGTTAGCTAAATTATTAATTAAAGTAAAAAAACATTAATTAAAAAATCACATATTCAAAACTTTTAATCAAACCTTTTTTCTGAGTTTTTCATAACATACTTAATGCATACTGAATCACATAATCACGAACAGGCGAGACTAGAAGCTCTGCGCCAATATCAGATTCTAGACACTGAACCAGAACAAGCCTACGACAATCTTGCCCGATTAGCGGCTTTTATTTGTGGCACTTCCATTGCTTTGGTCAATTTTATTGATGAAGACCGTCAGTGGTTCAAAGCCAAACTTGGTATAAATGTGCCAGAAGTGCCTCGAACTTTTGGGTTGTCTTATCTCTGCCTCGAACGCAAGAATATTGTGGTTATCAAGGATGCGCTGGAACACGAACAATATGCCGCAAATCCCGCAGTTACAGGTTATCCTTATGTGCGGTTTTATGCAGGTGTACCTTTGGTTTCTCCAGATGGACAGATATTAGGCACTCTCTGTGCAATTGACCCAGCACCACGAGAACTTAACCAACAACAAATAGAGGCACTTTTGGCGTTAGGTCGTCAAGTAATTAGTCAGTTAGAACTGAGGCGGCATTTAGCAGAAAAACAGCGAACTGAGGCGTTTTTGCGTGAGAGTGACCAACGACTGAAGTTAGCTTTGCAGGCGGCTAAACTAGGTTCTTGGCAACTCGACATCAAAACAGGAGAGTTGTCTACCTCCAGCCAGTGCCATATCAACTTTGGTTTGCCGCCAGAAGTTGAGTTTACCTATAATAAGCTGTTGGAATGCATTCATCCTGACGATCGCTCTTATATGCAAGAGTGTGTCAGACAAGCAATCGAAAATCACGGCGATTATGAAGCAGAATATCGCTGTATTTGGCCTGATAATAGTACTCACTGGGTGTTAGCACGGGGTACTGTCATCTACAATGCTGATAATGCGCCAATTCGGATGATTGGTGTCACACTTGATGTCACTGACCGCAAGCAAGCAGAAGAAGAACTAAAACGGCAAAACTTGCGATCGCAATTATTTGCCGAAATCACCTTAAAAATTCGAGAATCCTTACAATTAGAAGACATTCTTCAAACCACAGTTCAAGAAGTCCAAAAACTTCTGCACGCTGACCGAGTCATAATTTTTCGACTTTGGCCTGATGGTTCAGGAACAGTCGTCAAAGAAGCAGTTTTACCAGGTTGGCCTATAGTTTTAGGACAAAACCTTCTTGACCCTTGTTTCCGAGAAGAATATATAGAAAAATATCGTCAAGGACGCATCAGCGCAATTTTAGACATTGAAAAAGCTAATATCCAAGACTGTCATCGAGAATTTCTGCGACAGTTTGGTGTCAAGGCTAACCTCGTAGTCCCAATTCTGATTCGAGATGGGATTTGGGGGTTATTAGTGGCTCATCAATGCGCTCACCCCCGTCATTGGAACAACTTTGAAACGCAATTACTGCTCCAGTTAGCTAACCAAATTGGCATAGCCCTATCCCAAGCACAACTTTTAGAACAAGAAACTCGCCATGTTCAAGAACTAGCACGTTCTAATTCGGAATTAGAACAGTTCGCCTATGTAGCTTCCCATGATTTGCAAGAGCCGTTGCGGATGGTGACAAGTTATTTACAGCTACTAGAGCGGAAATACGGCAGCCAACTAGATTCTACTGCGGATCAATTTATCAGCTACGCCGTAGATGGGGCGCGACGGATGCAGAACCTGATCAACGATTTGTTAAATTATTCACGGGTGACTACACGCGGACAACCCTTTGTCCAAGTTGATTGTGCAGATATTTTAGCGCAGGCGATCGCTAACCTCAAATTTGCTATAGAAGATAGTGGCGCAGTCATTACTTATGACTCTCTACCTGTAATCCAAGCTGATCCTACACAACTGACACAAGTATTTCAAAACCTCATCGGTAACGCCATCAAATTCCGTGGAAAACTACCACCACGCATTCATATTGGCGCAGTCAGAAGCGATGAGGCAGGGGAGCAGGGGAGTAGGGGAGCAGGGGAGCAGGGGAGCAGGGGAGCAGGGGAGCAGGGGAGCAGGGGAAGAACATCTTACTCAGCACTCAGCACTCAGCACTCAGCACTCAGCACTCAGCACTCAGCACTCAGCACTTCCCCCGAATGGTTGTTCTCGATACGCGATAATGGAATTGGCTTAGAAGCACAGTATGCTGAACGGATTTTTGTAATTTTTCAGCGCTTACATGGTAGAAGTAAGTATCCAGGTACTGGTATTGGTTTAGCAATTTGTAAGAAAATTATAGAACGCCACGGCGGACGTGTCTGGGTTGAGTCAGAACCGAGTCACGGCTCGATCTTCTACTTCACAATTCCAGATGAAGCAGGTTAACTATCGTGATTAATATAGCAAATATTATGCCAATTGAGGTTTTGTTAGTAGAAGATAATCCTGGTGATGCTGAACTCACACGCATCGCTCTACAAGATAGCAAAATCTCAATTAATCTCAATGTTGTGGAAGATGGCGTAGAAGCAATGGCATTTTTACGCAAACAAGAGAGTTATGCCAGAAAACCTCATCCTGATATTGTATTGTTAGATTTAAACTTACCGAGAAAAGATGGACGGGAGGTACTGTCAGAAATTAAATCTGACAACAATCTCAAAAGAATTCCTGTCGTTGTTCTAACAACTTCTCAGTCGGAAGAAGATATTCTCAAAGCCTATAACTTGGCTGCCAATTGCTATATTACTAAGCCCGTTGATTTTGATCAATTCGTTAAAATTGTACAATCCATAGAAAATTTCTGGTTTGCGATCGTAAAACTGCCACCGGAGTAAGGGACATGGCAGGAGAACTAATTAAAGTTTTATTAGTAGAAGATAACCCTGGTGATGTTTTTCTCTTACAGGAGTTATTAAAGGAAGTAAATAGCGCGAAGGTAGAGTTGCGTCCAGTTGAGCGATTGTCGGAAGCACTCAATTTGTTAGCTCATGATAATTTTGATTTGATGTTGTTAGACTTATCTCTACCTGATAGTCAAGGTATTGACACCTTTATTAGTGCTACCCGCCAAGCAAAAGCTACTCCAATTATTGTGCTAACAGGTTTAGATGATGAAAATCTAGCACTACGCGCCGTGCAAGAAGGAGCGCAAGATTATTTAGTCAAAGGACAAGTAACTGGCGACTTGCTAGTACGTTCTATGCGCTATGCTATTGAACGTCAGCGCATTGAGGATGCACTGCGCCAAAGCGAGGAACGATTTCGAGTAGCACTGAAAAATTCACCAATTTTTGTTTTCAATCAAGATAGAGATTTACGTTACACCTGGATTTATAACTCTATTTCTGGGTGGACGACGGAAGATATGTTGAGCAAACATGACTTAGAACTGCTCCCTCTTGAAGATGCTCAAAATCTTACCGCAATTAAAAATACTGTACTGACTACAGGTATAGGTGCAAGAGCAGAAGTATCACTAAATACGCCCCAAGGCATTCGCTATTATGATTTAACCGTCGAGCCGTTACGGAATGAGTCGCAAGATATCTTGGGCATAACTTGCGCTAGTATCGATATTAGCGAACGGCAAGCCGCGCTGCGCGATCGCAAACAAGCTGAAGAAAAAATCCGCGAACAAGCAGCATTATTAGACATCACTACTGACGCTATTTTTGTGCGTGATTTAGAAAACAAAATTCTTTTTTGGAACAAAGGTGCAGAAAATCTTTACGGCTGGCAAGTACAAGAGGCTTGGGGCAGAAATGTCAGTGAGTTGTTATTTGATGAATCTCCCCCAGAATTTGAAGCAGCTTGGTTAAACGTCATCAGCAAAGGTAAGTGGCAAGGGGAGTTAACAAAACGCACTAAAACTGGTAAAGAAGTATTAGTTGCCAGTCGCTGGAGTTTGGTCTGCGATCCTCAAGGAAGACCCAAATCAATCCTGAGCGTTGATACAGACATTACTGAAAAAAAACGCTTAGAAGCGCAACTATTCCGCGCCCAACGCATGGAAAGTATCGGGACTTTAGCCAGTGGTATCGCTCACGACCTCAACAATATCCTGACACCGATTTTAGCTGGAGCGCAACTACTACCGCTAAAATTCCCCGATGCTGATGAGCGAACGCAGCATCTGTTAGAAATCTTAGAAATTAATGCTAAACGAGGAGCGGACTTAGTTAAACAGGTGTTATCGTTTGCACGAGGTGTCGAAGGTCAGCGGATAAATTTACAACCCAGACATTTAATCGTGGAAGTCGCCAAGATTTTAAAAGAGACGCTACCCAAATCGATTGATGTTCGTCTGGACTTATCATATGTGTTATGGATGGTTTCTGGAGATAGTACCCAACTCCATCAAGTCCTGATGAATCTCTGCGTTAACGCCCGTGATGCTATGCCTAATGGTGGTACTTTAACTATTACCGCTGAAAATTTATTGATTGATGAAAATTACGCTCGGATGAACTTAGATGCCAAAGTAGGCCCTTACATAGTGATTAGTGTCTGCGATACAGGGATTGGCATTCCAGAAGAAATTTTAGATAGAATTTTTGAGCCATTTTTCACTACTAAAGCGGTAGGACAAGGTACAGGTTTAGGGCTTTCCACGGTTCTAGGAATTCTGAAAAGTCACGGTGGCTTTGTGAGTGTACAAAGCCAAGTAGGAAATGGTACTTGCTTTAAGGTTTTCTTGCCAGCTGTCGGGGAACAGGAAACCTTTAGCCAAGAAGAAGTTACACTGCAAAAAGGTCATGGAGAATTAATTCTGATAGTGGATGATGAACCCTCAATTCAGGAAATTACGAGAACATCGCTAGAAACTCATCATTACGAAACTTTAATTGCTAGTGATGGCATTGAGGCGATCGCACAATACGCCAAAAATGCCAATAAAATTAGTGTTGTACTCATGGATATTATGTTGCCTTCGTTAGATGGCATAACTGCTATCCGTACCTTGCAAAAAATCAACCCCCAAGTCAAAATTATTGCTACCAGCGGACTGATGCCTAAAGATAAACTGGCAGAAATTATGAAAATTGGTGTCAAGAAATTTTTATCTAAACCCTATACTGTCAATGAATTATTACTCAGCTTACAAGATATTCTCAACGAAGTTCATTAATTATTTGTATAGCATCTCATATCAAGTCCGGCTAATTAGTTATAATTCCCGAATCTATGCAGAGAACCCAAAAACCCTTCCCCTCTGCTCCCCTGCCCCTCTGCACCTGAAGCTGCCTTAATGATAGTCTTTCACCGGACATGATATCAAGAGGACTCAACGAAAAATTTATAGCAGTTCTCGTTTGCATGAAATAGATTTTTTCACCTCACCCCCAACCCCTCTCCTTGGTAAGGAGAGGGGAGTGTTTGCGTTAGCAAATACGGGGTGAGGTGACGACTGTATTGCATTGAAGTGAGAACCGCTATATTCCAGTCCACTTGAGTGGACTTTTGCTATTAGCCTAGAACTTTAGTTCTAAGTGGAATATGGTTTCAACATGAAATTTTCGACTTGTGTGTACACCGCAGCCTGCGCCAGTTATGGTACTGTTTCTGTCTCAGATTCTCTAATTTGTATGGGTACGGCATTAAGCTTCTTTGCAGATGCATCTAACACTTGTGGCTGCTGTGTAGCAGTTTGTTCCAGAATATTTAGCGTTTGGTTTTTTCTACCTAAGGTATCGCGCTGATTGATGAGATAGATGCTGATCAATGTCAGGCAAACTCCTATCCACTGCAACGGACTGAGAATTTCCGAGAGGAAGAGGTTACCAAAGAGTAAGGCAAATATTGGTGTGAGGAAGGTTAAGGAACTGAGACTAGTCAGACTACCACTAGAAGCAAAATAGAAAAATAAACCGTAAGCGATCGCACTACCAAATACTGTGGCATATCCCAAGGCCAGCCAATCAGATGCCACAATATTCTGCCATTGCTGAGATTCTGTAAACGCGGAAACTCCCCATAATGGCAAACCACCGATAATCATGTGCCATCCGGTGGCACTTACAGGGTCAGCATACCGCGTTACAAATCTAATCAATACTGTTCCTACTGCCATCGACAGCGCCGCTAACAGCATTAACCATTCACCACTGGCAAATAAATCTTGCCAATTACCTATTGTGATATTTCCTTGTGTACCCAGCCAATGAAAAATCAATTCATCTGGTAAGCCAATTAAGCTAATACCCGTAACTCCTAAACCCAGTCCTAACCATCCCCAAAAACCAATGTGTTCTTGAAATAGCCACAGCGATAGTAAAGCCACTACTAAGGGTTGCGAGTCAATCATCACTGATCCCAATCCTGCACTGGTTCTGACTAATCCCTCAGCTAAAAAGCCTTGGAATAACGTCCCATCTACAAAGGCAAACAAGCTAATCCATAACCATGCCTTCCAACCCTGTGGCTGGGGTCTACCCATTAGTGCGGCTGCAACCAAAATTAATACTCCGGCTGGCAACAAGCGCACACCCGCCATGAATAGTGGTGTGGTGTGGGGTATAACTCCTTTCATGGCGACCATTGCTGTCCCCCATAGGAAAAAGGGAGCAATTAACAACAGGGGAGCGAAGGTTAGTCGAAATGCACTGAGTTTCAGTTGCATGAGTTTGCTGAGACCTTTAATTTCACAAGAGCAGAGATTGCTTTAACCAATTCTACCGAATTGTGACTTTTTGTGAAGGAAATAATCCTGATAGGACTTACGCACAAAGGTTATCTGTTGAGACTGGATGTGTGGGGGGTGTAAGGGTTTTGCTCACTTAAACCTCAGACCCGCCTAAATCCTTGATTTTTCGTCTCACTGCCTAAGTTCTGACTTAACGTGAGTTCGACGGATGAAAAACCCCTCTCGAAACCTCTCCCCTGCAAGGAGAGAGGCTTCAAAAACATACTTTTTCGTTAATAACCAAGAATTTTAAAGCCCCTCTCCGCCTCGGAGAGGGGTTGGGGAGAGGTTCATCGAACTCACGTTGACTTATTTGAATTTACGTCTGACATTGAAAAATTAAAGATTCGTTATGTATGGCAAAGTGCTGAGTGTGGAGTGCTGGGTGTTGAGTGTTTTTCCACTCCCTACTCGCCACCCATCTCAATTTTGGCTTACTCTTTCGGTTTACCTTTGGATTTGTGAGAGCCAAAGCTATAAACCATTGCTATTTTTACGAGGTCGAAATAAGCAGGATGATTTTCTTTATTGACAATTGCTAAAGATATCGAGCCTGCAACTAAGATTACCAAAATTGGTGAGAGTGTTTCACCTTTGATGCCATTGTTGTTATCTGACATAAATATGATCTCCTGTAATGTGAAGCCTTTGGCTAAATAAGCAAGTCAAAAGTTAAAAGTCAAAAGTCAAAAGAATAAAACCCAATAGCAGTAAGGTATTTAGCTACGTGGGTTGTGCAAATTAAATGTGGAACAACTTGGAAATAAGCCAAAGGCAATATGTGAACAGCACCGTAAATTTGAATTAACGCCAGGACTCGAAAATCATGGCGATCGCAAATAAACAGAACAGCGAGACTGCACCCCGGATAAACCAAACCCAAACATCGAAAGATAGCAGGCTTTTAGCGATCGCAAATGCACCAAAAACATGAAACACCACAAATGCGATCGCAAAACCAGCCACAGTCAACAGCAAAAATTTCAATCCTCTAGCCGTCAAAATTAACAGCGGATTTCGGTTGTCTTCTTGATTTGTTTTCATAGTTTTTTTCTTGTCTTCAGATGGGAGTTCAACACGAGACCTTTCATCCTGTTTGTTGCTCATAAAATTTCCTTCGTGATAGAAAAACCTAAGCAAAAAGCCGGACACGTAATTGTTGTTACATTGCCCGGCTCGTAAACGTCTTGATTTATCAAGAGCCAAAGTCTCAAAAAATAGATATTGAGTTGTCCTGATTACCTCACCAAGCTGCTAGTCTTCTTGACTTAGGATAGCTATGGCGATGTAGTGGATTATTTTCGGTTGCGGGAATGCCTACAAGCTATCCAGGTTTCCAGAATGTGATCGTGTAATTTTTGGATTTCTTGTAGTTCTTGTTGATTCAACTTGTGTCGATGGCTAATATGACCACTCAGTTCCACGATGGCTTCGTATTTCCCCTTTTTGCTGGAGATAGTGAACTGACCGTGTTGAGTCGCCGACAAGGTTTCAATTAGTAAAATGCTCATGTGAGAAAAGACAAGTGGTAACTCAACTGCATACAAATGTTTGGGTTTGGCTAAAATTTCTGGACTGCCTCTTTCTTGCGGTTTCAATATTGGTAAGGTTTCTGGGGATTGTTCTCCTACTTTCAAGATGGTTTTGATGGAATTAGAACTTCTGATAAAGTCTGACAGCCCTGAAAAGCTAGTCATGTTAGTTGCCCCCTGATGTTAGCTGTTGAGTTGGGACTTATCTGTATATCTCACATAGAGGTATATGAGTATAAGATAATCACATCTAGATTAAAAATGCAAGCGCTTAAAAGGATATTTCTTTCATAAATTTATGTAGATGTAAACTTATATGTGGTTTTTCCGTAAAATTATCTCACATAGATGTAAAAAGCTATAATACTAGTAGGTTTTTATACAAAAAATCTTTCTGTTTGATGATTTGGCTAGACAAAAGTAGACTATATTTTTAATTTGTTGGATAAAAATATAAAAGACATTCAGCGAAACTTAAAATAGCATCGCTACCAACTAGTAATACAATTGTGTAGTTACAGAGTTTCTGTAATGACAGATTCTTTTTTAGACTTGACAATCATGCTATAAGAAAATATTCTCACATACTGATAACTAAAATATATTGTGTGGAGCTTAGATGAGATGAATAGCGCAGCGGATAAGCCTCTGCTTCCTGATGATTTCATTACAAAAGTTGCTAATCGACATAATGTAACGAAAACTGAGCTAGAAGCATTACTCTTAGCCTTAAAAGATTATTCTGGTGCGGAAATTGCGGAAAAACTGAATATTTCTCAACCAGCGGTGAGAAAAAGATTAGGCGAAAGTTACCGCAAATTAGGTATAGAAGGCAGCGGTAATAAAAAAATTTATAACTTAAAACAGAGGCTATATGCTCAGTATCAAGGTATTCATGAAAACTTTACTTCACAAAAAGAAGACTGGGGTGAAGCGGTTGATGTAGATGGTTTTCGAGGTCGAGAGGAAGAAATTCAGGATTTAGAGGAATGGATAGTTGGTAATAGTAATGATTCTCCACGGTGTCGGTTAGTAGCAGTTTTGGGTATGGGTGGAATTGGTAAGACTGTGATCGCCGCCAAAGTTGCCAAAGAAATTCAGCCACAGTTCGATTATCTAATTTGGCGATCGCTCCGTAATGCACCACCGCTAGAAGAAATTCTCAACCAACTTTTGCGATTTTTACCCCATGATTCTGAAGAATACTTAACAGTTAGTGAAAATAACAAAATACTTTTACTGATTGATATTTTAAGAAAACATAGATGCTTGATCATTTTAGATAATGTCGAATCAGTGCTACGCAGTGGCGAGGGCAAAACTCAAGAATGGGCTGGAGAATATGAACCTGGACATGAAAACTATGGTTACTTTCTTAAAAAAGTAGCAGAAGCATCCCATGAAAGTTGTTTATTAATAACTAGTCGGGAAAAACCAAAAGAAGTAGCCTTGCTAGAAGGTAAAAGTCTGCCTGTAAAAGTTTTGCAGTTATCTAGCTTGAATTTAGCAGAAGCTAGGGAAATATTGCAGGATAAAGGATGTAAATGTACTGATGAACAATTACAAGAATTAGTCGAAATATATTCTGGTAATCCTTTAGCTTTGAAAATAGTTGGCACAACAGTTTATGACTTATTTAGCAATAATGTTACAGAATTTTTAAGAGAAATTAAAGAAGCAAGACGTGCTGTTTACGGCGATATTCGCACGCTTCTAGATACGCAATTTAACCGCTTGTCAGAGCTAGAAAAACAAGTAATGTATCGGCTGGCAATTCATCGAGAATATCTTTCTCTGACACAATTAAAAAATGATTTAAGAACTACAGAAGTAGAGTCTAAAATACTGGAAGTAGTGGAGTCATTATTAAGGCGATCGCTCATTGAAAAAGAAGCAAAGACCAGCAGATTTCGGCAGCAGTCTGTGGTGATGGAATATGTGACTGAAAGTTATATCGAACAAGTAACTCATGACTTTAGTGAAAAAAAAAACTGGAGTTTGTTAATGTCAACCCTTTATTGCAGGCGCGATCGCTTGATCATATCCGACAAACACAAGAACGGCTCATACTAGAACCCGTTAAGCAAAAGCTAATCAAAGCTTTTGGTACAACAGCACAACTAGAATCTTATCTACGACGAATGCTGAGAACTTTACAGCAAGAGTCGCCGCTAACCAAAGGTTATGCAGCTGGTAACTTAATCAATCTACTGCGACAACTCCAGATAGATAAATCCCAACCAGATTCTGAAATTGATTTGAGTGGACGGGATTTTTCTGGTTTGACTATCTGGCAAGCTTATCTTAAAAATGTCAACTTACACGACACCAGCTTTGCCAATGCTGATTTAACTAGTTCAGTATTCACAGAAACAATGTCTAGTATCGTTTCTGTGAGATTTAGTCCTGATGGCAAATTTTTTGCCACAGGTTTAATCACCGGAGAAATCAGATTATGGCGGACTTCTGATGCTAAACAACTTCGGATTTATTCAGGCCATACTGCCTGGGTGTGGGCTTTTGCCTTTACCCCAGACAGTAAAATCCTCGCCAGTGGGAGTGCAGACTACACAGTAAAACTCTGGGATGTGCAAACAGGTGAATGTCTGCACACATTCAAAGAACATACAAATAAAGTTTATTCAGTAGGTTTCAGTCCAGATGGCGCTTTATTAGCCAGTGCCGGTGAAGACCAAACTATTAAAATCTGGAATATTGCTACAGGGGTTTGTCAGCAAACACTCCGTGGTCATGAGGGTTGGGTGTTGTCTGTTAACTTCCAACCATCTCCCAGCATTCACAATACTCTTTTACTTGCCAGTGGCAGTGCGGACAGCACAATTAAGCTGTGGGATGTCAACACAGGAAAATGTCTAAAAACCTGGAATGGCCATAGTCGTGATGTCTACTCAGTCGCTTTCAGTCCGGATGGGCGAACACTAGCCAGTGGTAGTAGAGACCTCACCCTCAAACTTTGGGATGTCAACACAGGTAAATGTCGGCAAACCTTGGAGGGACATAGTAAAAAAGTTTATTCTGTCCGTTTTAGTCCGGATGGGCAAATTTTGGCTAGTTGTGGTGAAGACAGAACGATTAAACTTTGGGATATCGCACGGGGTGAATGCTTGAGAACCTTACACGGTCATTATAGTCAGGTGTGGGCGATCGCTTTTAGTCCTGATGGTCGCACCCTGATTAGTTGCAGTGACGACCAAACAGCCAGGCTGTGGGATATCAATACAGGCAACTGCCTCAATGTATTACAAGGCTATACCCGTGATGTCTATTCTGTAGCATTCAATACTAATAGTCACATCTTAGCTAGTGGACGGGATGACCACAGCATTAGTCTGTGGAACTTACAAACAGGAGAATGTCATGTTCTGCGAGAACATCAAGGGCGGATTCGTTCTGTCGCCTTTCATCCCAATGGGCAAATACTCGCCAGTGGTAGTGCTGACAACACAATTAAACTCTGGGACATCACAGACATTCGTCATAGCAAATGTATTAAAACCCTAACTGGACACGGTAACTGGGTGTGGACGGTAGCTTTTAATCCTAATGGGCAATTTTTAGCCAGTAGTAGCGAAGACCGCAGCATTCGCATCTGGGACATTTCTAGCGGTGAGTGTCTGAAAAAAATCAAAGAACATAGCCATTGGGTATGGACAGTGGCATTTCATCCTGATGGCAATATTCTGGCAAGTGGCAGCGCTGACAGTCAAATTAAACTTTGGGATGTCGCTACTGAAGAATGTCTCCAAACCTTTACAGACCATCAAGACATGATTTGGTCAGTAGCCTTCAGTCCTGATGGGCAACTTTTAGCCAGTGGTAGCGAAGACCAAACTGTGAAGTTATGGAATCTTATTACAGGCGAATGTATTCAAACCTTGACAGGACATGATAAACAAGTCTACTCAGTGGCATTTAGTCCCAATGGGCAGATCTTAGCTAGTGCTGGTGCTGATACCACTGTGATGCTGTGGCAAGTAAGTACAGGTGAGTGTCTAGAAATCCTGACATTCGGACATACAGCCGCGATTCGTTCTCTAGCTTTTAGTCCCGATGGCAAGTTATTGGCGAGTGGCGGTGAAGACGAAAAAATTCAATTGTGGGATGTGAAGACTTGTAGTAGAGTGCGATCGCTTAGATCTGATCGCCTATACGAACGCATGGATATTAGCAATACCACAGGCTTGACCGATGCTGAAAGAGCTTCTTTAAAAATGTTAGGTGCTGTTGATTAAAGTTTTAGCTTTTCGGCAGTAGGCTTCTCAGTAATGAACACATTAATGATGCCAATTTGCTTCTAAAATCACTCGCAGGATATATGAATGCAAGTACATCATTCTGTTTTTCTGTTCATTTATTGAGATGAATGATTGAGTTTATTGTATTTCGCTGTCGTTCCACCAACCTACTATAGCCAGGTGTTGCACCATACCAAAACAGTAGATTTAGGTGTGTAGTAGTGTTATTATCTCAAACTAAAACTAAACAAATATCAACTCAAATTAATTCAATCAAAATTGTATTAATTGGTGAATTTATCAAACATAGAAGCTTTAATGGTGCTAACAAAGCCTTGCCCGTTTTAGCTTCTAGTTTAGTTAATGCTGGATTTAATTACATTTTACAATTAGATTTAGAACGTCTGGATTTGAGTATTGATGATGTTTTACCTGAAATCATCAATGCTGATTTAATTATATTTGCTGGGTGTTTAACAACTCAATGGCCAGAAATTGACGAGCATAGTAGCAAAATTTTTGCAGAACTTCAGAAACATGGTAGAGAAACTGTGCCAATTTTAGTTGGTGGTTATGCAAATAAAAGCGTTGAAGATATTGCCCGCATTACACCTTGGATTACAGCCTTTTGTGATGGTGAGGGTGAAGAATCAATTGTAGAAATTGCTTATGCAGTTGCTAGAGGCACTTTTTATGAAGATATGAAACATTTGCCAGGATTATGTTTCATGACTCAAGATGGTAAATTTCATCGCGTTACTGCTGATGATAGTAAAAATCTAGTTTTTCACCGTGCCATTGCACCAAGAGTTAATAACTTTGATGATATTGACCAAAACTTTGGTTTAATTCATCTACCAAAAGTCCATGATATGGATATTTTTAAATCTTCGGATGGCAGGCAATTAAAAACAGCCCAACTCTTTACTCAGCGAGGCTGTCCTTGGGGGTGTGGTTTTTGTAATAAAAGTAGTGAAAGTAATAGTGTTGTTAGGTTAAGTGAAGCATCTTTTCGTAGGCAATTACAGCAATTAAAACAGCGTGGTTATGCAGCAGTGTATTTAGATGTTGATACTTTTACAGTTCACGATCAAGCTGCCAAACGGGAAGCAGAAATTCTCAAACAAGAAGGTTTTGTTTGGGGTTCTAATACTCGCATCGATAAAATTAACTATGAACAGATGCGTTATTTAGTAGAACATAACTGCGTATATATGTTTTTCGGGGTTGAGCATACCTTACCAGAGGTGTCATTAGCCAACCACAAATTTAATGGCTCTATTTTAAGTCAGATTAAGCAAGCATTTGATTATCCAGCTAAGATTGCCAAAGTTTTTCAAAATATGAATCAGGCTGGATTACCCAGTAGTTATTTTTTGATTTTAGGTTTACCAAAAGCCAAACTTAATGATGATAAAACTGAGATTATTGGTTATGAACCGACCACTTTTGCAGATGATATCCAGGCAATACGCTTTGGCATCGAAAAGTGTAACCCAGATTTTTTAAATTTTAATGTTCTGCGATTTATGCCTGGGAGTATGGCTGCTGATACCGTTGGTGATTGCAGCTACTCTTGTGTGCGTCCGTCAGGAAAACGACCAATTACTGCTGGATATTTTTTACCACGAGCCGTCAAATGCTATGGCTATCCCCAGTTCAAAGAACACGGTGTTTACCGACTCTGTGAATCTGTTAGCAGATATCAACCGATTACAAATGCTATGAATCCTCAACGAGTTTACGATACTATCTGCTATGCGATGCAGTTGATTAATAATAAGATTGATAGAGGTGGTAAAGCTACAAAGTTGTTTATTGACAGAGACTTACTAGCTTTAGGTTTAGTTACTCAAGATGCACGGGGAAAATATGCGATCGCACCCTTAGAAGATTTTGCCAATATCTAATAAACAAGGAGTTGCCTGTGCAATCAGAAAATCTGGATAAAATCTATCTGATACATCTCAGGCAACCGGATAACTTATTTTTTGCCAAATAAACTATCTAAAAAGGAAATGTTTACAGCCAAATTAATCAAACCTTGACCTGTTTTCCGATCTAAAATTTCTGCATTATTTAAAGCCACAATATAAGGCTCACCTTGAATAGAGGCAATAATCGGGCCACCCGATGAACCACCCGCAGTGTCGCAATCATGTAATAAGATATTTGACTGCTCATCAACAATACTGCAACCAGCTTGAAAACCTGCTGTCCATCCCTGACCGGCTGTTAAACCCCAAAACTTTTCCGTATCTGCCTTGGGATAATCGCCAGAATACCCCACAAAAAAGAATTTTTTCTCATTGCGAATTAAAGTTGCAGAAGGCAGAGACTTCCAGCCTAAATAACCATATTTACGACCAAGCGGTTTATCTATCTTTACAACTGCCCAATCCTTAGCCTCAGCATTTTTATCTTTAAAATCAGTGCCAGCGAGATATTGCACAGCATTGGCTCTGTCTGCATATTGACCATCAACCACATTTGGCAGAAAGACAATTCGGCTGGCAACTCGACTAGTCTTGGGATCTACTACACAATGAGCATTGGTTAAAACAACATCCTCATCAATCAAAGTCCCTGTACAAGTGTAAGTTTTGGAGTTTGATTCACCAACAATACGACCAATAGTTGACCAAGGGTAGTTACTACTTAACATCGGCAGACGGTCATCTCGGCCTATCGTCCCCCGTGTGCCTTTTTTAATCGGTTTATTAGATTGCTCCAGTTGTTCTGGTTTAAAAGGTTTGCCGTTATTTTGTAATTGTAATTGACTTGCTTCCTTCAGAGTCGGGGCTGCCGTTGGCTCAGGTTGTTTTTGCGCCTGTGCTTGTACAGATGCCCAAACACCCAACGTTGTAAAACCGAGAATACCTGAAATCAATAATGCAGAAGTTTTTTTAGAAATAAATTTATTATTCATTGATCAGCCTCTTTGGTTTGTCAACACTAATACCATTCCTGGATGAGAATCAGCTTAATTGGCAAACTTCAACTCAATAACCAGTAACAAAACTCCGCATTTAAAAACACTAAGAACTACCCAAATTCCGAACTCACCTTTGCGCCTTTGCGCGGCAGTCGCCTCAAGTCGGGAAACCCGCCCACGGCGCTGCCTCGCCTTTGCGTGAAATTTTCACATCACTGCCATTCACACTGAATCGTAAATGCCGCGCAACAGCCATATTTTTTTAACGAACCGCCAAGTACGCCAAGAAGCATATGATTTACAAATTCCAATTGCGCCGAAAATGAAAGAAGCCTTCTAATCTGTCTTGTAAGGCTGGATTATTATTTAATTTTTGTTGATGCCATTGTTGTGCAGTTTGGGTCAAAATTTCTGAGAAATTGGGATAAATAGGAGCTAAATTTGCTAAATCTTTGACTTTAATTTTTTGGGCTATAGCTAATGCAATTAAATTAATTAATTCTCCTGCGGCTGCACCTAAGATGGTGGCTCCTAAAATTTCGCCACTACGTAGCACAACTAATTTACAAATACCTGTAGTTTCGCTCTTGATTTGCGCGGCTGCTAAAGATTTAAAATATTGTCGTAAAATTAAAAATTCATCATGGCGGAATCTTCGTTTTGCTTGGGTCTCGATTAACCCGACTTGCGCTAACATTGGGTGAGTAAATATTCCCCAAGGTAGGTGTTGATAATTAGTATGCAATCTGGGGAAAAAGAGGGCATTATTCAACGCAATTCTTGCTTCGTAATTAGCAATGTTAGTGAAGTCATAACCACCAATCACATCACCACAAGCGTAAATACGTTTGTTAGTAGTTTGCAGTTTATCGTTGACTACCAAGCGATGCCGATACCATTTCACGCCTGCTGCTGCTAAATTTAAAGACTCAAAATTTGGTTTTTGTCCTGTTGCTATTAAAATTTCATCAGTTTCAATTGCTTTATCTCCGGCTTGAATCCATTTTTTATCGTCAATTTGTCTGACTTGAGTGACGGCTGTTTGGGTAAGAACGCGTACACCATCAACTTCTAATTGTGCCTGGAGTAGTTGAGCAATTTCAGGATCAATATTGGGCAGGATATAAGGATATTTAATTACTAGTGTGACACTGCAACCCAAACGGGCTAAAGTTTGAGCTATTTCTATACTTTGAGGAATACCACCAATAATTACCCAATTCTGGGGTAGCGTTGGTTTTTTAAGAGACTGCCAAATATTAGCTAGGGTAGTGTAACCAGTGGCTTGTAAACCTTCAATATTGGGAATGGCTGGACAGGAACCACTGGCTAGTAAATAGGTGCGTCCATGTAGCAAGCGCAAGACATGATGATGTGAATAGTGCGATGATTTCTCGTCATTGTCATAAATGGCAAATGCCAAATGAGGAGAAGGTTGAAATTTACCCCAGCCAAAAATCACATCCACTCCTAACGCGGCTAGTGTAGCTGGAGAATTTAGTTCTTGGATGTTGGCTGCAACTCCGTCAGCATACCGCATTGCCTCTTGCCATGCGACAGATATGTGACATTTTTCGGCGATGTCGGCATGGTTGGTACGAATACCAAAGCCATCTGCATCATTGAGAGACTGTAAGCGGTTGGCAATATCGCTGAGAGTGTGGTGATAAATAAATCCGTAATTTATTTGTGGTTCTACTAGGGCAACTTTAGCGTGCAATTTGGTTGCAGCTAAAGCAGCATAGCGTCCAGCGAGACTGCCGCCAATAATCACGACATCATAATCAATTGTCATTAGTCATTTGTCAATGGTCAATGGTCATTAGTTAATTGTAGAGACGAGATGATTAGCGTCTCTACAAGGGGCAAGGTAATTCGTAGTTGGTATTATCAATTACGAATTACGAACTTGTACTGAGCGTAGCCGAAGTATTACAAACTACGAATTCTAGAGTAATGTTTGAAGCGCTGTTAATAAGCGCTGGTTGTCAGACACAGAACGCACGGCCACTCGGAAGAAGCGATCGCCTAATTCTTTAAAGCTCAAGCAGTCTCGAATTAAAATCTGATGATGTTGGAGTAATTGTTGCTGTAACTGCGAACTTGATTGTTGTGATGCCACTAGTAAAAAGTTCGCAGCACTAGTGTGAGGCTGCAATCCCTCAATGGCTGCTAAACCTTGAAACAGTTGGTTTCTTGTAGGTGGTAGCCATTGCCAAGTTTGCTGTTGAAAATTGCGATCGCTAATTACAGCAATTGCGGCGGCGGCCGCTAGATTGTTAACAGGCCAAGGATCGCGCCACGACTGCCACCGCGACAAACGATCAGGATGTGCGATCGCATATCCCAGTCTTAGCCCCGGCAGACTGTAAAATTTTGTGAGCGATCGCAACACGACTAAATTTTCATATTCCTGCACCACCGAAATCAGGCTTTGTTCTGCTTCTGGTGGCACAAAATCCATAAACGCTTCATCTACCACCACCAAGGCAAACTCTTTTAACAGCGGTAAAATCTCCTGCCGCGAAAATAGTTTTCCTGTCGGGTTGTGAGGATTGTTTAACAGCAGTCCCTTGCCATTTGTTCTTTGTCCTCGCAGTTCTAAGTGCTTGCCGCCAATACTCAGACTTTTGTCATTGTTTGTTAACAAATGACTATTGACAAATGACAAATGACTTAAATCAAGGGGAAACTCCAGGACTTTAGCGTTGTAAGCCGTCAGGGTGCGGTAGTAATCACCAAAGGCTGGAGTGAGCAAGATTGTTGCAGGTAATGCTGCTAATTCCCTACCTACCAAAGTTAATAATTCTGCTGAACCGTTACCCGGCAGAATCCACTCTGGTGGTAATTGATGGAAGTGACTGAGAGCTAGTCTCAGTTCACTATATTCTGGTTCTGGATAGTGCCTCAGACTACCAATTTGAGATTTAATCGCAGCGATCGCACTATCCGGTGGCCCTAAAGGGCTGATGCTCGCAGAAAAATCAAGAATAGCATCACGGGGACAGCCAGCCAGTGCTGCTGCCCAGGCTAAATTTCCCCCGTGTGCTGGTTGCTGCATCAAAATCAAAATCCCGCAAACTAAACCTAAGATTTTGGGGGTGCAACTCTTTCTCTAAAGAGTTTACCAGCAGAGAAAGCAGGCACTTTTGTTGCCGGAATTTCCATTTTTTCATTGGTTTTGGGGTTACGTCCTTCACGGGCTTTGCGTTCCCGTGATTCAAAGGAACCAAACCCTACTAGTGTCACCTTATCGCCAGAGGAAACCGCTTCAATAATGGTTTCCAACGCAGCGGTTAAAACAGCATCTGCTTGTTTTTTGGTAACACTAGCTTTTTCTGCCACTGCATCAACCAATTCGCCTTTGTTCATATAAACTCCTTGAGATTTACTTGAGATTTGTAACAGATGCACCATGTAGCATCCTTACTAAAATCTCTGTTTGCAGAACTACAAAAGTCGCGCTTAGGGAGTATTTCTACTCAAAACGGCTACACATCCCATCGGCTCGACTTTTCAATGAATCATTCTAAGGTGTAGCAGACAGAAGTGGATATATGAAACCGTTAATTTATATGGATTTCAGAATTTTTTGTGTTTTTAGGGGGGGTGTTGCACGCAAAACCCCCCCTAAAGTAGGAAAAAATACTTAGTAGAAACCTCTGTTGTGAAAAAAACTATAAAATTATTGGACAAGAGAAAAATCTTGATTTATGTCTGTTGACTTTCTAATTAGACAATTTGTTCAAGTGATCTGCGGCCAGAGGCGATCGCCATAATTACAAATTGTTAATCATGCACCAATTACAGCATATAATTTGGCTATAAAAGCAGTAATTATTATAATAAATACTTATGTCTGCTAAAGATGTCTCATGAAGTTATAAAAGTAGCTTTACAAAAAGACAGTTGGCATTGAGCGTCGGCATCGAACAATGCTGCTACTGGGCGATGAGTCAATGCTTCTACTATCATCAACATCTTCCCTGCTAACACTGCACCTGTTTTTTGTTGCAGTTGTCCCAGATGTTTAATTAGTTTGACCTACTAGCCATAACATTAAAGAGGGAAGCAAATTTACTTTTTTGCTTCCCAATAAGTTGTTTATCAGCAAAAATCACTGTTAGAAAATTCCTAAAAGAAAGATGAAAGTCATACCACAGAATACGATTAATGACATAATCAGGATATTGCCAATGCTGTGGTCGTTAGTTGTTAGTTTGTGTGAATGGTCTTGCATATGCACCGTCTCTCTTTTCAATTACTTGTGGTGCAATTATAGCCAGGGTTAATTTGAATTATTTAAATTAATATAAAAAGTTGATTTTATTTGATTTAAGTTCAGAATCGTTGTTAGGTTACAAGTAAAAAGATTAAAATTTATTGCCAATTTTTTTATAAAAATTCAGGCATTTAACAAAAGTACAATTTTAACTAATTGTTAGTGCCGTTAATAATGCTAAGTATAGGATTTTGTAACAGAATGTATCGTTAGCTAACAGATATACTGACTAAAAACAAGTATAATTTACTTTAACAAAAGTAAAAAAATATTTCATTTTAAAATAGCGGTGGCAAAAAAGTAATCAAGATAGAAATCCACCAAGAGATAGCTTGTAGATGAAAAGTTCAAATAATTTACAATCAAGGCGGAGAAAGCATTACATATACTGAATCATCCTAAAGTTAGGAAAATTGTACGCCTCTAGTTAGAGGGAATAATACTGAGTTATGGATACTTTAAGTAAAGAAGAACACGAATGAAGACCCTAAGCTTTGAAACACAGATAGAAATAATTTATCTGTGTTTATTCGTGTTTGTACCAGTTTATTTAGAGGTGAATATGTCTGAATTGATTCAAGCAGTGCTAGAGAGTGAAGAAAAAAATGATTTACGTGCTTTCATTAGTCAATTACGCCAGCAAGAAAAAAATTACTTGCTGCGGAATGACATACTGCATGTATATAGTGAATATTGCTCTAAAAACGATCAGCCCGAAAAGCTTCAAACTTATTCTCTCTTAGGGAAACTCATCTACTACACTCAGGAAATCATTCAAGAAGACTCCAATTTTTGTTTTATTATCCGTCCTCATATTGCTAGTCAAGAAGTTTATCGGCTGACAGCAGACTTGAGTGTAGAAGCGATGACAGTACAGGAACTACTGGATTTGCGCGATCGCCTTGTCCACAAATTCCAACCTAACGAAGGCGACTTGCTAGAATTAGACTTCGGCCCCTTTTACGACTACACACCAGTCATCCGCGACCCCAAAAATATCGGTAAGGGCGTACAGTATCTCAACCGTTATCTTTCCAGCAAACTCTTCCAAGACCCCAAACAATGGCTAGAAAGCTTATTTAGTTTCTTGCGACTGCACCAATACAACGGCATTCAACTACTAATTAACAATCGCATCCAATCACAGCAGCAACTTTCTCAACAAGTTAAAAAAGCGATCGCATTTGTTAACGAACGCCCCAGTGATGAACCCTACGACGAATTCCGGTTTCAATTGCAAACAATGGGCTTTGAACCGGGTTGGGGTAACACAGCGCTACGGGTACAAGAAACCTTAAATATCTTAGATGAATTAATCGATTCACCAGCCCCCCAGATTCTCGAAGAATTCATCTCGCGCATCCCGATGATTTTTAGAATCGTCTTGGTGTCAGCCCACGGTTGGTTTGGACAAGAGGGAGTTTTGGGACGACCAGATACAGGTGGTCAGGTTGTTTATGTTCTCGACCAAGCCAGGAATTTAGAAAAGCAACTAGAAGAAGATGTCTTACTAGCTGGTTTAGAAGGAATGAACGTTAAACCAAAAGTCATTATTCTCTCGCGTTTGATTCCGAATAGCGACGGTACTCTGTGTAACCAAAGACTAGAAAAAGTCCACGGTACAGAAAACGCCTGGATTTTGCGTGTACCGCTGCGAGACTTCAATCCCAACATGACACAGAACTGGATTTCTCGATTTGAGTTTTGGCCTTATTTAGAAAGCTTCGCCATTGACTCAGAAAGAGAACTATTAGCAGAATTCCAAGGTAAACCCGACTTAATTGTAGGTAACTATTCTGATGGAAATTTAGTTGCGTTCCTCTTGGCACGACGGATGAAAATTACCCAATGCAACATCGCCCATGCTTTAGAAAAATCTAAATATTTGTTTAGTAATCTGTACTGGCAAGATTTAGATAATAAATATCATTTCTCCTTACAATTTACTGCTGACTTGATAGCAATGAATGCTGCCAATTTTGTTATCAGCAGCACCTATCAAGAAATTGTCGGTACACCAGATAGTGTTGGGCAATACGAATCTTATAAATGCTTTACCATGCCTGAGTTGTACCATGTGGTGAATGGCATTGAGTTATTTAGCCCTAAATTTAATGTTGTTCCGCCTGGGGTAAACGAAAGTTATTACTTCCCCTACACGCGGACTCAAGAACGAGTAGAAAGCGATCGCGATCGCTTGGCTGAAATGTTGTTTACCCTAGAAGACTCCAGTCAAATTTTCGGCAAACTCGATGACCCCAACAAACGACCCATCTTTTCAATGGCGCGTCTCGACCGCATTAAAAACTTGACTGGGTTAGCCGAATGTTTTGGTCAAAGTAAAGACTTGCAAGAGCATTGTAACTTAATTTTAGTAGCAGGTAAGTTACGCACAGAAGAATCAGATGACAACGAAGAACGTGATGAAATTATCAAACTTTATCACATCATTGACCAATACAATCTTCACGGCAAAATTCGCTGGTTAGGTGTGCGCCTGTCAAAAAGTGATTCTGGTGAAATTTATCGAGTTATTGCTGACCATAAAGGTATTTTTGTTCAACCAGCTTTATTTGAAGCCTTTGGTTTAACAATCTTAGAATCAATGATTTCCGGATTACCTACTTTTGCCACTCAATTTGGGGGGCCTTTAGAAATCATTCAAAATAGAGTGAATGGCTTTTACATTAACCCAACTAACGTAGAAGAAACAGCCACTAAAATTCTTGATTTTGTTACTAAGTGCGAACAAAATCCTGACTATTGGGAAACAATTTCTCAAAAAGCAATTGACCGAGTTTATAGTACATATACTTGGAAAATCCACACAACTAAGCTGTTATCTTTAGCCCGAATTTACGGCTTCTGGAACTTCACTTCCAAAGAAAACCGTGAAGATTTATTGCGTTATCTTGAAGCTTTGTTCTATTTAATCTACAAACCAAGAGCGCAACAACTCTTAGAACAGCATAAGTATCGGTAATTAGTAAAGGTAAAAGTTAAAAGTAAAAAGCGCAAAGTTGAGCCAGTCGCGTGGTGAGGGAGCGCGGTCTTGGGGGTTTCCACGCCACTTCCTTCAACGGTGGGAACCCCCGCAACGGAGTGGCTTCCCATGAGCGACTGCCGCGCATGGTTTCCCGACTTGAGCGAACTGGCGTGGCGATATCGGTTTCCGTCCCCGCAATCGCCTCAACGGGGGGAACCCCCGCACGGCGTTGCTCTTCGCCTAACTTTATAAGAAGGCAAAAGCTTCTTTTCTTTTGACTTTTACCTTTTGACTTTTGCCTTTTTATCGCTACCTTGTCAAATGAAACCAAGTTCTCGGCCCAACTACTCCATCTACTATTAAATTCCGACGATTTTGAAAGGCTTTAACTGCGCTTTCTGTCAGCGCACCGTAAACTCCATCGACGCGAATAGCATAGCCGTTAGCTATGAGTAGCTTTTGTAAAACTCTGACAGCTAGACCGGAATTACCAAAACGTAGATTTGGTACAGTTCGACCAGCAAATCTGGGAGATCTGGCTAAAAGAATTTCATCATCATTAATTTGTTGGGATATCAAGCGTTGTGAACGCGGAAACTTCAGATTTACAGGCTGAAAATTCTTAAATTCAGATAAGCTATATAAGTCTTTAGTAGGTTTTTTCTCGGTTTTTTTTACTAGAATTTTTTTAGGTTGAGAATTAAAAGCTACTAAAGTAGCTTGAGGCTTTTGTTTGAGCTGCATGAATTCAGGTGGCGTGATATTTTTATCTGGCTCAAATTGAGATGAATGCCCCTGTGGTGTTTTCTGCACGCCATTGTCTAGCTGAATTACAGGCTGCTTGGAGAATGGAGACGGAGATGGTTGTTTTGCAATTAACACGCCCGTCATCAGCAGGACAATATCACTCATTGTTTTTGATGTTATTAACACCCATACTTCCTTTGACAGAAAAATTGTCTTGGTTCCGGAATGGTGTGTCCTAAAAATCAAAAAATCTTATAATTATTGGTGACGAGAAACTACCGCGATCGCCTGACAATGCTAAATCATGACTCACGCAATAGGGAATGTCTCGCTTACTTTTTTTATGTCCCTGCTTTCCTTGAAAATAATAAACTCTAGATAATAAAAAATTGGTTCTATCTTAAGCAGTATCTCTAACAGTTAATAAGATTTGAATAAGAAAATTAGCTTGATTTTTTAGACTTGATGAAGATACAAAATTATGGTTATTTAGGAAACAAAATGAATAATTAACTCTACCTATGAGCAGAAGCGATCGCAGTGTAAAAGTAACAAGCGATCGCTATCTGATAATTTTCACTATCCTATGCTGGCGATAACTGGATGGAAGTAAAAAGCAAAGCCTAAAACTGTATATGCAGCTAATAGCAAAGTGCCTTCTAACCAATTAGATTTACCATCAGAACTAATACTGTTAGCAATTAATACTGCCACAACCACTGCTACTAATTCAAAGGGATTAAAATCTAAATCCATTGGTTGACCAAACACCCAACCTGCTATTACTAATACCGGAGCTACAAATAAAGCAATCTGCATACTGGAACCGACAGCCACAGATACAGAAAGATCCATTTTATCTTTCATAGCTACGGTAACAGCTGTGGCGTGTTCTGCGGCATTGCCAACAATGGGAACTAAAATTACACCTGTAAATAGTGCTGTCAAACCTAGCTGAGATGTCGCTACTTCTAAGGAATCAACCAGCATTTCTGATTCGAGTGCTACTAGCAAGGTACATACCAACAACACCCCAGCCCACAACCAGAGATTTGGTTGAGCGTGAGAATTTTCCTTGGCTTCCGCCTCAGCGACACCCACATCATACAGATAAGTATGGGTTTTCATCGAAAACAGCAGAGTCAAAGCGTAGACCACAATTAACACTACCGCAACAGCCAGCGAAAGATGTTGGAGAGTTTGTTCGCTAATTCCCTTGGAAGTATAGTTCATCGCCGTTGGTAGCAAAATGGCAATCACCGCCAAATTCATCGAAGAAGCATTCACCCGCGCCACAATCGGCTGAAATGTTTGTTCTTTGTAGCGCAGTCCTCCTAACAACATCGAAAGACCCATCACTAGCAGTAAGTTGCTGACAATTGAGCCTGTAATACTGGCTTTGACTACATTTACCAGTCCGGCTTTCAAAGCTATTAAAGCAATGATCAATTCTGTAGCATTGCCAAAGGTGGCGTTTAATAACCCTCCTAGTGTTGGGCCTACCACCACAGCAATTTCTTCAGTGGCTGTTCCCATCCAAGCCGCCAAAGGCAAAATGGCTAAACCAGCGGCAACAAATACTATCAAGTCTCCCCATTCAAGAAAATGAGCCGCTAACGAAACCGGAATAAATAGTAACAGCACGAAAAAAAGAATGTTTTTACCTGACATTTGGTTACTTTCAGTTAGATGTATCCGACAAAAATGTTGAGTGAGGTATGGGGAAGATGAGGGAGTGAAGGAACTAAGTAAGTTAACATAATTATTTTTCCTGATCTTGCTTATCTTCCTCATCCCCCGCAGTACTCAAAACTCAGCACTCCAATAGGATACTCTCAACCATTAGTTAACCCACTGAGAGAATCTACTAAACTCATACCAATTCTATGAATAGAGACGTAGCATTGCTACGTCTCTACAACAAGATGTAAATTAAAGTTGCGTTTTACAGATTTTTCGCAATGTTTTGTAGCAAAAGTATCAATTTGGAAGTGAGAAATTACACCAAAAATCGAGTTTAATATATTAAAAGACAATTAAACTTTTGATAGTGCAGCCAACAAAAAAACTTGAACAAAGGTGTTGTTAGATGGCTGAGAATTTAGTAATACTTGAGAAACAGTTATGCAATAACGCAGATTTCCCACTCTAGTCAGACTGCTTTCTCAGGAATTAGACTGTATCCTAGACCCATAGTTTTAGTCTATACCGGATTTTGTATTCAAACCTATGTAGATAAGGTTGGAATACAACGCTTTCCGCGTTGCTGCAAGTTTTTTGTTTTGGATAAATATACATACATGACTTCTGCTGCTGAATTGCCAGCCAGCTCTGGCGCTACGTTTACTCATAAACCTACTGTCAAAGATACTCATCAGAATGATCCCCTGAGAACATCTACTGGTGTGTATGTAACGGTGCATGGTCATTTTTACCAGCCACCGCGCGAAAACCCTTATCTAGACGCAATTGAGCGTCAACCGAGTGCTGCACCTTTCCATGATTGGAATGAGCGGATTCACTATGAATGTTATCGTCCGAATGCCTTTGCCAGGATATTGAACGATAAAGGCGAAGTCATGGGGATCGTGAACAATTACGAATATCTCAGCTTTAACATTGGCCCTACCTTGATGTCGTGGTTAGAACGCTACGATTTGGAGGTTTATCAACGGATTTTAGAAGCAGATGCGAAAAGCGCTCAACGCCTGCAAGGTCACGGTAATGCGATCGCGCAAGTATATAATCACATCATCATGCCTCTGGCTAACGAACGCGATAAATATACGCAAATTCGCTGGGGCAAAGAAGACTTCAAATCTAGATTTGGCCGCGATCCCGAAGGTATATGGTTAGCAGAAACAGGTGTAGACTACGCAACCATAGAAGCTCTCATCGCTGAAGGGATTCGTTTCATTATCCTGGCACCATCGCAAGCACAACGTTGTCGTCCTTTAGCAACTAAAAATGATCCCCGACCAGAATGGTACGAAGTTGGCGGAAGTCAAATTGATCCCACTCGTCCCTATCGTTGTTATTTGAAGCCCACTTTGAGTACTGCGGCTTCACCTCTTAGCACTGTATCTTCAACAGAGAGTATTGACGAGTCTGTAGAAGGACTACCCTATATAGATATCTTCTTTTACGATGGCCCCATATCGCGGGACATGGGTTTTACAGATGTTACTTATAGTTCCAATCACTTGGCAGGACGCGTTGGTTCAGCTGTGCGCGGGGATCATCGTCCCGCCCAATTAATTTCTGTCGCTACTGATGGAGAAACTTTTGGCCATCACAAAAAAGGTACTGAAAAGACCTTAGCCTACGCCTTTACAGCAGAATTTCTCGGTCAAGATTGGACAGTAACCAACTTTGCCCACTACCTCAGCTTAAATCCTCCGACTTGGGAAGTAGAACTCAAGCCAGTTACTGCCTGGAGTTGCGCTCATGGTGTAGATAGATGGCAAGATGACTGTGGTTGTGGTGGAGAAGGTGGCGTTTGGCATCAAAAATGGCGGCGGCCTTTACGTAATGCCTTAAACTGGCTGCGGGATCAGTTAGTTGAAGTGTATGAGGAATATGGCCAGCAATTTTTTAAAGATCCTTGGTTAGCTAGGGATGAGTATATCAAAGTCATCCGCGATCGCTCATCTGCCAATGTCAGCCGCTTTCTCTCCCATCATCAAACTCACAAACTCACCGCCGCCGAACAAGTAGATGCTTTGCGTCTCTTAGAAATGCAGCGTCACAGTTTGTTAATGTTTACCAGTTGTGGCTGGTTTTTTGAAGAACTATCTCGTCCAGAAGGAACTCAGATTCTCCGTTACGCCGCCCGTGCGTTAGAACTGGCGGGAGATGTCGCAGGTGTGCAATTAGAAAAAGGCTTTCTCAAGCGTCTGGGTTTAGCACTGAGCAATGTAGAATTCTTCAAGCATGGTGGTGAAGTTTATCGCCAGCTAGTGCTAACTGCTCAAGTCAGCTTCAAGCAAGTAGCTGCCCACTACGCAATTACTTCACTATTTAATAGTAACGGTCAGCACTCAGCACTCAGCAACGCCAGTCCGCTCAAGTCGGGAAACCCGCCCACGCAGCTGGCTCCTCAGCACTCAGCGCTCAGCACTTATAGAAAGCGAGTTTACTGCTACACCACCAATGAGTTAGATTACCAACTGCAACGGATGGGAGCGCTAACTCTGGTTGTGGGACATTTAAAGTTAGTCTCAGAAATTACTTGGGAAAGCGAACATTTAGTATTTGCAGTGTTGCATTTGGGCGGCTGGGATTTTCACTGCTGCATTCAACAGTTTACTGGGCGACGTGATTACAGCCAGTTAAAAGAAAAATTGTTTGCAGCACTCCAACAAGCAAGTGCCGCCCACACGATTTTAGTGATGACACAGTTATTTGGCAATGAAACCTTCAGCTTGCAGAATTTGTTTGCTGAAGAACGCCACCGGATTATGCGGTTAATTAGTCAAGAAACATTAACAAGACTTGACCAACTGTATACTCAAACATATCGAGAAAATTACGGCGTACTCATGGCATTCCATCGGGATGAACTCGAAGTACCGCAAGAATTGCAAGTAGCAGCAGAGATTGCTTTAGGATATCGCTGCATGACGACATTGCGATCGCTAGAACAAGACATTGCCGAACCGCAATCTTGTTGGAATCACATTGTAGAATTAGAAGCGATCGCCACAGAAGCTAAACATCTACGTTGTCGATTAAATATTCCGGAAGGTAAGCAAATGTTAGAGCAATTGATTTTGCGATCGCTCTGGCAATTATTGCATGATGCCAATGGTAGTTTTGCATCCGATATCCAATTGTTAGAAAGATTGATTGATGTCGGATATCAACTAAATTTGGGCATTTCTCTATATCGTTCTCAAGAACTATACTTTGGTTGTCTGTATAGCCAGATCAAACCAGCTTGCTTTATCAGCCTGATTAATAAACAGGATATGAATCAGTGTCGACAGTTGTTAAAATTAGGTCAAAAATTAGCCGTTGATGTCAGTTCAATTTTGAGTCAGTTAGATTAATTGATTCCCAAAACTCAGATCCCCGGCTTCTTCAAGAAGTCGGGGATCTTGTTGTTAACAAATTCTTTAAAAAAATTATCTTATAGCAATAGCCAAGGTATTTAGGACATCGGTAAATGATAGAACTGAGACAACAAAAGACTTTTAACTTTGTTACCGTTCGGACTTCGGCGTGATCGCTCAGTCGAACGCTGACGCTCACGGCGGAAGCCTTTTACCTGCTACATATGCCCTGCCATATCTAAATCTAGAGAAATGATCGCTCCTATTAACCTGATTCAGGGGAGCGATCGCTGCACAAACAAAAGTGGAACATATGCAATTATGTATTGTGCAACCATTTTACTTAACATACTTAAGATAGATTAAATGTATATCATTAGGTTGATAAATAATAAAAATTTTAATTAAGCTGTAGCCAGATAGGTTATGACATTCTAAAACGCTAAAACCAATTGACTGCAAGCATTTCACTTTTAACTTTTGTCTTTTGCTATATCATCAAGAACTCGCAACATAATTAACTCAAAGAAATAGTTAAATAACAAAAACGAAGTTTTATTAAAAAATTTAAGTTTTGATAAAAAATACTTGACTAAGCCATGATGCATAAATACTTGACTTGTACCTCAACATTGACTTATGACTATTGACCAATAACTATTGCCAAATTATTTATGACTCGCGTTATCGGTTTAATCAGTGGTACATCCGTAGATGGCATTGATGCTGCTTTAGTAGATATTTCTGGTACAGATTTAGATCTCAAAGTTGAGTTGTTAGCAGGCGAAACATATCCTTATCCCGCCGAACTCAGAGAAAGTATTTTAGCTGTTTGTGCAGGAAAAGCTATTTCAATGGCAGAATTAGCTCAATTAGATGATGCGATCGCCTTAAGTTTTACTCAAGCTGCTCAAAATATTCAAACTAGTCATCAGCCAGCAACTTTGATAGGTTCCCACGGGCAAACAGTTTACCATCGACCACCACAAAGTCAGGGAATAAATCAACTCCACTCCCTCGGTTACACACTCCAACTTGGGCGTGGTGATTTGATTGCATATCTTACAAGCATCACAACCGTCAGTAATTTTCGTCTGGCTGATATTGCTATTGGTGGTCATGGCGCACCGCTTGTACCTAGAGTTGATGCTTATTTACTTAGTCACCCAGAAGAAGGACGTTGCATTCAAAATCTAGGCGGTATCGGTAACGTTGCTTACATCCCACCTCGCCGCGATAACTGGCTGGAAAAAATGCGCGGTTGGGATACTGGCCCAGCAAATAGCCTGTTAGATTTGGCAGTAGAGCATTTAACTCATGGTGCTAAAACTTACGATGAGGATGGTAAATGGGCTGCTAGTGGTACTTTTTGCCAACCTTTAGTTGAGCAATGGTTGCAGCAAGATTATTTTTATCTACCGCCACCCAAATCTACAGGACGCGAATTATTTGGCGTATATTACTTACATCAATGTTTAAAAGATGCTGAACCATACCAACTCAGCCCAGCTGACTTTTTGGCGACACTAACAGAACTAACTGCAACTTCTATTGTTCATAGTTATCAAACTTTCTTGCCGCAAATGCCACAACGAGTATTTTTATGCGGTGGTGGAAGTCGCAATTTATATTTAAAACAAAGGTTACAGTCATTGTTAGGAACAATCCCCGTCTTGACTACCGATGAAGTCGGTTTGAGTGCAGATTTTAAAGAAGCGATCGCTTTTGCAGTTTTAGCTTACTGGCGACAATTAGGTATTCCCGGAAACCTGCCATCAGCAACAGGCGCACCCCATGAAGTGCTGTTAGGGGAAATTCACCCAGCTTAAAGATAAGTTTTAATGAGTTGACTACCTGACATTTTCGTGTTTCAAATATATCTTTGAGTCGTAGGGGTACTCGATCAAGACAAGGAACTTAGAAGGTGGCTCACACTTTTTTAATGGAACCGGGACGCTGGACATTACAAGGCAGCTGGCTAGAACGCAATGGGATGCCAATCAGCGTTAAGGGTATGACCTTGGTTGCTTGGAATCGAGATAACTGGTTCACAATGGCAACAAAGCTGATTTTTCCCGGTAGCGATCGCTCGGAAATCTCTTTACAATACAAAGGGCGTTTGCATGAGGGGGAACGTCAGTATACTTTTTTACTTCAACATAACCTTTTGGGGCAGATTGAAGGTGAGGGCTGGATTGGTCTAGATACAATTGTGCAGCGCTATTGGGTACTGAGCGATCGCCAACGCCGTAGTGGTTTTGAAACAGCACATAGGGTGTCAAATGATACTTATTATTTAAGTTGTGGTGTCATGGCAGGTCATTCTTTAACTAGTACGATGGAAGCCAGCTTAGAACGTCAGCCACTCGCATAGTCCTAAATTGTAGAGATGTTGCAATGCAACGTCTTTTCGACATATTCGCGCAAATCAATAGAAACCATAGATATTTATTTAAACGAAATTGGGCAAACTAAAAATAAATCAACATCAGAGTACGGAATGTTAGAGAACGTCAGGATAAATCTATCATTCCGTTGGTTTGAATTGGCATCTTCCACCATCTGAACTTGAGCGATGAATCTAGAAATTGATTTCTAGATGAATAAAGATGTCAGTTTGAACGCACTTTTTTTCCTACACACTTACAACCTGCTTTTGGAGTCGAATGTTTTATGTCAGACCCCAACATTGGACGCTTACTCGGCAAACGCTATCAGCTTCAGGAGTTAATTGGTACTGGAGCTATGGGTCGAGTTTATCGTGCTAAAGATATTTTGTTGGGAGGTGTACCTGTTGCTGTCAAGTTTCTCGCCTTGTCGATTCAAAATGAAAAAATGCGGTTACAAGAACGCTTTGAGCGAGAAGCAAAAACCTGTGCTTTGTTGGGACAAAAAAGCATTCATATTGTGCGAGTTATGGACTACGGCGTAGATGAAAATAATACGCCGTTTTACGTGATGGAATATCTTCAAGGGCATAGCCTCAGTCAGATGATTCGTCAGCACCATCTAGCTTTACCCAGATTCTTTAGTATGGTACGTCAAATCAGTCTGGGGTTACAGTGCGCCCATGATGGTATTCCGGTTGATGGCAGTATTTACCCAATTATTCATCGTGATATTAAACCCAGCAATATGCTGGTAATTCAAGACTCCAGTTTTGGCGAATTAGTCAAAATTCTAGATTTTGGTATTGCTAAGTTACTACAAGGAAATAGCGACCAGACGAAATTTTATTTGGGAACTTTGGCTTATTCTTCTCCCGAACAGATGGAGGGTAAGGAATTAGACAATCGTTCAGATATTTACAGTTTGGGTGTGATGATGTTTGAGATGTTAACTGGCAAGATGCCGTTAGTCGCACCCACTCATTCTTTTGGAGCATGGTATAAAACACATCATACTCAAGAACCGCGCTCCTTTACTGACGTGAATCCTGGGTTGCAAATTCCCCAGCAATTGCAAAATTTAGTGATGAGTTGTCTGGCGAAAACACCAAGCGATCGCCCCCAAAAGGTAAGCGAAATCTTAAAGGTGTTAGAATCCATAGAACAGAATTACCGATCGCACATAATTCAGCCAGATAACACAGCATCTAAACCTGTAGCTACTCGTAGCTTAACAATTCCGGTTGAGGTTCAGCCCAAGACAAAGGCTGATGTGCAGGTGTTATCTTCACATGATGAAATCCTGCGCTCTGTTTCTTGGCCAGACAATAAACCAATTGCTGATATTGTTTTTCCGCAAACGATTCGCGTTAATGATGAAGTTTTACCAGCTTTATGGGTGATGCTACCACAGCGGGAAATTCTCAAAAGGTTTGCCTGTAATCGTTATAATCAATTTCTGTTTCTGCCTGCTCCTCACCCGATGGCACTGTGGATTACTGTTATCTATAATCGTAAATACGGTGTCAAGTGGTTGCCTTACTACCTCGATCTCAAGACTAGTTTGGGACAAGACATCGCTAGGTTACTGGCAAAAACTGGTTACTATCGTTTGTTGTTGTTTGCGCGAGAAGCACCAAGTCGCTGTTCTCATATTCTACTTTGCAGTATTGCTACTGCTCAACGCAAAAACCTGCAACAGTGGGCAGAAGAAAGTAAAATCTCAACCTCATCTGTTGATCCCCAAATTAGTAAAAATGTACTAAGAAGTGAGTACGAAAAAATAAAACCCCAAATTTTATCTAAATTAGAAGCAATAGCTACAGACATTCCCTTCGACCTTTCGAGCTAGAATGTGGCTGATCACAAAATGTAAACTTTTATAACGAAAAATCTATATTCGGTTGTAAGCCTTACGTTATAGCAAATATAATGATTAGCGATGGCAAGTGGTCAACTAAGATTAATTGGATCTACGCAAATTTTGCTCTGTATCCAATACAGCAGATAAATTGGTATACTTAAATAGCCATAACTAAATTTTCTTGGCTAGTTATATTTACTAATTTATCCCCTACAATATGGTTTAGTCTTAACAAATAAATGTAGCCCTTAAGTAGGCTCTGCATTGAGTTAGATTAAAACAGTCAATATTTTACAATCGCTGAACTAAGGTTGACGCCCCAGCATCCCCAGCTCCTTTCCTTCTTGGAACCGAGCAAGAGAAGGAGGTCGCCCACTGCGACACAAAACTAACTCTATGCCAAAGTGGAACCGGAATCTAAGCCCCACTGATGCTTGAGTAACTCTTGGTAGGTAGCCTCACGCACAACCATTTGTTCATACAGCTTGACTAAAAAGTCTTTGGCTTGGTCATGGCTCATGTGCTGCACTTGAGTAGCAAACGAACGGATGCTGAATTGTTGTTCCAAAGATAATTCGATTGGCTGGTTCATAGTAAACTCCGAAAACAACGCGTAAAAGAAAGATTTAGCGACACCAATCCTACTAAGGATGGAATGGGATTAATAGTAACTCTACATTTGTTCCTACGTATTAAGAAAGATAACAATTGTTTGACTATTTGCCCACACCCCTTGGGATAAGTTTTTAGTGTCTTTAACAGCTTTTGCCTAAACCTACTGGTATACAACTCAAGTATGTTGAGGCAGATTCCGGGAAATTTCACGATTTGTGAAATTAAATACCTTAAATTAGTCCTGCAGAGCTTTAGCTTCCTCCTCGACTAAGTAGAAGCTGATTGGAGTCAAGACAAATAAAAGGTATTAAACCTGAATTATATGCGCCATACCGTATTATGTGCAAGATGTCAATTCAACAAATTATATAAACTCAGCCTCCAAGCGGTAAATTTGGAGGTTAAAAGTATTTTTATCAAGTTGTAAAGAATAAAAATGCTCAGGCTGAACAAATTGCTGAGTATATTTACTAAAAAAATGTCTACAGTCAAAAGTCTAGAGTCAAAGTTACTTTTGACCAGGCTGCGAACGGGGCAAGAACAAGGAACAGAGAAAGCTTAACAATTTATGGGACTTCCCTATTCCCCTTCCCCCTCATAAGCTGTTAAGCATATAAGAAAGCACATTGAGACCTCAGGGAGGCAGGAAGCAGGGAGCAAGGGAGAGGGTTTGCAGTTTTTACTACCATAAAAATGGTGCAATTTAAATGACGATTACCTTACCATTTCACGAAAAACCAATTATGTCTAAACGTAGCATTGCTACGTCTGGACAACAAAATACGTTTCACATTTAAAGGAAATTGGTATTATAGCCTTAGCCAGATCTGTTAGGACATAATGACAAGCGTGAAAGCTAGGAATAGTAATACTTTTACCTCCAGCGTAGCTGCCTCCTGCCTCCCGCTATAGTAGTGACCATTGGCTGTTGACTTATGGATTGGCAAGACCGAATTACTCTCAACCCAAACATTCTAGTTGGCAAACCCATTATCAAAGGAACTCGACTAGCGGTTGAATTCATCATCGATCTTCTCGCCCAAGGATGGAGTAAGGACGAAATTATTCGTAATTATCCAGGTATTACCCTTGCGGATATCCAAGCTTGCCTCAGTTACGCTAGTGCTGCCCTCAAATCTGAAAAAGTTTATTCCGTGATCTGCTTAACTTTATAACTGCAATTTACTTTTACAATTATTTATATTTCTTAGTTAAAATGTAGTAAAAATACATATTTAACAAAGAACAGGAGGGGTGAATTATGCAAACCACCCAGTTCGATAGAATTTTGCAGCGACTCGCAACGATATTATCAGTCGTAATTCTGACCCTATGCTTGATTTATACCACCACTGGCATTTTGCTGTCTTTTTACTACGAACCAACAGCAGGTGGTGCTTACAATTCTTTAAAAATGATTAATACTCAAGTGCCATACGGTTGGTTGTTTTACAGAACCCACGAGATAGCAGGTAATGCCGTAATTGCGATCGCTATAGTGCAGATTGTAGTCATGTTTTTAGGGCGACAATTTAGTAAGAGTTGGCTAATTGCTTGGGTTAGTGGGATTTTACTGGCCGTGAGTGCGATCGGGCTAGATTGGACAGCAATGCTCCTTGACTGGACGCAAGAAGGATACTGGCGTTTCAGCATTGAACTAGGAACCATTGAAGCCATTCCCTTCATCGGTGAGCAACTACGAAATATCCTCACTGGTGGTGGAGCAATTAACACCCTGACAGTACAACATCTTTACGCCATCCACAGTTATATTGTGGCTGCGGCTACCCTAATTCTGGCGGTAGTGCATTTACTGGCTCTGTTATGGCAAGAACAGGAAACTTACACAGCAGAAAATTTGGCTCAACTTCCCGAAACTTCACTAGTAGAGAGTTGAGCCAAAGTTGGAACAGCAACTTCTTCTACTTCCGGTAACTTTTCCACAGCCAAAGGAGTGGATTGACTAGCGCCAGACAAGCGTTTTAACAGATTTGGTCTGGGGTCATGTAACAGATATATAATGCGATCGCCTACTTCCCAGTCTTGATTTGCTGGCATCACTTGTAGACGTTCTTCTCGTTCTAATAGCAGCGGTATTAATACCCTAGTCCGAATCTTTTCTTGTATGCGCTCTTGTTGAGAGTCAAAATCTGCTGCATCCAACGTAGTTGTCCCTAACTTCACGCGTCCGTCATTCAGGTACTCATTCCAAGTCTTAATTGTTAAATCAGTCACAAAAGCTTGGTTAACCGTCTTTTGATTCCCGCCATTACTCGCCTGCGGATCACGCGGGAAAACTGCTAACACCCGCGGAGGATTAAATTCCTCAGCAGCACGTTGCGCCAAGACAAAATTTACCTCCCCGTTACTCGTCATCGCCAAAAAAGTCCCCATCGAAGCTAACCCAGCTTCTTCTAAAACACCTGTGTCGAGAGCGCTACTAGCAATCACGCGAATATTTTGCTCTGCTGCTTTTTCACAACGTTCTGGATCTGTGTCAATCATCACAACAGACTCTCCTCGTTCTTGAAAGAAGCGTGCAATTAACAAACTCAAAGAATTACACCCAACAATCACCACGCCAGTTGCATCTTTGGAGGTGATTTGCAGTAACTGGGCAATCCCGCCAGCTGTTAACCCTTGGCAAACCACCGTCATGATAATGGTCAGAAATACTAAAGCTTTAATGGCATCACCACCATTGATTCCATGCTGCGTTAGTAAAATTGCAAATAATGAAGCAACAGAAGCAGAAACAATTCCTCTCGGTGCTACCCAGCTTAAAAATAATTTCTGTCGCCAGTTGAGGTTACTGTTCCAAGTACACGCCAGAATGTTAATCGGCCGCACCACAAACATCAGTACTAAAACAGTCAATACACTACCCCAACCCAAAGCAAACACACTCGCAATGGATAAATCAGCCGCTAACAAAATGAAGAGTACGGAAACGCTGAGAATTGTTAACTGACCTTTAAAGCTGCGTAACAAACGTTCTTCAGGTACAGAAGAATTAGCAAATACTGCGCCTGCTACTACTGTGGTCATTACGCCTGATTCGCTGCGAATAGTCTGAGCGAGAGAAAACAGACCCCAAAGTATTGCCAAAACCACGAGATTTTTCAACTCAAACGACAGCAAACTGGCACGTTTGAAAACCCAACTCATCAAGTAGCCACCCACTGCACCAATTGTTGCACCTACCCCCAAACGCATCAGCAAACCAACAATAGCGTTAACTGGGTCAGCATCACCGTTAACAATCGTATCCAAGACAACGAAGGCAAGAATAGCACCCACTGGGTCAATTAAAACCCCTTCCCCTTCTAAAAGCGTTGCCACTTGCCGATCTACATTGATTTGTTTGAGCAGCGGCCCAACCACTGTTGGCCCCGTTACCACCACTATAGAAGCGTAGAGGAAGGCGATATTCCAAGGAAATTCACCCAACCAATGAGCCGCCATACTTCCGCCGAGTAGGGTGATCAAAGTTCCTAGGGTAACGAGCAATTGCAGGCTCACTGAAACCCTGCCTAATTCTCGTAAATCTAAATTCAGTCCACCTTCAAACAGGATGATAGCCGTTGCCAGGGAAACAATCACTTCTAGTCCCGTACCTAGCATATGCGGGTGCAACAATCCCAAACCATCAGAGCCAAGAACAATGCCCAATAAGAGCAGTAAGACGATGCTGGGTAAACGCAAGTATGCAGCCATCACTTGAGCGCTAATACCTGCTACAACAGCGCTCACCATCTGTAAGGTGATTTCAAGAGATGCTTCCATGTTGTAGATTTTGAGCCATAAATTTCAAAATCTTATGTAAAAAAGTGTAAAGATTACTTTTACAAAGTACAGCATTACACTCTTTATATCTGATTAAAATTTGATTTTCTTTCATACTTGGTTTTGTACAATACTCTATTGTCGGTTGGTCAAGAGTCAATGGTCAATGGTCAATAGTCATTTGTCATTAGTTATTTTTCCCCTGCACACTTACACCCTTACACCCTTACACCCTCATACCTGTACTTGTGAGGCTGCACCCAATTTTCTTTGTTCCTTTGCCTGCACCCTCACACCCTCAAAACCTGCATCCTCTGTCCGCATCATAGTTTATCTGCAACAAAAATTGTTTTTTTGCAAAAGCTGTTGACATCATTGGGAAAATTGGTTAACTTATAAAAGGTTTGATTGTAATGCCCCCATCGTCTAGAGGCCTAGGACACCTCCCTTTCACGGAGGCGACGGGGATTCGAATTCCCCTGGGGGTACTTAAACAAGGCAGAATCAAGCTAAATTACGGTAACATATTAAACCGGAGTCTTATGCCCCCATCGTCTAGAGGCCTAGGACACCTCCCTTTCACGGAGGCGACGGGGATTCGAATTCCCCTGGGGGTATTTTAAATAAACTAGTACCGCTACGCGGAAGTCAAAAGTCAAAAGAATTGTATTCTGGGCTTTTGCGCCATTTTGAATGGTATGTCTATTTACGCCGTGCTGTACTGGGTATCACTATTAAAAGTCAAGTTTTCCTCTTTGGTACTTTTATATCAGGAAAGCTTGACAAATGAGCAAATATTCTTACTATGCCAACTGTTCTACACGCTGGTAGATTGCTAAAAGATTTAGCTGTAGATCCTTACTCAGACGACGTTCAATAATGGTAACAGGCATAGTTAGTTTTGGCCAGACTTGGATTGTATAGCAAAGATTAGTTCCCATAATGCCATCAAGAGAGAGAGGCTCTAGGTTCCAACTCCCAGAAAAGCCTTTAAAATCTCCTTCAACCATTGAGAAAGTAATTTGTTTGGGAAAATATTCCTTCAAGTCTAAAACTACACGCGCACAAAATTTGAAATTCAATAAACGCTGAGAGCCTACTTGCTCAAGTCGAATACCACCGTTAGGATGCTCCAATAAACGACTTTTAGCCAGATTAGGAATGAAGTCAACTAAGGCTTCATAATCTGTCAGTACTTGCCATATACGTTCCACGGGATGAGGAATGTGGATTTTAGCTGAAATTTGTCGCTGTCGCTCTGCTAGTTTCTCAATTTGGACAGTTACAAGCGGTAAATTGGCTGGATCAATAGCCAATTCGTCTTCTATATTAGTGTCATCAACAACGGCGTTGAAATCAAGGTTTGCTGTGGAGTTGTGTTGTTCAGTCACGATCAGAATTATAGTTCGCTTTCGTCCGAAAATTGTGGCAGGGTGAGGGTAAAACAAACTTGGCTGAGTTGGGAATCTGGTATTTGGGTACTTTCAACAGCGATCGCCCCATTCAAATGCTGTACCAAAGACTTGACTAAAGCAAGTCCCAAACCTGTCCCAGGAGTCCATCGTCCACCCTTACCACGACGGAACCGATCAAAAATGTAAGTGGCTTCTTCTTCAGAGATGCCTCGTCCTGTATTAGTCACTTTAATCATAACTTGATCAACTAATTGATCAACTTGGTGACAGGCTTGCACATGAATTACAGTTTCAGACTCTGAATATGTACACGCATTCGTGAATAATTCTTGCAGAATACGGTTAAAACTTTCTAACTCAGTCTGAATTTTCAACGAATCCTGGGGTAAATCTAGATTTATGCTTAAGGCTTTAGCTGCTAGTTTTGAATTCAAATTGGCTGCTAGTGCCTGAATTTTATGATTTAAGTCTATAGTTTCAAATTGCGGACGTTCTTGCTGGGACTCTAATTTCTGGAGTGTCAGCAAATCATTGATTAAGTTAATTTCTTTCGTACATTCTTGCTCTAGGATATCCATGTATTTTGCTTGACGCTCTGGCTGGATTCCTGGCAAACGCAAATTTTTGATGGACATTTGCATATTTGTCAGTGGATACCGTAGGCGATCGCTCATGTTACTCAAAAATTCATCTTTGAGATGATTGAGTTCACGCAGTTGCTCAACATATTGCCGTGTTTTTTCATGCAATTTCGCTTGCAGTTCCAGACTGCTTTGGAGTTTGGCTGTCCGCTCATCTACCAAAGTCTGTACTTGCCGCAATGTTTGTGACTGAATAATGGCATTGCTCATTTGAGCGCATACCATTTCCACAAGATTTAATTCTGATGTTTGCCAGCTACGGGCGCTTGCTTGCTGTAGGACAATAAATCCTAAAACTTTGCCTTGATTTTCTAATGGCACTAATAGTAAGGACGGCAAGACATCCACTGTGAACAACGAAGCGACCGTCAAGGTATCCTGAAGGTCTGTGTAGTCATCAATAATTACTGCTTTTCCTGAGTCTGTGAACACACGTTGACACAAGCCACACTCAGAAATCAAAAATGATTGCGGCTCAACATCCGTTTTATTGGCGAGATGACTTTGTGTATTTCGGTTCCACTCGGCAACTACGGTTGCCTTTGCTTTGGGAATTTGTTTTTTAGCTTGAGTTCTAAATAAAGGATCTGTATATTTGAGCAAAATTAGCAAGCCTCGGTCTGCTTGTAAAGATTCGGCAGTCGAGGAGAGCGCTAACTGGAGCATTTGATTTAGCTCTAAATTAGTCCGACTTAATATAGTTAATTGCTTGATCAGGTTTTGATGTTGCTCGCTTTTTTGCAGATGCTGTTGTTGCGAGGCAACTAACTGTGCTTGGGATACTTGAGAAAAAGCGATCGCACAAGATGAACCAATCAAATTTAACAGTTGTTTTTCTGTCTCACTCCAATCATAGGGTTGGAATTTGATCAGACTAATCACACCATTATTTTGACCTGCAAACCTCGTAGGGATTGCCAAAACTGCTCTGATTGGTAATGGTAGGTGTTGTCCTCCTACTACCAAACTATCCTGGATAGTAGAAATATCTTCAATTGTGAATGGTTCAGCCGCACATTGCACTACAGGCAAGTCCATCAACAGATGCTCTGTCGAGAACAATTCACTTGGGTGTGGCATTGTCAGATACTCATCAGAACACCAATGCACTGCTATTGATTCACTGGATGCTTCGCTGGAAGCTGCTGTAACTAAACAACAGCAATCGACTTTGAAGGCATCTCCTAGCAATCGAGCAATTTCTTGCAGCATCAATGTCGTTGCTGAGTTATTGGCGATGATGTGGTTAATTTTGTGTACCAACTGAAGAGTTGATTCTTTCTGATGCTGCATCAGCTTGAGTGGGTATGATTGTAGTCGTTCTAGGTCATCTGGACACTGTGGCGGCAATGATAAACGCTTTTTCATTCCTGGCACGCTCTTGGATAATGACCTCATATCTTATGCACCCAATTTCTTGGCATATTATTTCCATTAGTTATGTCGCTGCACGCTAGTGAGTGGCAATCTTCTATAAAGATTTTCTCTCACCTGTTATAGCCCCTTTCTCTTGCAGATGAACAAGTAACTGGTATATTAAACTAATTTATACAGGGGTAGGTAAATATCTAAAATATATTAAGACGCTGCTTCCAGAGGATTTTGACTTTGACGCAGACCTAAACTACTAGACTTTGGCCTAGGATAGCTTGTTGGTAACTATACATAAACCGTAATTTCTCTGGAATTAATATCAAAACTCTAAAAATAATTACCGCATTAATACTGTTTAAGATGTTAATTTTAGTAATATTTGTTGCCAAATATTTTTCTTGTGTTAAGTACATTTTTAAGGGTTTGCCAAAAATTAAATTCTATTATGACAGAAGCTCTGGAAAAACTCTGATAGTTGCTTGTGTTCCTCAAAAAAGGTTTGTAGATGTTAGTTATCAAGTTTATCCCTCCATTTATGTAGTGATAAAGCTGCTGATTTACTTGAGCAAGTGTCGTCACACACCTTTTACTAAAACTTCAATTTGCCGTTGAGCTTGCCTGCTGTGTTTGCAGCTTAACAAATAAATATAAATATTTTAAATAAAAAATATTCATAGCGTGTAGAAGCCAAATATTAAAAGCAGCCAAGTTACCTGGATAGATAACTTGGCTGCCTTTAATTGAATTAAAAACTACCCAGCCAAACTTTCGACACTGAGAGGAACCATATCGCCATTTCTTGTGAGTCCTAATAACATAGGTTGTTGAGGTTGAATCAATTGACCTGTAAGTACACAACGTTCTTCCTGTTGAGCGGTGGCGGCTATACTAGCTCGAATATCGGCTCGTGAAAATCGCGGTTTCCACTCACCGGATTTTTGCTGGACATAATTCCAGAGAATATCGCGGATTAAGGCTTGATAGCCTTGATTGCCAGCTATTTCTTTGAGTTTATCTTTGAGTTCTCGCTCCAGTCGAATGCTGGTAACTTCCATATCAGTGGTGGGAGTGCGAGTAATCGTATGCATGACTTTTTCTCCTTAAAGGTATAGACAGGATAGTAATACAAGTGTAGTATGTTTAAAGGAATGTTCAATAGGTGAAATTTTCTGTGATATCCATTTACCCCATCTCTACTTCCTTGCGTGCTACCAACTGCCGATTTAGTTGGGAATCAGCCGCTATGGGAGTGGAGTATTTATTTATGGGCGATGGTAGCCAAATTCATTGGCTAATCACAGAGAGGAATTATGATTTTAGATATCTCGGCATAGGCGTGCTGAATGCAAAACCACAACTGAACCAAATAAGCGGGAGGTACAGACAAGAGAATGCTGTACCGATATAAAACCAGAAAAGTTTTTGGTAAGTTTCTAACCCCCGCTTCACTTAGACAAGAAGCGGGGGTTTTTTAATAAGGAGTGAAGCTGTGACGACCGCAATGCAAGTGTTAGAGCAATCCGTAGTGGTATTTTCGCAAAATTACTTGCCACTGTGTCGGGTAAATATCAAGCGAGCAATTGTGTTGTTAGTAACAAACAAAGCAGAACCGCTAGGTTTTACTTCAGAAGGCGGATGGCGAGTTCATTCACCTAGTCTGGTAATTGATGTACCAAAACACATCCGTTTGAAATTTGGCTCTAGTGAGCGGACATGGAAAGTTCCACCTGTGAATCGACGGGAAGTTTTGCGACGAGATCATCACACTTGTCAATATTGCGGTAGTAGCAAACGCCTGACCTTAGATCATGTGATCCCACGATCCAAAGGTGGTTTACACACTTGGGATAACGTAGTCACAGCTTGTGAAAGATGTAACTCCCGTAAAGGCGATCGCACTTTGTCTGAGGCTGGGATGCAGCTACGGAAAATACCGAAAGCACCAATTCACCCCGCGATCGCTTTTGCAGAACAGTTTTGGACAAATGTGCAAGCAAACCTGGAATAGCAGGAGAGCATAAGGAATGCTGAAATTAACTTACACCGAAAGGAGCTTTTGTTTAGAGTGTATTCCTCAGTCACTAGAGGAGTGGGTAACGCAGCGAGTCATTTTCGCTATGCGAGTTGGACAAAATCTGTGTATTGAACCAAGTACTGCTTCCTTTTTGCTACCTGTTGATCTGCCAGGGGTAGACGCACTCAAGGCTGAGGTGAAACGAGATGATCGGGAAGTCATGGCTTTGTGTGTCTGCGATAGCGAATATGTGGAAGTTACTCTACGGGGTTCTTGGCTATCGAATGGTGCTGAGGATGCTGTAGGTGTGTTCATCACCACATTGAGCGATCGCACTGAGTTCTTTTTGCAAAAACTTTGGCAAGAAGCGCAAGCTTGCACCTCTGTGATGAGCGAATAAGGAAAGTATGAAGTGTGAAGTGTGAAGTATGAAATTTTATGCTCACACTTCTACTCTCCGCTTTCTTCTAGCAGTTCAGGTATTGTCACAAATCGGTAGCCTTGCTGTGTCAGTCCGGTAATGATTTGTGGCAGTGCTTGTACTGTTCTGTGGCGTAGACGCTTTTAGCGGCTTGTCGCTAGACATCGCCACCGCCATCGCGCATCAACACAATAGCTCCTGGTTCCGCGCCTTTCAACACATTAGACCTCTTGCAAAAGTCAGTCATGAAGATTCGGTTTGTGGGAGATGAAGTTCATAATTGTAAAGACCAGCAATCAAATTGAACCTCAAACTAAATCTTTTTCGACGATTTCTATAAGTTAGAGACAAAATTTTAAATACTTTCAGCTGACGATTTACATGCTCACCTAAAACTCTAATTCTGGCTAATTCTTGATTGCTCTTT
>NZ_JAIVFW010000032.1 GCF_020829595.1 Nostoc sp. CHAB 5844
TTTGTAGGCGTTGTTTTAGTTCTTCTTCGCTTTCAGCGATCTCAATCTTAAATGGGCGGCTCATGGGTATATCAACTTACCGACTTGGCTTCTCCTTATTATATGCAGCTTCATCTTAAATTGGTATAACCTCTTTGAAAACCTTTTGCTGGTTGCTTTTGTCCCTTACCTTTAGGTTTAGATTTATTAACTTCTGTAATTGCTTCTTGAAATAAGTTATGCAAATGTAAAGGAACACTGGCAATTTCTGGTAATTCTGGCTCAATAGGTTTACCAAACTCTTGCAAGAGTTTATCTAAATCATTGCTAAGGTTAAATTCAGGATTTTTCAAGAACTCTTGCAATACTTTTTCTAATTGAGTGGGATACTTTTGTGCTAACCGATGCCAGATATAAGCATTAATACTTTTATCTTCCAAGTAGTAACGAATTAGTTTCTCGGCACCTTCAATGCTTCGCCAATCATCAGCTAATAAAATAGTTGTGAATTTAATGTATGTTGGTAAAAATATCAATCCCCAACGAGGATGAGAGATTGAAGTTACTTGTTCTGCTTTTCGCAAATCAGCAGGTAAATCTACTTTAGGCGCAACCATTTTTTGATTGCCTTTTTTCCCATTTAATATTTGAGAAACAGCATTAGAGTCAGCACCAATTTCTTTTGCTGCTGCGGTAATTTCTTCTGCACCAATACCTGCTTCTTGTGCTATTTCATCCAAAGATTTGGAAGTATCAAGTCCGGCGGCTTTGAGATATTTTTCGCTGATGATTTCTTGGAATTGAGCTATTTTTTTATTTAGTTGGTATCCTGGCAAAGTGACTTCATCACTACCAAAAAAGTCAACAAACTGCTGATAATATTGCTCTACTGACTGCCATGCTTCTTCTAGCAAATCTGGAGCATCGCTGTAAAGATGTCTTTTATAATTATCTTTAAAATTACCTATTGCGACAGCGAGTTTTGGCTTACCGAGTTTACCCATAAATGTGTGAGGTCCAGAAAATATCCATTCGCTGTCGGTAAGGGAAGAAATACGTGTTAGTAAAATATCTCCAGGCTTGAAACGAGATATTGCTTGTTGTTTTTCAGGACTGTTAGACTTGACAATGTAATTTTTAGCTGTCAGCCAGTTTATGAGTTCCAAGCCATCAGGTAAAATTTGGGTGATGGTGAATAAGCCAATAAAACTACGATGCCAACTATTGAGTAAGTTGCGATCGCTCTCTGATAAATCTGCATGACTGGCAATAAATAACTCTATGGGTGAGTTATCACCAACTTTCCCCTCTGTAATAAAGCTGTCAATAATTAAATCTTGTTGCGTATTATCTCCATTACCACGACGCATCTGTGCAGCAGCGTAAACTTCCAGTGCTTGCGCTAGTTCGCCGTCAGCATCTAGGACAAAATCAACCAAGGCTTGTTTGAGTGTGTGCGATCGTTTTACTATGACATCCACAAGCGAATCTCTCTGCTCAACAGTTGTAGAGTATAGCGTTTTTCAATATAACCACATCTAGCAATAGCTAGATTTCCTTTAGCTATAAGTAATTAGACAGAATTAATTACACAAATTATTGCACCGTTTCCTATTCCTTATGCTGTATCTCTAAGGTTAAGTAATGCTTAAAATTGTCTTCATAGATGCAAAATGGCCTGACATAACCTTATATAAATAACCATAATAATCACTGAAAATGAAATGGATATCGCCTTAATCGTTAAATTTCTTGCTCCCTGTTTACCAACGCGCTTGGTTTCTCGCGGTATGTAATTGCGTTCAGCGGTAAGTTGGATGACTGTGATAGTATGCCCTTAAACAAGTGATAAACCAAGCATTATTTAATACTCTTCATAATATTAGCGAGAATTTACTGTGAGTTTATCTATCTATTTTCTCCGTCACGGACAAACAGGATGCAGTCGCAATAATGCTTTTTGCGGTTCCATAGATTCGGAACTTACACCAGAAGGTTTTGAGATGGCTGAAGCTTTTGCAACTGCATACAAGTATCTTTCTTGGACTGCTATTTTTTGTAGTCCGATGCGGCGCACGATAGCCACAGCTAAACCTCTGTGTACAGCTATAGGAATGGAACCACAACTGCGCGATGGTTTAAAAGAAATCAACTATGGCCAATGGGAAGGTAAAACTCCAGACTTTATTAGTCAAGAATATCACGATGATTATCTGCGTTGGTCAGCAGACCCGGCTTGGTACGCACCCACAGGTGGTGAAATGGCCATTACAATTGCTTCGCGTGCTATGGGAGTAATTGAAGAGATTAAGCAGATTTACGCTAGTGGCAATGTTCTAGTTGTTTCTCACAAAGCCACTATTAGAATTATGTTGTGCAGTTTGCTGGGTATTGATGTGGGACGTTTTCGTTATCGGTTAGGCTGTCCAGTTGGTTCTATTAGTGTTGTGGAATTTACTTCCCACGGGCCATTATTGCATTCTTTAGCAGACCGCACTCATTTAGGTAAACACTTGCGAACTTTACCAGGAACTTAGAATTAAGAGTAGGTTCAATACTTTTCGGATAAAGGTTGGTTCATCCTAAATTCAGATCCCCCCGCCTGCGGCGGCCCCCTTGTCAAGGCAGGACTGTTTCATTCCCGCTCAACAGGTAAAATTGCAAGAGTTGAGGGGAGAAAAATAATGGGTGCGTCACTGATTGAACAATTGAAGCAAGTGGAAGACTTCAGAACAACTGAGGGTCGAAGGCATCCACTGTGGCTAGTGTTGCTGCTGGTGATCATGGTATCAATGAATGGATATGTGGGATATAGAGGGTGGGGAGATTTTGTCAAAAGGCATAGTCGGATATTAATAGAGAAGTTTAACATTCAAAAACATGGAGTACCATCATACTCAACAATCCGACGTGTAGTGATGGGAGTAGATTTCGATAAGCTGGCAGAAAGATTTAATGAATGGGCAAAAAAGTATGTGGATTTAGAGGAATCAGAATGGTGTGCTACAGATGGAAAAAGTATTATATGATACGCAGCTTTAGTCCTATTAATGCAGAAATAACTCTTTAATTCCTGTACTGCCAATTTCTACCGCCAATGCTGCTAACAAAAAACCTAATAATTGCGTCACAATCACTGTACCTTCAACACCAATCAATTTATCAATCTGGTTTGCCAAACGCAAAATCAACCAGGTGACAAACATCGCCACGATAATACCCAGCACTACACCCAAATGGGGACTCTGAGATTTTGACATTAATAACATCACAGTTGTCAGCGTACCTGGCCCAGCTAATAATGGCAAAGCCAGTGGTGTGATTGAAACATCCCGTCCTTCTTCGTGAATGGGTGTATCTAGTTCTCCCCGCAGCATTTGTAAGGCGATTAACAGCAACAATAAGCCGCCAGCTACCCGCAAAGATGCCATGCTGATTTCTAGGTAGCTCAAGATATATTGACCAGAAAAGGCAAATAACAACAGAACTGCGATCGCTACAATACTCCCTTTATCTATCACTTTGTTTCTATCTTCTGGTGTCATGCCCTTGGTTAAAGCTAAAACTATTGGTATATTGCCTACAGCATCTGCCAGGACAAACACCGCAATAAATGTTTGCACAAAAATGGAGGTATCCACAGTAGCGTGAGTTTATCAAGGTTTGATCACAACTTACCTTGAATCTGGCGCAATTTTCTAGCATCCGTAGAAAGATTGGCATAAAATGCGATCGCCGCGCTTTCCCTTCTAGTCCAATTAATATTTCTTTGTCATCTTGTAACACATTTTCCTCACCACGAATTATAATAAAGATAGAAAGCACATGGGTCCGTAACGGTTTCGACAGGTTGGCGAACGCTACTCTGTGACTCAGGTCGAGAGCGAGTCTTCTCTCGCAAATACCAGGCTCAAAAAAAAGTAAATGCGAATAACATCGTAAAATTTGCTCGTAAGGAAGCCCTAGTAGCTGCCTAATAGCCTCTTATAGGTTCGAGCGTCTTTAGTCTGACTCCGTTAAGGGCTAGAGACCAACCCCAACGGATGCTCCAGCAAGTGTTCTCTGGTTGGCTTGCTGGCTAAGACTTAATCAGAGCATCCTACGTTCGGGATAATGAACGATTCCCGCCTTGAGGGTCAGAAAGGCTAAACCTGTGAATGAGCGGGGGGTCAATACCCAATTTGGACAGCAGTTCGACTCTGCTCGGATCCACTAAAGATAATTAGCTAATCCACCAAACAATTGTTTAGGTGGATTTTGTTTTGCAGCTATGGGATTGTTTTCCTAAATAACAAAATGCAAGTTAAATGCAGAATATCTTAGTGCAGACTAAAATTCAGATAATCTCTAGTTGATGAATACAGTAATTTTTTCTCCATAAAAATATGAGTATTAACGCAGAACAATTTGCTAGTGATAACTACTCTGGTATTTGTCCAGAAGCACTAGAGTATATGCTTCAAGCTAACCTTGGTAGTGCGCCAGCTTACGGTAATGATGAATGGACTCAAAAAGCATCTGACTATTTTAGGGAACTATTTGAAATTAATTGTGAGGTATTTTTTACCTTTAATGGAACAGCGGCTAATTCTTTATCTTTAGCAGCATTATGTCAGTCATATCATAGTGTGATTTGTCATGAGACAGCGCATATAGAAACAGATGAATGTGGTGCGCCAGAATTTGCTTCTAATGGTTCTAAACTGCTGCTGGCTCCGGGAGAAAACGGCAAATTAACAGCGCAAAGTATCGAAGCCATTGTTACCAAGCGTACAGATATTCATTTTCCTAAACCTAAAGTTATTAGTATTACGCAAGCAACAGAAGTAGGTACTGTTTATACTATTGAAGAACTTCGGGAAATTAAAGAAGTTGCTCAGAAATACAAGTTAAAAGTTCACATGGATGGCGCTCGATTTGCTAATGCCGTTGCTGCCATGAATAAAAGCCCCGCAGAAATGACTTGGAAAAGTGGTGTAGATGTGTTGTGTTTTTGCGGTACAAAAAATGGCATGGCTTTAGGTGAAGCAATTATTTTCTTTAATAAAGCCTTAGCAGAAGATTTTGATTATCGCTGTAAGCAAGCAGGACAATTAGCTTCTAAAATGCGGTTTATTTCTGCGCCTTGGTTGGGTTTGTTAGAAACAGGTGCATGGCTAAAAAATGCCCGACATGCTAATCAATGTGCAGAATATTTAGAAAATAAATTATTACAAATAGATGGTGTAAAAATCATGTTTACGCGCGAAGCTAATGCTGTGTTTGCCAAACTACCAGAGAGAGTTATTCAAAAATTAAAAGAAAAAAACTGGCAATTTTATACATTTATTGGTGTAGGAGGAGTACGTTTTATGTGTTCTTGGAATACAACCAAATCAAGAATGGATGAGTTAGTCAGAGATATTCAATCAGCGATCGCCTAAACTACTACCAGAAAATTTTATCCTCAGAAATATCAGGAATTTAAGTACTATCCATTGACTTTTGACTATGGACTATTAACTCTTGATTATCAACTAGCTCTTATATGTCAAAATCAAGATAAATTAGTACACAAAGGTGAGCGATCGCTCCCAAAGCTAGATAAAGGATTGACCTGAGCAATGGCAGACGAAACCAATCACAATCAAGCGGGAGAGGTAGCTCCCAGCACTGTTGACCAACAAGCTCCCACTGTCGCTGAAGAAAACGCCCCCAGTACCAGCGAACCAGTAGCCACAGATATACCTACTGCCAACGCGCCAGATCCCAAAGCAGCAAACCCAAAAGTTAACCCTAATGCTGCCAAAACAGTTGATGTACCTCCTAAGCGAGAAAAACCAGCCGCTAAAGCAGCCGATGGAGAAGAAAAACCCGCCGCCGCTAAAGCAGCGAACAAAGAGAAAGCCCCAGCCGTTGAAGATAAGCCGTTTGCAGAGTTTATCCAGCAAGAGTACTTACCGGCTTTGCAAAAGGCGATCGCTGAAGAAGGCGTAAAAGATTTACAATTATCTTTTGCCAAGCAAAAGCTGCCGATCACTGGCTTACCCTCAGATGAAGAATATTGGCAAGTCATTGGCAGTTGGCAAAATGGTCAGCGTCAATTTAACGTGTATTTTCCCGATGAAGATATTCAAGGGCAGAAAGGTTTTTCCTGCAACGAAGGCAAAAAAACCAGTACTCTGGAGTCCTTCTTAATTGACGAACGAAAAACTACACTTGACTTATTGGTATTTGGTTTAGTGCGGCGCTTGAATAGTCAAAAATGGTTAGGTAGAAATTAACTGACCAGTAATTTTTTACACAGCGCTTCCATATCACTTCAGTAAAATATCGTTACAAATCTATCCTTTGTTTTAGCAAAGGAATAATTGCTCAGGAAGTAAGAGGAAGAAATTGATTTTAGCTTTCCTCCCGCTCTCTGAGCATTTTTATATCCTTTTGGCTTTAAAGTAAGCTTTTGTGCTTACAAGTTGCACAATTGAAATTTTGGGGAAAAACTTCAAACCCTCTCCCCTGCTCACGCCAGTTGCTACAACTCTTGGAACCTCCCTTCGGGTGACGCTCAAGAGCGTCGAAGATCGCTGCGCTAACACAGTTGCCTGATGCCACTTGCTCCACTTGGGGAGACCCCAAGACCGCAGTGGCTCCGGAGGGTTTCCCTCCGGAGCCACTGATTCACCGCAACGCACTGGCTCCTCTGCTCCCCTCTGCCACGCCAGTCGCGCGGCTGTCGGGAAACCCGCAAGGGGCGCGCTGGCTCCCCTTGCGGTCTCAACAAGCAAACTTTTGTGATTATTAGCTTATTAAGACTAAAGCTGTATTTCATCAATTTCTCATTGAGGCTGTCAAGAGAAACCAGCACTGTGGAAAGATTTTTCGACAGTCGCGCGACTGGCGTTCAATGGTCAATAGTTCAAAAAAGCTTTATTTTTGAACATTGACTTTAAATTATTTTTATATAAAAAAAATACAAAATTTAACCAGCAAAATCTCTGGGAAAGAAGTAGTATAAATTCAAGCCATAGTTATAGACATTAATGTGAAATACACTAAACCTTATGAATAGTGGAAATATCAAGATATTGGAAGCAGCACATTATTTTATAACTGATAGGCCAAATTCATTGCTGTTACTCAGGAGTTGTTTGTATGATTCAAATTTGCCAAAATTGGCTTTGGAAACTATTTCTTGTATTCACTATAGCTATAACAATAGCTATAACAATGTTAGTTTCTGGAAATAATGCCTTAGCAGATAACTTCACAAAATTGATTCCAGAACATATAGGAGTTATAGGCAAAATTAGTCTGCAACCACCTATTCTAGCAGTAGGCAAGTTAAACTTGCGCGTCAAATCTATAAAGAATTCTAGTAGTCAAGCAGGTAAAATAATTATCAACATCCAAGAAACTGGCCAGACTGTGGGGCCAATAGCGATCGATCCAGGACAAGTATTACCCATTACTCTTAATACTTGTTTTTCCAATTTAGTAAACGTAAAATTTGCAGATATTAATAAACCATATCAATCTCAAAAAACAATTTCTTCTGCTAATGCTACAACTACACCGCCGCCAATTCATTATGGACTTTATGACATGACTTACGAAATTTCAGCGCAAGGTTGCCCATAATTAGAATAATTCTATAATCATAATCGATTATAGAGCTACGTTAGCAGCCGAAGAAAATTCGCAACAATAACCCAAACAATATTTAGAGTAGCTAGAAACAAACATAGTTCAATACAAAGTAGCCGTCACCCTAAGGTGCGGCTATTTGAACAATTAGTCGTTTAGTTTAGATAAGAGTTAAACAATATAAAGCACAAAATTGCTCAAGCCTGTTCAATTCATAATCAGTTATTTATTACACAGATTTATTAAGTAAATTCATAATTATCTCAGGTACGCATTATTTATGAGAAATTATATAGTTGACTCTTTCATAGTTAGTGGAACAATCTGGTACTGTCTAACTTTTATAAACTTTGCCCAGGCTCAAATTGTTACTGATACAACCCTACCTAATAATTCTGCTGTTGCACCTCTAGATGGAATGAACAGATGGAAAATTACAGAGGGTACTGTAGCAGGTAATAATCTTTTTCATAGTTTTAAGCAATTTAGTATTCCTGAAGGACACACAGCAGATTTTGTCAATCCTAATGCCAATATTCAAAATATTTTAGTTCGAGTAATTGGGGGAAACCGTTCTGATATTTTCGGAACTCTCAAAACTTCGGGAAACGGTACTCCAAACTTGTTTTTGTTAAATCCTCACGGAATCCTATTTGGGCCTAATGCTAGTTTAAATGTTAGTGGCTCATTTGTTGCGACAACAGCTAATGCGATCGCATTTGGTAATCAAGGTTTTTTCAGTGCTTCTGTACCAAATAATCCAGCATTGCTTACAGTCAATCCTTCGGCTTTTTTATTCAACCAAATTGTTGATTCTTCTATTACCAATCAATCTACAGTAGGTTTATCCGTTCCTAATGGTCAAAGTTTATTATTACTAGGTAGTACTGTCACTATAGACAACGGAAGTTTACTTGCTCCAGGCGGACGAATCGAATTAGGAGCAGTAGCGGGAGCAGGAACTGTAGAACTGAATGCAAATAATCAGAATCTGCGTTTGAGTTATCCCCAGAACATAGCACGAGGGAATATTTCGATTATCAATGGATCATCTGTAAATGTGAGGTCTAATGGTGGCGGTAGTTTGACAATCAATGCTCGAAATATAAAAATTGCAGATAGTCAGTTAACAGGTGGTCTGATCGGAGATGGAACTCAGGCAGGAGATATTATCCTAAATGCAACAGAAGGAATCAACATTACACAGAGTTCCTACATTACTAATAGTCTGGGAAACTTTTCTCTTTCAGCCACAGGTAATACTGGTGGTATTTATATCAAAGCTAGATCACTGTTTTTAAGTGACAGTTTCATTAAAAGTGATATTGGCGACATTCTCTCTTCAGTCACAGGTAATACTAAAGGTATTTATATTCAAGCTGGGTCAGTATCCTTGAATAATAGTACTATCAGTAGCGATGTGGGCGAAATTCTTTCTTCAGTCACAGGTAATACTGAAGGTATTTATATTCAAGCTGGGTCATTATCCTTGAATAATAGTACTATTAGTAGCGATGTTGGTGACATTCTCTCTTCAGTCATAGGTAATACTGAAGGTATTCATATTCAAGCTGGGTCATTATCCTTGAATAACAGTCTTGTTAGTAGTGATATTAATAATGGTGCGATGGGTAATACAAGCGGTATTCAGATATTAGCTGATTCAGTTTCACTAAATGGCACTACATTCAATTCCATCACTTCAGGACAAGGTAGTACAAATGGAGTGCTTGTACAAGCTAACAATTTTGTTCTGTTAACAAACAGTTTCATCAATACCAGTGTTAGTGAAATAAGTAATAGCAATGCCAGCAATATTATAATTAAAGCGAGAAATCTCTTTTTAACTGATGCTTCTTCATTAGATACATCTTCTTCCAATAAAGGGTTTGCTGGCAACATTCTAATTAATGCTCAAAATCTCTCTTTGGATAGCAGGAGTTCAATTAGAAGTGAAACCCGTGGCACTGGTAATCCAGGATTAATTGAAATTAATGCAGACAAACTAACTGTCAAGAATGGTGCTGTAATTTCATCCAGAACTATCGGTTCAAATGCTGGCGGTAACATTAATATTATTGCCAACACCGTTGATTTAACTGGTGGTGGTCAAATTGTTACCAGTGCTTTCAGCAGTGGGAATGCAGGTAACATTACTATCGAAGCAAAAAATGGGGTGAGTATTACTGGTAGCGATGCTACTTTTGCAGATCGTTTGGCAGAACTAGGCACTCAAATAATTGATATTGATAATGACGGTGCTAATAGTGGTTTGTTTGCTCGTGTTCGCGGCGATGAAAGCACAAATGCTGGCAACATAACAGTAAATGCTCGCTCTTTACTACTTGATAATCAAGGAAAAATTACAACAGAAACAACTGCTGGTGAAGGAGGAAATATCAATATCCGGGTAAAGGATATTGTATTGCTGCGGAATAATAGTAATATTTCTGCCAATGCTGGTAGTTCTAATGCGGGAGGTAATGGAGGAAACATCAATATCGACACTAAATTTTTAATTGCTGTCCCTTCCGAAAATAGTAATATCAGTGCCAATGCTTTTAACGGTAGGGGTGGCAGAGTAGATGTTGCAGCGCAAAGCATTTTTGGGATTGAGTCACGTTCTAGAGAAACGGACTTGAGCGATATTACAGCTAGTTCTGAGTTTGGAGTCAGTGGAGAAGTTACCATCACTACCCCAGAAGTTGATCCTATCCAAGGCTTAAGTGAATTACCAACCACCATTGTGGATAACTCAAGATTGCTGGTAGCTGATTGTTCAAAAGAAGACGAGGATGACAATAGTCAATTTATCATTACGGGACGTGGTGGATTACCTGCTAATCCCTATGAGCTTCTTAATGGTGATGTTCTGTGGTCAGATACTCGTGCTAGAGAGATTACAACAAGGCAAAATTCACCTATCACCACTAAAACACCTTCTGTAAACCAAAAATCTGCCATTGTACCCGCCAATGGTTGGGTTTTTAATGCTGCGGGGGAAGTGACCCTCATTTCTGATGCAGCTGGTGTTGCTGACAATCCTTTAAAGTCTAATTCTTATGCCTGTCCCAAGCAAACAGCGATAAACTAATTGCCGATTTTTCAGAGTCGATAGGAAAAAGCTTGAAGTATTGTTGCAACTCTTAACGTTTCACATACAAGTTTCTTGCTGCACCTTGGTAGACTGAATTTTATACAAATTAATTATTGTCCTTTGCTGCGCCCTTCGGGCGCAATCAAGATAATAAAGACACTCATGGCAATCGAGACATGGTAGATTCCCTCAAAAAACCAGGCTTTGAAGAAATACGGCCAGGAATTAAAGTCCCGGCAAAAGAAACCTTATTAACACCACGGTTTTATACTACCGATTTTGATGCGATGGCGCGGATGGACATCTCTGTAAATGAAGATGAGTTAAAAGCCATCTTAGAAGAGTTCCGCGCTGACTATAACCGCCATCACTTCGTTCGGGATGCCGAGTTTGAACAATCCTGGGATCACATTGACGGGGAAACTCGCCAGTTGTTCATTGAATTTCTAGAGCGTTCTTGTACAGCAGAATTCTCTGGCTTCTTACTGTACAAGGAATTAGGTCGTCGTTTGAAAGATAAAAGCCCCGTCTTAGCAGAGTGTTTCAACCTGATGTCACGGGATGAAGCACGTCATGCTGGCTTTTTGAATAAAGCGATGTCAGACTTTAATTTGTCTCTCGACTTAGGGTTTTTGACAAAGAGCCGGAATTATACGTTCTTTAAACCCAAATTCATTTTCTATGCTACCTATCTTTCTGAAAAAATCGGTTACTGGCGTTATATCACCATTTACCGTCATTTAGAAGTGCATCCCGAAGACAGAATTTATCCAATTTTCCGGTTCTTTGAAAATTGGTGTCAAGATGAAAACCGTCACGGTGATTTCTTTGACGCTATTATGAGAGCGCAGCCGCAAATGCTGAATGACTGGAAAGCAAAACTGTGGAGTCGGTTTTTCTTGTTGTCAGTGTTTGTGACAATGTATCTCAATGACTTACAACGCAAAGACTTTTACGCCTCAATTGGTTTAGATGCACGCGAATATGATATTTACGTGATCAAGAAAACCAATGAAACCGCAGGTAGAGTCTTCCCTGTGATGTTGGATGTAGACAGTCCTGAGTTTTACGATCGCCTAGATCTATGTATTAAGAATAATCAAAAACTGAGCGCGATCGCTAACTCTAACACCCCCAAATTCTTACAATTCTTCCAGAAGTTGCCATTATACATCTCCAATGGTTGGCAGTTCTTGAAGTTGTACTTGATGAAGCCAATTGATGCTGCTTCTGCTCATGGAATGGCTCGTTAGATTTAAAAGATAATTTTAGGGGATGGTATTAGTGTAGTAATACCATCCTTTTTTATTACTTTTATAGAGTCCAGTATTCAATCATTTAAAAAAGCTTATGTTATAATGTCTTACTCAGACGTTTAGCTCAACATTTTCGTAATTTTATGGAGGAAGTAAAACTAAAATTTGCTGATATATTTGCTGGAATTGGAGGTTTTAGATTAGCGTTTAAAAAAGCTGAATATGAATGTGTATTCTCCTGCGAGATTAATGAAGCTTGTCGACAAGTTTACTTTAATAACTTTGGAGATATGCCAGCATATGATATTAGAAAAATAGATATACAAAACTTACCATACTTTGATGTTTTGACAGCTGGCTTTCCTTGCCAACCTTTTAGTATTTGTGGAAGAAGAAAAGGTTTTCACGACACTAGAGGTACTCTATTTTTTCATATTTGCGAAATTATTGAACATATTAATCCACCTGTTGTTGTACTTGAAAACGTTAAGCACATCTTACATCACGATCAAGGAAGAACATTAGAGACTATATTATATTCTTTGGAAGATATAGGTTATGTAGTAAATTACGAAATACTCAACTCTAAAGATTTCGGACTGCCACAAAATAGAGAAAGAGTAGTATTTGTTGCTACAAAGAATAGAAAATTTGATTTTAAACTTCTCAAGAAAATTTATCCGTTTCCTACTCTGAAAGAATTTTTATGTACTTCAGGGGATTTTGAATACTTAAATCCTCAAGACTACACAATGATAGAAAATCCAAAACAACAAACATCTGGTTTAATTTTTGTAGGATATCGTAATAAAAATATTTGGAAAACAGGCATTAGACCAAACACAGAACATTTATCGAGAGTTCATCATCAACCAAATAGAATATATTCTATTAAAGGTGTACATCCAACAATACCATCGCAAGAGACTTCTGGTAGATTTTTTATTTACATACCAGAAGAAAAAGCAGTTCGGAAATTAACTATTAGAGAGTGTTATAGAATTATGGGTTTTCCTAATAGTTTTAAAATTCATCCTAATTTAGGAGAGTGTTATAAGCAAATAGGCAATTCCGTTGTTATACCAGTGATATATGAACTGGCTAATCAAATTAAGAAACAATTTTTTCACCATTCAGAGTTGGAAACTGAAATAATTAGTGATCGTAAAAATTATCGTGTTGAGAAGCCTATTCAACTAGAACTCCCTCTTTAATAATGAATCACCGAGAAAAACTTATACAAATTTACCAAAATATATCTGAACTTGAAAATCATCAAATTCAATTACCTGAAGAATATCAAAATTATGTAGCGGAAGTTGCTCAAAAATGCTTTGTCAGAAAGGCAGTTTATACAGTACTAATTACTCTTTTAGTACATAAAATTATACATCCGTCTCAGGATATTAGATATCACCAAGCTGAAATGACTGGTGGTTTCTCAGGAAGAAGTATAGATACCGAGTCTATCCTGAATTTTATTGAGGAATACTCTAAATTGATCCAGTCAGATAATGAAATACAAAAAATTCATAAAGAAAAATGGAATGAGATTTTAGGCAGATTGATGATTGATGAATGAAATAAATTCAGCTTTTTCAAGAGGGATGAAAGTAATCGTAAATTTCCTGCGCCAATCTTGGCCCAATTCCAGAAACTTCGGCTAGTTGTGCGGGTGTAGCTTGGCGAATATAATCAACTGAGCGAAAATGCCCTAACAGTTGCTTTTGGCGATGATGTCCTAATCCTGGTATTTCATCTAAACGCGATCGCCTCAGTTTATCACTGCGTTGTTGACGATGGAAAGTAACAGCAAACCGATGCGCTTCATCCCGTAACCGTCGCAATAACTGTACTCCTGGTTGTTCTGCATCAGTTTGTAAAGGTTGTGATTCTCCAGGTAAAAATATTTCTTCGCGCTGCTTTGCCAAACTCACAACTCGCAAGTCTTCTAACAAATTCATCTCTTGCAACACAGCCACGACTGAAGACAGCTGTCCTTTACCGCCATCAATCATAATTAAATCAGGCCAGTCAGGATTTCCGGCACGTTGTAGTTGGGGATTTTCGCTATACTTGCGAAAACGCCGTTGAATGACTTCCGCTAAACTGGCGAAATCATCTGAGTGTCCGGTTGTGACTGTAGGATTTTTGATTTTGTAATGACGATAGTGTTGTTTACCAGGTAAACCATCGATAAATACAACTTGGGAAGCTACAGCATTGGAACCTTGAATGTGGGAAATATCGTAACCTTCAATGCGGTGAGGCAAGTCAGGTAAATCGAGAATATCAGCTAAGTCTTGCATTGCTTGAGTATTGCGATCGCCCAATTTTTGCATTCTTTGCAATTCGTATTGAGCATTCCGCTCTACCATCTCAATTAATTCTGCCTTAGTTTGCCGTTGGGGAGACAAAATTGTGACTTTTCTTCCCTTACGCTGAGTTAGAACATCTGCCAATATTTCCGTATCAGGTAACTCGTGCTGTACTAAAATCTCTGTAGGAATTTCCACCGCATCAGCAGTTTGGTAATGTTCCTCCAAGACGCGTTGTAAAATTGCGCCTGGTTCAGCTTGTGCATCTGCAACAAACGCCAAGCGTCCGACTAATTGACCAGCGCGAATTTGGAACAATTGAATACAGGCGTGTTGAGTATCGGCTGCTAAGGCGATCGCATCCCGCGACACTGTATCATCTGGTAAAGATACTTTTTGATCTGCCGTCAAGGATTTTAACCCAGAAATTTGATCGCGTATTCGCGCCGCCGATTCAAAATTCAGCGCCTCGGCAGCTTTGTGCATTTGTTCTGTCAAAATCTCAATTAATTCCTGAGTGCGGCCTTGGAATACCATTGCTACCTTCTGCACAGTTTTGCGGTATTCTTCTGGTGAAATTAACTGTTGACACACGCCAGGACAACGCCCCATGTCATAATTCAAACAGGGACGGTCTTTGAATAACGGTTGCGGTCGTTGTCGCAGAGAAAAGATGCGCTTACTAATGCGTAAAATTTCTCGTAATAAACCTGTATCTGTATAAGGGCCGTAGAATTTATCTTTTTCTTTGCCTAGTTGGCGTTTGCGAGTGATGAAAATTCGGGGATAATCTTCTGACCAAGTGATGCAAACATAGGGATATTTTTTATCATCTTTAAGCAGCACATTAAAGTATGGTTGGTGCTGCTTGATTAAGTTGGCTTCCAACGCTAAAGCTTCGGCTTCCGTATCGGTGACGATGAATTCAATTTCTGCCACCTGTCTGGCCATTGTGGCGATACGTTCGCTTTTAGTGTAACCTTCGCGGAAATAGGAACGAACACGCGATCGCAACTTCCGCGACTTACCTATATATATAATGCGATCGCTACCATCCCGCATAAAATAAACTCCTGGTTCCGGCGGGATTTGGGCTAGTCGGCTTTCCAGACGCTCTGGATCTTTAACCAGTGGTACTATTTGAGCAGATGTTGTCACAATTAATTTTTCGGTAATTTTACGCTTTTACCTATCTCTATTTTAAGAAATAAATTGAGCGTTGCTGAATCTGAGGATAAATTTACCTCACGCAAAGCAAGACATTTGCGTGGGTGGATTTCCTCACTTAAGCTTACCGATGTGTTTGTGTTCCGCAAAACGTGAAATTGTATTACACAAGTGTAACCTTTGAAGTACAGCAGATTTCAAGAAACGTGAAGTACGTCATTAGAATTCAAAGCTAAGTAAACAGCATTTTCTTCTGAATTCTGACTTCTGAATTCTGAATTCTGCTGTCAGTTAATTAACTAGCGATCGCTTCCGACTTTTTTCGACTGGGACGCTTGCGATCTGATTTTTTCTTCAATCCTACCGCTTGCGCTTGATTACTATCTGAACCATATTGTCCCCGGACAACTTCTTTCATTGCTAACACAGCATTGTGAAATTCCCACTCTGCTAGTCGTGCTGCATCAGTCGCCGCACGGGATAAAGCTTGTTTTTCATTTTCTACTTGTTGCAGCGTTAACATTTTTTGATAAGCTGTTTGCAAGCTTTCTTCTGTCGCATCAGCACGGGTTGTTGTGTAGTTGTTGATTGTTTGCAAACCGTGCAATGAGGTGGTGTCTTGAGTTATTGTTTGACGCGACAAACGACGTGTAGTATCTTGGCTAGGCATTGATGCTTCCGTAGTATAGTACATATTTAATGTACCCATTGCAACTCAAAAAGTATCAGTAAGATAAATTGTTTAGGTAGGATAATATTTAAAGTAAGAGTGGATTATTGTTGTAGATAAATACATTCGCAATGTGAGTCGTTACATTTACAATGTCAGCCTTCACATTCATAATGCAAGTTATCACATTAACGATGTTAGCGATCGCATCAACAATGCCAACCATCACATTAATAATGTGAGTCTTTACATTCGTAATGTAAGTAATTATATTTACATAACAATGAAATATGATTTATTTTCAAGTTAGTTATTTTAGTTAAAACTTCTAAGTTTCAGGAATTATCAAAATGAATCAAGTCTTCAACCAGCTACAAATCAATGGATATCGCGGTTTGAAGACGGTAGAACTGACTCAATTAGGACAGGTAAATATTTTTGTTGGTGACAATAATTCAGGAAAAACTAGTATTCTAGAAGCTATTTCAATTTTATGTAATCCACTTGATCCATTTCAATGGCTTGAAGTCTCACAACGCAGAGTTTATCTTGGTAAATCATTAGCTATTCCTCGCCCAGATATTGACGCGTTAAAATGGATATTTCCGCAAAATTTAAACTCTTTCAACAATGAAGATGGCGAAGGCGAAATATTGATAAAAACAGACGGTAATACTTCTATAACTGGGCTTAAAGCGCGACTACAAGAAATTTATGGTAGTGGGGCGGACAGACTTAATAGTGAACAATTCAATGAAGATGTTTCTACTCCTGAAACCGACACTGTACGCTCAGGACTGGAACTAGAAGTTATAGCTTATCCAAAAGTAGGACAAAGAGATTTGTCTACTCATGAAGTAGAAGAACGTCAAGAAATATTTCAAGTGTGGGAAAATGAGCGATTTATTTGGCGTAGAAGAAGTAAGCCGTTTGTCAATAATGCAACTGTATCTCCTTCATATTCTTCATCCCAACCTATCTTGGAGCGTTTGACACAAATAATTTTGGCAGAACAAGGTGGTAAGCAAGAAGTATTAGAGATAATTCAATGGTTTGACAAAAATATTACAGATATTCAAATATTATCAACGTCTATGGCTAAAGCAACTCTTTATATAGAACATCAACAATTAGGTTTTGCTCCTTTATATACATTTGGCGATGGACTGAAGCGAACTTTAGTTATTGCTCTGACTCTTTTTTCTGCTAAAAATGGTGTGTTGTTAATTGACGAAATTGAAACATCTATTCATGTTTCAGCACTTAGTAGAGTATTTTCATGGCTTGTTGAAGCTTGTTGTCGGAGAAACGTACAGCTTTTTGCCACAACTCATAGTCTGGAAGCAGTTGATGCTATGTTACAAACAGATATGAGTACAGATAATATTGTCGCTTTTCGATTAAATCCCCAAGGAAAACCACCACAAAGATTTTCTGGTAATCTTTTGCATAGACTACGCTCTGAGCGCGGGCTAGATATTAGAGGTAGTCATGGTTAGGTATTGCTATATAGTTGCAGAAGGCCCGCAAGATATTGAATTTTTAATTCGTTTACTCAAACTTTATGGTTTGCATCGAGTAATTAAATTATCTGCTCTGGATAAATTTTGGGAACCACTTGTACCAAAAACATTTCCTGTAGATGACGATTTGATGAAACGCGTACCTGTTCCCACTTTTTTAGCAAATAGTGAATTATCCATTGCCTTACACAGTGCTATTGGAATTACACGTTTAGCAAATACTGTAGAAGAGAGTTTAGCATTAATTCAAGCTTCTGAAATTTTTGGTGTCGGTTTTGTTTTAGATGCTGATAGCAATGAAACACCTTTTGATAGGTTCAGCGAATTAATTAATAAAATTACACCTATTGGACTACCTTTGCCTTCTGAGCTAGGAAAAGTGACATATAGTTCTCCGCGATGTGGCATATTTATTATGCCTAATAATCTTGTTGCAGGAACTTTAGAAGATATTCTTTTTGAATGTGCCAAGTTGAACTATCCAGATTTGCTAGAACTTGCACTCAATTATGTTTCTAGTATTGATACAAGTCAATTAAGTAAAGATGATTTACGTGAATTAAATAAACCAGCAGGTAAAAATAAAGCAGTTATATCAAGTATCAGCAGCATACTAAGATCTGGAAGGACTTTACAAGTTTCAATACAAGATAATCGCTGGCTTGATGAAAATACGCTTAGTTTAGAAAGCGTAAATCTTATAAAAATATTTCTTGATAAAATTACAGGAAGCGGCAAGTTTTGTGTTGGAGTTAAATCCCCATTACAAAACTTGACTTCAGACGAACGACTTCTGACTTCCGATTCAGATAACTGAGTTTCTTTCCAAGATGGTTCCGAAACAGAATCACTGGGAATAGTTTGCAAAGACGAGGTATTTTTGGACAGCCTTTCTGGTAATGTAGGAGTAGAGGACTAAGAACTTTCTATTGCATACACATTACTGCCAATATAAAAAAGTAACATTAACATAATTGATTTAAAATTAGTAATTTTTAATTAGGTTTTAGCACATAATTTCGTAAATTCATAGTGAATTATCTTGAAAAACCTCAGCGTACCTCTGCGCTAACCTTCTCTGCGAGACGCTTTGCGAATGCGTACCTCTGCGTTTAAAAATGCTACAAGTTGAATGATTACTTTTAATGATTACCCATCAGCAACTCCAATTTAAAAAAATCAATCAACTCTTCCAAAGATGTATCTTCATCTGTGGGTGTAGTTAATTCAATCTCTTGAATTGTCTGAAAAGTTAAATGCTTAAAAATTTCACAAGTCAAAATGGCGATCGCTTCTTTTGTCAGACTGGCAATTTCCTGGGGATAACGAATGAGTCTAGATTTTGCAAAATTAACTTGAAAGCGGGCGCGTTTTAAAAGGCGTTGTCGGATATTCTCATAAAGTTCTGGATTCTCTACAGCTAAAGTTGCAGTTGTCTGATTTAAAATAACGGGTATGACATCTGGATTTTCTTCTAAAAAAAGCAGGCTGCCTTCCTGATTGTAAGCAGCTATGCCATCCATCCCTAATGAGCCAATATCTGCAAGGGCAATGATACAAGCTACTATTGATAAATCTCTGGTTTGGTCGTAAAGGGCAGGTTGATAAATACCTTGGTCAGATGGATCGTAGATGCAAATCGTAGCTTGAATAGCATCTTGAATAATCGATATATCTGCCTCTGTAAACAGCACCGAATCATCAATACAATGCTCTTTTAACTGCTGATTTACTCCTTTTATATAATTGAATATTTTTTCAAAAGTTAGATTTTCACTTACTCCAGGTTCACGCCGTCTGGAAGTATGAGGCTGCGTTTGGGGAACAAAAATCTGAATCATGTCATGAGCAACAGCACACAGTTCTAGTAGCAGATTTGTGCGTGTTATGTATTCTGGTGTTAGCTCGTTACCTAGTGACGCTTGCCAATAAGGACAAATTACTTGAAAAATGGCATTTGCTCGGCGCTGTACATGATTTAGATGTTCACGGGTATGGTAGTAAAGCTGATTTTCAACAACTTCGCGGTCAAACTCCCCAACTGCAAAGTTTTTTACTCTAGCAACCACCTCTGCAAAGGTACTGGGAAGCCATGTTGAGTTCTCTACTGAATCTTCTTGGAAGTGCCTATTATTTTGGTTTAGTCGCTCATCTATAGACAATATTAACTCTCCTAATCCGTGTTTTTGAGAACTTTAATGCTCGGTAACAGCTACTTTTTGCATGAAAAACGTCATTTCGCTGTTGTCTCTGCTATTGTTCCCATCGGTAGGGGAATATCACATAGTTTTACGGAAAATTTTTTAAGTTTTTCTAGAACAGCAAAGTTTGCTAGAGAAGTAGTTGCTCAAGATTAGCCAAGTAAGCTTGAGGATTGCGACGGAATCGAAAATTCAGTATAAACACTGAACTATTACTCAAGTTGCTAGATTTAAACTAAATGCTTGAAGGTTGGTAATACTGCCAGTAATTGTCCGTGTGCTAGTACGGAAGACCCCGTTTTTTTAACTTAGCCTAAAGGTTAATTTAGCTACACTGACCAATCTTGGATAGTTAGCCCTGGTACTTTCTTGAAGTCTTGCAGGTTTCTACTTAATAAAATACCACCGTTAGCAAGGGTAATCACTGCGATTCGTAAATCTAGAGTACCAATGCGAATTCCTGCTTTTCTGAATTCTCGAAAATACTCATCCGCTTTGAGGTCGTACTCCAAAATGTCCAAATCTGAAAACAGAACGAAGATTTGTTTTAATTTATTATATGCCCCAACCAAGGCTTGAGGTGTAGTAGCTTTACGAATTTGAGCTATGCGTCCAGCATACTGCTCCTCAAGACTTACAACCGTTGTAAATAGTGTGTCGGAAGAATGTTGTCGCGTCCTAATAATACGCTCGCATACTTGAGGGTGATTGCGTTCGTAAAGACTAAGATGGTCTGTATCCATTACGTAGCAAGTCATTCAAAAACCTCATCCTCCGAAACTTGCTGACGATAAGCTGCAACTTCTGCTAAGAAATCATCAAATGTTGGGTCTGAAGCAAAAATACCCATATGTTTTAGCCAAGAATCTGTTTCTTGCTGAGATCGCTCTTCACCTACCTCAATAGTGACTAGCTCACCCGATGCCAGTTGCGTTTCTAAAGCAGCTTTAGCAAGCGCTATTGCTTCTTCCTTTGTGCGACCTTCAACTGTACTATTGGGAATACCAACAATAGAAGCGATAAATTTATTCTCTGGATGACTTTGAACAAAAACCTGATACTGCACGCGTTAATCCCTCCAAACATGCATATTAATATTAATTTTATAACAGTAGAACCTACGCGCAGAAACCGGGAGTATTTGGATTTTACCCACTTTCAATCATAGCGATCGCACCATCATAATGAATTTGTTGGGTTTCACTGCGTTTTACCCAAGCCTCTTGGGGAGCGAGTTATGTTAGTTGATTGAACATTTTGGGAAATATGACACCATGTGTAAAAATCGGTGACTCATTCACACTGAGGCAACTACAACAGTAGTGTTTAGCACCATCAGGAATATGCCAGATTTCGCAGGAGCAGATTGGTGTTTAAGTTCAGTCAAGTAAAGCAAGTGACAAAACGTGTGAGAACGCCGACAGTTCTGCAAATGGAAGAAGTAGAGTGCGGCGCTGCGGCATTAGGGATCATTTTGGGTTACTACGAACGCTTTGTACCATTAGCAGAATTACGCCAAGAATGTGGTGTTTCGCGGGATGGTAGCCAACCTGCTAGCATTGTCAAAGCTGCGCGAAATTACGGACTGCGGGCTAAAGCTTTTAAAAAGCAGACTTCGCAGCTTGCTCAAATGCGCTTACCTGTAATCACTTTCTGGAATTTTAGCCATTTATTGGTAGTTGAAGGCTTTGAGGCAGACAAAGTTTACCTAAACGATCCAGCGACAGGGCCGCGAACAGTTTCATTGCAGGAGTTTGATGAGGCATATATTGGCATTGTCCTAATCATGGAACCGGAAGCGGGGTTCAAGAAAGGTGGACATAAGCCTAGTGTATTGCGATCGCTTTTGCAACGCTTGCATTCCTCAATGGGAGCAGTGGTGCTGAGTGTACTGATTGGCTTTTTACTCGTATTGCCAGGAATGGCTTTACCTGTATTTAACCAAGTATTTGTGGATCAAATTTTGATAGAAGGGAGGTCAGATTGGCTGCGTCCATTGCTGCTAGGAATGTTAGTAACCGCAGCAATCCAAGGATTTTTATTTTTCCTGCAACGGCGTTATTTACGTCAGTTGCAAATTAAGTTAGCTGCGAGTATGTCCAGCCGCTTTTTATGGCATCTGCTTAAGTTGCCTGTTAGCTTCTATACACAACGCTTCCCTGGCGAAATTAGTAGTCGGATTAAGCTAAATGATAAAGTGGCGCAGGTGTTATCTGGCTCAATGGCGAATACTTTCATCAATCTGTTCATGGCGGCATTTTACGGGCTAGTGATGTTTGCTTATAATTGGCTGTTGACTAGTATTGCTATATTCTTTGCAGTTATAAATGTATTGATACTCCAGTGGGTGGAACGCTGGCGAGAAGATAACTTCATGCAGTCTGACAAAGACTGGAGTAAAGCTGAAGGTGTAGCGATCGCTGGTATCCAGAGTATTGAAACGTTAAAAGCATCAGCTTTAGAATCTGATATGTTTGCTCGTTGGGCGGGCTACATTTCTAAAAGTTGGAATGCTTTTACAGAAATTGCAGTTATTAATGAACTTTTGTTTGTACTGCCTGTACTGCTGTCAGGTTTAACAACTATGCTAGTTTTGGCAGTAGGCGGCTGGCAAGTAATCGATGGAAAAATGACTATTGGGATGCTGGTAGGGTTTCAAAGTCTGATGACAAGCTTTCAAGAACCTGTTAACCAGTTGATGGGATTTGCTTCAATGTTGCAAACCCTTAGTGGTAATTTGATGCGCTTAGATGATGTCTTAGCAAATAATACTGACCCACAGTTGGAACCAGAGAGGGAGTCAAGAGTTAGCTTTGTAGGAGCAGGGACAGAAGAACGTCGAAGCGATCGTCATGATGAAAGCTTCGGCTACACAAGGGAAGCCTGGATTGGCAAGGTTAATTCCTATATTCCTATTCGCCTGCAAGGACATATTGAATTGCGAAACGTCACCTTTGGCTACGCTAAAGTTAGTAAACCGCTTGTAGAAAACTTTAGCTGTGTCGTTGAGCCAGGACAGCGAATAGCGTTAGTTGGAGGGAGTGGTTCTGGAAAATCTACTATTGCCAAGTTGGTAGCAGGGCTTTACGAACCTTGGTCAGGGGAGATACTGTTTGATGGTATCCCGCGTCAGGAAATTCCCCGCTCAGTGTTAGTAAATTCTATTGCTACAGTAGAGCAAGAAATTTTCTTATTTTCTGGGATGGTACGCGATAATTTAACTTTGTGGGATTCTAGTATTCCCGATTCTCAAATTCGCCGCGCCTGTGTAGATGCCCGGATTCAGGATGTAATATTGGCGCTTCCTGGTGGGTATAATGGAGAACTACTAGAAGGTGGTGTTAATTTAAGCGGCGGACAGCGACAAAGGTTAGAAATTGCGCGATCGCTCATCAACAACCCCAGTATTTTAATTTTGGATGAGGCTACTAGCGCCCTGGATGGGGAAACAGAGCAAATTATCTATGACAAACTCCGGCAAAGGGGATGCAGTTGTTTAATTGTGGCGCACCGTCTCAGCAGTATTCGTGATTGTGATGAAATCATCGTCCTGGATAAAGGGGTAGTTGTCCAGCGAGGAACCCACGCCCAATTACTCCAAATGGGCGGATTTTACGCTGAACTTGTTCGTGGTGAGGAAGAGGCAGAAGATGAGTGTTAAATCAAAGAAGCTAGAATCTTTCATTGTCGTTCCAGAGAATGAAGTATTGCTGTTAGATGATTCAGAAAGCTTATGGGTAATTGAGTCTGGCTCAATGACGGTGTATGCTGGCAAGGTGCAGTCAGGAGCCTTGCAATCAGCACGCCGCTATTTATTTGAGGTAGAAACAGGGGAAGCGTTATTTGGATTTGCACTTGAGGATGTACAAAACTCCACTCCATTAGATGGAAGCCGACTTCAGACAGGGTACTTATCCCCTGCTCCCGGAGAAACGCCTTCTTCTCTTTTAAGTAGGGGATTGGAGCCTACAAATTCTATTTGTATTTTGGCAGTTGCTACTACAGAAACCAGACTTCTGCGGATGACGTTGGGGGAATTAGAGAGCGATCGCACTCCTGACTATAATGCAAGTACAAATTCTTTCACAGCCATTCATTTAATTACCACTTGGTTTGAGCGTCTGAGTTCAGTCTTTCAACTTACTACTATTCCCTTACCACCGCCTCAACTTTCTAGCCAAACACCAAGGGATACTCAGCGCGTCATCCTCAAGAATTTCCATGACTCATTTGTTTCTAGTTTGCAAGAACTCGACCACTCAGCACAACAGGAAAACTTAATACAGTTCCAAGCACGGGAACGCCTGAACCAAAAGATGACAACGACCGCGCTAGCAGGGTTTGTTTCTTTACTGGATACACAGGAAAGTTCTGCCGCTCTAATTGGCGATCCGCTATTGATAGCGGCTGGTGCTGTCGGACGAGCAATGGAAATTCCGATCCGTCCTGCTGCAAAATCGGAAGATATGAAGCGAGTCAAAGATCCACTAGAGGCGATCGCTCGTGCTTCGCGGATGCGGATTCGGCGAGTATTGTTGAGCGAACGTTGGTGGCGTGATGATTGTGGGCCTCTACTGGCTTACTTGCAAGACCAAACGCCTGTAGCACTGTTACCTGTTAATAATAAATATTATGAGATTTATCATCCAGTCATATCGTGTCTGGTGAAAGACTTATCATTAAGGCAGCTTCAGGTGCAGAGGAGCAGAGGAGCAGGGGAGCAGAGGGGAGGGGTTTTTGGGTTCTCTGCATAGATTCGGGAATTATAACTAATTACCCGGACATGATATCACCCATCGACGGCTCAAGGTGAATGACCATACCGCTAAATCGTTGGCTGCAACTGCATATATGTTCTATCCTCCCTTCCCAGATACAAAGTTAAATTTACTAGCTTTGTTTCGGTACTCTATGCGGGGGGGATGGCAGTCAATACGGACGCTGTTGTTTATGGGCATACCAGGGGTAATCATTGGCATGATTGTCCCCCAAGCAATGGGAGTGCTAATTGATACTGCAATTCCCGATGCTGACCGGGGTTTGCTACTGCAACTCACCCTGGCAATGCTTGCGGCTACTTTTGGTACAACCCTGTTTCGATTAACTCAGGGATTGGCTTTAGTGCGACTGGAATGTTACTCAATCTTTAACTTACAAGCTGGTGTATGGGATAGGTTGCTCAAGTTACCACTGGGCTTTTTTCGGGACTACTCAGCGGGGGAAATATTATCCCGTGTTTCTGCGATTAACCAAATTCGGAATAAATTGGGTGGTGAAAAACTGTAAAAGTAGCTGTGCGATAGTTAGTCTCGATATGTAGCGGTAACATCTTTGTTGCATCGTAGAAATCTCCCACCAATTCACAAGGATTGGTATTTTTACCTTGTAAATTAGCGATCGCCTGACGATACATCTGAATTAAATCAAAAACTGGCTTTTTCTTGAATTTTTGAATTGCCTCTACATAAGTAGCTAAATGCTTATCCACTTCTAACAAATCTTGACCACAAAAGTAGCAATGACTACTACAAGCATTAGCCGCAAATGAGGCGTATTCAAGTTTAAACCGTGCGATCGCTTCTGGGCTAGGATACTCCTGTCCCAATAATTTCAACACTACTGGTTGGCGATCGAACTCTCGGTAACCTTGATACACCTGAGAACGAGGGCTGTCATAAAGTTCTCTTAAAATTTTGTACCCTTCCAGTGCGATCATAGATTGCTCAAGCATTAGAGCTATTTTTACCAGCCTACCCAGTATAATTTGCACACTTTTAAAAGTGCCAAGAGTACTACAATAGTTTTTCGGATTTAGCTGAGGAAAACTTTCCCAAAATCAGTTAATGATGCAGTTTAGCTAAAAATGTGACAAGCTCAGTGTTTTAGCAACACTGAGCCTTAAAATCAGAATCTAGTTAAGAAGAATTCAGAATCAATTAGTGTATGATATGCTACGTGAACTATTTAGTGTGATGTTTCACCGTCTATTCATCCGCTGCTTTGCACAGAACTCAATTCTGAATTCTGACTCTTGACTCCTAAATTCTGTTTTGTTCAATTTTCAGGTAATTACCCTATGTTAAGCTTAACCGACTTAGTATTTATTAGTTGCCGTCGCTACTACTATCATTGCCGTAAACTGGACGACATACGTATGTTGGATAACGACGGGAGCCATATCCATTAGATGGATATGATGGTTGCTCACCAATTGGGGATTGTCCACCTAAAATTGGTTGTCCGCCATTAGATGGTTGCCCTGTATATGGCGGAGTTCCTGGAATTTGTCCATCACCAGTAGTTTGTCCACCAGATAACAGTTGCTGTTCTTCTGTTGATAACTCAACAAGTAAATTAGATGTCATGAATTTATGTGACATGATTGTTTGCCTCACTTAGTTGATAGGTATAAAAAACCTATGCTTTGATTATTAACTATTTTATTTTTAAAAAAAATATTCTCTAGTCGTAATTTATTTATTAAATAACTCAATCTTTTGGTTTATTTTTTATATAATCATATAATTTATTTCTAATTAAAAAATGAAAAACTTTAACAATTGTTGCTAATTGCTAAAGTTAATTTACGTTATATTTGAGATAAATTATGTTGAGACGTAGCATTGCTACGTCTCAACTTGTATGTGTATCAAGATTTTGATAAATTGGTATCAGACAAACGCTACTTATGTAAACAATCCTTTTAATAAGGTATTCATCAAACTATTCCACCTATTGTTAATAAAATTCAACATTGGCCAGCGAAAGGTTACAGAAGTTCCTAAAGTAATTTGCGACAAATTATATTTAGTGGTTTGTGTGCTAGACTCACTTCCTAAATTTAATTTATTCTCTGACTCAGTTTGGATGTTAGTTTGTTGAAAGAAAAAATCACTTTTACCAAAAAAGTCTGAATCTTGTCCAGCAGCTACGCATTCTTGCTCTTGTGCAGATAATTCTCTGAATAGTTGAGAATTGTTGATTTCGTTATTTTTAAACACAGTATTAACTCCTCACATTGAGCGATGTTTTTAGAAAGATAAAAACTTTAAATGTTCTCCTTGCTGAGAGAGAAAGGTTTCTAGTGTGCCTTGTAGTTGTACTTGACCTTTATCTAGCATGACAATCCAATCAGCACGATTCACTACGCTCGGACGATGAGTAATCAAAATTGTAGTTTTACCTTTGCGGTATGCTAATAGCCGATCTAAGACTTGTGCTTCGCTAACGGGGTCAAGTCCAGCGGTTGCTTCATCTAAAATTAGTATAGGTGGATTGGAGAGAATTCCTCTAGCGATCGCTAACCGTTGTCGTTGTCCACCAGAGAGATTAGCACCAAATTCTCCTAAAACGGTTTGATAATTATTTGGTAGTTGACTAATAAAACCATCTGCATCAGCAATTTCACAAGCTTTGACAATTTCTTCAAAGGAAATATGAGGAGTACCTAAGCGAAAGTTATCTATAATCGAGCGACTCCAAAAATGCGGTTCTTGCGGCACATAAACTACTTGTTGGCGTAGACAATCAAGTGCAATATCTTGAATGTTATAAAAGCCAATGCGGATATTCCCAGAATTCAACTGATATAAACCTGCAATCAGTTTTGCTAAAGAACTTTTACCACACCCTGATTTTCCAATCAAAGCGAGCGCATTTCCTCCCGGAAGTTTCAGAGAAAATTCTTCTAATAAGTCAACTCTACCAGCATGATGAAAAGTGACTTGAGAAAAACGAATATCGGCATCAGCAGGTATTTGCACAGTCGGTTTTTGACTCCCACCAATTACTTCTGGTGTTGCTTCAATTACTTCCAAAAGCCGAGAGACGGCCGTTTGAGAGCGAAAATATTCATCGCCAAAGCCAACTAAAGAGTTAATTAAATTCAAGACATTGACTTGTAAAGCATTAAAAGCAAGTATTTGTCCAATAGTTAATTGTCCTTTAATTACTAGCATACTGCCTAGTCCTAATAAAACCACTCCACCAATTGTGGAAATTAATCTCGCAACAGTACCGTTAATAATGCCAATTTGAATCGTGCTGAAAGTGAGATGCGCCAGACGACCAAAGCGGCTTTGAAATTCATCCCAAAATTGCGGAGCAGCATTAGTAGTTTTAATTACTTGTGCGCCTTTAAATGTTTCTACCAACACACCCTGATTTTCTGCTCCCAAAATTAATAAACTGCGAGTCTTTTGTTGGAGAATCGGCAAAAAAGGAAGAGTAGATGCAGTAATTAATAAAGCAACAATAATCACTGCAAGTGTTAGCTGCCAGCTATAAAACAACATGATGCTGAAAGAAATTACCGCAATGAAAAACTGGCTGGGTAACAGAATTACTATTTGCGATACTAACTGATTGATTTCATCAATATCTCGCAGTCGGCTGGAAATTTCGCCACTGCGGCGTGATTCATAATAACTCAAAGGTAACTGGAGAATTTTGCGTGCAAACTCCATTACAAGTCCTAATTGCAACCGTTGACCAAAATGAGCAATCATGATGGACTGTACGACTTGCAAACTACTGCTAAATAAGCTGCTGATCACAACGGCTGAGATAACAACAATCAGTAATTGAGTATCTCCCCGCACTAAAACATCATCTGTCAGCAGTTGCAGCAAAACAGGACTACCAAGAGCCAGTAAACCTAAGACAATATTGATCAGCAATACGTGACCTAGCAAACCTCGATAAGGCAATACGCGCTGAAAAAATCGTCCTAAACCCTGCTTTTGTTCTTCTTGAAACTGCACAAAAAAGCGCGTGGAATCTGGCTCAAGTAAGAGCATGACTCCATTCCAAGCATCAGTTAATTCTTGTCGGCTAATGTAGCGTAAGCCGATCGCCGGATCACCAATAACATACTTTTTCCCACGCTTGTTGTACAGCACAACCCAGTGATAGCCGCGCCAATGAATAATAGCTGGCAGATTAATGTCTGTGATTCTGTCAACGATCGCAGGTGCGGCTTTGACAGCTCTAGCATTAAATCCCAATGTTTCAGAGCCACGTTTTAGTCCTAGTAAAGTTGTGCCTAAATGTCCAGTTCCTACCGCTTCTCGACTTTTACTCATGCTTAAGAAGCGTCCGTAATGTTTGCAAATAGAAACTAGACAAGCCGCTCCACAGTCCTCTTCACTTGATTGTAAAACACACTGATATTTTTTCTGGCTTTTAAATAGACCAAACATGATAATTCGTAATTCAGTATTTTTACTTCAGACTTCAGACTTCATAATTCAGACTTCCCTTAAATATCTGCAATTAATCTCGCTTTTCTGAGAATGAATTGCATAACTGTTTCTTGACGAGAAATAATGTCAGCGCGTCCTTCCATCCCTGGTTTGAGATGACATTGGCGATCGCCTCTCCCGACAGATAAAGTTTGCGGTACAATTGTCACCTCATAAGCAGCTGCTGGTTGTACAGCAGGTAATGCACTGTTTTTTTCCACTGCTAAAGCATCTGGTGCGATTGTGGTGACAGTACCTTTGAGTGTGCCGTAATCTGGATAAGGACAAGCTGAAACCTGCATCTGAACTTGTTGATTTGCTTTTACTTTGTCGATATCTGGCGCGGGTACTTTAGCTTTGATTTGCATTGGTGCATCTAGAGGTGCAATCTGCGCGATCGCTTCACTGGGTTGCACTACCTGTCCAGGGTTGCGTAGTTTAAATTGCAGTAAAATTCCATCACTCGGCGCTCGAATTACAGTCTTACTCAAGTCACTTTCGGTTTGTTGGAGTTGTTTTTGCGTGCTGTCTAGTTGCTTTTGGAATTCTACGCGTTGCTGGAGTAGGGTTTCTCGTTCTTTTTTCAAAGCAGCTAAATTTGCTTCTCCTCTCGCCTGTTCTTGCTGAATTCGTGCTGTTGCTACAGTTACAGGCGAATCACTGGGATTAAGAGCCGTTTTCACCTTGATTAAGTTTGTTTCAGCAATTGTAAAGGCTTGGTCTTTTTCTTCTAAGCTATTTTTTGCATTAGCTTTTGCTTGTTCTAATTTAGTTTCAGCCGCCTTGACTGCTTGTGCTTTTTCTTCTAGGCTATTTTTCGCGTTTTCTTGAGCTTGTGCGAGTTTAGCTTGAGCCGAAATCACAGCTTGTTCTTTTTCTTCCAGAAGATTTTTAGTGTTGGCTTTGGCTTGCGCTAACTTTGCTTCAGCAGATTTGACAGTTTGAGCTTTTTCCTCAAATAAATTGAGCGGCACGGCTCCTAATGCTACTATCGACTGTAAGCGATCGCTTTGTAACCTAGCCATTTGCAAGGCCGCTTCTGCTTCTTGCACAGTAATCTTTAAAAGTTGATCACGCTGCAATCTATCTTTTTGCTTTTGTGCGATACTCAAGGCCGTTACAGCTTCTTGCACTGTTGATTGTAATAATTTTTCGCGCTGCAAGCGATCGCGTTGGACTCTGGCTAAGGCCAAGGCAGCTTCTGTTTCTTGTACAGTTGTAGTTAAAAGTTTTTCTCGCCGTAATCTTTCTTTTTGTAATTTTGCTACAGTCAAAGCTGTTTGGGCTTGCGTCATTTCCGCTAAAGTTTTAATTCGCTGATCTTGATAGTTGCGTTCAGTACCACTTAACTCCGCTTGTGCAGCTAAAATCGTTCGGTTCATTAAGTCAGTTTGGGCGACAAGTTGAGTATTAATTTCACTCAGTTGAGCATCAATTTGTCCTAGTTGTAATTTACTTTTTTGAATGCTGTTTTGTAGCTGGCTTTTTTGATTTTGCAGCCGCGAATCATCAACGTAGGCGATCGCTTGACCTTGTTTGATTATCTGATTATCTTTCGCCTCAATTTTTAGCACAGTTCCGGTAATAGCAGACTCAACAACTTTGAGTTCTCCTAAAGGTCGAATTGTTGCCGGAACTTTAACTGTCACATTGTACTTGAGAATCGAAGATAAACTCACTGCCAGCACAAAAATACTGATCATTATGCTCCCAGCAACGTTCATCCATTTACCGATACTGGGGATAAATTCATTTACATCAAATACAGGGAGTTGTTCTGGATTCAGGTCATTAAAACTATTGCCAGCATAGTTTTCCTGAGCGCGTAAGAAATTCACTGTATTGCACCTTGTGTTTAAAGTTGATGTATGAACTGAAAGAAACGTTCAGCTTTTGTCTTCATCCTTTAGACTTAATTTGGTGATGCTTACCTTGAAGAAGAATTCAGGAGTCAGAATTAATTAGTAGGTATGAGAAAGATAACTGTCTTTGGTAATAAGTTAAAAGGAATAGTCAGGAAATTAGAGTATTATTCACAGCAAAAACTGCAATCAACAAGCAAGTTCTAGATTTTACTAACATAGCGATCGCTCAAAGCAATTCTTGAAAAAATTACCTTTATAAAAGGCAAGGAACATGATTCCAAATAATTCTGTATAATCAGTTATGGGGGACGAGAAAAGTGTGTGCAAGCACAGCAATAACTTTTCTCACATCTCTAACGTGGGCAACGCGGAGAGAAAACAGAGGAGAATGCTCAGACTCCCTCAAAGACCTCACTTACGTTGAGCGAGTAATAACTATCTCCTCTCCCCTCTTCTTAATTTGGGTAAAACAATTTTCAAAATTGATTTTGAAGTGTAAAAAATTTATTAATCTTCCTATTTGACGTACTGTTTGAACTAATTTAAGGTAGCACTACAGAACTATTAACAGGTGCTGCAAGGTCGGAGTCATTCAAAGGGTTAATCGATAATGAAGACTGTGCATTACTCTTGCAATCAGTCATCTGCGTGTAAGTATTGGAAATATTAGTTTGCCCCTGCTTAGTTTTAGTCATTTTTTGCTGCTCAAAACTTTGATAAAAATTGATGTCGTTAGTCTGGAAGTCAACTCCGCCCGTTAGTAATTCTTGCTGTTGATGAACTAACTCAATCCACAAGTCTGATAGAATTTGATGTGACATAATTTTTAGTCTCACTTAGCTAGTATCTAAATAAAGGATTCCAGAGAAAAACCAAGAAAATTCTGGAATCCTATTTATCTAGCGTGTCCCAAGATCAACTTATCACCCAGAATCTTGATTGAGCGATCACTGCAATATGCCAATATTTAAATTAGTCGATTGCAGATTTCGCCCTAGTGTGATAGCTGAACTTTTCGAGTCATTTCTAGAAGTGCTTTAAAAGTTTCGCTGGTTTAGCTTCCACCTTGTGAGCCAGCCTCTGGTGTGGGAACGCTTGGCACATCACCTGAACCATTAAGGCTGGGAGCAGAACCTAACGCACCAACAGTCGGCAAAGATGGCGTACCCAAGCCTAAAAAATCTTGTGCAGCGGTATTGACTGTCGCAGATATACCGGTAGAGTTAGCAACACTACCATTGGGGCCAGAAGCCGCCAAGCCCTGTAAATGGGCTATTCTTTTAGCAAAATTGCTACTCGCCAACTCAAAGTCGGTACCACCAGTTACAACCTCTTGTTGCTTGTCAGATAAAGCAAGATACAAATCGGACGTGATCATTTGATGTGACATGATTGTTAGCCTCACTTACGTAATAAATCAGCCAAGAATTGTAGCAATTCAGGCATATGTGCAGTCTTTTCCCAAACAAGCAGAAAAAATTGCACAACAGCTTTTAGCATTCATCAATGCTGACTTTCAGAGAGAACAAGAGCTATCAAATAACTCATGACCACAGCGATCGCTCCAGATGGCTGTGCTATATTGAAAATATGAGCAAGTTAACTTATGCAATGCTCTGTGGATTAGTAGAGGTAAGAAGAATTAATTCCACTTTTGATGATTAGATCACCCCTACAGATCACTCCCAGCCTTTATTAACGAAGCGCTCTGATAAGACTACATAGTTCTCTTGGCTTTCTATGGGAATGGTTTAGACTGTCTGGATTCAGTGCATACATGGCAGGCTAGAGCCACCGATACCAGCTGGCTTACTTCCCATACCTCCATTCTGTATACCCACAGGAGCTTCTGACGAACCATTAGATGTTGGTGCAGAACCCGAAGCACCAATTGTAGGTATAGATGGTGCGCCCAATGCCAAGAAATCTTGAGCAGCGGTATTAACTGCCGCAGATGTACCAATAGAGTTAGCAGTACTACCATTAGGGCCAGAGAATGTCAGCCCTTGTAAATTGACAAGTTTTTTGTCAAAATTACTGTTAGCCAACTCAAAGTCTGCACCACCAGCAATTAATTCTTGTTGTTGATCCGGTAACTCGATCAACAACAGTGATCCAAATATTGGATGTGACATGATTGTTAGCCTCACTTACGTTTGGTGGGTTGACCACCTAAGTACCCAACTATAAGCACTGTTTGTCAGGAAATCATAAATCTATAGATAGAAATCAAAACTATAGTTATACTACTCGAAGTAGATATAAAAAAATCTTTTATGTGTTCTCGATATCATAGTATCCTTCGAGTAAAAATAGTCAATCCTGGTTAATATTTACAGATTTTTTAGCTAATACCTATGTAAATAATTCAGTACCAGGATGCAGAATGCAAAATCCTCTCTTGTGGCTACTGAATTGTGAGTTGTAAGTTTTTAATGGTTTATAAGCCATCCCATTGGAATTCAGCTAATAGTAATAAGCAAAAAACCATTAAAGCGCCAGTAGGCAGAAATTGCCAAGCAATTATATAAGGCAGAATAAAAATAAATTTTTTCTTAGTCTTCTCAGTCTAGTTAGCTGACAATAGTTGCATTAATATAAAAGCTAGACTGGCACTACCTAAAGGAACTGTTAAATTATCAATACCCAAAAAAGAAACAGCTTCTAAACCAGTAGCTGCGATCGCTACAGCCAATGATACCACCCAAGTTTGCCAGATATTGCCTTCAACACCAAACAAAATCAAACTACTAACCATATAGCTGGCTAAGGTCATAGTCAAAGAGCCTTCCCAGCTTTTATGCGAGCCAAAGACTTGATACTTATGTTCACCAAAGCGTTGACCAACCAATGCTGCTAAACCATCTCCCCAAGTCATCACCATAATTCCAATGGCGGCGTATTGTGGTTGTTGCAAATGCCAAAACCAAGCAACCAAAATGCCAAAACTCACAGCATAAAAAAATGTTCCTAAACTTTGGCGACCGACGCTATTAATCCCAGGAAGAATCGGCAATCGATAAGATAACAAAGTCACAATACTCGCTAGAATCGAAGCTGTAATGCCTAGGCTTGCCGGGATATCTAGCCACCAAGCCAGCAGAATCACATTGCCAGTGCCAATATGAACTATTTTCCTGACTATTTCTGAATCATCAGTAGCGAAGCGACTTACTAGCCATGAGACAAGGAGGATAAGCAACACCCAAACTGCAACTATGCTAATTTGCAGCCACAAAGGTGGAATTGATGTTAAACCAGGAATCAGAGTTAACAAAGATCTTACAAGATAGACAGTTTTTATCCTTGTTTCTAATTTATAAGATTTGGGCAACAGGAATGAAACTATTATTCATTTGGCTAATTCGGGGATACAGAATGTTTATCTCGCCGTTGTTTCCCCCGACTTGTCGCTTTCAGCCAACTTGCTCAATGTATGCCATCCAAGCAATAGAGAGGTTTGGAGTAGTGCGCGGTGGATGGATGGCAATTCGGCGAATCTTGCGTTGTCATCCATTTCATCCTGGAGGTTATGATCCAGTACCAGAAATAGCACCATCAGTAAAGCAGGAAGATTGTTGTAGTCACACTCTGTCAAATTCCGAGGATGAAACTCAACAAGACACGCAAAATCTCTAAAAATATCTGGGAATTATCCGTAATATCTACAGCATTCCTAATTGATTTGTAAATTTACTGGTGAAGGAAGTAAATAACAAATTTATTCGTCAATAACTTAGGATTGCTAAATATTTCCATTTCCGTATTTTTACTTGAGTATTTTTATTGTATAGCGTTTCCTAAGCAACTGAGGTACACCTAAATTTTGTTTACCAAGGTTAGTAGCTTTAAAAACGTACCTCACTAAGCCGGGAACCGCTATAATTTCCAGCAGAACAAGTACTTGTCAAAAATAAATTGATTAGTGTTTTTAAGTGTAAACACATAAGTTTTATAATTAGTTATAATTCAATGCTATAAATATAAAAAAGTGAACAACTTCAACAAGATAAGCTAGACAAATTCATGGCAAATATTTTACTAATAGATTCATGATTTAAAGTAATATAAATCCATGAAAAATTCCTTGTTCACTAACTTACTTGCTGCAACAGCTTTAGTATCTGGCTTGTGGGTATCTGCTACACCAGCAAATGCTGTTAACATCAAAAGCAGAAATGAAGCTCCAGTAGAGTTTAAAGATAATATCCAAAACTTTAGAGATTTTGTTGGTAAAGAAGCTCGCTACCTAGCACCTGAGACAATTGGCGCACATAAAGTTGATCTATCTCAATCTCAACTGCAACTGAAGTATGCTCATGATACTAAAGTTTTCTTCATTGGTGAAACAGCTGGCGGATATCGTAACCGTTTAGATTTTAAAGCAACTTATGGTAATACAGTCACCACAGGGAAAATTTTTGGAGATACATCTTGTAGTACAAAAGATAGTGGTTTTCAAAATTTTAGCGATTTTTGTCAAAATCCCAACGATGCTTTAGCTAACAAAAGCCAACAAGACAGTCCCTTGAATGTTGGTGATTGGGTAGACTTGGGTAAATTCCAAGCAGGCACTACACTCGATTTCTTGCTGCACTCTAATGACATTAATGGTGGCATTTATAGAACGAATCAAAAAGGACAGACAGTAAAAGGGGTGTTTGGTTTGAATAATGCTACCAACCCAGATGGTTTGCAACACGCAATGGCTTATGTGTACAAAAACTTCTTAGTCTTGGGTTATGAAGATTTATGGGGAGGTGGCGACAAAGATTATAACGATGTTGTTTTTGCCATAGATATTGGTGAAAGAAATGCCAGTAGATTAACAAAAGGTGTTAGCGTTCCAGAACCTTCTGCAACTATGGCGCTGTTCGGTGTTAGTGCGATTGGTTTTCTCAAAACTTGTCGCCGTTCTCTGAAAAAAGCTAATAGCTAAATTCATAATGTGATGTTTATGCTACGCACAAGTCATGATTTTGCTAGAGTTTTAGGGAAAATAAAGAGAATCTTTCTGTTTTTAGTATGAAAAATAGTGATTAGTTTTGTGTACTTTTTCCACAATCATTTTTGCATCTGCCGATATATAATCGAAGCGATCGCTTTTTTCTTTCCTCAAGAAGCGATCGCTTCTTTTCATTAGCCTTCTCTCAACTATCAAACCACAATTTTTCCTGCGATCGCATTATACATTCAATTACTATACTTATCCAAAAGACTTGTCAATTTTCGTCTGATAAAATTTGGATAGACAAGTAAATGTTGATATATCCGAGTCTGCCAAGGCAGAAATTGTTCGTAATAACGGTATCCTACTTTTCGTAAAGAATAGCCTTGTGTGGCAAAATGCCAAGGTTTAATCGGCCCTATAAAATGAATAATTTTAATATCTAAGTTAGCTACGCACGGAAAGGAGATGCCATCTGCTGAAACTTTAGAGTAATGTGATGAACTTTTCTCTATTTCTGAAATAAATGTATTGTAATATTCTGGCAGTTTGTCTTTAATTGAATGTCTCCAAGAAATTATATTAAAAAATCCTTGATCTGGATTTTTAAAATCATGCCATCCATATTCTTCTGCTATAGATAAAAATTCTTGCTTTAATTTACCATTACCCCAATATTCCATATCAAACAAAACTACTCCAGTATTAATACAATCTGTCGAGCTAGCAACGCCCTCCTTTTGCATAACAATCTCTGGATTTACATATTCAACTGATAAATTCCTTTCAAATCGCCTAGCTAACAAACGCCCTTCCGTTTCAAATAGAGGGGTTAAATCACCAAACACAAGTGTATCTCCATCAAGATATAAAACTTTTTTATAGTGATTTAGGAGATGTACATAAAATATGAAATACACGCCTATGCCTAAATCTTGCCGCAAACCTAACTTTAGTTCTGAGGTATTAATAATTATGATTTCGCAGCCTTTAAACAATTCGCGAACCGCTAATGAATCGTCATCAATAATTACAGCAATAGGAATATTAGGATTAGAAATCCGGCAGCTTTCAATCGTTATTCGCATTCCCTTGGCAGCGTAATCCCAATTATGCTTAATACTCGCTGCTAAAAAGATACAGTACGGTGAATCTGAGAAAGATCCGTTTTTTGTCGAGCATTTTTGTGCAACCATCACTTCCCGGTTTGCGATTTCAGACATTATTGACTTAATTATTGACTTATATGAGAGATAGGAACGTTTGAAAGCTGAACAGCATAGTTTCAAGCGCTCACAGTTTCATCAGTATTTGTATTATGGGTTTCGGTTACAAGATAACCTACAATACATAAAAGTCAACAAAACTTTAAAATACTATGTATTTAGGTCAAATCTCTTTAGCGTAAACAGCGAATCGCTACTAATAGCCCTCTAGCTTTATTTAGCGTCTCTTCATATTCTTTTTCTGGTTCAGAATCAGCTACCAAACCTGCACCAGCTTGAACACTGACGATGTTATTTCGTACTACCATTGTGCGAATAGCGATCGCACTATTTAATTGTCCTTCAAAATCGTAATAGCCATATACACCAGAATAAACACCCCGGCGACTCGGTTCTAACTCGTTAATAATTTCCATTGCCCGAATTTTGGGTGCGCCGCTAACTGTTCCTGCCGGGAAGCAAGCTTTGAGTAAATCCCAAGCGGTTTTATTTGGTGCTAATTTACCCACAACATTGCTAACAATGTGCATTACGTGAGAATAGCGTTCAACTACCATCAATTCATCAACTTGAATGCTACCGTTTTGGCAAACCCGCCCTAAATCATTGCGTCCTAAATCAACAAGCATGACGTGTTCGGCAATTTCCTTGGGGTCTTGGAGTAAATCTTCAGCAAAGGCTGTATCTTCTTTCGTTGTCTTACCGCGTGGACGTGTCCCCGCAATGGGGCGAACTGTGGCGATAATGCCCTCATCTGGGTCGCGTTCTGCTTTCACCATGACTTCAGGACTGGAACCGATAATCTGCCAATCCTGAAAGTGAAAATAAGCCATGTAAGGCGAAGGATTAATTTGTCGCAGGGAACGGTAAAGGGCAAAGGGGTCTCCTGTGTATTCTGTAGAGAGTCGCTGTGAAATCACCACTTGGAAGATGTCACCTGCTTTAATATATTCTTTGGCCTTTTCGACGCTGGCGCAGAATTGGGCGCGGGTGAAGTTGCTGGTGTATTCTATCTCGACGTTTCCTGCTTGCTGATTGCCTGGGGGTGTCCATTCCAGGATGGTTTTTTGTGGTGATAGTGGTAGAGATAGCTTGCTGACCATATTAGTGACGCGATCGCAGGCTTTTTGATATGCTACTTGTAAATCTACATTTGGGTCACGTAAATCAGCGTAGGCGATCACCCAAATTTTTCGCTTTACTTGGTCAAAAATTATTAATTGGTCTACCTGCATCCATAACCCATCTGGGATATTGCGTTCATCCTGCGGGTGGACTGGTACGCGCGGTTCAATCCAGCGAATCAATTCATAGCCCCAAAATCCAAATAATCCCCCAATTCCTTGCGGTAGTTGCGGTAACTTGATTGGCTGATAAGGCTCAAGACATTGGGCTAAAGCTGTAAAGGGGTCTCCTGCAAATACAACTTGCGTACCGGCACGGTCTGTCTGGGTTGTTCTGTCTCCTCTGGCTTCTAACACCCACAAAGGATCGCAACCTACAAAACTATAGCGTCCAATTTTTTCACCGCCTTCTACCGATTCTAACAAAAAACTGTAAGGCTGACCAGCACAAACTTTGTACCATGCAGAGACTGGTGTATCTAAATCTGCCACCCATTCTTGATACACCGGAACAAAGTTACCTTGGGAAGCCAGCTGAGAAAAATCAGAGAAATCGGGAAAAATCATACACTGCTATGGAATTGAAGGTTAGGGACTGAGAAAAATAAAGACTTAAGGATAAAGGCTAAAGTATGAAATTTCATACTTCATACTTCATACTTCATACTTTTTCTTCCCCAGTCCCTTACTGTGCCTATGTTCTAGGCATCATAGGTTTGTGTACCGCTGAACTTGAGTTGTACTGGGCTGGGGTTTTGACCAATCCGACGGTCTACATAACGCACTTTGTCACGGCCTGGGTTAACTTTTTCCGGGAAGACACCATCTGCTGGGTGAATGAAGGTGGTTTCTCCATTGGCTAAAATCCGGTAGATTTTGTAATCTGTGATTTTGAACTTCCGGAGTTGACCGCCCAAAGCGATGCCGTATTCTTTACGAGCTATGTAAAGCAAGTTTTCGCCTTGGCGCATGGTAGCAGCGCCACCTGTAGGTAATTCAAACACTTGCTCCTTGGGGCTAGTCCAAGTGATAGCGTACTTTTCTTCCTCTTTAGCTTTAGTTAGCAAGCCGCCAGTACTACCAGCGAACAGTGGGGTTTGTCCAGAAAGTGTTTCTGCCATAAAGCATTCTCTCAAGGTTTTTAGGGCATCGTAACACCGCCATTACGATCATATTGCGATCGCGTCATAGTCTGTAACAGTTTTTAGTCCCAAGTCCAAAGTTCTTAGTCCAAAGTCCATCAATTTGTCAAATTAACTATTGATATTGTTGGCGAAAGTGTTACAAACGCATAAACAAAAGTATTACAACTAAAAGCCGCAACGACAGACTGAAGGTTTTAGCTGACGTAATACTTGTATTTACAAATATGTAGTACATTCGCCAACAGTATCAAATATCAAGAAATATTCTAGATTTGGTCAATATTAGATTATTATACAGAATCTTCCGTATAACTACTTAATTTGGGGTGGATATCCAGAAAAGTTCTATATATTATCCGAAAAAGCATAATATATAAAACTTTTCTATAGATTAAGAGTTAAAGATATTGACTATTTACTCTTAACCTTTGCTCGCTTATCTTCCTGACTTCCTAAAACAATAGGAACAGTGAAATGAAACTGGCTGCCTTGGTCTTTGCCGGTTGACTCTGCCCAAATTTGCCCGCCCCAACCATTGACAATTTGACGACAAATTGCCAGTCCTAAACCTGTGCCGCCTGTAGTCCGCCGTAGCGCTCCTTCTTCTTGATAAAAGCGGTCAAATACTACTTCCAAGCGATTTGGTTCAATACCACGTCCAGTATCAGCCACAGTGACCTCGACCATCTGAGTTTTGTTGTGAATGGCTTGAATGGTAATTTCCCCATCTGCTGGCGTAAATTTGCAAGCGTTGTCTATGAGTTTTGCTAGTACTTCCACTAACCAATCACCATCTGCTTTAACTAAAGGCAGATTCTCAGCAATTTGCGTTTTGATTTTTGGGGGATTTTCGATTATGGGGCGGGTACGAATGCGGCTGAGTGCTAAATCCACACACTCTTGCAAGGTGAGTGATTCGGGATGCCATTCTACGCGGCCGCTTTCGAGGTTAGAAAGGGTGAGAAAATCTTGGACTAGTTTTCGCATCCGTTCGGAATCAGCCAGGGCGGTGTTCAACATTATCTGCTGTAATTCCACAGGCATATCCGGTTCGCTGGCGAGACTTTCTAAGCACACTTGAATGGTAGATAAGGGGGTACGCAGTTCATGTCCGGTGATGGCTATCAAGTTGCTGCGGGTACGGTCGAGGGCTTCTAGCTGCTGGTTGAGTTCTTCAAGGTTGGCGTAAGCTTCGGCTTGAATTAGGGCGGCTCCGATTTGGGTGGCGATCGCTTTTACCAAATCAAATTCCCCCGCTTGCCAATGGTGAGATGATAAACTGCAATAGTGTAGTTCCACAATGCCTAGCAATCGTCCCTGAGATAACACTGGTTCCATCAACCAAGAACGAATACTAAATTTTTTGACGATTCTGGACAGCGTTACTGAACTACTGATCCGCAAGTCGATAAGTGTATCAGCCACACAAACGCCTTCGCCTTGCTGCACAACTTCCTGAAATAAAGCATTTTTATCTAAATCCCAGGTTTGTCCATACACAGATAATACATCAGTCGTCAAAAATTCATGTTCAATTGTCGCTTGCGGATCATTAGCTTGAGCGCGGTAAATTAAACAACGGTTCGCTCCTAAGTGTTGCCCTAATTCTTGGGCAGCGATTTGCAAAACTTCATGAGGATCAAGCGATCGCCGAATTGCTGTACTAATAGAGTTGACTAAACGCTCTTTCCGTGCTTGAGCAATAATTGAACGATAAGCTTTGTGCAATTTATACTGACTAGCTTGCAAATAAGTCACCAACCGCTGCACAAAGGGGTCTGTATCAATATCACAAGCAAACTCGGTTTGTCCAATTTGCGAGTAAATTCTTGGTTCCCCAATGCCAAACCGTTGCCGTGCTTCTTTCACTTTGCTGGTTAGGTCTGGTCTATAAACTACAATCCTCTCTAATAGCAATTGTGCTGCTTTGATGCTAACTCCCCGCTCCGATGTCCAAACGCCCTCAAACCTGCGTGCTGTGTCGATGTCAAGGCCAGTGCTAAACTCTGGTACTTGCTGATTTTTGGTAATAGATCCGAGGCTTTCCCGGCACACCAAGCAGGTAGCATAATTATCAGCAACCACTACTAAATGCCACTCTTGAGTTAAAGCATCATCTGCTTCAAAGGCAACTTTTTCATAGTATTCTGAGCCATTGGCAAAGTCCGTTTCTGGTGCAGCTAAAACGTATACTTGATCACTGCACTGCGCCAGCCTTTGATAGCGATGAGCTTCTTGGCGATAAAATCGCTCTCTTTGAAAGCTTGCAATTACCAAGGGCTTGTCTAAAGTCGCCGCCAAAACTTGATCTTCCATTGCGTGGGAGAGTGCGGTTAGTGAAGCTTTGAAATATAGCTGGGGCCGGAGGTAAGGGATAAACTGTAGCAGATCACTCAGCACGGAAGTCGAAATGCTCATGAATATTTTTTAAGGAGCCACTTTCACAGAAAAGATCCACGTCACAGCTGCATTGTACAAATTACAATGAACTCTCAAACTAGGCAGACAGTTGCATCATGTAAAGAATCCTAAACTGCACGAGAGCCTAGACTCAGCAAAGACCAATGACGGCTATTAATTCCGTTGGCATCTTAGCGTAGGAAGGCATAGACGTGGCATAGCCATGCACTACAGATGCTAAGGTCTTCACCTAAATAGGACTGTGAAAACTGGGTGAAAGGGGAGCCAGCGCCGTGGTGTTAGCGCAGCGTTAGCGACGCAGGAGCGTCGGCAGCGTGGTCTTGGGGGTTTCCACGCCACTTCCTTCAACGGGGGGAACCCCCCTTCGGGTGATGCTCAAGAGCGTCGCTAACGCTGCGCTAACGCAGTTCCGTGACTGTCGGCAAAGCCGCCCAACGGACTGCTCACCGCAACGGAGTGGCTCCCCATGAGCGACTGCCGCGCATGGGGAGCCACGCCACTTGCTACAACTTTGGGAACCAAAGCAACGCAGTGGCTCGACTTGAGGCGACTGGCGTTGTAAGGGTGTCGGGTTAATGGGTTTTGAACACCTACACCCCTGCACCTTGAGCAAACCCTTGATTCGTCCCATTGCGTAAGTCCTACTAAATTTTCTTATATTTATCTATATTGTGGACATTGGGATGATTTAAATCATAAGCTACTACGCCCAATATACATTCTCGTTCAGATCTACTCTTCAGTTAAGCGAAAGTTTATCAAAACAGAATTCTTCAATTAAGTAGCTTTATCTTAAAAATAGAAGATACAGTGAGTAAAGCAAGAGTATATACCAAGGTTGATTTAATTTCCGTAAAAATCCTCTATTATCAGCCTTGACTTTCACCTGAGAAAATATAAATTTATAAAGATTTGTTATGTAAATTTTGTCAAATAAGTTTGCCATAACGTCTTTTTTACTGTTCTCAGCAGTATTTTTTTCAGCTTGGACTTTACTGCTGTTGAACCCATCCAAGTTACTACGACTACGACAATATAGACCTGTACACGGAACTTTGGCTGATGACACCGGATTTGCTAATCACCCAAGAAAAAATTTCCCTGGATGGAAAGACTTTTATCCCAGCAGAACAACTCCCTACTTCAGAATGGCCTAGTGTTGTGAGTGAAAGACCACAACCAACCCTGACGGTTAAAGATGATGATCTATTTCTTGTGACAGATACGATGGGGAATATTTCAGGCTGTTCTCTGAATGATGCCAACCCTAGTATGGGATTGTTTTGTTGTGATACGCGATTTCTCAGCCGCTTAGAATTGCAAATTGAAGGGCGATCGCCTATACTCCTGAGCAGCACTGCGGAAAAAGGATTTTCCCTTTCAGTTTTATGCACTAACCCCAGAATTGACGATCGCCTCAAAGCTGATAATGTAGGCATTAGCCGCGAAATTGTCCTCAATGGCGCACTATTTGAAGAAATCGAAGTATCAAACTACAGCACAACTACTGTTAGTTTTGAACTCAGTATTAGTTTTGATGCAGATTTTGTCGATTTATTTGAAGTGCGGGGTTATGGCCGAGAGCAACGAGGTAAACTTTTACGTTTAGTAGAACCTACACCCGAAGGCGGAACCACGTTGAACGGTGATGCTGCTGTACCTGTATCGCCTCATGCCGAGACACACAAAGAAGAATTTTTAACCTTAGCTTATCAAGGTCTGGATGGCTTAGTCATGGAGTCTCGTATCCAATTCCAGCATTGCCTACCAGATCACCTCAAAGGTTACACTGCTGTGTGGAGGTTAGAGTTAGCATCTCATGAAACTCAAAAAATCGGCTATCGCATCAATTTATTAACTAACAACACCTCTAGTTCTACCGTTAGTGCAGCTTTTACCCTAGGACAGGCCAAAGCCGCAGAATGGATGGAAGAACAACATTGGGTGGAACAAACTACGCGTATTAGCTCAGACAAGAGTATACTCAATCGGGTGATTGAGCGTGCGGAACAAGATATGTACTTGTTACGCCAGTCCTTTGGTAAGTACAAGACTGTTTCTGCTGGTGTACCTTGGTTCTCCGCGCTGTTTGGGCGAGATTCCATCATTACGGCTTCCCAAACATTGATGCTAAACTCGCAAATCGCCAAAGAAACTTTAATGCTATTGGCAGTATATCAAGGTAAAACTGAGGATGATTGGCGCGAAGAAGAACCAGGCAAGATTCTCCACGAATTACGCTTGGGGGAAATGGCCCGTTGTCAAGAAATTCCCCATACACCTTACTACGGTACAGTTGATGCTACGCCTTTATGGTTGATGTTGTATGCGGAATACTACACTTGGACTCATGACCGAGAAACCTTAGAACAGCTTTGGCCAAATGCAATAGCCGCGATGGAGTGGATTGATCGCAATTTGCAAGCAACTGGTTATCTTAGCTACTATTGTCGCTCTAAACGTGGTTTAGCTAACCAAGGTTGGAAGGATTCTGGCGACTGTATTGTTGACCGTAAAGGAGATTTAGCTAACGGCCCCATTGCCTTGTGTGAAGTCCAAGCCTATGTTTATGCGGCTAAAATTCGTCTGGCTGAAATTGCCAGAATGAAGAAGCGGCTTGATTTAGCCGACCGTTGGCAAGAAGAAGCCAGAAATCTTAAGGTACGTTTTAATCGGGACTTTTGGCTGGAAGACCAAGATTTCTGCGCCTTGGCTTTGGATGGCGATGGCAAACAAGTAGATAGTATTACATCTAACCCTGGTCATTGTCTGCTCTTGGGCATCTTTACCCCAGAAAAAGCCTACAGTGTGGCAGAAAGGTTACGCGCACCAGATTTGTTCAATGGTTGGGGAATTCGGACTTTGAGCAGTTTATCCCCAGCTTATAATCCGATGGGTTATCACATTGGTTCGGTGTGGCCTCATGATAACTCTCTAATTGCGATGGGTTTGCGATCGCTCGGTTTAATCGATCAAGCCCTGGAACTTTTTCAAGGCATATTTGACATGACGAGTACACAGCCTTACCAACGTCCTCCAGAACTCTTTTGCGGCTACGAACGCAAAGGTGATAACGCCCCTGTACAGTATCCCGTTGCTTGTACGCCACAAGCTTGGGCTACGGGTAGTGTATTCCAACTGCTACAAATGATCGTCAATTTGGTACCTGACGCGCAAAATAACTGCTTACGAATTATCGACCCCGCTTTACCAGAGTCGATTAATCATCTGTCATTCCATAATTTGCGAGTTGGCACAACTATTTTAGATTTGGAATTTGAGCGTTCTGGTAATACTACTGCCTGCCGCGTAGCTAATAAACGTGGCAATCTCCGGGTAGTTATCGAAGCTTAATCTTCCAAGATGAAGTATCAATGAGGCTAGAGGCAGGGAAGTATGTAGACACCCTTTGGGTGGCTTCCCGCAGGGTAGTATGAAGTGTGAAGTATGAAATTTTATTTTTCATCCTTTAGGCTTCATCCTGAAAGTAGTCTCCAGTCTCTAGTCTCTAATCCCTATTTTTCCTGATTTTCACTCTTGTGTCCTGGAGAAGCTTCGTAAATAGCGTCTAGCTGTTGCCTTGCATCTTCAACATTAATTGAACGCATGACTAAAAGTGGTTCTTTAATTAAATTGCCTGTACTATCTAATAATTCTGGGTGAGGTACAAACTGATTTTTAGATGCTTGATAACCTTGATTACCCATTGCTGAAGGTCTAGCTGGGTAATTTCGCTCGCGGTCAAAACTAAACATGACTAGGTTGCGAATTAAATTCGCAACCGCAATACAAGCAAGAATCGTAAAAGCCAGAATGTAAAGTAGGTGCAACATAGGGATTTCCTCCAGAGGCAGCAAGTTTAAAAACCTTATACTGAAAAGCTTCGCTGATTTTGGGAATTACAGCGGGTGTACAATGTTTGACGCACTTTTGTGCGCCTATATATTTATGTGGAAAAATTTGTCAATGGCTATTCAACTTACGGTAGCATAGGATACATTATTTGTTAATAAAAAATTTATTAAGGATCTTATAGTATCTATGCGAATTATGTCATCTAGCAAGGGACAGGTAATTGGTGACAGAGTTAAAAGTCGATTTACTGATGTCCTAACTACCTTGGCTATTGGTATATATCGCTAGTGTCAATTGGTAGTTACACTTTAACTTTCTTTTTCTTCTTTTTCTTGGTGGAAGCGTATAGCTACATTCCAGCATTCCGTTACTAATTGATGCCAAGGCGTTAAAGTTGTCATATCAATTCCGACTTGTTTATCAGTGGCAGTAAATAACATCTTTGCTGTATTTAATTCTGCTTGTGCTTGCGTGACTCGTAACAGCAGGTCAGATTGTTCTTGTTGACTCATAAATGAGAGTTGCTCAGTTTCTAAAAACTTACGCGATCGCGTAAACCAATACTGAAAGTCTTCTAACAAAGGCTCTAATACCGTTTTCAGCAACTCCGTCCCTGGTAAATTTGAGTCTTTCATAGATCTGAAGGATACTTCTATTTTTCTTATTAATATTAACATTTTTTACAAAACTTAACACTATTATATGCTATGTCTACAGAAAGATAGTTAAAAAAAATCTGTCATAATAGTTACAAAAATTTAAATCTTAATAAAAAGACATAACACCTTTAACCTAATAAAATTAAGGCTAAAGACCGTAGACCAAAGACCGCTTGCCGCCAGCTAGGATTAAATTTTCATACTTCACACTTCATACTTTATAGAATGCTAGAGTGCATCCAGTGCAGCTAAAAGTCTGTCAAGCTGAAAGATAACCCTATGTTATATTTGGGTAAGTTTTTCAGCATTTTAACTAATAAATTACTGTTTGTAATCCTTCGCCAATGGTTCAGCAGCCAATGTCGCTTAATCAAGATCTCCATCCAGCAGAACAACCAGAAAAAGTTTATTTACCCCGTACCAGCGAATCAGAAACTTTAAAAAAGATTCGCCACACAACTTCCCATGTGATGGCAATGGCAGTGCAGAAGCTGTTTCCCAAGGCGCAAGTTACAATTGGCCCCTGGATAGAAAATGGATTCTATTACGACTTTGACAGTCCAGAGCCATTTACAGACAAAGACCTCAAAGCCATCCAAAAAGAGATGGTCAAGATTATCAATCGCAAATTACCAGTAACTAGGGAAGAAGTCAGCCGGGAAGAAGCCGAACGCCGCATTAAAGAAATCAATGAGCCATATAAACTAGAAATCCTAGCAGATCTGAAAGAACCAATCACTATTTACCACCTGGGGAACGAATGGTGGGACTTGTGCGCCGGGCCGCATGTAGAAAATACCAAAGATTTAAACCCCAAAGCGATCGATTTAGAAAGCGTTGCGGGTGCTTATTGGCGTGGAGATGAAACCAAAGCGCAACTACAGCGCATTTACGGTACTGCGTGGGAAACTCCAGAGCAACTAGCTGAGTACAAACGCCGCAAAGAAGAAGCACTGCGTCGTGACCACCGCAAACTTGGTAAAGAACTCGGTTTATTTATCTTTTCAGACCAAGTGGGGCCGGGTTTACCTTTGTGGACTCCCAAAGGTACTTTATTGCGGAGTATTTTAGAAGACTTCCTCAAGCAAGAACAACTCAAACGTGGTTATTTACCTGTGGTGACTCCCCACATTGCCAGAGTGGATTTATTTAAAACTTCTGGTCACTGGCAAAAGTATAAGGAAGATATGTTCCCCTTAATGGCAGAGGATGAAGCGGCCGTAGCACTTGAACAAGGCTTTGTTCTCAAGCCAATGAATTGTCCCTTCCACATCCAAATATATAAGAGCGAGTTGCGCTCCTATCGGGAATTACCGATGCGCTTGGCAGAATTCGGTACTGTTTACCGCTACGAACAGTCAGGGGAATTAGGCGGTTTAACCAGAGTACGCGGCTTTACTGTGGATGACTCTCACTTGTTTGTCAGCCCAGAACAACTAGACAACGAATTCCTCAACGTAGTGGATTTGATTTTGTCGGTGTTCAAGAGTCTGCAATTGAAGAACTTCAAAGCCAGACTCAGTTTCCGTGACCCTGCTAGTGATAAATATATCGGTTCCGATGAAGCTTGGGAAAAAGCTCAAAGTGCGATTCGCCGCGCCGTAGAAAAATTAGGCATGAATCACTTTGAAGGTATTGGTGAAGCCGCATTTTACGGGCCAAAACTCGACTTTATCTTCCAAGATGCTTTGGAGCGAGAATGGCAATTAGGAACTGTGCAAGTTGACTACAATTTACCAGAACGTTTTGATTTAGAGTACGTCGCTGAAGATGGTTCGCGCAAGCGTCCGGTAATGATTCACCGTGCGCCTTTTGGTTCTCTAGAACGGCTGATTGGGATATTAATTGAAGAGTACGCAGGTGATTTCCCCTTGTGGTTAGCACCAGTGCAAATTCGATTGCTATCTGTCAGTGACGCACAGCTAGACTTTGCTAAAGATGTAGTAGCGAAAATGCAGGCTGTGAGTATCCGTGCTGAAGTTGACACCAGTGGTGATCGCTTGGGTAAATTAATCCGCAACGCCGAGAAAGATAAAATACCCGTAATGGCAGTGGTAGGTGCGAAGGAAGTTGAAACCAACACCTTAAATATCCGCACTCGCGCGTCTGGGGAATTAGGCGCAATTTCTGTAGATGAAGTAGTGCAGAAATTAAAAGATGCGATCGCATCCTTCGAGAACTTCTAGTAAAAAGTAGGCTGGGTAACACCCCGCCGAACAAACTAAAATTAACTAGTCAGTCTATGAGTACTACAAAAGATAAAGTCCAATCTCTTTTACAGCAATTACCAGATGACTGCTCTATTGAAGATATTCAATACCATTTATATGTAATAGAGAAAGTTATGCGAGGATTGGAAGTAGCCAAAACAGCAGGAACTATTACTCAAGTGGAAGTCGAAGAACGGTTGAGTAGGCTTATCAAATAGTTTGGTCTTCAGCAGCTTTAGAAGATGTAGATGCGATCGCTACTTACATATCTCGTGATTCCTCTGCTTATGCAGCAGCTATAGTTCAAAAAATAATTGATGTTACTAGCAGCTTGAGTAACTTCCCGTTTTCAGGTCGTGTAGTACCGGAGTTAAACGAAAATACTGTTAGGGAAAAGTTTGCATACAGCTATCGAATCATCTATCGAATTGAAGATAATACTGTAACTATTGCAGCCGTGGTTCATGGCAAAAGATCATTGGATCAAATAGACACGGACTGACAATTTTATAATTCTGAACTGTCTACTGGTTCACTCGGCTCACCTGGATAAAAGCGATCGCCGAGAATTTCGGTTAGAGTGTAAAGACAACTAGGTGGAAAAGTCTGTTCTGGTAAATTAGTTTCTCCCATCGCTAAGTCTCTAGCATTCTCATACGCTTCTTGTAATGCATCGTCAAGATAAGTTTTGAGGCTTGGGTTCTCTTTCAGTAATCGTATAGTGTCCCGCCGCTGAATGCGAAGTGTTGCCAACCAGCTACGACTACGATTTTGAGGTTGATATTCCCATTTCAGCAAGTGTCCGATTAGCACACTCAATCGGTTGCGAAGTTCCTGCCGTTGCTGCTTACCCAAAGATTCAATCTCCTCAATCAGGTTTGGCAGGTCGATTTGATTCCATTGTTGGCTGCGGAGTAACATGGCTTGTTCCTGTGTCCAAGCATAGAAATCAGTTTCGTAGAGATTTAGTCCAGCCATTGGAGTCTCTGCCATTTTTGGGTTTGCTTCAGGCATTTACATTAAAATATACGGGATTTGCAATTGCTAAAAAATAGACACAACACCCATTACCATTCATCCCTCAACACTTTTTGCATTGCTAGTGCATCTCCCTGCCAAACTAATTTACCAGCAAGATCGGAAAAATCATAATTAGATTTTTGTGTGCTGTCTGATGTAACCGGACTCAGCACAAGCACAATATTTACTTCACCAGGCGATAGCTGTGTTGGGATGTCAAGATGCAAATACCCAGATGCATCAACAGTTGTCGTCAGTTGCAGAACTTTTATCTATACACCATCTATACACTATCTATACACCATTTGTAGCTCAAATAATGACTAATCAACCAGTTACATGGGATGCTGGTTGATTGGTTAGGTGAGTATTTGCAGATGTCTGTTATTTCTTCTGTTACGGTTAAGGTTCCCGCCACCACTGCTAATTTGGGGCCTGGTTTTGATTGCATTGGTGCAGCTTTAACGCTTTGTAACCAGTTTAAGTTTACACTCTTGGACGAAGGTGGTTTAACGATTCAGGTTACAGGTGAAGAAGCCCAACGAGTGCAAACTGATGAGAGTAATTTACTTTATCAGGCGTTTTTGAAGTTATATCAATATATAGATCAGACACCGCTACCTGTGAAAATTGAGATTGCGTTGGGTGTACCACTGGCGCGAGGTTTGGGTAGTTCAGCAACAGCAATTGTTGGCGGGTTAGTGGCGGCGAATCAACTGGCGGGTGAACCTCTATCTCAGGTGCAGGTGATGGAGTTGGCGATCGCAATGGAAGGACATCCTGATAATGTAGTTCCAGCACTAATTGGGGGATGTCGTTTAGCAGCTACTAGTGATGCTGGTTGGGAGATTTGTGATGTTCCTTGGCATGAGAATATTATCCCAGTCGTGGCAATTCCAGATTTTGAGTTGTCTACCTCAGAAGCGCGGCGCGTTTTACCAACCCAATTTAGTCGCGCAGATGCAATTTTCAATACCGCTCATTTGGGATTATTGTTACGCGGTTTGGAAACTGGTAACCCAGAATGGTTAAGGGCAGCTTTACAAGATAAGTTGCATCAGCCTTATCGTCAAGCTTTGATTCCTGGTTACGATGCTGTGAATGCGGCGGCGGTGGCGGCTGGTGCTTATGGCATGGTGATTAGTGGTGCGGGGCCGACTTTGTTAGCTTTAGCTGATGTGGCACATTCCCAAGCTGTAGAGTTAGCAATGGTTTCAGCCTGGAAAGCATCTGGGATTGATGCCGTTGTGCGATCGCTTGCTTTAGACACCCAAGGTGCAACCCTTCTTTGAAGGAGGCTAAAGTCAAAAGTCAAAATAAAATTTCACACTTCATACTTCACACTTCATACTTTTTAACATGGAGCAAATTCAAGCCGAGATAGCAGCACTCAAATCGCAAATTCAAGTTCTTCAGCAAGAACGCGCTGCCCTCACTATTAATAATGTGATATCTGGGGATATTAATTCACCTTCAGCAATTGTGGAGGCTTATCGCCGCCAAGCTAGAGAAAATCCCCAACTGTCAGCGGAACTCAAAGGTATCGATGATGCGATCGCCGCTTTGACAACCCAGCTACAGCAAAAACAAACCCAATTAGCTCGTTGGCCAATTGAGTCTAAACAATTTACCATACAGCAGCAGCTAGAAGAAGCGAAAAAGGTGGCGCAGGTTCACGCCGAACGCATTAACGAACTGGCGGCAGAATTGGCAACTGAAATTCGCCTGTTGAAAGCTTCAGCCGATCATCTCAGTCCCTTGTATTGGCAGGTTTATTACAAGCCTTTCATTACCGGATTCAAGACAATCTCCGTTCCCCATGTTCGTTCTGATGGGGATGTTTGGACAATTGTCAACCGCATCGTTTAGTGAAAAGCCCAAAATATTATGGGTAAAACTGCTTTTTAGAGATAATTTAAGTTAAGAAATGTAACGGTGGCAGGAGCCACCGTTTTTGTTGACGTTACAAAACTTTATGTTTAGAATCGACTAGCCGTTAAATCATATGAGTATTTATTCTTATTTATGGTCAAAATTACAGAATTTATGAGTATATATTCTTGTCAATAACCAAAATTTAACTTTATAGAGATAAATTACGTTTACAAAACTATGAATTGCTTAATATAATGTAATCAAAAGTGAAAACAAAAAACGATTGTCAGAAGTGATGAATTCTGTCGAATTTCCTTGGCTAACTGCCATAATTGCCTTGCCTTTGGTGGCTGCCTTAGCCATCCCCATAATTCCAGACAAAGAAGGAAAAACACTCCGGTGGTATGGTTTAGGAGTAGCGATCGCCGACTTTGCCTTAATGATTTATGCTTTCTGGAGTAGCTACGATTTTCAAAGCTCAACTTACCAATTCATTGAAAAATACTCTTGGGTTCCACAAATAGGTTTAAATTGGTCTGTAGCAGTTGATGGCTTGTCAATGCCACTAATCTTGTTAACAGGCTTAATCAACACCCTAGCAATCTTCGCGGCTTGGAAAGTTACCAACAAGCCGCGATTGTTTTATGGGTTGATGCTGGTGATGTACAGCGCTCAGTTGGGTGTGTTTGTTGCCCAAGACTTGCTATTGTTCTTCCTCATGTGGGAAATCGAGCTAGTTCCCGTATACTTGCTAATTTCCATTTGGGGTGGAGCAAACCGCCGCTATGCTGCTACCAAATTTATTCTCTATACTGCTGCTGCCTCAATATTTATCCTTGTAGCTGGTTTTGCAATGGCATTTTCTGGAGATACTGTCACCTTCGACATTGCATCTCTAGGAATGAAACAATATCCTAAAGCATTTGAATTGTTAGTTTACGCTGGTTTCTTAATTGCCTTCGGTGTGAAGTTGCCGATTTTCCCCTTACACACCTGGCTACCCGATGCTCACGGCGAAGCATCTGCACCTGGTTCGATGATTTTGGCTGGGGTGTTGTTGAAGATGGGTGGTTATGCCTTAATTCGCTTCAACATTGAAATGTTGCCTAACGCTCATGTATACTTCGCTCCAGTTTTAGCAATCTTAGGTGTAGTCAACATTGTCTACGGTGCTTGCTGTGCCTTCGCTCAAACCAACCTCAAACGCCGCTTGGCTTACTCTTCCATTGCTCACATGGGGTTTGTGTTGATTGGTTTAGCTTCCTATACAGAACTTGGTATCAGTGGAGCCATGTTACAGATGGTTTCCCACGGTTTAATTGCTGCCAGCTTATTCTTCCTGTCTGGTGTAACTTACGAACGCACCCACACCTTGATCATGGATAAAATGGGTGGCATCGGTAAAGTAATGCCCAGAACCTTCGCGCTGTATACTGCTGGTGCAATGGCTTCTCTCGCTTTACCCGGAATGAGTGGCTTCGTGGGAGAATTGATGGTTTTCCTCGGTATCGCTACCAGTGATGTTTACAGTTCCAGTTTCAAGGTTGTAGTTGTGCTACTGTCAGCCGTTGGTGTGATTTTGACACCAATCTACTTGCTGTCTATGCTCCGTCAAGTATTCTACGGTAAGCAAAGTGAAGAGTTACATCTAGATGCTGTAGTTGCTGATGTTAAACCTCGTGAGTTATTCATTACCGCTTGTCTGCTACTTCCCATCATCGGTATCGGTTTGTATCCCAAACTAGTAACGCAGACATACGATGTGAAAACAGTAGAAGTAGCTACTCACGCTCGTCAAGTTCTACCAGTTGTGGCTCGTCAACAGCCAACAAGTCTATACTCCCAAATTTTTACTGCGCCAACCTTGGCTACTACTCCAATTGAAAGTTTAGTTAATATTTCAAAGTAAAAATACATCCTAACAAGGATGCTGAAAGTAAATTCTAATATGAGGGGAATATGGGGTGATTTTGTAATCACCTCTAAAATTATTAAGTCTCTGCTGAACCTCCTAGCCAAGGTGTAGTTGCCACGTCTGAATCATCAAAAGATATTGTGTTTATTGACGAGTCATTCTGCTGCAAGGTGTTGGTATTTTGAGAAACCGCTAACTCATCAAGCACTTCTAACACCTCTGATGCTGATTGATATCGCTGTTTAAAATTATCTAGTACCATTCTGCACAATATCTCAGCTAGGGCATTGCTAACAACTACCTTATCTCTCCATTGCCACTCTCCATCTTCATTCCTGTCGATTTCATGGGGTGCAATTCCAGTTAAAGCTCGAATGCCAATCATACCGATCGCATAGATATCACTACTGTATTGTGGACGACCAAAACATTGTTCGCTGGGTGCATAACCCCTTGTACCAATCCCAATCGTAAAAGGAGTTTGTTCTGAATTTTCCATTTGTGGGATTGTGACTTCTTTGACTGCACCAAAGTCAATCAATACTAGCTGATGATCTGCATGGCGACGGATGATATTGCTGGGTTTAATATCTCGATGAATCACGCCATTTTCATGAATAAAGACTAAGATTTGTAATAGTTCCCTGATAATTGCAATGACTGTGGTTTCTCCTAAACCTTTACCTGAAGGTAATTCTTTCATCAAGGAATGACCAACTACATATTCCTGAACTAAATAAAATTCATTATCTTGTTCAAAATAAGCCAGCAATTGCGGAATTTGGGGGTGAATTCCCAATTTTTCTAGAGTTTCCGCCTCTGAGTTAAATAAGCGTCTAGCAAGTTCTAACGCTTTGAATTGGGTATTGGCTGGTTTTAGTTGCTTAACAACGCAGCGTGGATAACCAGGACGGTGCATATCTTCAGCAATGTAAGTTTCGCTAAATCCGCCGGAACCGAGAACTTTGACAATTTGGTAGCGTCCTGCGAGTACTTTACCTGATACAGCTAAATCCCTTTGCTTGAGTAAGTCTTGCAGGTCGTTTTGTTGGCTGATAATTTCTTGGACAACTGGAGATGTTTTATATTTTTGAAAAATAGTGACTATTTGTTGTGTTCTTAATTTTTCCCTGGCGATTTCCGTTCCCAGATAAGACAGTCCGTTGAAAGCGATCGCTACCATTGGTATAGCAGTCGGGAAAATTAACTCACCATGTATGAAGCACACATAGCTAATTCCTCCCCAAGTGCTGGCTAAGGCAAAACTTAGCAAAAATCTTTTGATATTGTTTTTCCTTTTGTTGACAATATAAACTGTACCGCCAACTAAAACTAACACGAATAATCCTTGCAAAGCTGGACTAGAAATTGCTGGAGCGATCGCTTTATTCTGCATTAAAGTAGCGATCGCATTCGCATGAATTTCTACACCAGCCATGCGTTCAGAAATATCAGCAACAGCTACTGGATGATAATCATGGTTTAATTTGTCTGTTGAGCCAATAATAACTATCTTGTCTTGAAAAACTCTGCCTTGCTGCAAATAGTTATTCCAGTTTGGTGGATCTAGAACGTACCACAAGGGAATCGGCTCAAATGTTCCGGCAGGCCCCCAAAAATAAATGCGATCGCCTTTTGGTTGGCGATATTTGACTTGCGCTGCACCTAAAACTGCTTCATCAAAGGAAGGTACTTTCTCCGTCAGAATATCATCAGCCGCTAATAGCTTGGGAAACTCACTGGCTAATTTGTGAACTTTACCATCTGCTTCTAAAGGGAAATTCACTGAACCCGTAGAAACTGAACCTACTTGAAATATGTCCTGCGGTAAAGTCAGTTGCGTGAACGTACCTTGATGGCTCTCAAAATTTTCGTAGAGTGCGGCTAAGGTAACTTTACTGCCATATTTTTTGAATACGGCTTGAAGTTGACTATCATCTGCACTACCATAGCTGCTGGGTGTGTCAAAAACTACGTCTAAAGCAACAGACTTCGCTCCTGCTTGCATTAACTTTTCGATAATCTGTGCGTATGCAGCACGTTTAAACGGAAAAGATTTCAGTGGTTCTAGGTAGGCATACTGTTGTGGGTCTGATTTATAGTACTGTTCGGGAACTGAGATTGACTGATCATCGATTGCCAAAATCACGATATCTGCTGGCGGTGCGATCGCGCCTCGCAGTTGAAAAAACGCCGAAAGTGTCTGATTTTCTATCAAATTAACCCAACCCAAACCAGAAGCCGTCAGCAATGTTGCTCCAATTGTAGAAGCAGCAGCTAGAAAATGACTCAAGCGAGCCACAAGCTTAGATTGGTTTGCTGATGCTGTCAGAGTTACTTTTGTGGGTTTGCCTGAGGCTATATTGGCAGTAGAGACAAGTTGTTTGGGGGGGGTAGATGTAGGTTCTTCTGCCATATCGTGTTAATAGTTGGTTTACGTACAACTTTATTTATTTAGTCACTTTTCTACTAGAAACATATTGAAATAAAAATTAAATCAAAATGTTACACATTTGTAATCTATATACTCATCTCTAAACAGTTTGCTGAACGAACATGAAATTAGAAGGCTCTCAACCCTTACCCTGGCTGACTTATTTGCTGAGTGAGTTTTAAGAGTGATTTTTCCTTCTACAGACTGACAGCGAGGAAATTTCCACCTGACAGGTACAGATTTTTTACGATATGTCGTGGAAACACTGTTTGAAGGTGTCAGAGTACAGAGGTAGTGGAAATGAGGAATTTTGCGTTTGTTTGTGAGTTTCCACTCCTGAGTTAAAAATCTACCGTTGTCAGGATATGTCCACTCTGCATTCGTTGGCAGCAATATTTTCACATCTTTACACAAAATGTCAGCCTCCCAGAAATATTATGATCCAGGAAGCTTTCTTTGAAGCGACTTCAGCCTCATGTGCCAAAAAGCTTACCATTTTGTTAACAACAAAACCTATATGTGGATTAATATACTTGAAATCTCTCCTTTACTTCACTGCTTTCTGCAGTTTCCACATTTGCCTTAACAGATAACTTTCCTTAACTCAACTGTATTGATATATGGGCATCAGCCAATATCCTCCTTTTAGACCTACGCCTTACCTCTTTAGGAGTAAAATTGACAGTTACATAACTAAGAATACTGTTACTCAGTCAACTTTATTGGTAGATTTTGATCATCGGACATATTTATATAGTGTTAGAGGTTAAACTATCGAACACCCAGCAGCTTGGGTTTATGTTTGCGTCAAATTTATGCTTTGAAAGAGGTAAGATAAAGGCTATACATGAGGAAGTAGTTGCGAGATATTAGCAAATTTATGATTTAAGAGTTGCTATAATCTATTGTTCAATCTAAATTCATTGCTATATATTAGGTGTAAATTTTTATGGGTTCCCCTATGAATCGTCTGTCTATTTTTGTAGACGGAAATAATATGTTCTATGCTCAACAAAAAAATGGCTGGTTTTTTGACCCACGCAGAGTATTAGAATATTTCAAACATGAGCAATCAGAAACAACTTTAATTAATGCATTCTGGTACACTGGCTTAAAAGACCCACAAGATCAACGAGGTTTCCGAGATGCTCTCATCAGTCTAGGATATACAGTCCGAACGAAAATTCTCAAAGAATATTATGATGATACTTCTGGTCGCTATTCACAAAAAGCTAATTTAGATATAGAAATTGTCGTAGATATGTTTAATACTGTAGACCAGTACGATCGAGTAGTTTTATTTAGTGGTGATGGGGATTTTGAAAGAGCTATTGAATTATTAAGATCTAAAAATACACATATTACAGTAGTATCTACAGAAGGAATGATTGCTAGGGAATTGCGTAATGCTACGGATAGATATATAGATTTGAATGATATTAGAGACCAAATAGAAAAAGTGGATGGTCAAGTGCTTTAGCAATAATTATTTACAAAAATCAGAGTCAAACACCTAAGGTTACAAATATTTAAAATAAAAGAACTACACCTATACAAAAAACCAAAAATATGAATAAACCAGAGCGAATTATCATTTTTGATACCACACTCCGAGATGGCGAACAATGTCCAGGCGCAACGCTGAATATAGATGAAAAGCTGGCGATCGCCAAGCAATTAGCCCGCTTAGGAGTGGATGTAATTGAAGCAGGTTTTGCTTTCGCGAGTCCGGGAGATTTTGAAGCAGTCAGCAAAATTGCTCAAACTGTCGGGACAGAAGATGGCCCGGTTATTTGTAGTTTAGCTAGAGCAAGACACGACGATATTAAAACAGCAGCAGAAGCAATTAAAGGGGCAGCGCGGGGGAGAATTCATACATTTATTGCTACTTCTGATATTCACCTGCAATACAAATTGAAAAAAACTAGGTCAGAAGTCATAGCGATCGCGGAAGAAATGGTAGCCTATGCGAAAAGTTTTACCGATGATGTAGAATTTTCTCCTGAAGATGCCGGACGTTCTGAACCTGAGTTTTTATACCAAGTATTAGAACGGGCGATCGCAGCTGGTGCAACTACAGTTAATATTCCTGATACCGTTGGTTACACAACTCCCAGCGAATTTGGCGCATTAATTAAGGGCATTAAAGAAAATGTTCCCAACATTGATCAAGCAATTATCTCCGTTCATGGACATAACGATTTAGGTTTAGCAGTTGCTAACTTTTTAGAAGCAGTCAAAAATGGCGCACGGCAATTAGAATGCACCATCAATGGTATTGGTGAACGAGCCGGAAATGCTGCTTTAGAAGAATTAGTGATGGCTTTGCACGTCCGCCGACAATATTTCAATCCTTTCTTAGGTAGACCAGTTGATTCTGAAGAACCATTAACTAATATTGACACCCGACAAATTTATAAAACCTCCCGTCAAGTTTCTAGTTTGACAGGAATGCTAGTACAACCCAATAAAGCAATTGTCGGCGCAAATGCCTTTGCCCATGAATCTGGCATCCACCAAGATGGGGTATTAAAAAATAAACTCACCTACGAAATTATGGATGCCCAATTGATTGGTTTAACAGACAATCAAATAGTATTGGGTAAACATTCTGGCAGAAATGCTTTTCGCACTCGCTTGAAAGAATTAGGCTTTGAACTATCAGAAACTGAACTAAACAAAGCCTTCGTAAGATTTAAAGAAGTTGCTGATAAAAAGAAAGAAATTTCTGATTGGGACTTGGAAGCAATTGTGAATGATGAAATCCAACAAGCTCCTGATTTATTCCGCGTAGAGTTAGTGCAAGTTTCCTGCGGTAGCAACGCCCGTCCCACCGCAACAGTCACCCTCCGCACACCAAATGGCGAAGAATTAACCGATGCCGCAATTGGTACTGGGCCAGTAGATGCAGTTTATAAAGCAATTAACCGCGTTGTGAATGTACCCAACCAGTTAATTGAATTCTCTGTGCAGTCAGTAACCGCCGGGATTGATGCAATTGGGGAAGTAACTATTCGCCTGCGTTATGAATCGAGAGTCTTTTCCGGTCATGCAGCTAACACAGACATCATAGTTGCATCCGCGCAAGCATATGTTAATGCATTAAACCGTCTTTATGCATCTTTGCAAACTAAAGAAAAGCAAGCGGAAGTCACTGCATAGAGCGTTAAAAAAGCAGTGGAGTCAGAAATTAAAATCTTATATCACTGCTGGACATTCCTGGATATATGTCAACCTTTTGGGAACACTAAATCCAGAAATGTTCAAAATCTAGTGATATAGCTATGACTCCAGTCAGTATTTCGGGATATCAAATCAGTGAAGAACTTTACAATGGTTCAAGAACCCTGGTTTATCGGGGGTATCGAGAAACTGACTTATTACCTGTAGTCATTAAACTGCTAAAAAATCCCTATCCCAGTTTCAGCGAACTGGTACAGTTTCGCAATCAATACACCATTGCCAAAAATCTCAACTCACCCGAAATCATCCAAACTTATAGCTTAGAACCCTATCAAAATAGCTATGCGTTAGTGATGGAAGACTTCGGGGGAATTTCTTTGAAAGAATGGGGAATAGAGACGAAATCTATAGCGTCTCTACAGGAATTTTTACAAATAGCGATCGCCCTCTGCAATGCCTTAAATATACTTTATCGCCATCAGATTATTCATAAAGATATTAAACCCAGCAATATATTAATTAATCCAGAAACAAAACAAATTAAATTAATTGACTTTAGCATTGCATCTTTACTAACACGAGAAACCCAAATTCTTGTTAGTCCCAATATCTTAGAAGGAACACTTGCTTATATTTCTCCAGAACAAACAGGCCGGATGAATCGCGGTATTGACTACCGGAGTGACTTCTACTCTTTAGGTGTAACTTTTTACGAATTACTCACAAGAGAGTTACCCTTTCAATCAGATGATGCAATGGAGTTGGTACATTGTCATCTTGCGAAAATGCCCCCTTCAGTTAACAGTAAAAATATTCCTCAAGTGATTGCTGATGTTGTCATGAAGTTGATGGCGAAAAATGCTGAAGACCGCTATCAAAGTGCATTAGGTATGAAGCATGATTTAGAAAAATGCTTGGTGCAACTGAAGGAAACAAGCTCAATTGAAGACTTCCCTATTGCCCAAAGAGATGTGTGCGATCGCTTCATCATCCCTGATAAACTTTATAGTCGAGAAGCTGAAGTAGAAACCCTACTCCAAGCTTTTGATAGAGTCAGCCAAGGTGTAACAGAAATGATGCTAGTAGCTGGCTTTTCCGGTATTGGGAAAACAGCAGTTGTCAATGAAATTCATAAACCGATTGTTAAACAACGTGGGTATTTCATTAAAGGCAAATTTGACCAGTTTAATCGGAATATTCCTTTCAGTGCATTTGTGCAAGCATTCCGAGATTTAATGGGACAATTATTAACTGAAAGTGATGCACAAATTAAGCAATGGAAAAGAGAGATATTAAATTCAGTAGGAGAAAACGCACAGGTAATTATTGAAGTTATACCAGAATTAGAACGCATTATAGGCAAACAGCCACCTGCATTACAATTATCAGGAAATGCTGCCCAACATCGCTTTAATTTAATATTTCAAAAGTTTACCCAAGTCTTTACTACTGCCAGACATCCGTTAGTAATATTTCTAGATGATTTGCAATGGGCAGATTCCGCATCATTGAAGTTAATGCAGCTATTAATGACTGATACAGGGCATCTTTTATTAATTGGTGCATATCGTGATAACGAAGTTCACTCAGCACATCCATTTATGTTGACTTTGAGTGAACTGCAAAAAACAGGAGCAATGATTAATACAATTACTTTAAATCCACTGAGTCAAATACAAATAAATAAATTAGTTGCTGATACTTTGAAATGCTCAGAAAATATAGCATGGAATCTTTCTGTCCTAATATTTAGAAAAACTCAAGGTAATCCATTTTTTACTACACAGTTTCTCAAAGCATTGCATCAAGATAGATTAATTCAATTTGACTTAGAATTAGGCTGTTGGGAATGTGACATTACACAAGTGACTCAGCAAGCAGTTACAGATGATGTTGTAACTTTTATGGCATTTCAACTGCAAAGATTGCCACTATCAACTCAATATGTATTGCAACTAGCTGCTTGTATTGGCGCTCAATTTGATTTAGCAACTTTGGCTATTGTTTCCGAACAATCAGAAGTTGAAACAGCTGCTTGTTTATGGAAAGCCTTACAAGAGGGTTTGATTTTGCCTACAGGGGATATTTATAAATTTTATGTTGGACAAGAAAGTTCAACAGTTACTTCAGAAATTTCTCAGATTGTTACGTATAAATTTCTGCACGATCGCGTCCAACAAGCTGCATATTCTTTGATTCCAGATGAGCAGAAACAAACTACTCATTTAAAACTTGGTCAACTACTACTAAATAATATTTCTGAGCGTGAAAAAGAAGAGAAAATATTTCAAATTGTTAGTCAATTGAACATAGGGTTGAACTTAATTACTCAACAGACCGAACGAAATCAACTAGCTCAATTAAATCTGTTAGCTGGACGCAAAGCCAAAGCTTCTACGGCTTACACTGCTGCGGTTGGATATCTCATGGTAGGCATAGAAATGTTAGCAATAGATAGCTGGCAAAGTCAGTACAATCTTACCCTAGCATTGTATGAAGAAGCAGCAAACGCCGAATATTTAAACACCAACTTTGAACAAGCGCTCAACCTGACAAACCTGATAGTACAGCAAACCACACAGGTATTAGACAGAATTAAAGCTTATGAAGTGGTAGTTCAGATATACATTGCCCAAGATCAACAAGTTAAAGCTATTGAAACAGGTTTGAAAGCTCTAGAACAATTAAAAATTTCCTTGATATCACCTAATTTAGAACAGAAAAATTCTTTAGCTCAACTACCAACTTTAGCAAATTTAGCTAATATTCCCGAAATGACCAATCCAGAATCTCTGGCTGCGTTGCAATTGCTGATGAGTATTACGCCTGCTGTTCATCATGTCAAACCAGAGATGTTTCCAGCCGTAACACTAACAATGCTGCATCTTTGTCTGGAACAGGGAAATTCATCTTTAGCTGCTTTTGTCTATGGGTGTTACAGTGTATTTCTTTGTGCAGTCGTCAAAGATATTGATAATGCTTATCACGCTGGTCAGATATCTTTAAAGCTTTTAGAGCAATATCAAAGTCAAGTTGTAAGTGCCAGAATTTATATGATTTTTGGTGTTTTTATCTGTGCTTACAAAGAGCATGGTCGAAATACACTTAAATTTTTACGAGACAGTATACAGTGTGGACTGGAATTTGGAGATATCGAACACGCAAGCTATTCGATGATGGCTGAGTCTACACATTTAATACTGATTGGAGAAAATTTAGACGCTGTTGAAAAAAGACAAGTAGAATATATCAACTTACTTTTAGAACTGAAACAAAAGCATTGTGTTGATTATGCCAAGATTTGGCGACAAGTAACTTTAAATTTGTTGGGCAAATCTTTTAACAGATTTCAGTTAACTGGTTTAGATTTTGATGAAATAGAAACATTGTCCCACCTTCACAACACACATAATCATCAGACACTATTTGCAATTTATCTTGCTAAAACATTTATTTTTTATACTTTTGATAACTATGAACAAGCTGTAATTAGTGCAGAGAAAGCCACTGAATGTAGCGATGGAGCTTTTGGTTTATTGCTAGTTACTGCTCATAACTTTTATCATTCTCTGTCTTTATTAGCTCAATATTCTGAATGCGATCGCCATCAACAAGAGCGTTTTCTAAATCAAATAGTTGCAAACCTAGAAATCATGGGATTCTGTGCTGCTCATGCTCCAATTAATTTCCAACACAAGTATGATTTAGTTACAGCAGAAACAGCGCGAGTAATGGGGGATATGCTCAAAGCAATCGAGTATTATGAGCGTGCCATTTTAGCAGCTAAAGAAAATAAATATCTTCATGAAGAAGCACTGAGTAATGAGTTAGCAGCTAAATTCTATCTCAATTGGGGTAAAGAAAAGATAGCCCAAACCTATATGCAAGAAGCCTACTATTGTTATGCTCGGTGGGGAGCGAAAGCCAAAACTGATGATTTAGAAAAGAATTATCCCCAACTGCTGCAACCAATTTTACAACAACGTCAATTCAAAATCAATCCTCTGGAAACAGTCACTCATCACAGTATGATGACTTACCAAACTCAAACATCAGTTTCATCTTCTGGTTCTCATAGTTCCAGTGCTGTTGAACACCTCGATTTAACTACAATTTTGAAAGTTTCTCAGGTACTATCAAGAGAAATAGATTTAAATAATTTAATTACCAGCTTCATGCAAGTTCTGTTACAGAATTCTGGAGCTAATAAAATTGCCTTGATACTACCCAAAGAAAATGTTTGGATAGTTATAGCTATTGCAACTTTAGAGGATTTAAAAACCGAAAAATCTATTCCTTTAAAAGCAGTTGCTTTAGATAGTAGTAGTGATGTTCCTAGCAAATTGATTTATGCAGTCAGACAAACTAGAGAACCTATCTTAATTGATGACATCGCCCAAGATGTAAATTGGGCAGCAGAGCAGTATATTTACACTTATCAACCAAAGAGTGTTTTGTGTTACCCTATTTTGAATCAAGGTAAATTAATTGGCATTTTATATTTAGAAAATAGTTTAATTAGTGGAGTATTTACAAGCGATCGCCTCAACGTCATCAACTTATTATCTTCTCAAGCTGCAATTTCTTTAGAAAATGCTCGACTTTATCAACAAGCAGGACAAGCACTACAAGATTTACAACAAGCCCAATTAAAAATTGTCCAAAGCGAGAAAATGTCTGCATTGGGTAATTTAGTTGCTGGTGTGGCTCATGAAATGAATAATCCGTTAGGTTTTATTTATAGCAGTCTTAAACAAGCTCAACCTACGATTGCAGATATTGTTGACCACTTAAAACTTTATCAAGCAAGTCTACCCCATCCCAGTGATGAAATTTTAGATCATGCTGAAGAAATTGATTTAGTCTATAGCTTAGAAGACTTACCAAAAGTAATTGATGCCATGATCATGGCGTGCGATCGCCTAAAAAATATTAGCACCAGTTTAAGAACTTTCTCCCGTGCTGATCAAGAATATAAAGTCCTGTTTAACATTCATGAAGGGATTGACAGTACTATTTTAATTCTCAAACATCGCCTTAAAGCTAATGAACAACGCCCGGAAATTGCAGTGATAACTGAGTATGGTAATTTATCTGAGATTAAATGTTTTCCTGGTCAATTAAATCAGGTATTTATGAATATTATAGCCAATGCTATTGATGCCTTAGAAGAAGCGAATAACGGCAGATTTTTTGAGGATATTCAAGCCAATCCTAACCGGATTACAATTACGACATCAGTAAAAAACAACAAAGTTGAAATTGCTATTGCTGATAATGGAATTGGCATGAGTGAAGAATGCCAACAAAAAATATTTGATCATTTATTTACTACTAAAGCTGTCGGAAAAGGCACAGGGTTAGGGTTAGCGATCGCACATCAAATTGTTGTAGAAAAACACGATGGGACAATCGCAGTTAAGTCTACAACAGGGCAAGGTACTGAATTTGTGATTCAGCTACCATTGTCGGCATAAGCTAAGAAATTGCAGTTGTTGTAGGATAAAAGTAAATTTTGCTGCCATAATGATGCCTCGTTCCTCAGTTCCACGTTTGACAGTTCCTCCATTGGAAAACGGCGATCGCTTGACTCGCTTTGAATTTGAACGGCGCTACAATGCCATGCCCAAACTCAAAAAAGCCGAATTAATTGAAGGAACTGTCTACATGGCCTCACCTCTGCGTTTTGAACCCCATGCTGAACCTCACGCTAGAGTTATGACTTGGCTAGGAGTTTATCAAGCTATGACCCCAGGAGTGCGTCTCGGCGATAACCCAACTGTTCGCCTTGACTTGGACAACGAACCCCAACCCGACGCGGTTTTGTTGATTGATGCTCAAGCAGGTGGACAATCACGCTTTAGCCAGGATGGTTACGTAGAGGGCGCACCAGAACTGATTGCAGAAATTGCTGCTAGTAGTGCCACAGTTGATCTAGGTGATAAAAAGCGTGCTTATCGGCGCAATGGAATTAAGGAGTACATTGTGTGGCAAGTGTTTGAGCAGCGTATTGATTGGTTCCGCCTAGAAGCAGGAGAGTATGTAAATTTGCAACCTGATGAAGCAGGTGTGTTTCACAGTCAAGTCTTTCCAGGTTTGTGGTTAGATGCGTCTACGTTGCTGGCGGGAGATATGCAACAGGTATTAACTGTATTACAGGCAGGGCTGAATTCTATTGAACATCAAGCCTTTGTGCAGCAGTTAGCCCAAGCAGTGCAATCGAATGGATAAGTTTCAATGAAGTTCTACAAATATCATGCGCTGGGTAACGACTATCTAGTAATCAATCCCCAAGATTTATCCTTTCCCTTAACCCCTGAACAAATCAAAATAATTTGCCATCGTAATTTTGGCATTGGCTCTGATGGTATCTTGTTGGGGCCGTTAGCATCAGAAAAAGCACAGTTTGCTTTACGCATCTTCAATCCAGACGCAAGTGAAGCCGAAAAAAGCGGTAATGGACTGCGGATTTTTTCTCGCTACCTTTGGGATAGTGGTCTTGTAAGCGAAGAGCCATTTTCAATAGAAACCGTAGGCGGATTAGTGCAATCGGTTGTACAAAATGCTGGCAGAACAGTTCAGGTAGAAATGGGAAAAGTTAGCTTTTGGAGTAATGATATTCCAATAGTTGGCGATCGCCGAGAAGTCATCAAAGAACAAATCAATCTGGATGATGAAACTTTTACCTTCTGTGCAGCGACAATTGGCAATCCTCACTGTGTTATTCCTTTAGCTGAAGTTGATGCAGTGATCGCCAAAAAGTATGGGCCAATATTAGAAATTCATCCCTTCTTCCCAAATCGCACTAATGTTCAATTCATGCAAGTTCTCAACCGCAACACCATTAAAATTGAAATTTGGGAAAGAGGTGCTGGCTACACTTTAGCTTCAGGTAGTAGTAGCAGTGCCGCTGCGGCGGTTGCCCATAAACTTGGTTTATGTGATTCCTCCATTACCGTACAAATGCCTGGCGGAGAAATTTTAATTCAAATCAAAGACGACTTTCATATCTCCATGACAGGTTCTGTAACGAAAGTTGCCCAAGGAGAATTATCAGCAGAGTTAACTAGTGATTCGTCGCATAAAATCTGACAACCTACTGCTTAGGCAAATGTGTACTCTGCGTCTCTGTGGTTAGTAACAATCACTCTTCTTAAAATGCTCATAGTTTAGTATCCTTTAATCTTCATAAGCATGAGCATTTAACCGTATCATAATTCTTTCCGGTTCTGTCAAATTTTTAAAACCATATCGCCGATATAGTCCATGAGCATCTTTTGTACCTAACAACCATCTTTGCACATCTTGGAGTTCTGGATATTCCAAAATATACTGCACAAACCATTTTCCTAAACCTTGTCCTCGGTAAGGTTCTAAAATAAACACATCTTTTAATAAGGCAGAAGTCGCATAATCAGTGATTACTCTAGCAAAGCCAACTTGCTGATTATCTTCGTAAAGCCCAAAACATAGTGAATTATTAATAGACTTTTCTACAATCGCTAATGGAATATTTTCTGCCCAATATGATGTTTGCAGAAAAACATGAATCATTTTGATATTTAATTTAGATTTATCTGTACTAATATAAAATTTATGTTTTAATTCTTCGTTCATAATGGTAAATCCTCAATAATGCTAACTTAAACTACTGATTTATGATTACTTTTATAATTTTGAATACACTTCTCTAGTAATCTCATTTCCCGTTTGGGAAAAGCTAGTCCCCATTGTTTTTCAAAATTTTTATAAGTTTCAAGATGACGTAAAGCGCGCCAGAATTGCAAAACTATAAATATATCTAAGCTATTGATATTGAATAATACTTCATTTTGCAGTGTTTTTTTCTGTAAATCTACAATTTTTATAATTTCCAAGGTTAACTGTTCATCATTTTTGGCAAATAGAAACTTATATTTAATTGGTTCTGTATTCCACCTAACAACCGCTTGGTCTCGTCCACTTAAAATGGTTATGAGTGCATCTAATAGTTCAACAAACGAGTTATAAGGTGTGTAAGAAACGGGAAATAATAACTGCTTTTCCTTGCTGAATATTTCAACAGTTATCCAACCATGTTCTGGGTAACTAAAACAGACTTTAAATGTTTGTGTCATAAAAGAATGATGAAATTACTGAAGCTGATGCTAAATAGCAGCAGTTATATTCACAATTAGGGCATATTCAAGATGTAAAAACAAGGGCGCATCTACTATTTCTAATTATGAATCAACCCGTAACAACATCTTGGAAGGATGTTCGTGCATCCTTCCAAAAAATCTGGGGTTACGAAGATTTCCGTCCACCGCAGGGAGAAATAATCAGCAGTTTATTAGCGCAAAAAGATGCACTGATTATCATGCCAACAGGTGGAGGTAAATCGATTTGTTTTCAACTGCCAGCACTATTGCAAACAGGATTAACATTAGTAGTCTCCCCCTTGGTAGCACTGATGGAGAACCAAGTAGAAGAACTACGCCAACGCCATCTTAGTGCAGCACTTTTGCATAGTGAACTACCCTCATCTCAACGCCGTGCAACGCTGCAAGCATTAGAAAGACAAAAACTGCGATTACTTTATTTATCACCAGAGACTTTATTAAGTCCGCCAGTTTGGGAAAGATTGTGTCAGCCACAATTGCAAATCAACGCGTTGATATTGGATGAGGCGCATTGTTTAGTGCAGTGGGGGGAAACCTTTCGACCAGCTTACCGCAGATTAGGGGCGGTAAGACCTGCATTACTAAAATCAAAACCACCAGGGACGAAAATTAGTATTGCTGCTTTTACTGCTACTGCTGATCCATTAGCTCAAAATATTATTCAAACAGTTTTACAATTACAGCAACCTGAAATTTTTCGTCTTAATCCCTACCGTGCTAATCTGCATCCCATTGTTCGCATAGCTTGGACACCGCGAGGCAGAAAACAACAATTACTCCAGTTTATTCAAAAGCGATCGCCACAAGCTGGCTTAATTTATGTTCGCACCCGCCGAGACAGTGAAGATTTAGCCGCATGGTTAACCCAGTTGGGTTACGCTACAGCCAGTTATCATGCTGGCTTAGGTGCAGCCGAACGCCGTGCAGTCGAAGCAAGCTGGTTAAGTGGTAAGATACCATTTGTTGTTTGTACCTGCGCCTTTGGAATGGGGATTAACAAACCAGATGTGCGTTGGGTTATCCACTATCACGCGCCACATTTATTATCTGAATATGTGCAAGAAATTGGCCGCGCTGGACGAGATGGTAAACCAGCCGAAGCACTGACATTAGTAAGTGAACCTACAGGATGGCTAGATTCAGGAGATAAGCAAAGACAGCAGTTTTTCGCTGATAAAATGCGATCGCAACTCCAAACAGCACAACAATTAGTCAAAAAATTGCCAAAACAAGGCGAAGTCAATGCACTCACGCGACAATTTCCTGATGCAGCTGTAGCACTGGCATTACTCCACAGCAGCGGACAGTTAAACTGGCTTGATCCTTTCCATTACAGTATTGAGTCAAAGGTGCAAAAACAGCCATCAACACAATTGCAAGCTGTGAAACAAATGCAGCAATATTTAACAACAAAACAGTGCCGTTGGCAGTTTTTATTAAATGCCTTTGGTTTCACTCAAGAAGCAGCTAATTGGCGTTGTGGACATTGCGATAATTGCCATTAATAGTTCATCTGATGACGCTAAATACTGAAGTAAGAGATTTGAATCGGTAGCCAATATTCCAAGTAATTCAAAACTAATTTAACATTTACAAATTTAAGCACTTTGATGCTCAGATTCTTCTTTTTGTAAGAGAAAATCGAGATAGTCTTGTAATTGTAACAGCCTAGCTTCAGATAGCTTGCGTAACTTGGTTAAAATAACTTCTTCTTGCTGCCACTGGGCAATGGGAATAATTTGAGATGCTGATACTTCTATCGTTACATTGGGCAGATCAAACCCTTCTAAACTATACCCATCATCTTCGCCTTCAGGCATGGGATAATGTTCTACGATTGTTGCAACATTGCCTCGCTTTAGGTTGTATTCTGGTAAGTCCTGCAATAAGGCAACTTGAGAGAATAGAGGGTACTGTACCTTCATGAATTTGCTCCTGAATCTGGCACTAAGGTAACAAATTTGGTTATATCGTTTGTCATCATCCAAATGGTTAAGACATTAGACTCATCCGCAAAAGGTAAATGCTTGCTGTAACTTAATTTGACGGATTTAGTTTCAGATATTGATCGCTATCTTGGTCTACGATAGAATAGGCATTTTCAGGCATTAAGGGACAAAAAACTAAAATTGGGGTGAAAACTATAAAAAGATGAAATCAATTTAAGGAGAAAAAAATTAAGTATTAATAGTTAAGGATACTAAGCGATTAAGTCGTAACCTGACCAGTCCACAAACTGTCATAATCACTTGGCTATATCGATGACGAGCTAGACGGAATCTATCACTGGCTACTCGAAATATTTTTACCCGACATATCATGTGTTCAACAGCAATTCTGCGTGACGATAGTTGTTTATTCTCTTGTTTTTGTAATTCCGAAATTTCTGGATTCTTTCGCTTTTTATGAGGGGTGGTAATAGCATCATCTCCAATGTAGGCTTGATCTCCAAGAAACTTTTGTGCGGGTATAAATTTATTGCGGGTATCTCGAAATAGATTAATATCGCTCATTTTACCCAACATCCCCACACAGATATCTACAATATCTTCGCCATTTGGTAGGATAATAAACTGGTTTTTTAAAGTATGCATTTTTTTCTTCCCAGAGTAGTATCTTTTTTGTTCTTGATAGTCTATAGGTCTTGGTATAGCTTGTTCTGCACTGTCAATGATTAATTCGTATTCTGACAGCATTCGCTGTAACTCTTGATATTTTTGACTGTCTGATTCCACTTCTTCTATTTGAGATGCTGGTAAAATCTCTCTCAATATATCTACCCAGTAATTAAACGCATCATTGGCTTTGGTTTTGGAAATGTCAAAGAGTAAGCCTAAAATCTCAAAAATTGGTTTTTGTCTGAGGTAAACTAGACATAAACATATTCCTTCTTTAGGTGAAATCTCTGGTTTGCGTCCACCTCCCTTGGCAATAATACGGACTTTATTTTTTTCCAGTTCCGCCTGTTTCTCTACATGCCTTTGCTCTGCTAAGACTACCAATGCTAAAAACTGGTCATAATTAATTCCAATTAGGCGTTTTGCTTCGTGGGGATGTGATTCAATTCTTGCCAAAGGACTTGTCATATTCTGTACATATAATTTTCACTCTGTTTTTCATTATCCCACTTTGTTTATATTAAGGATATGTCTATTGAGTTCAACGCCATTAATTCCTCGTAAACACGCACGAATCGAATACTTCTGACCATAGCGAGTTGCGTCGATTTCCTCGGCTGGTTGTGTTAAAACTTGAGTGCGTAGATCCTGTTCAAGTTGTTGCCAGTTGTCTAGTGTATACCCTGCTCTAGCCAGAAATTTAGATTTACAGCAGTTTCCAATGATATGAGGTACAGTTAGTATTAATAAAATAAAAAGATAATACTGTCATGAAAGCATATTCAGTGGATATCCGAGAAAAAATAGTTGCAGCACATATTGAGGAAAAAATATCAATTCGGCAAGTGGCACTCAGATTTGCAGTCAGTAAAAGTCTAGTACAAAAGCTGGTAAAGCAACAAAAAAGTGATGGTAATTTACAACCATTAAAACCGGGTAAGCCACGATTTAGTCATCTGTCAAATGCGGAATTAGAGTTAAGAGAACTGGTGTCAGAGAATCAGGATGCAACAATAGTGGAATTATGTGAATTATTTGCGTTAATGATTGCATCCAGAGGTAAAAAGACCATTGGTTCATAGCATGAATTTGAGGTAGGAAATATTGACTAAATGATAAAAGTTTGTACAGCGATCGCACCTCTCAAATCATTATCCAGCATTAAGTACCTGCTCTGCTGTTACCTGTAATTGCAGGAAAACGTTAGAAACGATGAGCGCATTTCCCACAAAACTAGTTTCTTCATACAGCCCATCAACTAATGTTAGTACAGTAATCCTGTTAGCTTGCGGGTCAACAATCCAATATTCAGCAATTCCCCTAGCAGCATACTCAGAACGTTTGTAGCGATAGTCTCGGTCTTCATTAACCTTGCCAGGAGAAACAACTTCCACAACCAGTGCTGGCGGCGGCATATCTAGAGTAATTGTGGATCTAGTTGCACCTTGTAAAATTGTTGCCAGTTCATCTGTTAGCACAACTAAATCAGGAACGCGAGTTGTTGCACGAAAACCACTAATGACAATTTCAGCTTTGTGGCTTAATCGATTGACTGGAACAAACTTGAGGAAGTTTACGAGCAAAAACAGAGCTATGTGAACATTTTTTGGACTTTCAGGCGGCACTGCAACTAATTCCCCTGCCACTAGTTCATACTGGTTATCAGTGCGATCGTCATATTTTAAATATTCATCAAGCGTTAGTTTTTTGCTCTTAATTGAGGTCATATTCTATCAAGATGATTGGCATACTGGTATTTTAACGAATGCACCTATTCCGGTTTAATAGACTTCATCATGAGAGCCAATATCGATAAGCAAAATTTCCTCTTCACCAGATTCTGGATTTTCCACAAAGTTAAAGACAATACGATAATCATAATCCACTGAACAAGCCCAAGCTCCAGACAACTTGCCCTTGAGCTTATGGGTTTGTAACAGTGGATCAAATGGGTCAGATGCTAAAAGCATTAAACGCTCTTCAATTCGCTCTTGTAATTCTGGTTGTCGTCGCACCAACCGCTTAAATGCTCGTTTAAACGATGATGCTAAAACCAGAGTCATCATTTGCTTAATTCATCCATTATCTGATTAACAGTACCGCGAAACACTTTACCAGACTGGTACTCTGCTATTGCTTGCGTGATATTCGCAGCAATAGCAGAACGTCGCCGTTCTGCCAGTCGATGACGGATCAGATCAATTAGTATTTCCTGTTCATCTACTGATAATTCTTCTATGCTGTCTAAAACTTGATCTAACCTAGAAGATTGAGTCATGATTTTTGCTGCCTTTTGCAGTATAGAAACCTAAAACTGCCGTAAAAAACGTAAATCGCTGGCGTACAGTCTGCGGATATCATCAATTTGGTGTAACACCATTGCAAAGCGTTCTACACCAAAACCAGCAGCAAATCCAGTATAAATTTCTGGGTCATAGCCTACAGATTTCAGGACATTCGGATCAACCATCCCACAACCCATAACTTCCAGCCAGCGCCCGTTCCACTGTAAATCTACTTCAGCCGAAGGTTCAGTAAACGGGAAGTAACTCGCACGGAAGCGGATAGGCAAGTCGCCAAACATGGCTTGTAAAAACATTTTCACTGTGCCTTTGAGGTCTGTAAAAGTCAGTCCCTCATCAATGGCTAAAAGTTCTATCTGATGGAAAACCGCTGAGTGAGTTGCGTCTACATTATCACGCCGATAAACTCGTCCTGGTGCTAAAACCCGAATTGGTGGTTCCTCTTTTTCCATATAACGGATTTGCACTGAGGAGGTGTGAGTCCGCAGTAAATTACCGTCTGGTAGATAAAAGGTATCCTGCATATCACGGGCGGGGTGATCTGGTGGTGTATTCAGGGCTTCAAAATTATAATAATCGGTTTCCATTTCTGGCCCTTGAGCTACGGTGTAGCCCATACCGACAAAAATATCCAACGCCCGGTCGATAATGCCGTTGAGGGGATGAATACGACCTTGGGGGCAGAAAATTCCGGGCATTGTGACATCCAGGGTTTCTGCTTCTAGCTGTGCCTGAATTTGGGAGGCTTCCAAAGCAGCACGTTGCTTGTCTAGACTAGTTTGCAGGGACTCTTTAACTGTATTGGCGATCGCTCCAATTTTAGGACGTTCCTCTGCACTCATCTGCCCCATACTGCGTAACAACGCCCCTAGTTGCCCTTTTTTACCCAGATAATTCACTCTGAGTTCTTCTAGACGTTCTAGGGTATCAGCAGCAGCGATCGCTTTTTCTCCTTCCTGCTGTAATGCTAAAAGTTGAGTCTCTAAATTGCTAGTCATTAGTCATTAGTCATTAGTCATTGGTCATTAGTCATTGGTCATTGGTCATTGGTCATTGGTCAATAGCAAGAACTCTAACTAATGACGAATGACAAAGGACAAATAACCCTATTTTAGAGGCGATCGCGCCTAGGAGGATTTTTTTTCTTTTGGATTTGTGATGTCAAACATTGACAATTGACCTTTAACTGTTAACTATGGACTCTTGACCCTCCGAATTTTAGATTTTAAATTTTGAATTTTGGATTATTCTTTCGGTTCATGCCCCATATCCTTGTGGGTGGAACAAATCTAAAATCCCCAAACTGCATCCTAAGAGTGAGCGCAGTCAATCTAAAATCTAAAATCCAAAATCTAAAATTGATTGATCCATGAGATTACTCATTAGTAATGATGACGGTGTTTTTGCCTTGGGTGTCCGCACCCTAGCTAATTGCTTGGCCGAAGCTGGCCATGATGTAACTGTAGTTTGCCCAGATCGAGAGCGATCGGCAACCGGACATGGACTGACGTTGCACCAGCCGATTCGTGCTGAAATTGTCGAATCAATTTTTCATCCTGCTGTCAAAGCTTGGGCTTGTGATGGCACGCCTTCAGATTGTGTGAAACTCGCACTGTGGGCTTTATTAGAGTCACCCCCTGATTTAGTGCTTTCTGGCATTAACCAAGGTGCTAATTTGGGAACCGAAATTCTCTATTCCGGCACTGTTTCGGCGGCTATGGAAGGGGTAATCGAAGGCATTCCCAGCATTGCTTTTAGCCTGACTAGTCATATCTACAAAGACTTTCAACCTGCTGCTAGGTTTGCCAAAATTTTAGTTGAGCAACTAGCAATCAAACCGCTATCAGATTTAATGTTGCTGAATGTTAACGTGCCTGCGGTGAAGTGGTTAGAAATTGCTGGAGTTACTTTTACTAGGCAAGGAGTCAGGCGCTATGTTGATGTGTTTGATAAGCGCGTAGATCCGCGTGGTAAAACTTACTACTGGTTAACTGGAGAAGTTCTAGAAGATATAGAACCGCCAATCGGTTTAAACTTACCGCCAAATGTACCAATTGACGTGGATGTAATCCGTAAAAACTATATCAGCATTACGCCGTTGCAATACAATCTCACTTATGCAACAGGACTGGATAAATTATCTGACTGGAAAATTCCTTTAGAATAAGTCATCTTAGATACACTTAAGCTAAAAGTAACTACATAATAGAGTTCATTAACCGACTTTGAAAAATAAGTATGAACATTTTAACCTTTTGCCTTCTGCCTCTTAACTTCTACCCTCTGCCTTTTTTCGACCAGTTAAATGCATTACAGCAAAATTTAGGTTATAAAGTAGGAGCGCTTTGATATTACTGATACATATAATTTGGGAAAAATTAAGGTAACTCTTTTGCAGTCTTTCTTGTACATTTACAAAATCTGCTCCAAACAGGGTATGCTGTTTTACCAAGAAAAACATTCTCTACCAAATGTAGTAAAACAGCATAAACTTAACCAAATAAGTAACATTTTTGTTCTTGATCGCCCGCTCAGTCCAGCAAGCAACGCCCATGTCTAGGATAGAGAACCAATTTACCGTACAATTTTGGGGTGTTCGTGGTAGCATCCCCAGTCCAGGTCCACACACTGTCCGCTATGGCGGTAATACCCCTTGCGTTGAGATGCAAGCGGGCGGCAAACGCTTAATTTTCGATGGTGGTACAGGGCTGCATGTTTTAGGACAATCTTTATTGCGCCAAATGCCAATAGAAGCTCATCTGTTGTTTACTCATTCTCACTGGGATCATATGCAGGGGTTTCCCTTTTTTGTCCCAGGGTTTGTCAGAGGGAATAATTTTCATATTTATGGCGCGATCGCTCCTGATGGTTCAACTATCGAGCAACGCCTCAATGACCAGATGCTTCACCCTAATTTCCCTGTGCCGTTGCAGATTATGCAAGCCAACTTGCATTTCCACGATGTCAAACCAGGGCAACCAATTCACATTAATGACATTACCATAGAAACGGCATCGCTCAATCATCCCGGTGAAGCAGTAGGCTATCGAGTAAACTGGCGTGGTGGCGCGGCTGTATATATCACCGATACGGAACATTTTCCCGACAGGCTGGATGAAAATGTTCTTTTGCTATCTCGAAATGCGGACATTCTTATCTACGATTGTACTTATACTGACGAGGAATATTATTCACCAAAATCCCCAAAAATCGGCTGGGGACATTCTACTTGGCAAGAAGCAGTGAAAATTGCTAAAGCGGCTAACGTCAAGACGCTGGTAATCTTCCACCACGATCCTGCCCACAATGATGATTTTTTGGATGCTGTCGGCGAAGAAGCTGCTAAACAATTTCCGGGTGCGATGATGGCACGGGAAAGAATGGTGCTGCAAGTGCCTGTTTCTGTTCCACTATCAGAATCTTTTTCTGTTAGTTAATTGTCTAGGTGAAAGTTACTTGCCAAGCGATCGTAGATTTTAGATTAGATTGGTGATCAGGAGCCATAAGCGCAAGAGTGTACCTCACAAGCACACTGCGAAAACTGGAGGACAAAAGAGTAAGTTCATTAACGTTAGAAATAACACATATCGAACTTACGCAGCAAAACGTTAAATCAAGGCTTTGGACGGTTAAGGACTATTTGGATGTTCGTTCACAACTTTTATACACCTATACCCTTACCTCCTTACACCCTAGCCTCTAATCAGTGTCTCGTAAGGTTCCTTGCGGCTAATGGCTAAAATAAACCTCAAATTCCAGAATCTACGTGCTAAATTTGTCTCAAAATGGATGTTCTGTGTGGGTTGCTTCTTCAACCGCATCGGTTCTAACGCCAACTACTGTTGCGCTGGGCAAATTTGATGGCGTACATCTTGGCCATCAAAGGGTAATTCAGCCAATTCTACAGTCAGCACTGAACGAAAATAGGCAGATGGGAAGAAGGGGAGACGAGAGTGATTTACCACAGAACCAAGTAACCTCACAAACCCAACCACAAGAACTTACATATTCGACAGTTGTAACTTTTCGTCCTCATCCACAAGAATTTTTTACAGGAACACCCCGTACTTGGTTGACACCATTGGATGAAAAAGTTCAACAATTGCGATCGCTGGGAGTTCAACAGCTAGTACTATTACCCTTCGACAAAGAATTATCAGCTTTATCTCCTGAAGAATTTGTCGAGAAAATTCTCATCCAACAATTGCAATGTCAGCGAATTAGTGTTGGTCAAGATTTTTGTTTTGGCAAACAACGCCAAGGTACTGCTCAAGATTTGCAATTACTTGCGGCCAAGCACAACATTCCCGTTACCATTGTTCCATTACAAACTCATACAGATAACCTGTCAGACAGTGGATTTGTCAGCCTTCCGCCTATTAGCACTTCACTAATTCGCCAATGTCTCGAAAGCGGCGATATTAAAAGCGCCAATTTATGTTTAGGACGACCTTATACTCTCTTCGGTATTGTGATTCAAGGTCAACAACTAGGTAGAACCATTGGTTTTCCTACTGCTAACCTCCAAATACCCAGTGATAAATTTTTACCACGCCAAGGTGTTTATGCTGTGAGGGTATGCATTTTGAGCGACACGGCAGATGCGACTATTCCACAGTTGATTTTGGGCGTCATGAATATTGGTAATCGCCCCACAGTCAATGGTACGAATTCATCTGTGGAAGTACATCTGTTTGATTGGTCTAGCGATTTATATGGCAAAAAATTTGCTGTACAGCTAATCGAATTTTTACGCCCAGAACAGAAATTTGCGTCTTTAGAAGCCCTGAAAACCCAAATTCAACAAGACTGCACCATTGCTCGAAAAATTCTGAGTGAAGAATGCTAACTTCCAATGGTGAATTGGGAATACTAAAAATCAGGGAGTGGGGAATAAGGCATAGGTTATTCTCCATTCCAGTTCCTAATCGCCAATTCCTCAATCATTCTGTGGTGCATGAGAGAACAAATTGAAGCTTTAACCCAAAATCTCGCTCATACCATTGTCGGGAAAACCGAGGCAATTCGCTTGGTATTAGTAGCCTTATTAAGTGGTGGTCATGCATTATTAGAAGATGTTCCTGGAGTTGGTAAAACTCTACTGGCCAAATCTCTGGCGCGTTCCTTAGATGGCAAGTTTCAACGGCTGCAATGCACTCCCGATTTACTACCCACAGATATCACTGGTACTAATATTTGGAACCCCAAAACTGGGGAATTTACCTTTCTTCCTGGGCCTGTGTTTGCTAACGTCCTTCTAGCTGATGAAATTAACCGTGCTACACCTCGTACTCAGTCAGCTTTACTGGAAGTGATGGAAGAAAATCAGGTAACAGTCGATGGTGTTTCCCGTTCAGTCCCCCAGCCATTTTTTGTGATTGCTACCCAGAACCCGATTGAATATCAAGGTACTTTCCCATTACCAGAAGCGCAGATGGATAGATTTATGCTGTCCTTGAGTTTGGGTTATCCTTCGGCACAAGAAGAATTGCAAATGTTGCAAAATCTCCAACAAGGAATGAATGTTGCAGAATTGCAGCCTTGTATTAGTTTGGCAGAATTACAAAAATTACGTCAAATCTGTTCTCAGGTAAGAGTAGAAACCTCTTTGCAAGAGTACATCTTAGAATTGGTACGAGCAACGCGACATGATGAAGAAATTACTTTAGGTGTCAGTCCGCGCGGAACTGTAGCTCTACAAAAAGCTACTCAAGCTTTAGCATTTATTTCTGGGCGTGACTATGCAATTCCCGATGATATAAAATTTCTTGTACCTTACGTTCTCTGTCATCGCCTCATTCCCAGAGGAGGACGTAATGCCAGAACTATTGTAGAAAGATTATTGCGATCTATAACCATTCCGTAAAAGTGAAGTCAGAATTTACTTTTAATTTGAATTAGTCCGAAAAACTCCTATAGTTTTGTAGTTACTTTGTACCTTTGCTCAAAACAAAATTCATCCCATCAATATAGCAATTACCTGTTCCTTTATTATTCATACACTTCAATTAACTTATCCTGCTTGGATTTGGGTGTATTACAGCAATTTTCAGGTAATTGAACCACAGACACCAGGTAGACTGAAGAGATAGCGTTGTTGAAATAGATGCCAGTATCTTACTCAAAGGATTTGCGTGAGCGTGTGATTATGGCGTATGTTGCAAAAGAAGGCTCTCAACGCCAGTTAGCGCAGAGATTCAAGGTCAGCTTGTCATTTGTGAGAAACCGACTGCGTCAGTATCGGACAAATGGACAAATCGAGGCGAAACGACGTGGAGGATATCAAAAGCCGACAATAATCAACGAGCATCTATCGCTGAGCGAGTATTTGGTTAAGGAAAAAAATGATTTGTTACTCAGAGAATTATGCGATCGCTATGAAGAACGCACAGGGATTAAAGTGAGTATTACTACAATGCATCGAGCAGTTGAAAAATTAGGGTTACGTGTAAAAAAAAGCCTTTATGCCAGTGAGCAAGATAGCCCACGAGTGCAAGAGTTAAGGCATGATTATCGCTCCTCTTTAGATAAAATTGATGTCCGCAACCTCGTATTTGTCGATGAAGCCGGATTAAACTTATCTATGTCACGCTTGTTTGCCAGAGCAGTAGATGGCGAAAGAGCGGTTGGTAGTATACCTGGAAGCAAGGGTGGAAACATTTCTTTGGTTGGTGCTTTAAACCTGGATGGACTCATTGCTGCAATGACTGTGCCAGGAAGTATAAATACTGAGGTATTTCTCACTTATGTGACTCAAGTCTTAGCACCTCAGTTGTGGAAAGGAGCCATTGTGGTAATGGATAACCTAAAAATTCATCACGCTGAACGTGTAAGGCTCGCAATTGAGTCCGTCGGTGCAAAAGTCAAGTTTTTGCCGCCTTACTCTCCAGATTTATCTCCTATAGAACTGTGTTGGTCAAAACTCAAGACGCTTGAAATTTTATGCAATGCCAACAAAAAACCCCGCTCAAAGGCGGGGTGAAATTTAATTGAGAGTTATCTCAAGATTGTCAACTTCTTAGAATGTGAAGGTTGTTCTCAAAGTACCGATGAACGCATCGTCGTTATCGTTGTCTTGACCAGGAGAAGACAACCAAATTACACCAGGAGTGATGGAAATGTTATCAGACACGCGATATTTATAAAAGCCTTCAACTTGATATGGAAGATCGTTACTACCTGCTGCGATACCACGCGCATAAGGTTGAACACCACCAAAGATACCCAAGACATTTCCTCTCTTACCAAAGTCAGGTAGTGCTATACCAGCACCATAGCTCCAAACTTCAGCGTTGTCGTTAGCACCAAAGCCTGTGAGATCGGTGTAAGAAATGAAACCACTGATGGATAGTTTGTCGCTAGGTCTGAATGCGGCCGATAGACCGAAGGAATTGCTTGAGTAAGGATTTTGGGTTCCAGCTACTCTATCGAAACCTCCAGCAAAGTTACCGAAGTTAGTACCTACTACACCTGTTCCTATATTGTCTTGCTCACCGTTGTCGAATAAAGCACTACCTGTACCATGATAACCATGGACGTAGGTAGCAGCTATTGCTACGCGATCGCCAATACCAAAGTTTAATTGTCCTAAAGCCGCATAGTTACCGTTGAACAGACCTTCGCCACCAATTGGGCTATCCGCTTCCGATGCTAAGTAACCTACAGTAATAGAACTTGGCTTGATAATGCTACCACCTTGGCCAAAAGGTATGTTAAATGCAATACCTGCACCACCACCGATACGGTAAATTGGGTTTTCAGATGAGAAGGTGGACAATGCACCATTACCACCATCGGTTTTGTCAAAGAAGTAAGGGTTATTAACAGCGGCATAGTGACTGTGTTTACCACCAGCAGCAGCTAAGTAAACTTGGACTGGCCCAACAGGAGCTTCATAGGTCAATTTGTCTATTACAACGCTGTTGCCACCAGTGCCACCAATGTTGTAAGTTTGCAACGGTTCTGCGCTATTAATAGCGGCACCAGTGTCGTCAGCTAGAGTAAAAGGAGTAGCGTTACTAGCTGTCAAACGGGTGGTCAACACGTCTCTACCGGTGAAGCTGGTTTGCAAGCCTATACGTACTCTGTCTTGGAATACAGTATTATTCTGTTCACCACTATTACTGCCAAATACATCGCTAACAGCAAAAATTGCTTCACCAACAAGTTTGGTGGTGGTAGAGAATTGATTGGCTTCTAATTCAGCAGTCCGTGCTTCTAAAGCATCCACACGACCACGCAAGGTTGCTAGTTCAGCGGAGAATTCTTCTTGTAACCGCTGTAAAGTTGCTAAATCTTGTTTGGTTACTAAGTCAGCAGTTGCTGTAGCGATTAGTTCGTTGACACGATCTAAACAAGCGTTCAAACCAGCCGCAAATTCATAACGGGTGAGAGCGCGATTACCACGATAAGTGCCGTTGGGATAACCAGCAATACAACCGTAACGCTCTACCAAAGACTGTAATGCTTGGAATGCCCAGTCGGTGGGTTGTACGTCCGAAAACTGGGAAACCGAAGTTACTTGAGACAGCGAATTGCTGGTTTTGCCTTCGTTGCTGTAACGGTTAACTTGGTCTAAAACTTTGCTGTCGTTGTTAGTAGGAGCTGCTTGAGCCACAATTTCTGGTTGAGCAACTTCTACTGCAACGGTTTGTTCAGTTGTTGAAACTTCTGTGCTTGCATTAGGAGCTGCAATTGCTGTTGTTGAAACGAGTAGTGTTGCTCCTAAAACTGCTGGGCTAACCACGAGTGATTTCCACAAGAGATTAGACATTTTTCCTTTTCTCCTCACACCTTGTATAGAGAATTGTTTCGTAGCACTTATTCTCAAAAATACGATATTTTTTTGAATTTCGTTAATGAGGGCGCAGTACCACTATTACAATTTTAGTTTTTGCAAAGCTAACATCTAATTAACTTAATGTTAAAATTTGATGGAATTAACTTATACAAAAACATACCTTTATAGCTTATTATTATAAAGCATTCGTACCAGATGACAAGCTAGGTGCGATCGCCTGCTAAACTGTCACAAGAATATCTCTGTCTGTCCCAAGCGAGAGTAGTGTTGAGTGTATTTATAATTTCCCATTCACTGGCACTACAGAAATTTCGTCTACTCGTTTGTTGCTGGGCAAAGCATTTTAACCAATTTGAGAAATCACTGCTGCTAGATCAAAGTCATTTGTGGTTAACCCACCTGCGTCATGAGTAGTGAGTGTAATTTTGACTTTGTTATAGGAAATTTCTATGTCTGGATGATGTCCAGCTGATTCAGCCGGTTCTACTAACTTATTAACGAATTCAATTGCTGCAACAAAATCTTTAAATTTACGCATAGTCTGTAACTTGTTTCCTTTAACAGTCCAGCCTGACAGACCATTTGCATATTCTTGAATTTCTGCTTCAGTCAGTAGTTGTGCCATACCACAAAATCCTAATTTATATTTTTTGTCAGCACAATTTGAAATATCTAGTACAAAAAGGCTGAAGTTTGAAATCAACAGTCCCACACTGTGGACTTTTCAGCAATTGATAATGGCTTTTTTATTTACGCCGAAATGCACTAGGTTTAAAATAATAAGTCTTACTTTTGATGAGTCAGTCTTTATTTAGACTAGCTTTGATAAAAATTACCTCTAAAAAACTATCCGCTCTGATTTAGATCAGTTGACCTAATATCAGAGCGGTCTAGCGGGTCTTCAGGTTGCAACCAGACTGCCGGGAGGAACTCCCAGTCTTGCCTAGCTACTTGAGCTAACTTAGTTTCTCAATATAACTAAGGCTAACTTTTAGAGAACAGCCCCGGCACACAGCCGGCTAACTGCAACCTGATGACCCATGCTTTTACTACTTTCTATCATGGGCATCACCTCCTTGTTGCCTAAGCGGTCTTAGTTTCAAAAAGGCAGAGCAATTGCTCTGGGCTTTAACCTTGAATCAATATAACACATTAATTTTAGAAAGATGTACACCAATTAAAAAATCCCCCGCCCTAGAGCGGAGGATGAATGAAAAATCAAGGAATTATGGATCATTCCATCCGAAATTCATTAAACTTAGAGAGCGTTACCACGAGGTAATACCTCCTCAGGGAAAATAAATTGTTCGTGGGGTTGATCTTGAGGAGCCATCCAAGCGCGGATCCCCTCGTTCAGCAAAATGTTTTTGGTATAGAAAGTTTCA
>NZ_JAIVFW010000033.1 GCF_020829595.1 Nostoc sp. CHAB 5844
GTCCATCTACCAAACTCGTATCCTAATTCTTGTGGTTCTTTATCTATCGTTTCTAGTAATATTTCTATATATTTATCTGTGGCTTTTTTCTGGTTTCCCTTCATCCTCTCATCTTTTAGGCTTTCTAGATTCTCTGGGTCTCCATGAACACACCAATATGATACTTTATTTAAAGAACAACCCAAAAATTCTGCTATGTTAGCTTGTGTTTTTCCATCATTAAGCAACAAGAGAATTAGTATTCTTTCTCTTATGTCTCCATTTTCTTCCCGTTTTAAAGCTTTTTGTAGTTTCTCTATTTGCTGGGAAGTTAAATGATTTTTTGCTGGCATTCTTCCACTTGTTTGACTGAATTCAGCTTTCTATTATACCCTATTTAAATGCTGAACAGCTTAACCCATTATTAAAATTTTGTATTTAGTATCGCATATCACAAGTTACAGTGTGTTAACTTAGTAAAATTTAAAAAAGTAATGAAAATAATCTACGTATAAATAACTATAATATACAAAACTACTTTTATTTTTTACAGCATCATCAATACTGGCGGCGGAAACTACAACGAACGCATTCAAGGTAACTACATTCAAGGCAATTACTACGCTGCTGGACAAACTCAAAGCCTTGCGGAAGCTGCTGCTGAAATTCAAAAGCTACTTGAACAGCTAGAAAAGTCATATCCTACTACAACTACAGCCGGAAAAATGGCGATCGCAACTGAAACTATCAGCCAAATCGACAGTAACCCAACTTTAGCCGCACGGATATTTAGTGCATTAAAAGCAGGTGGTGTATCTGCTTTTGAACAATTCCTGAACCACCCCGCTGCTAGTTTTGTGATTGGTGCTTTGGAAGATTGGGAAAAAACTAAGGAAAATCAATAGACTTTTCAGACATTTTTTGGTAATCAAGCATACAAACTAAATAATATTAATTTAAGTTGTGAGTAATATTTATGATTTTTTTAAACAAAAAATGTATGTATTATGAACTAAAATATCTTAGTTTTAAATTGAAGTTTCACAAAATCTTACTTCTTTTTTTTACTGTTGTAGGAGCAATAGTTGTAAGTTTAGGAGACGCACAAGCATTTTTTAACGGTGAAAATAGTCCAATTCCAAAAAGTTGGACTGTTTTTAAAAAAACATCAAATGCCAGAATGTTAGCACTTGCAATTATCGTGATTCCATCTATCAGTGTTATTCTGAGTAATAATGTAGATGAAAAAGAAGAATTTAATTATTTATCTAAAATCACTCAAAAAATCACTCTTCCTTTCTTTGAAGATGATTTAAATAATTTTCATAAGAACATCTGTAGAAAATTTCAGTTGTCTTCAAATACTCGTTTGTACATAATGATACCAACCAGAAATAATTTCTTTCAATGGTATCTCAAAACCATAGCTAAAACAAGCAATTTTGATGACAAAGAAATAGAAGTATTATTACGATTAGATGAAGGCTCTGTAGGATATGCCTTTCAATTAATGAACAAAGATTTTAGATTTACAACACATTATGTTTCCTTAATAGATTTACAAAATTTACCTGCTGATTATATAGCTTTTCCTACTCCCGTGAGGTACAAAAGAACCTCTCCCTAACCCTCCCCTTGGCAAGGGGAGCCACTGCGCCCTTGCGGTTCCCCGACTTGTAGCAAGTGGCGTGAGGGTGCGCGACAGCGCGGGTGGGGTGTATTTCATGTGCCTGGGAATTGCTATAAGCATTTTAATCCTAATAATAAAGCATTGATTAGATCTGATAATAAAGGTTATTTAATAGTACCTATTTTTGATCACAATTTTTTAAATGGTGTATTTGTTATTGACACAAATGATCCTAATGATCTAATTATATTAGATAATAACAAAGACCTGCATAAGGAAATATTTAATTGGATAGGCACTGAACCAATATTGTTAACTTTGATTTGGAGATTAAGTAATGGGAATTAGTGGAAAAGAACCGGAAAATGATGACTATGAAGTTAAAGAAATAACAGAAAATTCTATAGTAAAAAAATTTTTTTATACCAATAATGGTAGCGGTAATTACTATAGTTTTGGAGAACATCAAAACCTTGTTGAAGCTGCGGCAGAAATTCAAAAGCTACTGGAACACTTAGAAAAATCATATTCTACGACAACTACAGCAGGGAAAATGGCAATTACAACAGAAGCTATCAGCCAACTTGATAATAACCCAACTTTAGCCGCACGAATACTTAATGCATTAAAAGCAGGTGGTACGTCTGCTTTTCAGCAATTTCTAAACCACCCTGCTGCTGGTTTTGTGATTGGTGCATTGGAAGACTGGTATGTGCAGCGCAAGCGCAATATCAATACTGGCGGTGGCAATTATAATGAGCATATTGAAGGTAATTATATTCAAGGAAACTTTTACGCAGTTCACAATTATGGTAATAAAACTTCATCTGAGCAAGAACAAACTTTTCCTGAATTATGTAAAAATCGAAAATCGTTGAATGATTATTTAAAAAGTGTAGTTATAAATCTAAAACAAAAGCTTGGCTTTTTGGAAATAAAAAACAATATTATTGACTGTAATCAAGCCTTAAAAATAGTAGCGAGAAAAACCAATTTTGATATGTCAATTGGTTTTGTTCCAACGAGAGGAGAGGCTTTTTTCATATTTGCAGAACTTGAACAAGTGAATATTGATTCGTTAAGAGAAATTTCTCATAAATGTCTCAATTACGCTAAATCTAAAGCCAATACCTCCACTGTGGGAGGAGTAGTTTATAATTTTAAGTTTCCAACTAACCTTTGCTTTACGGTTGCTTTAGTAGATGAATTAAATGAAAATACCAGAAGGGATATTCAGACAATAAACCCTTTAAAACACTCAGTTGATTCGCTCTGGTATGAAATACCAATTGTTTACGAATTAAACAACAAACAACTGTATTTTTACGAAAAACCATTTGATTGGACTGACTATTTTACAGGTGAAGTAGCTTGGAAACCAATCAGAAAAATTATTCAAGCAGCTTTGATTGTCTAATTCAATTTGGTAGTATGAGATAATTGCATAGTTGTTCAATTCACGCAAGAGGAGTATTGAAGATGCCTTGGTTTAAAAGCACAAGCAGCGAAATGGGTGACTATTTACCTGATGACGAAGCTACTTTGATAGAGGGTTGTGAAATAGTTGGTGGTAGTAACGAGAAAGAAGCTAGAGAAAATTGCCAAGAAGTAGCCTCGCAGTACGACGCTGTAGAATCCGAGGTTGAACCAACAAAAGACGAAGATACATGGAATTGCAAATTTAAGTTTTGGGGTTAAGTAGGTTAATGAACCAAACTATAAAAGATTCTTGGGATGGTGAACCACCAAGAATCAAAGCAATTTCTCAGGTGTTACCTAATGCACCACATTTATGGCTTTCTGGTGGTGGATGCGCTGATACAAGCCTCTCCAATTTTATTGAAAATTTAGAGCGCGATATCAAAAACCAAACCGGACGATTCTTTGCTTATGTGATGAATAGTGATGGAGATGAGGCTGATACTTTTAGCCTGCAAACTTGGGAAGTTTATACTTCATCAGATTCTTGTTACGAAGCTCTAGTTATTTTGTATTATGCACCAGTCAATGAATATCTTTGTTTAAAGAAGTACAAGGGCGAGGAATCTGCTCAAAGATATCTTGAAAAAGTTAAAGCTAGAGATGTTGTTGTTGCTGCTTTAGCTGAAGTTTTGAATTAATCAAATACCGAATTGTACGCTATATCTTGACGTTTCTCTATGTTGGCTCAAGAATTGAACCCATAAACAAAATGCTACCTGTTTGATTATCTCGAATGGCACAGAAGAAGGGACGGTCAACAATCATGCGGAATGGTTCTAGCTTTTGTCTCAAAGATGTTGCTACTATCCCTACTGATGTAGCCGCAGCTGCTTCTGTACCGTCTTCATTGACTTCCACAAAAGTTTTATGCTTTACCTGACTAATAGCTAAATTTTTTCCTATGCCGGAAAAGTTAGCTTGGTTGGTAAAAGCTTCTTGCATACCCAACGCTTTCAACGCATCATTGAGTGTCACTTCGTAGTCAGTTTTAAATCGGGGTAGACGAATTAAACCTTCTCGGCTATTGAATTGTTTTAGCCATTTTTCCCAGTTCTCAGCATTCAAGTTTTGATAAAAGGTTTTGAGGCTAGAATTTTGTCTCGGCAGAAAGATGTAAAAGCTGACTTTGCCATCTTTGCCGTAAGGTAAACTTACTGCTTGGAATTGCTCGTTTTCATAATATTTATACTCACCTTCTTGTGACATCATTGGGTGTTGTTTTTGCTGCCCTGATGCATTGTAAAAAGGATATTCAGCAGTTTGATTTTTATCAAACTTCTCGCTCCATTGCCCTTTGAAGTAAATAGCATTAATCAAAAACAGCACTTGATTGGGTTCGATTTTGTCAACTATTTTGTTGATTTTGCCGCGTGTATTATCGTTAACCCAATCATTGATGGTACTTAAAGCCGAGGCATCTTGAAAGTCTAAATTAGCTACCTTAGCTTTGTAGAATTCTTGGTTTCTTTGCAAGAAATCTGGACGCAAGCTGACATCTTTATTCACCCAAAGTGAGTTAGCAATATTTAATTGCACGTTAGCGTCAGGATTTTCTAACAAACTCTTTAAATTTGCATAATTAGAGTTAATGTCTGCTAAATTCATGCCTTGTAATTCTAAGGTTTTAGCCATTGCCTGTTGAGTAGAACCACTAGCACCGTTGTAGGTCATGGCTAAGGCGATCGCTAAACTAGAAGGTGAGATAAAAATGTTTTTCTCACTACTTTCCTCTTTCAAAATTTCGGAAAACAGCTTGAAACCAAATTTATTATTAGCCTTGACCAATTTGGTATCAGGATTTACTGTTTTTTTTTGCAATGGTAACTCTGGTTGAGGCATTTTAGTGTCAGCAAGGGCATTACTATTATCATTTACCTGAGAACAACCCAGTACACTAAATAAAACGACACTAGCAGCAGCTAAAACATAACGCCTTCCCAAGCTTACAGCGTAACGTCTTTGCAGAAAATTTTCTTTCATACCGCTAAACTTTTGTCGATTCATTCTTCCACCTCACTTACCAAATAGTTTTAGCTATTAATCAAGATTGATGCTAATAATGCGTTAATGATTAACTATTGCATTAGCAGAGGCATTAAACCTTGACGGTTACAGTTTTGGTAACGGCAATTAAGTGAGTAAAAGTAGTTTATTAATTAAGCTGTTATTTAATATACTTACTCATCTAATAGTTTAGAGTCAAAAGTCAATAGAATCTTTTAACTTTTGACTTTTGATTTTAGTTAACTGGTACAGTCCACCAAGCCAACGCATAAGGTTGAGTTGCTTGGTTTACCTGTTGGCGAAACTGGACACGGATTTTGTAACTGCCATTAGCAGGAACGGGGCAGAAAATATGTTCCACACTATCAATTGGACTAATTGAAGAACAAACAGCACTCACCTCAGAATTTTTAGCATCAGCTTTTACTAAGTAGAGGTCGAGGTTATTCAAACCACGATCGCTAAAAGTTTCGCCGATATCAAATTGCTGGTTTTGATTGCGATCGTTCAACTCCACCAATCTATCCCAATTCAGAGTAATAGAAACAAAACTTCCCTGCTTTAATAGTTTTGTTAACTGATAATCAACAGCAGTCCCAGCCGCGACTTGTCGATAATCCCAACCAATTGCTGGGACAGCTGTTGCGGGTTGCCATTGACCAGCGCTAAATTGTTGATAAGCGCGAAAAGCATTTAAATGACCTGTACCCATTTGGGCATTTAAGGGAATTTTCGGGTCTTTATAAGCATCAGAAGCTAACCAATCTTGATTTTGTTTATCGATTAGCGTCCGTGTCATCCCTAAGCGCAAGCCATTACCACTGTCTTGGATTTTTTCGGCTGAGTTCAGCAAAACCGCTTTCATCACTTGATGGCGACGGCTATCAACACTCCAATTAGGTTTTTTGGCTCGTAATTGGCGATCGCCAAATTCTTGTAACAAAGCTACAGTAGCGGTAACATGAGGTGCAGCAAAACTTGTACCTGTAGCTTTATTCAGTTTGCCGTCAGGATTCAGCAACGGGATATTACTACCAGGTGCAACTATAGCGATAGCGCGACGACCATCTAAATTAAATTCTCTTCCAGCTAACCTGCCACTTACGCCCTGATTGATACCTGCGAGGTTAGAAACGTCTACTTTATTAAAAATCCCGCCGCGGCGGGATGAAAAAGCTACGTTAACTCCATTAAAATTATCTGTAGGGATTGGAATACCACCTTTGCCTTGATTGCCTGCGATCGCATATAAAACATCGTGAACACGACTCGACCAATCAACACATAATGTTAGTAAAGCATTCCCATCTAGAACAGCATCTGGTCGCGGATCACGGTTAAGAGGTTCACCAAAGCTAAAATTAATCGCGCGGATATCACCACTGTTTTGCAGTGCAATGTGTTGTGCTGATAAACACTCTTCTGGCTGACCCATATTTTTGGTAGAACCTACCGCAGAAGAATACAGTCTTGCCCCCGGAGCTACTCCCGGTAGACCTTTGTCTGTACTAACCATCATCCCAGCAACATTGTAGGCGTGGGGGTCAACACCATTATTTGATTTTGCTGGGCCATTGCGTAAGAAAACTGCTGCTAAAGATACAGCGCGATTTTTCGAGACTGCTTTATCCCAACCAAACTTTCCCGGACGACCGATTTCTACTTGACCAATAGCTATCTTGCGACCGATTAAATTGTACGGAGGCTGATGTAGTTTTAAAGCATCAATACCATTTGTTCCTAAAGAAGTTTGTAAACCTAAAGCCAATACAGGCACACTCAAACAAGAAGCACTCAAACCCCAAATTATCCAATTTAGTTTTTTGTTCATAGTTAATAGTCAATAGTCATTAGTCATTAGTTTTTTCCCTCTGACTCGTATCTGCAACAGTAAGATGAAATTAAAGAGAATTACTCAATATTTTGTTACAGTACTTTGTTACAATACTTACAGACGAGGACGCTTAAAAACCCACTAGCCATGACCCAAAACCAATCTGAAAAGCCCATTGTGATTGCTCCATCTATCCTATCAGCCGATTTTAGTCGTCTGGGTGATGAAATTCGCGCCGTAGACGCAGCTGGAGCAGATTGGATTCATGTTGATGTAATGGACGGTCGTTTTGTACCTAATATTACGATAGGCCCTCTGGTTGTGGAGGCGATTCGTCCAGTTACCACAAAGCCTCTGGATGTCCACTTGATGATTGTGGAACCAGAAAAGTACGTAGAAGGCTTTGCTAAAGCAGGTGCAGATATTATCTCTGTACATGCTGAACATAATGCTTCGCCACACCTGCACCGCACTCTCGGTCAAATTAAAGAACTCGGCAAAAAAGCAGGGGTAGTACTAAATCCTTCCACACCGCTAGAATTTATTGAGTACGTGCTGGAACTTTGTGATTTAGTACTAATTATGAGCGTTAACCCTGGCTTCGGTGGTCAAAGCTTTATTCCTGGTATCATACCCAAAATTAGAGAGCTGCGTCAGATGTGCGATGAGCGTGGACTTGACCCCTGGATTGAAGTAGATGGCGGATTGAAAGCCAACAATACTTGGCAAGTTTTAGAAGCGGGAGCTAATGCAATTGTTGCCGGTTCAGCTGTATTTAACACCAAAGATTACGCTGAAGCAATTACAAATATTCGCAACAGCAAACGTCCTACACCAGAACTAGCGAAAGTTTAATTGAGTAAAATTTTTCATTAATTAGAGTAGGGTAGCCAATTAAATAGTTACCCTACTTTTTTGCTTGATTACTATATCTCTCAATACGGTTCAGATAAGATATTGTACAAAACCAATAAATTTGTAGAGACGTTGCATTGCAACGTCTCTACAAACATGAAATCACCACCAATAATCCCTAACTAAACCGTATTGCTATATTACTTATTTCTTGCCCAATTTGTGGTTTTCCAAATGATGAAAAATAAAGCAGATGTAACTAAAGCTCCAAGATTCCATTTCACAGAATTTTTCAGTAAATTCAACCGCTGAGTAGATTGATTAGCTTTAGCTTGAAGTTTGATTTTCTCTTTAGCTTGAGAAACCTCTGACAATACTTTTTGCTTTAATTCCTGAGGACTATTTGCCTCTAATGAACGGCCTTGGCTTTTGAGAAAACTTTCTATTTGTTCTGGTTTTGCTTGGCTTAATCGCTGCTCAACCTGTTCAGCTTGAGATAATTGTTGCTGAGATAAATTGCTAATTTGGTTATAACTTTGTTTACTAAGTCTAATAGTATTACTAACACCAACAGGAATAAGCAATATAAAGAGTATAGCTAACAATAAGCTTATCCAGGATAGCAATCTTAAAGTTAAAAGTTCCCACTTAGCTCGTGCATGTAGTTCACCATAAAACACTAACGCCAAACCTATTAAAGTAACAGGTATTCTTTCAACAATCGCACCAAAGGTTTGAAATTCCCAAACGGGATTCATAAAACTCGGTGGAACAAAGGTTTCAATTATATCGAATAATGCAAGCAACAGTAGCCCATAACCAAGGACTCGCAAAATAGTCATTGAGCCTACTTGGCTGAAAGCAAATTCTTGCAACTCTTGAATTACTGGAATAATTTTATCGCTGTTTGATTTAGTCATATTTATAGCAAAATGTGACAAAGGTAAATTAAAGCTAAAGCAACAAAAAAAATTAAACTGAATTTGTATTTTTATTATTTATTGCTAGGTACTATTAAATAGTAAAATTGATGCAACTTAACCATTAATCACTACATATTACCATTTCTTTGGTTGTATAAACTTTGCCAGAAATAGTTTTTTTGAAATTCCTCAACGTAAGTTTCACTTGTGGATGATTCCAGTTTGGGCTTTTTCCCAATTTGTTTTTGTAAAATATTCACAAGAACTAGCATGACACAGCCGAAAGTTACAGCTAATAACACAATACGTAGTTTACTCCAAATCATCATTGGCTTTCAAACCTTGCAATACTCTTTTTTTACCTTCTTCTTGATTGAGTAAGAACCAGTAGAATAAACCGAAAATCATGACTGTAATCATTCCAAATATTAAAGAACCGTCTCCGGCATGCCAAAACTTAAATGCTTGTTGTTTATCGGCGATGACAGCTAAAATCGCCACTCGTATTCCGTTAACGATAAAAGCGATAGTTACAGCTACAATCGGTACAAACAGTCTTTTTTTAGGTTCTGGAGGAAACATCAATAAACCAATTACAGATAGTCCTAGAAGATGGCATATCCATTCTATACCTGAACAGTTTTGTGCAACTTTGATACCGCCTGTTGGTAAATTGATATAGACATCTTGAAGATATACTTCAAATCCAGTATACCAAAGTATTAAAGTAGAAAATTTAGCAGTTAAAACAGATAATGGTGTAATATCTAGTAAAGCAAAAATCAATACTTTAGGTACGCCAGCAAAAAAAATAATAACTAGTTCTTGCCAATATTGCTTTAATCTATTTAATCCAGAAGCAAGTAAACCCAATCCAAGAGCAACAACAAACGGTGATAGATGAGTGTATACTGCCAATAGTTTACCTTGAGGAAGGTAAATACTATACCAAAGTACAATAGCTATTAAAACTGTACCTAAAACACTAGAAATAACATCGCTTTCTAATTTTAGTTTATGTTTTTTATCTCCTAATAATGAGGCTACAGCAAATAAAGATAATACAGTCATTCCTAGGTGAGAATCATCCTCAGCTTTCCAAATTATGGTTAAAAGTATTGCAACTAAGCCTCCACCTATTCCTAATAACCACAATTGGGGATTTTTTAGTGGTTGATTTAAAACGTGAGTTGCTTTCATGTGCTTACCGATTAAACAGCTAAAACCAAGTTAACTTTAGATAAAAATTTTTCTAACCTTTCACAAGCGTAGACGCGTTCTAGGAAGTAGTTTTCGCAAAGTAGTGGCTTTTCGTCAGATATCTTTGGCTCATGCTGACTATATCCAGAGGTTATAAGTGGTAAAGTTTTTAACTTTATGCTATCAACTTATGACTAATAAAAATTTTTAAGTAATCTTTCTCAATGTGCTTAGTAATTAAGATTACTTGTTAAGTAAATATAATCAACCATTTTAATGAATTTTTATTAAATCTTTAATTTTATTAATTTGTAAAAATTTTATTGTATTCAGCTATAAATGCCGTAATATCAAGCGTTTATAGTAATAATTAGTTTAATTATTCTATAAATTTTATGTAAATTTATTTTTAATAACCAGTAATATTAGTAGTATTTTATACTTTATTAATTACAAACCTTAAGTTTGTAAAAATTTTACAGGTATTTTATCCTAATTTCTCATGGGCATTCGACTTTTAGAAGATTTGTTCTCTTGAGATTTAGTTTATTGATAGTTTTTCTGAGATAATTAACATATTTAAGTAAATATTGCAACTATCATATTGAGTATTTTAAGATCTTCTAGTATTTGTTTTTATGTGTGATATTTACAAAGTATTAATTACGGTTTAGAGGAAATTGCGATAATCAATTTCTGATTAGAATTTAAGTGATCAATTTTAGAATTAACAGCATTATTAAAAATATGAACGCGGAATTTTTAAATAGGATTCCCGTAATGCCTCTTGTGCTATTGTGGCTGGCTTATGGCTTATTGGGATGGTATTTGGCTGTGCATCACATTATTTGGTTAGTAGGGGCGTTTATTGCTGCTGTGGCTATTGCTGTTGTCCGCAGGAGTAATTCTTGGCTGGAGGAGTTAACGGCATTTGGTTCTAAAATTTTAATTGTTATTTTATCTTTAGGTGCATCAATTGCTTTGGTCGCAACTTGGTCGCTATTGTTTAGTCTGTTTCTGATACCAATAGCAACTACATTTTTAGCTGATTTAGAAATGCGTTTTTCAGGCTTTAACAAACAAGATTCATTTCGGGTGTTAACATTCCTGGCAGGAGCGGGTTTATTTGTTGGTGAAGTTGTAGACTTGCTATTTTTCCCTAGTAGTAGATTTTAATTTTCATTTCAATGCGTTTGGCGATCGCAACCCAGCTATTTTTACGTTTATATCTGGCGCAGATATTCAGGCGGTACGGCATCTACTAACCAAACACCATTTTCAGAACAATAGAATATATAACCCGCCTGATACATAGCACCTGCATCTACAGCAAAAACAACAGGTTTGCCATGTCGTGCGCCGACAGTTTTGGCGGTAGTATTATCCTGTGATAAATGAACATGATGCCGAGACATTCTGCACAGTCCAGTTTGCAGGATGGACTCGACGGCTTTGTGTCCTGTACCGTGATACAGCACATCGGGAGGGACAGCAGGTAGTAATTGTAAATCAATTTCTATGCTGTGGCCTTGGTTAGCGCGAATTAGAATACCTGTAGAGTCGAAACTAAAGCGTTGTTTATCGTTGGTGGCGACTACTGCTGCTAGTTCTTGGCGAGTAATCGGAAACTTATTTTTAGCACAAGCAGCTAAAAGTTCATCAACTGCAACCCAACCACCAGGTGCAAGTGTAATTCCCAAAGATTCTGGTTGGTGGCGGAGATATTTGCTCAAGAATTTACTTATTTTGACTAGACGCGAAGTATTCATACAGAAAGAATTTGTTTCAAGATAATGCCTGATGCAATTCCAATCATCACAATCAATGTCAGCTTACCGCCAGGGACAAGTTGATTTGAGTGTTGCAGCTGTTGACGTTGTTTCCATGTCGCTAATGCCGGAATGATGCCACCTAAAATAGAGATGCTATACGTACCTGCAAAATCCAAAGCAGTAAAGAAAATGCTGGGGTTGATTGCGCCTAAGCCTATTGGCGGTAGTAAAACTAGTGAGTATAAGGGTAAGCGACTGGCGGGTTCAGTTTGTGTATTTGCAGAAATATCTTTGAAAAAATCTAGCAACCCGTAAACAAATCCGATAAAGGATGTGGCGATCGCAAACTCTGAGAAAATAGACACTAATACGCCTAACCATTCTCCACCGCCGCCTGTACGCAGAACTTGCAGTGGATCGAAAACAGTACCCTCACCATTGATCATATCTGGACTGACACTGCCCAAAATCACGGCATTCCAAGCTAAAAACATCATCAAAGGAATTGCTGAACCAATGATAATCGACTGTTTAACTTTGCGGCTATCTCCTTCTAACTGCGTCACTACGACTGGCACAATGTTATGGTAAAACAGTGCTACTAACATTACTGGTATCGCAGTTCCTAACGCACTCCAGTTTTGAAACAAGAAATGTACACCTTTAACTTGGGTGACTCCTAGCAGCAAGAGTCCGAGGAAAGACGCAAGCACAATTCCCACCAACAAGTTATTCAATTTTTCAATAAATTTTTCTCGCGCTAAATACATAATGCTGCCAAACAGCAGTGTAAAAACTGTAGTTCCCACCCATCCGGGTAACGAGTTCTGCATACCCCACAGATGGGAGGCGGATAGTAAAATTTCCCCGCCTTGAGTAACATACGCTACTAACAAAGTATAGTGCAGAAATAGATAGGCAGCACCAGCAATCCGCGCTCCGACCAATCCTAGCGTGTTTTCGATCATTGCTAATAAACCAACACTCGGACGACCTGCTAAACGCATGGTGTTAATGCTAACTTCGGCAATTAATAACCCCGAAACTAAAGCATACAGCCAAACAGCAATCAACAAGACTGTAGATGGGATTACCCCAGAAGGCAATGTCACCGCAGGTAATGCCAAAATTCCCGCGCCAACAGTTGTACCTGCAACTAAGGCGGTGCTTCCCAGTAAACTACCTGGTTGATGAGTCAGCTTGTTACCATCAACTTGCAGATGGGAAAACAATCGTGTGACTTCTTGTTGATGTGCCTGGAAAGTTGTCTTAATTGTGGTCATAGCTGGCGAAGATTGTTAAGTTATGTAACCACTTATCTTAGCAAAAACTCCTGTTAAATCAGTGTTTGGTTGAAAAAACTGTGATCAATAACACCTATAATCAGAAACTTGTCGAAAAAGAATTCAGGAGTCAGGAGCCAGAATTGGGTATGAATCTGTGCGAAGCCGTGGATGAATAAGCGGGTTTAGAACCCTCATAAAATTTTTAATTTGGTGGTCATCGTACTTTGGGTTTTGTATAAGTTAACGCGATGTGCAACTTCGTATGAAACCCCTCTCCAAACCTCTCCCCTAAAAGGAGAGAGGCTTTGATTCTTGCTCCCCTTCCCTTGTAGGGAAGGGGTTGGGGGTTAGGTTTGAGAGAAAGTTGCACGCGGCGTAAGTCAGATTAATTTAACAACTTTTGCTAAATCTACGTTACCACCGCTGATAATTACACCTATCCTCGCCCTTGGTGCTGTTACCACACCACTGAGTAAGGCTGCTGCGGCTAATGCACCGGTGGGTTCAACTACAATTTTTAAGCGTTCCCATAAAAAGAACATAGTGTTAATAATTGCTGCTTCTGATACTGTAACCATATCATCGACGTAATTCAGCACTAAGGGGAAGGTTAATTTACCCAGGCTGGGAGTTCTTACGCCATCGGCAATTGTCGCAGGATTGGTGATAGTTTGCAGAGTTTTGCTGTGAAAGGAACGAGTTGCGTCATCAGCAAGTTCTGGTTCGACACCAATAACTTGACAATGAGGTAAAAGTGCTTTGGTAGCGATCGCACAACCAGATATGAGTCCGCCACCGCCACAACAAACTAATAACAAGTCCAATTGACCAACTTCTTGGATGAGTTCTAAGGCTGTGGTTCCCTGTCCCGCGATGACGTGGGGATGGTCGTAAGGCGGAATTAAAGTAAGATGGCGATCGCTTGCTAAGGTTTTGGCTAATTCTTCTCGGTCAGTTTCTTGACGATTGTACAAAATCACCTCTGCACCATAACTCCGAGTAGCTGTTTGTTTAACTGCCGGAGCATCATCAGGCATGACAATGGTGGTGGGAATATGCAGTAACTGTCCAGCGAGAGCGATCGCTTGAGCATGATTTCCAGAGGAAAATGTAATTACGCCTTGTTGCTTTTGAACTTCTGATAACTGTACTAAGGCATTGTACGCACCACGAAACTTAAATGCGCCTGTGCGTTGAAAATTTTCGCATTTAAAAAATACTTGGCTATGGGTGCGATCGTTAACAGTTCTGGAAGTTAGCACGGGTGTGCGGTGAGCAATCCCCGCAAGACGCGCTTGTGCTGCTTTTACATCGTTTATAGTAACGGAGTGATGCTGTGACATTGTTATCCTTTTTATTCTCAAACAAAAGAGTAATGATGCCAATCACCCACTGATTGATAGCCAATCTCTTGATATATATGGTTAGAAGTGGCATTGGCTAAATCTGTGAATAAAAAGCAGAATTGGTTGCCTTGGTTGAGAGAAGTTTGACTTAACGCTGCCACGCAAGCACTGGCGTAGCCACGGCGACGATATTCTGGTGGGGTGTACACCATACCTATACGCGCACCATTGGGTGTTTTTCCACTACGACAAGCAATCGAAACAGGCACTTCATCCTGCCAAAGGTAAACAATTTTTTGTTTTAATACCCATTCAACCCAGCGTTTTGAGTCGGTTTCAATATTACCTAAAGCTTCTAAACTAAAAGCTTCATGCCAATTCACCAGTAGTTCTCGGTCATCTTCTGTGGCTAGGTGCAAAGAACCTGTAACTGGGGAGATTTTATTTACCTTTTGTAATTGAAAAGTTCGCAATGCCATTGCTAACTGGAAAGATTGACCTGTCAGAGAATGCCATGCCAAAGCAAAGGCTTTTGCCTCATCTGTGGGAGCATTGACTCCCGGAAGTGATGGGTAAAAAGTAGATAAATCTTTTGCTAGTACTTCTATCGCCTGGAAATCTTGAATTTTTGACAGCAACAAAGGTCTAGGAGGCGTTCTCAGCGCTACTGCCACAATCTCTCCGTCTACCTCTACAGTTGCTAAGTAAGGCATTGCATCAAAGCGTTCTGGGTGACTAATTAAGGTGTGGCAAATTCCCAACAACAGATTATGCAATGCTTCTTGCCGTAACAAATATTCTGCAACTTTTGCATAAAATTCGCTGGCATCCTGAAATTTATAGACTTTCACGCCGAGTTTCTATAAGTGGTGGGTTCTTACTTACCCTACCATCACTTCATCTATCAACAGAAGTAAATATAAATGCTTCTAAAGGCACAAGAAAAATTCTTTATTTCGGTAAATAAATGTAAATGAGCTAAAGCCTATGATGAAATTAATTTAATATTATTTTAATTATTATGCAAGCATTTTCTACAGATAATCAACCCCAAAAAATACCTAAAAAAACTCGTACTAATGTCATGATTGCCGTTGTTGAATCGATTCAACAATGCAAGCTGGCGGCAATAGCAGCGGAATTTCCGGCTGAGTGTGGATTAGAAATGCTCAAAGGTTGTTTGGAAGACGAAGCGCAAGGTTGGTCAGACCAACAATTTCAAACTTGGTTTGAAGGTATGGAAATAAAATATGGAGAGCGTAGCCCTCTTGGTATTTCCATGATTGGTTTGTATAGAAGTGTGATGCGGATTATCAATGCTTGCGATCGCCAATTGAAAATAGAGCAAACTTTTCCATAGATTTAAACAAATCGCTGGGTAAATTCAGCGATTAAATCTACCCTTCCTTTACGTAACATGGCTGGGTCTAATCTTTCTGTGGTGTTGCAAGTCATCAACACTACTAACCGTTGCTTCATCTGAATCCCAGATTCATCAATAACGCTTTGGTATAAAGTTCCATCCAACAAACTCAAAATATGTTCTGTTTTATTGTTGGATTGCGCTATTTCGGAAGCTCGATTTTGAGCTAAATTATCAGCTTCGTTAATAATAATACAAATTCGCTCTAAGTAAGTTGGCGGCACAAAGTTAGCGATCGCATCATGATCCAAAATAAATATCACATACCCTAAAGGCATGAGAATTTCTTTGGCTACTGCTTGTGTCCAGGCAGTTTTACCTGTACCTGGTTCACCGTGTACCACCACCGCTAACTGGTTTTGATTCAGAACCGCTTGCTGTAATGCGTCAGTGAAACTTTGAATATCTGCGGGAAATGTCCGAATGGGGAATTGACTGTGAACCTTACCAACACGACTTTGATATCCACTTAACATCACAGCTAAATCGTAGGTAGCTTTGTTGACTAATGGTGCTAAATCTTTAGCCATTAAAGTATACTGTCGCCGTCCGCGATCATATGGTTCAATTTGCAGCCAAATATCATATGTTGACCAATAAGCATTAACAGTATTGACCACATCTAAGCGTTCCCAACTGACAAACTTCTCCACAGGAAAATAAAAATCCCTTTCGGAGTAATACTGAGTAATTATATTCGGTCGTCCTAAAATTTGTAAGACTCGTAAAACAGTAATTTCTTGGAGGCGATTCAAAACATAATCGATAGGTATACTGTTACGACTGACAAATTGTAATATTGGAGTTTCTGTACTCAAAACATCTTTGTAACGATGGTCTGGTGATTGTGGATCGGGTGTAATATAATTCCAGAATTTTTCTAATTCATAGCGGGTATTCTCAGAAGCTACACCTAATAAGTTTGCCCACCAAGTAAAATTATTTCTCCCCAAAACCTCACTGAATGTACTGGCTAAATTAAAGGTTTTTTGGGCGAATTCTTTGGTATCATTCTGTGCAAGTTGCCGTAAAAATTCCCAATCTAGATCTCGTTGTAATGGTCGCCAACCACTAGTCAGTAAGTTTTGCTGTTTATTATTAGATGTGCTTTCGTTACTTCTAAAATAATCAAATTCCATATTTTTACTTAGCTGGTAAAAATGTTTGCTCAACTATAGCAATCCTATTTAATTTCTCAACTACTCGTGGAGAGAGGAATAGATTTGTTGACAACTTATTAAGGACTGTTATATACATCAATGTAAATAAAAATTACTTTACTTAATTTTTATTATTAAAGTGTTACACGAATTAAGTTTGTCCAAAATTTAATAAGATTATAACTACATACTACAAGTATAGTTTGATTTTGCAGTGGAAACAGGCAGTCAGTAAATTATTATGTAATACATTGTATTATATAAAGTTTGGTAACGCAAGTCAGTTGTCAATTTCATACCAATTTCATTTTGAGATGAAAAACTAGGATGAGGTACACAAAACAGATTGATGATAGCGATGCCAAAGTTTCGGCTCCCAACACTTGTAATTGTAAGCTTGCTGTTATGAACAAGTCCTGTCGTAGTTCTAGCTCACGGCGGACACGGAAGTGAATTTGCTACAGAAAGTGAAGTCACTCCGGCTAACAGTTCCATTCAAGTTGATGGAGAAACAGCGAAACGGCTAGGTATTAAAATTGCACCAGTCCAACGTCAACGTTTAACGGTTGGGATAAAAACTACAGGAAAGTTTACAATTTTACCTAGCAGACAAGTAGAAGTGACAATACCAATAAAATACTTTTAACTCTGTTACCTATCCATTGTCACAGATTAATTTTATTTATATAAATATGAGTGAGACAGTAGTTCGCAAACAATATGACCAAATTGCCAAGATCTATGATCGACGATGGGATAACTATATTAGCAAAACACTATCTTTTCTGAAAAATTGGTCAAATATTCCAGCAAAAGGGGTAGTACTTGATGTTGCTTGTGGCACAGGCGAATTTGAAAGCTTATTACTTCAAGAAAATCCAATACAACAAATGATTGGAGTAGATATTTCAGAAAAAATGCTAACTTTAGCTCAAGAAAAATGTTGTAATTATCCTAATGTCTCGTTTTGTGTTGGTTCTGCATCAGCATTACCTTGCGTCAGTGCTAGTTTTGATATTATTGTGTCTGCAAGTGCGTTTCATTATTTTGAAAACCCTAATACTGCGTTAGCAGAAATGAAACGTGTTCTCAAGTCCGATGGTCAATTGGTAATTTTAGATTGGTGCAGAGACTATTTTTTCTGTAAATTATTAGATTTATTTTTGAGGGTTTTTGATTCAGCCTATAAGCAGTGTTACTCTCAATCTGAATTTCATCAAATGCTAACTGATGCAGGTTTTAATATTTGTCGCGCTACCAAAATTCGCTTTGGCATATTCTGGGGATTAATGATAGCTACAGTTACACCTGAAATTTAGATAGGTTTGTTAATGCTTAGTGCCATTATAAAATGGGCGATCGCTCGTCTTTGGTTAGCTATTTTAGTTACAATTATTATCAAAATAAGGATTTAAATAATGACCAAAAATTTTTCTTTTAAAATAAGTAAATTACTGCGTCCCTTAGTAGCAGTAATAATTATTACTGTGGTAATCATGACTAGTAATTCTACATCTGCGATCGCCGCAAGTGTTTGGGACAATGAAACACAATCTTATTCAGGGAATCAAGAAATCATAGTTTATCGTAGTCCTAGCTGTAGCTGTTGTGGAGCTTGGTTAGAACACATACAAAAGCATGGTTTTAAAATCAAAGAAGATATCAAAACTGACGAGATGGAAGCAATTAAACAAAAGTATAATTTACCTCCAGAGTTAGCATCTTGTCACACAGCAATTATTGACGGCTACGTAATGGAAGGTCATGTTCCTGCTGATGACATCAAGCGTTTTCTTAAGCACAAGCCTCAACTTGCTGGTTTAGCTGTTCCAGAAATGCCTATAGGAACACCAGGAATGGAAATGGGAAATACAAAACAGCCATTTTCTGTGATTGCATTTAATAAAAAGAGCGAATTTAAAGTATTTAACAGATATGAATCTTATTAATTGATTGAGCATTGCTGAATATGACGATGAAAATCAACAATTCAATTGCACTCGACCAACCAATACAACAGAAGCCACTCAGCTTTGACGAGTTTCTCGTCCGTTATGGCGGCGATAACCGCTACGAACTGATTGATGGAGAGGTATTCGACTTGGAACCAACAGGTCTGCATGAAGAAATTGCAGCCTTCATTACCGCAAAAGTCTGTGTCCAAATTGACGCAGCAAGCTTACCTTGGTTTGTCCTTCAACGAGGACTGTTGCGCCCTTCTAACATTGGTATGACAGCATTTCGACCTGATGTTGCAGTTGTTGATCGCAATGAACTGACCAAAGAACCGCTTTGGTCTGACCAGTCAATTCTAACCTTGGGTAGTTCGATTAAATTTGTGGCGGAAGTTGTTAGTAGCAACTGGCAAAATGATTATGCTCGTAAGCTAGAAGATTATGCGGTGTTAGGCATTCCCGAATATTGGATTGCAGACTACGCAGGGTTAGGTGGTACTCGACACATTGGCAAGCCCAAACAACCAACCCTCTCTATTTGTAGGCTAGTGAATGGGGAGTATGAAATTCAGCAATTTCGGGGCAATCAGACCATCGTCTCTCTAACTTTTCCAAATTTAAAACTGACGGCTGAACAGGTGTTGAGGGCTGGTAAGTAAAATTGCCATGATTCAACATCGCAGGCAATTCCTCTAATTATTTGTAGTAAGGCTTTGGTTTAGTTGAAAAATCAATTAGGAAGCGGTGCGTTACGTTAAAGGCTAACGCACCCTGCCAAAATCAACTTTGCTTTTTCTGCATTTTAGTTAATCTATCTTTCAACACTAGTTCTCGTTTGGTATCTTCTAGTATGTGGGCGATCGCAATTGCTCTTTCGTAAAAATTACGCGCAGTCATATAATTACCTAACTGCTCGTATAACTCAGCATAAGATTCAAAAGATTTCAATTGTTCTGGCAGATTTTGCAATTCTTGCGCCAGAATTAAACGTTGTTGGAGTAATTCAAAAGCGCGTTCATTGCGTCCTACGGAACTGTGCGCTTTGACTAAACCATCAATGGCGCGTAATTGGATGGTGCGATCGCCATTTATTTTCGCCATCCGCATCGCCAAGCCATAAGCGCCGATGGTATCCTGATAATTTCCGGCAGCAAGATAAGCATCACCTAAATTATTTAGAGTGTTGGCTTCACCGATGGCATCACCTTTTTGACGGCGATAAATTAAAGCAGTTTCATAAAGTTTAATCGCCTTATTGTAATCACCCAATCTAGCAGCAACTAAACCTAAATTGCTCAAAGAAAGTCCTTGTCCTTCGATATTTTTTACACCTTGAGCAATTGTCAAAGCTTCCTTAACTGTACGACCTGCGGCGACTGTTTCACCTTCTTGTAAGAGAATAGCAGCTATATTATTTAAGGCAAAAATTTGTGCTTGAAAATCTTTGGTATCACGTGCGATCGCTAACCGACGACGTAAAGCATCTTCCCCTTCTTTATAACGCTCTTGTTGAATATAAGCCTTGGCTAGTAACTCATAGGTTAAACCTGTAGATCTAAAATCGCTAATCGAGTGATAAATATCTAAAGCTTGCAAACAAGAATTAATAGTTTTATCAGCGTGTCCTGACCGATATTGCTGTTCGCCAATCCGTAGCAAACTATCAGCTTCATCCCTCGATTGTTGCCAACTGGAACTGCTTAACGGACGATGAAGTTGCTGTGTAATATCACTAGCATTTGCGGCGAGCGGACTTAATACAAAAGTAAAAAGTAACAAGGAAAAACTGAAAAATTGGGATGTATCAACCCGTCGCCAGGTAGTAACACCCTTAAGAAGCCAAAATCCATAGCTTCTGGAGTAAAAAGTGTAAGCGGAATCCAAAACGTTATGCTTTGGGAATAAATGCCGTTGCTGCATAAAACTTACCCGTGACATTTCGGCTGAGAGTATAAAGTTTCATTAAAAGTTTTATTTGTTGCGGCATAATTACCATAAACATAAGCGATATTACTTAGTTGATGATTGCACTAAATCTTCTCCCAAGTAGATAGCACGAATGTCAGCAGGTAATTTGTCCTCTAGCATACGATAGCCTGACTGAAGAAAATTGGCTACTTCGGCAGGTGCGATTCTTTCGCCTTCCGCTTGCAGATAAGCCGCAATTCTTGTTTCACTCCAATGAAAAGTTTGTGCCATCAACACCATCAATCGTAATATCGGTGGCAGTTGGTCTAAAGCCTTTTCCACGTAGCACCATAAAGGTGGAGAAGTAGCTTGCAGAGAATAATGAATGGCTTCGGTTGGCGGTAGTTCAATCTCGTTGATACAAAAAGCTGTGATGTTAATTAGCCAATTTTGCAATGTTAAGCCTTCTTGTCCTGGCGGCGGGTTTTCTAAATCGAGTCCGCCGAGTTCGTAATAGATATGTCGCCAAGTCACAGCAAACAGATAATCTGCCTGTACAGGCGATCGCGCCGAATGCTGAATTAAGGTGTAGACTATCGGGCTATAACGGCAAAAAATCACTGTAAAGTACTTGCCAGCCTCTGGATAACGCTGAAACAGACTCAGCAATTCCTGGTCATTGTGATGAAACAGCGACTTAACTAGCGGATGATTAGTTTCTGGAAAATGAGGAATTTGCATAAGTCTTTTAGCTAAGAGTTGTTAAGATAATGTTTATAACAACAGCCCCAGAGTGCAACCCGTAAAATTCTGCCCATAAAATTTTGGTTAGGGTCTGTTTGCTGCCGAAGCTCAGACTACTTTAGTATTGATACACTAGAAACAAAGACTTAATATTAGTCTTTATCAATAAGAATAAAAGCGGCTCCCTTATACAATCTTTATTTGTTCATGGTTATAGCAGCTAATGTGATGCAGTTTTTGCTTGCTCCGTTGACTTTAGGCTCGTTTTTACCATCCCTGCCTTTGGATAGCCTGTTTTCCACTCAAGGCATTATGGTAATGCTGCTTGCGGCCTACGCTGGAGCTATGTGGATGTTCCTCACCAGTGCGCCCAAAGTCCACACCGTCATGGTGTCAGATTTGGAGATTGCGCGACAGTTGTATGAAGGGCTGCTAGATTTGCCAGCAGCTGAAGTGCCTTTGCATTACTACTACAACTATGAACAAACCATTGGTACAACGGCGATTGATCCGTTGTATATGTCCACAAGTCCTAACTGGTCTAACAAAACACTGAATAATGCCAACGAAGGACTTTGGTATCAACTAAAGAAAAATACCCAACTACACGTCATTACAGGAGCCAGTTTAGGCAGCAAAAATCAGCAACGTCACGTTTGTTTTGACCGTGATTGCCTAGAAATGATTTTATTACGAGTAGAAACTCGTGGTTTAAAATTCAAGATTCGCAACCAAAAGCCTCTAAATTTTTTAATCAAGGACTACGAAGGGCGGATTATTGAATTAGCTGAAGTGGCGAATTAGTCAGAGAACTAGTAGGCTGAGAAACAATGTAGAGAGACGTAGCATTGCTACGTCTTTACAAAATGTTTGGGTAACGCAGAATAAATTTCTCAAAATTTCTAGTCCTAATTGTTTTACGGCAGTCGTCACTAAATAATGTCAAGATGAAAGCTGAGACCATCAGTGTATTATTAAAAGCTTACGCACAATTGCAAGAAATCATTGACGAATTATATGAAGCTCATGACAGAGCCATCGAAAATAATGATTTTGATGACGCTAGTTTACTGGCTAGTAGAGCAGATAAACTTTATCAAGAGGCAGAAAATCTAGAAATTTTGATTACAGAATTGGACGACAGATGAAAACAATTGAAGAGTTAAAAACTCGAATTCAGGAACTTAGTAAACAAGCAGTTGAACTCAGGCAAAAAGGCTCCGAAGTTTACCAAACTAACCAAGAGCAAGCTAAACAGTTCAGGCAAGAAGCAAGAGAAGCTATGAAGCGCTGCCAAGTATTAATACAAGAATTGAAGCGAACAGTAGAAATTGACCGCACTCCATAGGCAAATGAAATAAGATGAAACTGGTAGAGCGCCGACTAACCCTCTACAATTAAAAATATTTAACTATTAGTTGAATGAAGTTTTGCAATACGTTAATGTAACGTATTCTGACTCTTAAAACACTAACATTGAGTATGTTCGATACTGAAAGTAATCCCATTTCAATTAGGACTGCTGTTTCTAAAGCGATGGAATTCGTGCGTGATCTTTACGAAGACAAACAAGTCAAAGATATTTTGTTGGAAGAAATCGAGTTTTCAGAGTCTGCCAATCAGTGGCTAGTAACCATTAGCTTTAGCATAGACAAGATAAAAGACGACTCATCTTCATTGATTTTCTCCACAAGAGAGCGAGGAGAGCTAGGTCGTAAATACAAAATTGTGCATATAGATGCTCAATCTGGAAAGCCTATCTCTATGAAGATCAGGGAACTCTAAACCCATGAAAATATCAAGCGAATTAAGAACACTGTTGCTTGATACCAATCTGCTTTTGCTGTTGTTTATTGGAGCCAAAGACCCTAAGTTAATTCCGAAAGCAAAAACTTTAACAGCATTTGAAGAGTCTGATTATGATCTACTGGCAAAAGTGATCCGTTACAATTTTACTTCGCTAGTAATATAACAACTCCCCATATTATGACCGAGGTATCCAATTTATTAGGAAAAGAACGCGATGACATCAAATCCGGAGGTCGAGAGGCGATGGCTGAATTCCTCAAAAAATGCCGTGAAATTACCGAGCAGTCCGTTATCTTGGTTGAGCGCCCAGAATTTATGCGCTTAGGTCTGATATCAAGTTCGGGTGATTACTTATAATAAAATCTATCAATGTAGGTTGGGTTGAACGGCAGTGAAACCCAACATAAATCTAGATAAGCGTGTTGGGTTTCGTTCCTCAACCCAACCTACAGATATTATAAGTGTTTAACCAGACATGATCTGACTGATGTTGCTATTGCTGTTGCTGCTGAACTCCCAGCCTTCGTTCTTACCGCAGCTGCTCCCCTGTATATTCATGTATCCAATTCTGGCTTACAAGTTGCCAATTTTAACCATATCCGACAGGGCGCATGGACATAAGCTCATTTGTTACATATATCGTGTGAGTTGTACACGGTAACGGTCTTTTTTCGTAACCGCAACTTCTCCAACTTCTAAACGTCCTTTACCGCGAATCGCAACTAAGTCGCCAGATTTGACTTGAAAACTTGCTTGCGTAATTTCCTTCCAGTTGACACGTACATCGCCAGCATCGATTAAATCTACCATTTTGCTGCGAGACATACCAAAACCCGCACTGGCGATCGCATCTAATCTTAAAGAAGCCTCTACAGTAGTTAATTCTTTTTTCTTTGGTTCGCGAATTTTTAACTCGCTAATATCAATCTGCTGAGTTTTCACGGGAACCGATCGCACCTGTTGCAAATTCATCTGCAAAAATTCTGCCATTTCTGGCACAACAATTACTTGCGCTCCTCGTTCTCCCAGCACAATAATATCTCCCGTCTTCTCCCGGACAATTCCTGTTCCCAACATCGCACCTAAAAAGTCACGGTGAGTAGCGGTATCAAACAAAAAATTACCAGCAATTTCTAAGACAACAATAGCAACTTGTGATTGATCTAAAGGGATTTCTCCACGAGCGATCGCAATTCTTTGCCGTTCAGCTTGAGGATATCCACCCCACGCCAGCAACTGCACCTCAGTTAGTCTGCTGAAAACTCGGTGAATTTCTGCTAACTCTGGCGGAGATAAAAAATCCGTCAAAACTACTTCCCAAGTTTTGATGGCTTGCTCCGCCTGATCAATCACACGAGCAACACTATCTCGATTTTCTACACCCTTTAAAAGTTCTTCTCGTGGCAACATTATTAAAAGTCAATGGTCATTGGTCATTGGTCATTAGTAAGAAGGCTAAACTATCAAATTTCATACTTCATACTTCACACTTCAGAGTATCCTTGAATATTTTCTGGTTCAAACTGACGTAATATCCGGGTTGCTTGCCGGGTAAGAGTTTCCGAACCCTGAACTACAATTAAGTATTTGCCAGCATCCAAGCGATTGCGATAGGGCAAAGCATCACCACTACCTGCAATCATACCTACTCCACCACCGACAAACACACTACCCATAGCACCACTAGCAGCCCCCAGCAGTCCGCCAATAACATGATTGCCGATTTCACCTGCCCAAGCAAAGGTATTTAAACCAGTGATGACGCTGAAGGTAAAACCCGCAAAAAAGCCAAATGGTACTAACCAAAATGCCATCAGCCGTGCTTGCTTTTTAGCTTGCTCTTTAGGATCAATCAAACCGAACTCGTCAGCAGTTTTATATCCCTTACCCAGGATGATGCTCTTGATGCTGTCTTTTTCTAACGCTAAATAAGCAGCTTCAGCTTGGATACGGTCTGGTAATACGGCAACAAGGTAATTCATTTATCTAACAACAGTTGTCTCTTGAGAAGTTTCGCCTTCATTACCAGGGTATCAGTAAAAAAGTGCTGAGTGTTGAGTGCTGAGTAAGTTCCGCATATTTTTGCGTCTGCTGCCGCTACGTAAGTCTTTCGGGGCAATTCTAGCCAAGTCCTCTTAGCTTCTTCTTTGTGTTATGTCTCTCGGATAAGCATATGTCTCACCTATTGTTACTACAAATTAAATAATTTTTTAATTGTCAATCCCTAATCATGAGTTAGAGCGATCGCTTTATCTAGTGAAACAATATAAAGACTTACTTCCTAACCTTAAAAACCGCTATACACTTATAGTAAGTTAATAAATTTTATATTTATGAAGTATCCGTTTCCGGGGATGAATCCCTATTTAGAAAACCCTGATTTATGCTCAGAGGTACACCATCGATTAATTACAGCGATCGCTATTGCGATATCTCATCCTTTGCGTCCTAAATATCGAGTAGCAATTGAAAAACGTACCTATAGAATTAATGCTGAAGATGCCATCTTAATCGGTATTCCTGATTTAGCTATTTTATCAGCAAAACAAAAATCAAATAGTAGTACAACAGCAATAACAACTTTACCCAGTGGCACAGAAAATAAATCTATTACTGTTACATTACCATTACCTTTAGAAATCAAAGAAGGATATTTAGAAATTAGAGAAGTTTCTACTGGTAAAGTAATCACAGTAATTGAACTGCTTTCTCCTACCAATAAACGCACAAAAGCAGGAAGAAAATTTTATTTAGAAAAAAGAGAAAAAATATTGCAAAGTGCTACTAAATTAGTAGAGATTGATTTAATTAGAAGTGGCGAGAAAATGCCAATTCTGACAAATATTCCTGATATAGACTATCGGATTTTAGTTGTCAAGTCTGATTGCTTACCCTCTGCTCAATTATTCGCCTTTACTGTGAGAGAAGCTATCCCTAACTTTACTATTCCTTTAGGACAGCAAGAACAGGAAATAGAATTAAATTTACAGAATTTATTATTAAAAATATATGAGCAAGCCGGATTTGATTTGACCTTGGATTATAATCAACCTCCTGTACCAGAGTTGTTGGTAAAAGATAGAGAATGGATAGATGTATTATTGAAAAAACAAGGAATAGGAAAGTAAATATTTATAAAATGTAAATTATGGACGAGGAAAATAGCGATGCCTGCGGTGGTCACTGAGCTTTGTCGAAGTGCGGGCAAAGCCTACGCTCTTTGGGAAGAATGAGGGTGATCGGTTTATAAAAGAATATAAAAAATAAATCTCCATCCTGTAAAAAATATGACACAATCTTCATCCGAAAGAATTGTGAGACGCGGACAAGAAATTTTACTAGGTTCTCAATGGCTGAAATTATTTATATTAGTCGCTAATTATAGTCAAAATATACCAAGTTTAGAGTTAATTTAATTGTAGATTTGGAGAGCCACTTGTGTGGCTTCCCAAGTCTACACCTCCCCGTTCCCAAGTCCCGATTTAATCGCATCCAGTGGTTCACAGAAATTGTTTACGCCTTGCTTGAGAACATAAATTAAAACTGGTGTTGCCAAATTTTTGGGAAAAGTTGGTATTGTTTTGAAGTGTGTCATCAACCCTAAGATAGAGTTATTGACCAATTCTTCTCTAAACTCCGATTCACAAATCACCGCCCGCCATTTTTTCGCCAAGGCATCTAACCATTCAGAATTTGCCCTTTCTGGTTCTTGTCCTGCTTTAATAGCTAATGTCATGGCTGCATCTTCTAAATCTCCTTCACAGTCTTCAATCAAATCCAGCGCTTCCATAGCTACAGGATCATCGATTAACTGAGAACGAAATAAGGCAATTTCTTGTGATGTAACTTGAGTCATAGGTAGTCGATAGTCAATAGTCCATAGTCAATAGTCTAGAGTCAAGAGGAGCCAGTGCGTTGGGCGGCTTTGCCGACTTGTAGCAACTGGCGTTCCATAGTCAAAAATTCCAACTATCGGCTCATAACTATTGACCATTGATTAATGACTAATTAACGAAATGACCTAGTGGTAACTGCACGCTGCAATTGAGCCAAAGCACGGTTGTAATTTAAGATAGCCGTGACTCGATTACCTTCTGCCCTTGTTAAGTCAGTTTCAGAGTTAATTACATCAGTTTGCGTACCCACACCAGCTTGGAAGCGTAACCGCGCCAGACGTAGAGCTTCTCTGGCTTGTTCTAAGGCTGTGTTAGCAGTTTGAACGTTGTCTAAATTAGCTCGCTGGTTAGAAAAAGCTTGTTCTACTTGGAAACGCACTTGGTTACGCTGTTCGGCAAATTGTGTTTCAGCGATCGCAATATTAGCTCTAGCCTGGGATGCTCTGGCTCGTGCTGCGCCACCATCGAATAAATTCCAACTGGCTCTCAACCCAACAGAATAACCATCAGTAATGCTGACACTATCATCGAACTGATCCAACAGATTGTAGTTAGCAACGAAACTCAACTGTGGCAGATTAGTGGCCAAAGCTTGTCGGCGCTGTTGTTCACTAATATTACGTTGAGCCAACTGCTGTTGTAGTTCTGGACGATTTTGAAAAGCCAGGAGGATACTGTCTTCTAATGACCTATTCCACAAGCCAGCTAACTGCACTGCATCTGCTGCACTAATAGTGACATTTTGCGGCAAACTGAGGGTAGTTGCTAACTGCCGTCGGGCTATCAGCTGATTGGAAATCGTATTAGTTAAATCTTGTTGAGCATTGGCTAAATTTACTTGCGATCGCAACACATCGAAGCGAGTCCCAACTCCTGCACGCTCTAATGCTTCAGCATCGCGTAAACTTGCTTGGGCATTTTCCACAGCTGACTGGTTAATACGTACTTGCTCATCGGCTTCTTGCAAATCGTAATATTGTGTACTAACGTTTAGGCGGATTTCCTCAGATTGCCGCTCCACATCTAATTCACTGAAACGTACTTGTTCTTCAGCTTCTTTGATACTGGCTTGCCGTCTTCCCGAAGTGTAAATGTTATATGTCAACTGGGCTTGACCATTAAAACCTGTACTCGGTTCATCTTGGTTAGACCTTAACCCTGCTCGCCCATTTAACTCATCCTGAAGCTGACCAGAAGCCGACTGACTGCGAGTGATATCCGCATTAATATCCAGCGTCGGATACAAAGCCGCTTGTGCCTCTCGTAAAGCGGCTCGGCTGCGTTCTAGCTCCAATATTGATACCTGTAGTGTCCGATTATTCCGCCGTGCTAACTCCAAAGCCTGTGCAAAAGTAATCGGTTGATTACTTTGAACTGTGACTTCCTCTGTTTTTGTGGGAAATTGCAACGGATTACCACTAGGAATCAGGTTCTCCGGAACTTGTACAGCACCACTAGTAGGAGCCGGAGTCGTAGTGCTAGGAATTGGCGCATTTGGGGCTGCTTCAACCGGAGTTGGACTAGCTGCTGGCGCTGCCTCAGTTGGGGTAGTACCAGGATTACTAGGCACAGTTGTGGAATCTGGTGTTGCAGTGTTGTTTTGTGCAGTCAATCCTCCAGTCAATTTGTCCTGCTCACAACCTCTAGAGTGCAAAGACAACGTACTGGATATGCTTATTTGCTGTGAGCAACTTCGCACTGCCAAAAGTTTAGCTGCTCCTGCACCCTTAACTGCCGTTGGTAAAACTATCGGCAGCTGCGTTTTTAAAGTTAGCTTTGGGACTGCTGGCTGTTGAATCGCAGATCGGAAAACAGTTGTTTTTTGAATAGTAGAAGGTTGAGAAGTAGTAGAATTAACAACTGTATTATTTAATTTCTGCCCAGAAGCTGTAGTTAATTTTTTTGGTTTTTGAATCCTGCTGGAACTAGCCTGCTCTGCATTTTGAGAAAAATTTAAAGTAGGTGTCAAATTGACAGAACTACCTTGATTTTTCTGAGTTATTTGTGCGAGCCGCACACCAGTATTTTCTGCCAAAATGCCTGGGTTACTGTTATTACTTAAAGTTGCCACATTGAATGTAGTCAACTCAGAATTAGCTCCTGCATCTGGAAAAATCTGTTTTGCAGCTTTAGGCAGTTGCGTATTTGTATTGTCCGCCACCAAGTTGTGACTTTCAGTGAAAGTCAAGACACTAGGAGAAGACGTTTGTTGTATGCTACTTACCTTTACTGTTCCTGCCCAAGCGGGCTGGGTTGTTAATACCGCTGCTGTTACGCCAGGTAAGAAAGTATGAAATAATTGTTGTCCTTTCACCGCATCCCCTCACACGAAAATCAATCTAGCGGCAGAAACCTTTTCTTCACCACAGAATATAGCACGATACTAAATTGAAGAAGGAATATAGCACGATACCAAATTTAGGAATCGGTACTGCGTTTATCTTCAAAACTTTTGACTATGCGAGAAAGTTCTGCCTTTTCGTCGATGCTAACGCGGGTAGGCGCACCGCTGACAATGCGTTCGTAATTCCGGAAAGAATCTTTAATGTCTGGGCCGTCAGCCGTAATATTATACTCACGAATTCCCTTATCATGCCACGAACCTCGCATTTTAAATACGTTAATTGCCCGCGACATTTCCCCACGAATTTCTACGTACTGCAACATCAAAATTGTGTCCGTAATTGTAGAAATATGTGAGTCGGTAATTGAATGAGAACCCATAAATTGGTCAGTTGTGTTGGTAAAAAAACCAGTGATTTCTTCTTGCTTGGCATAACCAGTTACACCAATCACAAACTGCCGAAAAGCATTATTACTCACGCCTCTTGCTAGGGCTGAGAGTGAGTCAATGGCAATTCTTGCTGGTTTAAAATTAGCAATTTCTGACTTGATAATTTGCAAGTGATCTTCTAAACCAGTTGATTCAGGATAAGTACAAATGATTTTGAGTAACCCTTGATGTTCTAATTCCTCAAAATCAATACCCCAAGAGGAAGCATTACGGGATAGTTGAGCGCGTGATTCTTCATAAGCAAATAAAATTGCGCGTTCACCGTTGATACAACCATCTTGCAGAAATTTACTCACAAGTAATGTTTTCCCAGTACCAGTAGCTCCTGTTGCTAAAATAATCGAATCTTTAAAGAAACCACCACCACACATCTCATCTAGGGTTTTAACACCGGAAGAAACGCGGACATTAGAAGACCTTTGAGTTAAACGCATTGCACCCAAGGGGAAAATGTTGACTCCGGCATTGGTAATTGTAAAAGGATACTCACCTTTCATGTGAGTTGTACCGCGTAGCTTGAGAATTTCGGTCGTCCGCCGACGACGTTCTCCTTCTAATACATTCCGCACAATTACCACGTTATCCGAAACAAATTCTTCAACGCCGAAAGATGCCACAGGCCCGTATTCTTCACCCCGTTCGGTGGTAATGATGGTGGTGACATTCAGTTGTTTAAGCCGAGCTACAAGGCGAAAAATTTCTCGCCTGACGACTCCGACAGCTTCATACTGTTGAAATACTGCGGTAATCGAGTCAATAGAAACTCGTTTAGCCTTATATTTACGAATTGCATATTGCAAGCGCTCAATTAATGCCGAAAGGTCAAAATTTCCCACAATATCTTGACCTTCAGGGTCGGGAGAAGCATCTAGAATAAACAACTTACCTTCATCTATTAAACGTTGTAAGTTCCACCCAAAAATATGAGCATTTTTGATAATGTCGCTGGGTGATTCTTCAAAGGTAACAAATACCCCTGGCTCATCAAAGTAGGTAATGCCGTTATAGAGGAACTGAAGAGATAATAAGGTTTTACCTGTTCCAGAGGTGCCGCTGACCAAAGTGGTTCGCCCTACAGGTAAACCACCATGACTAATATCGTCAAAGCCCTCTATCATTGTCCGAATTTTTTCTACACCCCCAATCGGTGTCTGGTTTTGCTCTTTTTGCTCGTTTTCGCTCATTGCTGGCTCATAAATGGGGTTTTTAACCCGGTCTCTCTATTACTAAAGTTGAAGTTGCTAATTTGTAATCAAAAAATTTAGATTAAAGGTTATGCGTCTCTTCCCAGTCTTCTTCACTCAGTTCTTCATAAAGTAAATCTAATCCAATCAATACTCTTTCTCGGTCTGAAAGATCTCCAATAATTTTACGAACAGGCGGCGGTAAAATTTTCGATAATGTTGGTGTAGCTAAGATTTTATCTTCTTCGGCTAGTTGGGGATTTTTCATTACATCGATTACTTTTAGTGCATAAACACCTTGAAATTCCTGCTCTAATATGTTTTTTAATGTTTTTAATGCCCGGACTGAGTTAGGCGTGTTCCCAGCTACGTAAAGCTTAAGAACATAAGTTTTTCTGGCTTTATTCATAAAGGTACAAACTTAAACATAAAAAATAAAATAGAATCCGGTTTTACTGCATTTGGTGAAATACATAGTTGTTTGTGAGTGTTGAGTACATTCTGGTTTATGAGTGCAATGTATTATTTAGAAATTGCACATCTATAAGCTTCACATAGATGCGCTAAAACATCTATTAATGTCAAACGGTAATCAAGTAATGTCTCATCACTCCTTCCTTCTAATTTTAGCTGTTTAGAAAATTCTTCAATGAGTTCCATGTGAATTTCTATGATTTGAGGCACAGGAATATTAGCACAAAACACCGTATTGATGAATTTATCAATTTTTTCTTTCAAGGTTTTGTCTGTAGTAAAGTAATCTATAAGAATCTGGCGATAATCAGATTTAATTTGTTGTAACAATAACCGCTTATCCACTTGAGTCATTTGCTGAAAAACCTGTTGTGGTTTTTGCTGCTGGCATGCGAAGACGTAAAAATATTTATCTATAAAATTTTGATTAAGATTTGCTGGCAACCAATTCAGTAAGTAGTAAAGTCTAGCTGTAGTGGCAGCAACCACAGTCGATGTGCTAAATTGGGCAGAATTAGACTGCAAAAAGTACCTGTAGCTTGAGTTAAATGGTGATTGGATGCTTAGCCAAGCTAGGTTATCTAAAATTTTTTTAACATTTGGTTGGAAAAGTAGTATAGGTAGTAGCATTTATATATTTAAACATCTTGCTTAATCACTCCAACCAAAGTTGGTTAAGTTGAACAAAGTTTGAGTAAAACTTTAGAGAACCTGACTAATAATAAGTCAAGTTGTTAGTTAATTCTCAAGTACCGCTCTAGATAAATAAATGTCTATAGTGACTCAACAACCACCTAAGACAAGTAAGCAGGAAGATTTATTGAGCGGTTGATGAGGTGTTCGTTATAGAGGATACATTAGTTGATTGAGATTCGCATATGTATATCTATCAGAATGTAGATTTTTTGATTTCACTCCTTGATAGGATACTTAAACTAACTTAAAGTATGCGCGTATTCTAAATCATTATAATTCCTCAAGGTTCTAAAGCGAATCTTTGGAGCCATAATTGTTTTAGCTGTCACTCTTAATCAGAAGTGGCAATACCAGTAAAACACTGTAAGGTTATTTCCCCAAAGTTATAAAGTGGCAAAGGTAAAGACTGACACTGGAAAAAATCACAGTCAACCAGCAAGGCGATGTCTAGACAACCAAACCTACCACGGCAATGGTCTTACAGCTAAAACAAGAATTGTGGAAATGCGTTTTCTGATGAGGATATTACTGTAAGCGCGAACACTATCTAGCCGATCGCCAATGCTCAAGCCAAATGCCGCCAGAGGAAGAATCAACCCCAAAGCCTTATGTTAATGCTACAGTACCCGCTTTATAACTTTCTAGCAACCGTACCCAAATGCGGCGAAATCAGTACGTTAGTAGCGGCCTTAGAAATTTTTGAGCAAGAGCAGTGCGATCGCTTGGTAGTAGTAAATCAACAGCAAGAACCAATTGGGCTATTAAAGTCAGCCCGGTTAACACAAAAACTGTTGGCAGAATCTCAAGAAGATCAATATCTAAATTTGTTACAACAACCACTGGCATTCTGGAAACAAAGCATTTTTGAGCCACTACAAATAATAGCAGCAAGCGATCGCGTTGAGCAATTTGTGCAATTTTTGCGACACTATTCTGCTCAATCTAGCAACAACGTCAATTGGACATTGGTGGATGCTAAAGGCAAATTTTTAGGGCTGTTAGATAGCAGCCGATTGTTGAGATTGTTAGGTCAAGAAAAAGCTGCCATAAATACAGCAGGCAAAAAATACTCTAATTCTTTGAGAGCCACTGGCAAAATTTCCCTAGAGCATCCAGACACATCTCATAGTACAGCCATCAAAACTCACTGGCGCTCGCGCAAAGCCAATCAAATTCAGTCGTCGTTACATCAACCACTAATTAAGTTAGTCGAACAACTGCCTTGGCCGTTGATGCTGCAAACCAGTGCTGGTGAGATCGTCACACAAAACCCAGCTTGGTGGCAGCAGTTGGGAGTTCTCAAAGATCCCGAAGACGTGCGACAACAAGTAGCTGCGATTCTCTGTGCCATCTTGACCAAACAACCAGAATACGCCAGCCAAACAGCAAGGATTCCCTATGGTGAAAATGGCACATCATCACAACTAAAACTGTATTCGGGAGAAAATCCTTGGGCGGTGAAGCACGAAGCTTTACCTCATAACGGTTTACTATCGCCATCATCTGTATCTAGTTTTAATCACCTCCAAGAATCACCAGTTTCTCCGACAAACACCTTTAATCGCTGCTTTTTAGATAGTCAAATGGGAACTTGTACCTGTGTTGTCGAAGAACAAAACGGTCAAGAACGCATCTGGCAATTTGCTAAAATTCCCCTAGATAGTCCAGAATTCAAAGCTTTGGATAGCCAGCCGACTGAAAATTCTGATTACCTGTGGTTAGTGTTGGCAACAGATGTCACCGAACAGCAGCAGTTGTGCAAAGAACTGGCGGCAAAAAATGCTGATTTGATTCAACTCAACCGCTTAAAAGATGAATTTTTAGCTTGTATCAGTCATGAACTCAAAACTCCCCTCACAGCAGTTTTGGGATTATCCAGGTTGCTTGTAGACCAACAATTAGGGGAATTGAACGAACGACAAGCCCGCTACGCCGGACTGATTCACCAAAGCGGTCGCCACTTGATGAGTGTGGTGAACGACATTTTAGATTTGACCCGGATGGAAACGGGACAGATGGAATTGGCACTCGCACCAGTTAATATTCAAGCAGTGTGCGATCGCGCTCAATCAGAAGTCAAAGCTATCCACACTCAAAACAGCAAAACCTTATCTCCCAGCAAAGTGCCAGCAATCAGTTCATCAGTGCCAAAATTCACTTTGACAATTGAACCAGGCTTAGACCAAATGGTGGCAGATGAATTGCGCTTGCGTCAAATGTTGGTACACTTGCTTTCCAACGCTTTTAAATTCACTGAAACATCCGGCGAAATTGGTTTGCGAGTCAGTCGTTGGGAAGGGTGGATTGCGTTTACAATTTGGGATACAGGCATTGGTATTCCTGAACACCAGCAACACCTAATCTTTCAAAAATTCCAACAACTAGAAAATCCTCTCACTAGGCAATTTGAAGGAACTGGCTTAGGGCTAGTGTTAACAAGAGCTTTAGCCCGCCTGCACGGAGGCGATGTCAGCTTTTTGTCTCAAGAAGGCAAAGGTAGCCAATTTACACTATTGTTGCCACCCAGCCCGCCAACTACAGGTTTTACTGATTCCGAAACCAATAACAAAGAAGATAGAACCCAGCATAATATTGGCATTCAAAAAGTTCCGATTTCCGTAACTTCTCAAGTCAGCACTACTCAGCATCTTCCCGGTTGCTCTCAAAGGTTAGTGCTGATAGTCGAGGCCGTGGCTCGATATATTGAAGACTTGGCTGAACAACTCAAAAGTTTAGGTTATCGAGTCATAATTGCTCGCTCAGGTACAGAAGCCCTCGAAAAAGCTCGGCGCTTGCAACCACAAGCTGTATTTTTAAATCCTTTATTACCATTACTTTCGGGATGGGATGTCCTGACATTGGTGAAATCTGACGTGGCGACGCGTCACATACCCGTAATTGTTACAGCCACAGGTGCAGAAAAAGAGCAAGCATTTGCTAACCAAGCCGATGGTTTCTTGAGCTTACCCATAGAAAACTTAGCTTTAGCACCACTTTTGGAAAAGTTATGTGCTAAACCAATAATTTCAACGTCAAATGTTGACACTACTCAAACTCTTGCCAAAAATCAACCATTGCGAATTTTGAGATTGGTCAATCCAGAATTAGTATTGATTAACCCCCATCCCTCACTGCGTGAGCATCGGGTGATAGAAGTGGATAACCTAGATCAAGCAGAACTCTTAGCGCGGGTTTGGCAGTTTGATGTCATCTTATTAGATTTAGAAGGTTCCTTAGCCGAAACTTATTTACAGCAATTAATTCAGCACCCCCGTTTGATAGCTCTACCATTGGTAACTTGTGATGTTGCTACTAGCTTGGCAGCTTCTCAAATACCAGGGCTTTCAGTATTTCCCTGCTTAACACCATTTGGGAAAAACAATCGCAGTCGCACTGACAAAATCGATCCACTATTGTCAGTTTTACAAATTGCCTCTGGTATTTGTTGCCCACCGAGTATTTTAGTGGTGGATTTGACAACACTGCATGATCTACCCCAAATCAGACGTAAACAAGTCAGAAATACTCGCACACCGAAAAATTCTGCACTTAATAATACCACTGCCGAAAGAGGAGCGGAATGGTTTCAAGCTTTAATTCAGTATCTCCAAACAGCAGGTTTGAAAGCTGCAATCGGGCGCTGCTGGACAGAAGTAAACCAACAAATTCGCCACAAAAGTGTTGACTTGTTGCTCATTTGTTTGGGAGAAACGCCAATTCATCAGGAGGTGTTGAAAGCACTTCAAGCATTAAAGGATTCATCTTTGAATTTGCCACCTATTTTGCTGCTTGACCAACGTGCAAATCATCACACAACTAATTCTTCAGCACAAATAAAGCAGCACAAAAACAGCAACCGAGATTATGTAGATAAATCAGTTAGTGCGATCGCCACAGAGATTCTGCCTCGCTCAATCTCAATGGAAGATTTATTGCATCACATTAATCAAGCCCTATTTCACCGTCAACAAGAGGCAGAGGCGCAGAGGCGCAGAGGCGCAGAGGGGAAACCTCATACTTGAAAGTAGGGGCTGGCAAAATTGACGCTTTGTGCCTCGCACTACGTGCCTAGACACAATTGTTTTCTTTGTCTCCACGGATAAATCTGGGGGCTTGTAACCATGTGGCAAAGGGTTTTGTTCTTCCTGCCCCTCTGCGCCTCTGCCGCTTCGGTCAGCAAGAAAAGAGTTGAGCTTTATTGGAATCTGACTTTTCACGTCATGTGGAAAAGCCGACGAAAAACCTAACCCCCTAGCCCCCTTCCCGACGCGGGAAGGGGGAAGATTCAAAGTCTCTCTCCTTGTAGGAGAGAGATTTAGAGAGAGGTTTTCCAGATCCCGTGAAAAGTCAGTTATTGGAATATCGAGAGGTTTAGATCCCCGACTTTTTGAAGAAGTCGGGGATCTGTTGGTTCAAGAATGATGGAAATATCTTGCTTTTGTTGTTTCATTTTTTTAAAAGAAATTCTAATCAACTGATAAGCACCTTTTGAGGCTAAATTTTCATAATTATCAGGTGGTAAATCTATTCTGACCAAGGTTCTATGTTCTGCTAAAACCAGTAATGAAGGCGGTTTTATCGGAATATTAGTTTGATTTTGGATATACTCGACAGCATCTTTTGTCAACTTGATAAAATTTACTTGTTGATGGCTGTAAAAAACTAGACTGGGCTTTTTAAAGCCAACCATCAGCAATTCTTCGTTTGGTTGTTTTACTTGAGCGACCACAACAGAAATTTCTCTCAAAGGCAGCTGTCGTTCTTGATCCATTAGAAATATAGCAGGCATTAAAACAATAATTAACAAGGCTACAAACCCCAACAAATTCGCCCCAATAATTCCTGACCAACGCCGAGTTAGTAATAAAAATGCTACACTGACCGCACTCAAAATTAAAATATAACCCCCTAGTTCTGCTAAACCAGAATTTTGCAGGGTTTCGCGGAAGTTAGGTGCAGCTTGATCGCTACCTAACAACTGGGTTATTTGAAACATTGCCACAGACAATGCCGAGAATAAGACAACATTTACCCAGCCACTAGCCCAAAAGAATTTGTATGGAGAGCGAGAATTCGACACAGATGGTGTGGGAAAATAATTGCTCCACAATAAAGCTATCAAAATAGCAGCGGCTGGTATGAGCGGTAAGACATAGCTAGGCAGTTTGGTGACAGCAATCGTGAAAAAACCAAAAACTCCCAAAAACCAAATGCAAGCAAATAAACCTAATTGCTGAGAGCGTTCTTGCACTAGCCATTGTTGCCGCTGCCAAAACTTGAGTCGAGCGAAGGCAGCGGGTAAATACACAGAGTATGGCGCAAAACCTAAAAGCACTACCAAAAAGTAAAAATACCAAGGGGCTGAGTGACCATTCACTACTTCTGTAAAACGGTCTATGTTGTGATAACCAAAAAAGGAATTAATATAATTCCAGCCATTCCGCCAAATTACTAATACATACCAAGGCGCTGATAAAGCAACAATAATCAGTATTCCGAGCAGTGGACGCATTTCTCGCAGGACTTCGCGTAACTTGCCCAAATACAGCAAAAAAGCCAGAATAACTATCCCTGGTAAGACTATGCCCACAGGGCCTTTAGTTAAAACTGCCCCAGCAATTAGTACATAACAAGCTAAATACCATTTATTGGGGAGTAGGGAATGGAAAATTTCTCCCTCACTTCCCTCTTTACTTGCATAGCCCAGAAAAAAACATAACAAAGAAGATGCTATGCACCCAGTTAGTAGCATATCTGAGACACCTGTTCTTCCCCAGACAATCATCTCTGGATTGAGTGCCATGACGGCAGCTGCGATCGCAGCTGTCAAGTAGCGGCGAGTTGGGCGTTCAACTTGCTCTACTGCGTCTTGCTTTGCTAGATGCCACTGTACAGTATAAAAAGCCAAACTAATCACTGTGATGGCGGCGATCGCCGAAGGTAGACGCACAGCCCACTCATTCACGCCAATCATCCCATAAGCGATCGCCTGACACCAGTAAATTAAGGCAGGTTTGTCGAACCGAGTTACACCATTGAAAAATGGTGTAATCCAGTCACCAGTGATAAACATTTGCCGGGATGCTTCAGCAAACAGCGGCTCTGTTTCATCAACCAAGCCAATACTGCCTAAATTCCACCCATAGCCGATCCAACCAATCAGCATCAACCACAAAATCGATAAAGTCACTACTAAAGATGGACGCTGCGCTATCTTGTTGAACCATCGGTCAACAGTGTGGAAATTACTCAATTTCATCCTCATTTAGTTTTTAGTCAATAGTTATGAGTCAAAAGTCAATAGTTATTAGTCGTTAACGAGTGAGATTTTGTTCTTTGTGATTTTTGCTTTGTACTAGTCATCAAATAAACACTATCATCTATGGACTATGGACTTTTGACCTTTGACTATGGACTAAGTACCAACAGCCATTCTTGAGTTTGAGGATTCCACGTAGGTAAAGAAGTTTCACCAACAACATACGGCCCCCAGTAGCGTCGAGAACCATCCTGGGCAAAGGCAACTAAAATATCTCCTTTTTCTAGCTTTAAATTGCCATTCGGCAAAGAAAGTAGCAAGCCCTTGCTACTACCTTCTTGTGGCGCAAAATCCCAATGGGCTGGAATATCGTAGTTAATGCTACTAGCCGAGCTTTTCCCTTTTAATTGCCGCGCCAGTAATGCCAGACGCACAGGCTGATCAGTTTGATTACTCATACGCAAAGTGCCTTGCGTTTTGGCACTACTAGCCACATTTGGACGATTTACCAAAATAGACTGAACTTTGCTTGTGCTTGGTTCTACTTGTGCTGGTATTGTTGTAGTACTAGAAACATTTGTAGAAGTAGCTGTAGCATCTAAAACAGGCAATTCTGAATTACTTTTTGGCTGAGGCATATTATTGGATGTTGCCTCAGATGTGTCAGGATTAGTAGTCTCAAATGACACACTTAAATCTAAACATCCCACTAGCAATCCAAGCAGCCCCAAGCTACAAGCTGCAAAAGCAGCCTTACGACACACCTGAGATTTCATTTTGATATTGGTTAGAAATAATTATTTTGTTTAGTCTTGGCCAAATATTAGCCTATTCTCAACCTTTAGAATTAGAGAAATTTGCTGATTCGCCTACTATAGGCTCTCGTAAAATTAAGTTATGAAATGTATCTTACTTATCATTTTTATTGATTAACCATTTATATAAAAAGTTACCTGATTTTTTCTCAACAAGCTTTCTATGCCTGATTATTTCGTTTATTTTTCCAGTATTATTTACTATTTTAAGCAAAAAATGATACTTAAAAATAATAAATAAACCGTATATTTTCTTGTGAAAGTTTTTGAGTTTGACGTAATATGAACAACAAGATTCTGTTGTTAAATCCTTAGAAATATTATTTATATAATATTTACATTTTTTAACAATTTTTAAGGCCCTTCCATCTAGTCCGATTATTGTCACTAATGAAACAAAATATACCTACAATCTGACTGTATTTAAACTAGTGGACTGACACAGCTAATTCGTGTCATATCATGTCCGGCTCATTAGTTATAATTCTCGAATCTATGCAGAAAACCTAAAAACTGCTCCTCTGCTCCTCTGCTCCCCTGCGGCCTTTATGATAAGTCTTTAACCGGACATGATATCAGTCTACTACTGTCTACTGGTTACAATTGAAGTCTTACTTTATAAATCATCTTTTACTAAAATTCATAATACTATTCAAATAGTGTCTCTTGATAAAAGTAATCTGAGATAATTCAGAGGCTTTAGTTGATGCAAAACACTCGAATTAATAATTTATTAGATGCTATTGCTAGTAGTTTAGGACAATTATTTCTCAATCCTTGGCGGCGACTGTCGCTATTAATCATTAGTTTTTTGTTTGGCTTTTTTTTAGGAACAGCTGTTTCTACAGTAGCGGGACAAAAAGCAGAATTAGACATCGTTGTGGCAGCATTTTTAGTGCTGTTATCTGAGTTGACAAGCAGGATATTTTATAGTCGTAACTTTTTTGCTAAAAGACCTCTGTGGCTGGAATCGCTAAATATTCTGAAAGTGGGTTTTACTTACAGTTTATTTGTGGAAGCCTTCAAGTTAGGCTCTTAGAAGAATTCGTAATTAGTGCTGTTGAGGGAGATTATAGATGCATTCTTGGCTCAGAGAAATTATAGCAGAGGATGTCCGAGAATTAACTTGGCAGCAAGCAAAAGTTGCAGCATTAGCTGATCCTTCAAGAGCAAAGGCTTTTGGCATTACACCAACAAATGTCGATGAAATTATCCAAGCGCGATCGCAGTTACTCAAATCTGTTCTGCCAGTTTTTCGCCAATTTTACCAAACAACCCTACGAGCCAACTTTGAGCAAATGTTAGCTCTGTTGTGGGACTTATGGCTACCTCTAGCAATGAAGTTAGCAGCACACCATCAGAGCCTGAACCGTCCCCTGATTCAAGGAATCTTAGGAGTACAAGGCACAGGAAAAACTACAATGTGCCAAGTTTTATCTTTGATTCTTCAAGAGTTGGGATATCGCACCCTTAGTTGGTCATTAGATGATTTATATAAAACTTACAGCGATCGCTTGGCTTTATTACAGCAAAACCCGCGCTTGATTTGGCGGGGGCCACCAGGAACCCACGATATAGATTTAGGTTTAAATGTCCTAGATCAAATTCGTCAAGAAGAGACTTCTGTAACTATTCCCCGGTTTGATAAATCGGCTTATGCAGGTGCTGGCGATCGCACCACTCCAGAAATTGTTACAGATATAGATATCGTATTATTTGAAGGCTGGTTCGTGGGTGTGCGACCAATCGACCCAAAGACTTTTGATGTCGCACCGCCGCCAATTATCACAGAAGCAGACAAAGCATTTGCGCGTGAGATGAATCGTCAACTGAGCAATTATTTGCCGTTGTGGGAGCGATTAGACAGCTTAATTTTGCTCTATCCTACTGATTATCGCAGTTCCCTAGAGTGGCGCAAGCAAGCAGAACAACAGATGGTTGCTGCTGGTAAATCAGGAATGAGTAATACACAAATTGAAGAATTTGTCAATTATTTTTGGCGATCGCTCCACCCAGAATTATTCCTCAAGCCAATGCGGCGATCGCCATCTATTGCTGATTTGGTAATTGAAATTTGTCCAGACCGGACTTTTGGCGCAATCTACAGTCTGTAGAGACTTTGCATTCTACACAGAATCAGGGTCTACACCCAAAGCTCGTAATCTTTCCCGTAAACGAGCATTTTCTTGTTCAGCTTGTTCAGCGCGTTGGCGTTCTTGTTCGGCGCGTTCATCGCCAGTCAACAAGAGATTTCCTTGCTCATCCCACCAACGTAGCCAGGGTAAGGTGGCATTCAGATAATAGCCTTGCCAGATGCCTAACTCCACTCCTAAAAGCGGGATGGCATAATGTCCTCGTTCATTGGGAAGCATCATTTCATAGCACCCCGCAACTAGTTGATAAAGTTCAACACTTGCCTTTGTAACTTCATAAATACCATAGTAAGCGGGGCGAATTACCTGCTCATAAATCCAAAATTTGCCTGTTAAAGGTGTGTTGTCACGTTCTGCTTGCCCATCACCAGAGACGAATTCTAGAACAATTAGAGGTGCAATCAATTCTTGCCATAAAACGTAGGAGCGGCGCAATTGACCGTTGAGTGTAGGTGGGACATTGGGAACATAAAACCAATCGGGAGCCTCTGCACCTCGCTCTAGTGGTTCTGTCAACCGCCAGTAGATACCACAGTCTTGCCCGATGCAGTATTGCCCATCAGGATGAATTTGTTGTAAACGTGGTTGAATTGAGTCCGTCAACAAAATACTTTGAGGATGCTCCTGAAAATTCTTCACGAAAGTTCCATCTGATTCTGGTAGCTGAGTGTGGTCTGGTATGACAAGGCGGACAACTTCACTAGTCATCATTTTTTCTCCCTGATGCCTGATATAGCTGTAGTCAGACAGATTAAAACATTTTGAAAGCGTGAATGTTAGCAACAGTAATGTTTTTACCTCCTGCCCCCTGCCTCTTGCCTTCTGCTTTCTGCTATAGTACAAAAATATCATGCACCCCAACGGGGAATAGAAAAATTAGCAGATGATTGTTTAGTGGACTGCTGAAAGCGATCGCGCCCTTCAATTTTTGCCTGATATAATGCTCGGTCAGCGGCAGAAATCATATCTTGAAAGTCAGAGCCAGGTTGAGGAATATCTGTTGCTACCCCTGCACTAATTGTCACATAACCACTTACTTGGGAATTGCTATGGGGAATTGCCAATCTCCTCACCACCGAGCAAATTTTTTCTGCTAACAGCAATGCCCCTTGAATTTCTGTTTTTGGTAAAATCACAGCAAATTCTTCGCCGCCATAACGAGCCACTAAATCGGCTGGACGTTTCACACTATCTTTGATGGCTTGTGCCACCTTTTGCAGACAGCGATCGCCTGCCCGATGGCCATAAGTATCGTTGTAAGATTTGAAGTAATCAACATCACACAGAATCAAAGACAAAGGTAATTGCTCTCTTGCCATCCGTTGCCACTCTTGGGCAAAATACTCTTCAAAGCGTCTGCGGCTGGCGACTTGAGTTAAACCGTCGATAGTTACCAATCTTTGCAATTCTTGATTAGCAGCTTCTAGTTGTTGTTGTAGCTGAGATTGCTGAATCAAGCGTCTTACCCGCTGGCGCAACACAGGCCAGTGAATCGGTTTCGTGACATAATCCATAGCACCTGCATCAAATGCATGGTCAACTGATTGTTCATCTTCCAGTCCAGTAATCATCAACACTGGCGTGTACTTACCATAATCTAAAGATTGCAATTGCATACAACAATCAAATCCATCCATCCCAGGCATAATGGCATCCATTAAGACTATCTGAGGGCGCAGTTGCTGAAACACAATTAACGCTTCTATGCCATCTCGTGCTTCTGCTATCTGATATCCTTCTCGCTCTAGAGCAAGACGTAGCTGGGTGCGGATAAATGGTTCGTCATCAACAATCAGAACTAGAGATTGGTTTTTTTGAAAGTTAGTTTTCATGATCCGCCTCCAGTTCTAATTGCAATCTCGTTTTGACTTGCTCATACTCTTGCTGAAGTTGTGACAAGATATCTGCACACCCTAGAAGCTCATGACTTCTGCCCTTGGCTTCTAACTGCTTGCAAAGTTGAGCGAGGCTGGTTGCGCCTACAGAAGCACTGCTGGACTTGAGTTTGTGAGCGGTCTTCCATAGAGTTTCGGCATCTTCAGCTACTACAGAGGTCTGAATTTCTTGGATGAGTTTGGGAGCTTCTACAAGATAACAGTGTAGTAGTTCTGCAAATGCTATCTGATCTCCTGCCAACATCTGACGCAGAGATTGCAAAATTTTGTGATCAACTGTAGATATTGGGAAATTTGGCGTTTTAAGTTCGGTTTGGGTTGGCCTGCCTGTTTGTGTCGGTGGTTCTTTTTTAGGAATACAGGGCTGATATTTACTTAGTGCTTGGACTAACTCGGCCATTTGTATAGGTTTGCTGATATAGCCGTTCATCCCAGCTGCCAGACAAGCTTCGCGATCGCCGCGCATGGCGTTGGCAGTGATCGCAATAATATACGGACGAGTACTAGTTTCCCATTGTTGAGTGATGATTTGGCTGGTTTCTAGTCCATCCATTTCTGGCATATGGATATCCATCAACACAACATCATAGGGTTGACGTTGCAAAGCTTGAATTACTTCTCGCCCGTCAGCTACCACATCTGCTTGGTAGCCAATTTTTTGCAACATCAGTAGTGCCACTTTCTGGTTCACCAGGCTATCTTCTGCTAAGAGAATTCGCAGTGGCATTTTCTGGGCTAATTGCAAATCATTCCAGGAAGTATGGGGACGAGAAATATTGACTGGGAGTGGCTGATGCCTACAAGCATGAGTCAGAACGTAGTGGAGTTGAGATTGTTTGATTGGTTTAGTCAAACAGAAAACTAACTCCACATTGTCACAATCGTTACCTATTTCTGGGTTACTTGCGGAAGTCAAAATTACCAAGGGTAGATTTTGACCACCAGGCTGCTGACGAATTTCCCGCGCTAGTTTCAGTCCGTGAATTTTCGGTATTTGCATATCGAGAATAGCAATATCAAACTCCATTCCCTGCGCCAGCAAAGCTAAAGCTGCTTCACCTGATTTAGCAAGATATGTTTGCATTTGCCAGATCTGCACTTGCAAGCTGAGAATTTTATTATTAGTAGGATGATCATCGACGATTAACAGCCGCTTACCAGCCAAATGAGCGAAGGGGATGCTCACTTCCGGTGATGGTGACTGGGTAACGACTGTACTTGTAATTGTGAAGTAGAAAGTGGAACCATCATCAGAGTAAGTTGATGATACAGGCTTGCTATTATGCCATCCAGGATCAGGATTGCCACCAATACAGCCACGACTCTCAAGCCACAGAGTACCATTCATCATCTCACTTAAGCGTTGGCTAATCACTAGTCCTAGCCCAGTACCGCCGTAGAGTCTGGTCGTTGAGCTATCTGCTTGGGTGAAAGGTTGGAATAGCCGTACCATTTTCTCTGGGGTGATGCCAATACCTGTATCTTGGATGCTAAACAGAATTTTGCAGGTAGTTGCTGAATTTTGAGTTTCTAGTTGGTTGGCGTATACAGAAAGTACAACTTCTCCTTGTTGAGTGAATTTAATGGCATTGTTGAGCAAATTCACCAAAACTTGGCGCAAGCGTGTGATGTCGCCGATAATCTGTGTCGGCACTTGGGGATGGATAAGGTAAATCAGTTCAATATGTTTTTGGGCGGCTTTGGGGGCTAAAAGGTCAATAACTTGTTCCACACAAGCTTTTAAGTCCAAGGGTTTTTCTTCCAGTTCCAGCCGACCCGACTCAATTTTAGAAAAGTCGAGAATATCATTAATAATGGCTAGTAAGGCATCGCCGCTGGTATGAACTGTTTCAACAAAGTCTCGCTGTTGGGGAGTCAAGTCTGTATCTAACAACAGTTCTGTCATGCCAATCACAGCATTCATGGGGGTGCGAATTTCATGGCTCATCATAGCCAAAAATTCACTTTTGGCGCGGTTGGCTGCTTCTGCTTGACGTTTTGCCTGTTGTAGGGCAAAGTTTTTTAAAGTGAGTTCTTCTCGTTGGCGGGTTTCTTGTTCTAGGAGATGGGCTTGGGCTAGGGCAATGCCGAGTTGTGCTGCTACTGCTTCTAATAATTCAATTTCTTCTGTTGTCCATTGGCGAAAATAGCTGCATTGGTGTAAGCCGATCGCCCCATTAGGTTCTCCTTGATAAGATGTACGGACTGCTAACATCGACTTTAAGCTCAGGTCTCGACAAATTGCTTGCACTCCTTGGAGTAAAGAGTCAGCATACACATTACTTGATGCGATCGCTTTATCCTCAGTCATCATTTGCTCGGCATGGGGATTACCCATTACAGGAATTTCCAATGTTTGCTGACAGCAGTAGGTGGGAAAATTATTATACTCTGCTACTAAGGGAATGCGAGGTACAGGGTCGCTGATATAAGAGTGAATCAAACAGCGTTCAGCTTGAAATGCTTGGCCAATTTGGACGGCTGCGGTGGCAAATATTTCTTTACTATCCAGACTTTGACGGATTTGCTGGGTGATTTGTTTTAACAGCAGTGTTTGATGCAATTGTCTTTGTAATGCTTGTTGTGCTAGTACTCGTTCTGTGATGTCATGATTGAAACAGACACTAGCACTCGGTTGACCTTGCTCATCTTGTAAAAGAATGACTGTGGTTTCACAAATTCCCTGACTGCCGTCTTTGCAGATAAATTGAATTTCGCCAGACCAACGTCCATGCTGCTGAATATCTGGCAAAATTTTGGGTATAAGTTTAGCGACGGCTTCCGGTTTATATAAAATACTTGTGGTTCTGCCTAGGATTTCGGCTTTGCTATAGCCAAACATCCACTCAGCCGCACCATTCCAGTCAATGATTTTTCCGGTTAGATCAGTGATGATTACGCCATCATACATATTTTCAAAGATCAGGGCTTGGCGATGCAGAGTTACTTCTGCTTGTTTGCGATCGCTAATATCAGTATGAATGCCAATAAAATGGGTTAACCTACCAGTTTCATCATGGATAGGCGAAATGCTCAATTCGTTCCAAAATAAAGTGCCATCTTTGCGGTAGTTACGCAACAGCACTTGGCAATTCTTCCCAGCTTTCAAAGATGCTTGCAGTTGCTGAATTGCTGGCTGTAGAGGATCTGTTCCCGGCAAAAATGCACAGTTATAACCAATGATCTCCGTAGCGCTATAGCCTGTGATTAGCTCAAAGGCAGGGTTAACATAAATAATTGGTTGATTGGGGAGTCTGGCATCGGCAATTGTAATTCCATCACTAGCAGCGGCTAGGGCGCGTTCTCGCAATCTTAATGTTTCTTCTACTAGTTTTAAATCTGTAATGTCAAACATAAACCCCCTGAGTATCACGGGGGTTCCAGCATCTTTGACAACATTGACAATGTCTCGCAACCAGACAATTCGCCCACTGGCACAGAACATCCGATATTCAAATTCTTGGTTTTCTCCTCTAGCTGTTGCTTCTTGGCAAATCCGCATTGCTCTTTCGCGGTCGTGGGGATGCAGATGATTGAGCCAAAAATTTTCTTGATACCATTTTTCTAGGGGATAGTCTAATAAAGCTTCTGCTTGTGGCCCGACATAAGTAAATCGCCAAGTTTTGACATCAAATTCCCAAGGAATTACTTTTACTGTTTCAAGTAACTCTCGCAAACGTGTTTCACTGGCACGCAGCGCAATTTCGGTTTTTTTCTGCTCCCAAATTCGGTCTGCTAGTTCTTGATTGATGGCGGCTATGCGCTGGTTTTTCTGTTCGGTACTCTGAGCAAAATAAATGGATAATGTTAATGTGCTGGCAATAATTAACCCAGAAACTAAAACCACTGCTGGCAGAGGCGATCGCAATTTTGTTAATAATTCCATAGAAGGATATACTGCCACTTGCCAGTTGACTCCGTATAAATCAATGCTGATTTCTTGTTGCCAAGACAGTAGCTGTGTGGGCAGTGGATTTTGTCCGTAAATTAACTCTTGATCGTCAAAGACTCTAATTTGATAACCTGGTGGCAAATGCACCACAGAATCTAATAAGAATTGAATTTCAAAAACTCCTGAGATAAAGCCATCAAACTGCTCTCCAACCCAAAGTGGCACGTATGCAAAAAATCCTTTACTGCCTGAGGCCAGTTCAAGTGTGCGGCTAAAAGTAGTTTGACGGCGGTTGCGTGCTGTTAAAAGTGCTGTTCGTAGCCGAGGTTCTTGACGGAGGTTGAGATTGTGAGCAGTTTTGTTTCTAGCTTTGGGTACAATCCATCTGACGCGTAATGTTGGATCAACCCATTCCAACGCTAGATATCCTCCGAAATCATTGACATAAGCTGCTGCTTCTGTTTGCCATTGTGTCTGCTCAAGACCACCATGCATTTGCCAATGTTTGCCCATCCGTTCTAATGCTAGAATTCGGGTATTCAATTGGGCAGTTAATTCCGTTTTAATGGCGATCGCCTGCTGTTGAACAAGTTGTTTAATGTCACTTTGCTCTTCAATTACTAGCCTCTGCCAAAGCAGAAATACCGCAATTGAGACAAAAATACCAACCAACAATGGCAGCAAATTTCGTTTGCTGAAAATTTCTCTTGCTTGGAACTGATGATATCTGTGCTGCCTAACCACTTATTCATCCTCTAGCACTTTCAGCATTTGTCTGATTATTAGTGTTAATTAAAATTATGAATGTTTATTTTACAATATCGACATTTTTATAATTAATTTTTTTCTTGTATTTTTGTAAGAGACTAGTTAAATTTTACTTATGTTTTTTTCTTTTATTACTATCTAATGGTTGTCCAAAACATCAAATAATTTATTTTTCGAGATAAATTTTAATAAAAATTTATTTTTATCAATTATTATTTTTTATACTTGTTAAATCATTTTTTTTAATCATACAATTATCATGTTATTAAATAGTTATTTGATAGCTTTTAAAACTAAAATTGGTAAATTTTTAATCTTTTTATTTTACTATATTCTATCAACCTGATAATTGCTATCAATATAACGAAAAGTATGACAACAAAATATAAGAGCAAGGAGTCAAAATCTAGAAGTAAAACAGGCTTTATCCTTGGTTCGCTCACACTATTTACAGCAGTTTTCGTTTGGATAACACGTAAATTCATAGGTTTTGCGGCAGTAGGCAGAAGAATAATTTATGTTGCGAATTCTTAGCTTTGTACCTTATTAAGTGGAAAACTACTGTAACTTTAATAACAATGTGGTTATCTGGTTTGATTACTGCACATACTTTGCGTAGGCAGAAAACAGGAAACAACTTTGGGATTTGCAAAAATCAAGACATTACTATCTGCTTTCTTTGCTATTCCCTGTTCCCTATATCTACGAGCAATTCAGGCATCAAATCTGATTACTATATATAGATTGAATTTGATGAATTAAATCAGCAAAATATTGCCAGTTATCTGCCTCGGCAATTGGTTGCCAAATTGATTCAATTATAGGTCTGAGTAGTACGGTTTTAGGATTATGCTTACATAAAGTTTGGGCTATAACTTCCATCTCATCTAAATCAAAATGATTTAATATTTTATGGTAGAGTATGCACCAATTATCAAAAATTGCAGAAGTACCTGCGGCTGGCACAATATCTGAACTGTTTAGTACAAAAGCTGGCTCATCTCGCCACTTAGAAGAAAAAGTCCGAGCCATTTCTGAGAAAAATAGATGATAACCAACTTGACTTTCTTTCAAGAATGTCATTGTTAATTCTAAAAGCTCATCGGTTTCTGGGTGCGACAACTGCTCAAAACCTAACTTTTTCAACATTAAACAGCGGTATTCTGCCCCATAATAGTCATCAAAACTGGCTAATCCAGCTTCCATGTCAGATGGCTCAATAATTGCCTTCAATGGTTCCTGAAGCATTTCTAAATTCCATTGGCAAATACTGGGTTGATGACCATAACAATAACGTTTGTAATAGTCGAAATATGCGGCTGTGAAATACGGGTCGTAAGTAGGGATAAAGGCATAAGGGCCATAGTCAAAGCTTTCTCCAGTAATCGACATATTATCTGTATTGAGAACTCCGTGACAAAAACCTGCTACCATCCACTGTGCAACTAGTTGAGCAATTCGCTTCACTAACTCTGCATAGAATAAGGCGTATTTATCTTTTTGGGTGACTAAGTGACGGTAATAATACTCAATTACATGGTCTAACAGCTTTTGGGATAAATCAGGACGCTGCAAATAATGAAAACGTTCAAAAGTACCAAAGCGAATGTGAGAACTGCTCATTCTCACCATCACTGACGAACGGGTAGGAGAAGGTTCATCACCCCGCCACAGAGATAAACCAGTTTCTATCATGCTTAAACAGCGAGAGGTGCGGACTCCCATTTGGTGTAGTGCTTCAGCCGCCAAAACTTCTCGCACTCCGCCTTTGAGTGTAAGCATTCCATCACCACCACGAGAGTAAGGTGTCCTACCAGAACCTTTGGTGCCGAAGTCGTATAATTCGCCATCAGTGGCGCGGACTTGACCGTAGAGAAAGCCTCTGCCATCACCTAAATATGGATTATAGTTACCAAATTGATAACCGTGGTAACGTAGTGCTAATAAAGGTTTGCGTCCCTGAAATTTACCAAAAGCGGTGATGAAATGCTCATCTGTAACTGCTTGAGCATTTAGCCCCAAATCAGATAGCAGTGCATCATTACGCCAGCGCAAAATATGCTGGGGGAATTCTTCTGCTGCTACTTCGTCGTAGTAATCATCACCCAAAGATTCTAAGGCTGCTTCGTAGTTGAGGGTGAGCAAAGGATTAAGAGAGTTGTCGTGGTTGGGAGTTTCAGCCAGAGTCATTACGCGCAAAGCTTAAGGGATTCTTCCCTTCATCCTACCTCTGACTAAGGAGATAGTGGGCATACGCTTGGGTTAAGTAAGTTTCTCTGTGGAGGCAGGGGTTTAGGGGTGTTAGTGAGCAAAACCCATAGGACTTACGCAGTGAAACGAAAAATAAATTTTTTGAGCAAGGGGTTTAGGGGTGTGAGGGGTGTATGGGTATAGTGTTCAAGAGCCTTACGCCCTCACACCCAGCCTCAAGAGATCAACGAGTGTGCGTAAGTCCTAACCTTTACACCCCATTTCAAAGGACAATATTGGTGTGTAAGTCTTGATACCTTTCGGGAATGATAAAGACACAACTCGGCATTCTCAGTTTCAAAGAGTTAGCCACCATGTCTTTCTTCTCGAAGTACATTGCTTACAGTTTCATTCGTCATACGTCCTTGCGAACAGTTTTAATTGTGCCGTTTGTGCTGCAAATTTTTGTGGCAGTGGGGTTAACGGGATATTTTTCGCTGCGGAATGGACAGAAAGCCGTCAATGACTTAGCCCAGCAATTGCAACGCGAAGTTGCAACTCGTGTTGATCAGCATCTTGATACTTATTTGGCATTGCCGCATCAGTTCAATCAGCTGAACTTGGATGCAATTGAACGAGGGCTGCTTGACCTAAAAAATCTTAAAAGTGATGGGCGTTACTTTTGGAAGCAATCTCAAGTTTTTCCGCAAATTAGTTTTGTGGGCTATTACTTGCCAGACAATGCGGGAGCGGGAGCCGGACGTTGGTTGAAAGGTCACGATATTGTAATTACTGTAAATTCGGGAGGAAAGTCTAAAGACTTGAGCTATGCTGCCGATAATCAAGGAAATATGACTAAACTTGTCTATGAAACAGACTATCAAGCGACTACTGATGTTTGGTATGTTGAGACAGTCAAGGCAGGTAAACCAATTTGGAGTCGGATTTACGCCGCAGAAGGATTTGATAATTATGTAGCCGCTTCTGCGAATTCACCAATTTATGACAAACAGCATCAGCTATTGGGCGTATTAAGCATTGATTTGCTGCTCTCGGACATTTCTCAGTTTTTGCAACAAATCCGAGTCAGTGCTTCTGGTCAAGTCTTCATTTTAGAACGAGATGGACATTTGATCGCTAGTTCTCATAACCAACCCATTGTTTTCAAAAAAAACGACCAATTAGAACGTTACACAATTTTCAATCATCCTGACCCACTGATGCGCTCAATTGCTCAAGGCATACATCAAAAATTCCCGATCAGAGCAATCCAGTCTACTCAGAATTTTGTTTTCTTGATGAACGGGCAGCGCCGATATGTGCAGGTTGCTCCTTGGCGAGATCAGTTTGGGCTGGATTGGTTGATTGTCGTCACCATGCCAGAGTCAGATTTTATGGCGCAAATTAATGCTAATACGCGTACTACTATTCTGCTGTGTTTGAGCGCATTGGCGATCGCTACCCTTTTAGGCATCCTGACAGCTGGCTGGATCACTCGACCAATTTTGGCATTAAACCAAGTCTCTAAAGCGATCGCAGATGGCAATTGGGATCAACAAGTAGTGACTAGCCCCATTCGAGAATTAGACGCAGTGGGACAATCCTTTAACCAGATGGCAACCCAACTCCAATCGTCATTTACCGCTCTCGAACGGATTAATACTGAATTAGAAGATCGAGTTGCAGAACGTACCCAAGAATTGAGCGACAAAAACACCCAACTTTATACCACGCTGGCGCAATTGCACCGCACTCAAACTCAGATGATTCAGGCTGAGAAGATGTCAGCTCTCGGACAGATGGTGGCAGGTGTGGCGCACGAAATCAATAATCCAGTCAATTTTATCTACGGCAACCTGTTTCATGTCAGCACTTACACGCAAGATTTAATGGCATTGGTTCAGGTTTACCAACAGCATATGCTGAATCCTCCACCAGTTATTCAAGAAAAGATCAAACAGATTGATCTCTACTTTCTGACTGAAGATTTGCGTAATCTGTTACAGTCGATGCAAGTTGGTGCAGAGCGCATTCGGGAAATTGTTCTGTCTTTACGTAATTTCTCTCGATTTGATGAAGCCGAATTTAAAGCGGTAGATTTGCATCAGGGGCTGAATAATACACTGTTGATTTTGCGTCATCGCCTGGAGGCGACTGCACATCGTCCAGAAATTCAAGTCATCAAAGATTACGGCGAACTGCCGCTAGTGGAATGCTATGCTGGGCAGATGAATCAAGTTTTTTTGAATCTGTTTAGTAATGCGATTGATGCTTTAGAAGAATCGCTTTCAGGTAAAACTTGGACAGAAATTGAGTGCCATCCTCAGATTATTCGGATTTGTACCGCGCTGAACGGCGGCGATCGCATCAAAATTACTATTGAAGATAATGGTAGTGGTATTACAGAAGCGGTGCGATCGCGTATATTTGATCCATTTTTTACGACCAAACCTGTAGGCAAGGGAACAGGTTTAGGACTGTTTCTCAGCTATCAAATCATTACCGAAAAGCATAACGGTAAGCTTGAGTGTGATTCAACTCTCAAACAAGGAACCAAGTTTTGCATTGAAATTCCACTACAACAAAGATGTAATTAGATGCACGCAGTCTAACTATAGCTGGGGACAGGCAACAGAGTTATCGCCTGCGATAAAAACGGGTATAAAAAGTTGAACTATAGATTTCAAACAATAATTAACATTAAAAATTATCAATTATTTCAGGTGTATTTTATTTTAAAAGCAAAATATATTATTTAAGCAATAGTTCGCATAGGTAATTATTGATAGATTTTTGATTAAATTGCCTTTATAGAGCTTCATCATTATAGAAAATTAATTGTTATCATCAATAACCCCCGATACATTACGAATATTCGTTGTCTTGATTGCCTATAATAAATTTTTACTTATATGATCAATCTAATATTTATTTAAGAATTATGGGTTGGGAGTTAACCAATTTGACGTTAAAACCTGTAAACTAAGTTTCAACGAATTAAGTAATCCCCAAACAAAACCCTGAAGACCAAGTAATTTCTTTCCATTTCATTATCTTAGCCTTTTATTAAGAGTAATTGGCTTATTTGAATATAGCTCGAAATTATCATGCGATCGCCACAAGCGAAATCATATTCGACTTGCATTAATTTTCATGTCTAAAAAAATTTAAATTCACGTTTGAGGAGATATATATGTCAGATTTTTTTAACCAAGTTTCGCGCCGTAAATTCATATTAACAGCTGGCGCATCTGCAAGTGCTGTGTTTCTCAAAGGCTGTTTAGGAAACCCGCCAGAAAATCTAACTGGTGGTAGTTCGCAAGCTGTGCCAACTGCTCAACCAGTTGTTAATTTGAGTCCTGAACAAACACCAGAAACTACAACTGTGAAGTTGGGATATATCCCAATTGTAGAGGCAGCACCTTTAATTATTGCGAAAGAAAAAGGGTTTTTTGCTAAGTATGGCATGACCAAGGTAGAGCTTTCTAAACAAGCTTCTTGGGGTTCAGCTAGAGATAACGTAGAAATTGGTGCGGCAGGTGGTGGAATTGATGGCGGACAATGGCAGATGCCAATGCCACATTTAATTACAGAAGGTTTAATTACTAAAGGAAATCAAAAAATTCCCATGTATGTGTTGGCGCAGTTGGTAACACATGGGAATGGAATTGCGATCGCCAGCAAACACGCAGGTAAAATTAGTTTGCAGGTTGCGAATGCTAAGTCTCTGTTCAAAGAACTAAAATCTTCCACACCTTTTACAGCGGCATTCACTTTCCCCCACGTTAACCAAGATTTGTGGATTCGTTACTGGTTAGCAGCAGGTGGCTTAGACCCGGATGCAGATGTCAAACTCCTGACTGTACCTGCGGCACAGACCGTCGCTAACATGAAAACCGGGACAATGGATGCGTTCAGCACAGGCGACCCCTGGCCTTATCGGCTTGTTAGAGATAAAATCGGCTTTATGGCTGCATTAACCGCAGAGATTTGGAAAAATCACCCTGAAGAATACTTGGCAATACGGGCTGACTGGGTTGATAAAAATCCTAAAGCAACGAAAGCAATTTTAAAAGGCATCATGGAAGCGCAACAATGGTTGGATAACTTTGACAACCGCAAAGAAGCCGCGCAAATTCTCGCTGGCAGAAATTATTTCAACTTACCTACACCCGAAATTTTGGCAGATCCATATCAAGGTAAATATGATATGGGTGATGGTCGCAAAATTGATGATAAATCAATGGCTGCTTATTACTGGAAAGATGAAAAAGGTAGCGTGTCTTATCCCTATAAGAGTCATGATTTGTGGTTCATAACTGAGAACGTGCGTTGGGGATTTCTGCCCAAAGATTACATTGCGAATAATGCAGCTAAAGCGAAAGAACTGATTAATAAAGTTAACCGCGAAGACATTTGGAAAGAAGCTGCAAAAGAAGCTGGCATTGCCTCAGCCGATATCCCTACAAGTACATCTCGCGGCGTAGAAGAATTTTTTGATGGCATCAAGTTTGACCCAGAAAAACCAGAAGCATATCTCAAGAGTCTCACTATTAAGAAAGTGAGTGTTTAGTTAAGAGTCAATAGTCAATGGTCAATGGTCAATAGACATTAATCATCTGCGGTTAATGATTCATTCTCAAAGGAAACAAATTTATGACACTTGCACAAAAAAGACCAGCTACTCCCAGGTTGGATAACAGTTTTATCTCAAAGTTACAAAAACAATTTCCGGAAATCATACCACCAGCGATCGCGATCGCAATATTTCTAGTACTATGGCAACTGTTTGCCTGGCTTCCTGGCGCAACATTACCAGGGCCAATACAAGTAGTTCAAGACACTTGGGTACTGATTTTCTGGCCATTCTATGACAGAGGCGGCATTGACAAAGGACTGTTTTGGCAGATTTTAGCTAGTTTGCAACGGGTAGCTATTAGTTACACACTAGCTGCGGTTGTGGGCATTGGTTTGGGCATTTTGATTGGGGTAAATAAAACCATGTCCAAAGCATTAGACCCACTGTTTCAATTACTGCGGACTGTACCGCCTTTGGCTTGGGTTCCCATCTCTTTGGCAGCACTACGTCAAAACGAACCAGCAGCATTATTCGTAATTTTCATCACCGCAATTTGGCCGATATTAATTAACACAGCTGTCGGCGTAACTCAAATTCCTCAAGATTACAACAACGTTGCGAAAGTGCTGCAACTTAGCCGCAAAGAATACTTCATTAACATTTTAATTCCGGCAGCTTTACCTTATATTTTCACAGGTTTGAGAATTGCAATTGGTTTAGCTTGGTTAGCAATTATCGCGGCAGAAATCGTTATGTCTGGGATTGTCGGCATCGGCTTCTTTATTTGGGATGCTTACCAAAATAACGACGTGAGTGAAGTAATTTTGGCACTAGTTTATATCGGTGTGGTTGGTTTACTCCTCGATAAATTCATGGCTTGGCTGCAAAACCTAATTTTACCAGCAGAACAAAAATAAGTATGAAGGATGAAGTATGAAGTCTGAAAAATGAATTTCAGCCTTTATCCTTCAAACTTCACAATCTTCACATTTCACACTTCATACTTCAAACTTCAGACTTCATATGTCAGTATTCGTTGCTGTTGATCAAATTGATAAGGTCTTTAATTTAAGTGGCGGCGGTCAATATATTGCTTTAAAAGGTATTGACCTGCAAATTAGAAAAGGTGAATTTGTTTCTTTAATTGGTCACTCTGGTTGCGGTAAATCCACTTTATTAAATATGATTGCGGGTTTGGATTTGCCCACCGATGGTGTGGTGACGCTGCAAGGACAAAAAATCACCAAACCAGGGCCAGACCGGATGGTGGTATTTCAAAATTATTCGCTGTTGCCTTGGCGGACGGTGAGAGAGAATATTGCCTTGGCGGTGGACTCGGTAATGAAGGGTTTACCTGCGGCAGAACGCAAGATAATTGTGGAAAAACATATAGATATGGTGGGTTTGCGTGTTCATGCGGAGAAACCACCGGGAATGTTATCGGGTGGACAGAAACAACGGGTAGCGATCGCTCGCGCTTTGGCAATTCGTCCTAAACTATTACTGTTAGATGAACCCTTTGGCGCGTTGGATGCCTTAACACGGGGTAACTTACAAGAACAGTTAATGCAAATCTGCGAAGAAAACGAAGTCACAGCAGTAATGGTGACTCATGACGTAGATGAAGCAGTACTGTTATCTGACAGAATTGTGATGTTGACCAACGGCCCCGAATCGAAAATTGGTGACATCTTAGAAGTTGATATTCCCCGTCCCCGCAAACGCATGGAAGTAGTAGAACACCCCAGCTACTACAGCTTGCGGAGTGAAATGATTTACTTCCTCAACCAGCAAAAACGAATTAAGAAAATTCGGGCAAGAAAAACAGATGCTATTTCTCGTCATGGTTTAGAAAAAGTTAACTTAGAAATTGGCTTCTTACCCCTCACAGCTTGCGCCCCTCTCGCTGTTGCTAAAGAAAAAGGTTTCTTTGCCAAGCATGGGTTAGATGAAGTTAACTTAGTCCGGGAAACCAGCTGGCGGGGTATCGTTGACGGCATCACTGGCGGTTATTTAGATGCAGCCCAAATGCCTTCCGGGATGCCGATGTGGTTAACTTTGGGCGGTAATAAAAACCAACCCTTGCCTGTAGTTACCGCCCTCACCATGACCCGCAACGGTAACGCCATCACCTTAGCCAAACGCTTTTATGATGAAGGTGTCCGCACCTTATCTGACTTCAAAAATTACCTCCTCCGCACCCGCAACCAACGCCACACAATGGGCGTAGTTCATCCCGCCTCTATGCACAACTTGCTGCTGCGTTATTGGTTAGCGGCTGGTGGTATTGACCCAGATTTAGATGTGGATATGCACACAATTCCACCCGCCCAGATGGTCGCTGATCTGCAAAACAAAAGCATTGACGGTTACTGCGTGGGCGAACCTTGGAACTATCGCGCCGCCGTTGAAGGTGTGGGCTTTACCATCGCTACTGACTTAGAAGTTTGGTTAGGACACCCCGGCAAAGTTCTCGGTGTGCGGGAAGATTGGGCAGAAAAGTATCCTAATACGCACATCGCCCTAACCAAAGCTTTGTTAGAAGCTTGCCAATACTGTGCAAATCTCCAAAACGCCGAAGAAGTCAGAAGAATTGTGGCGGGGAGAGATTACGTCAGCACTGATTTAGAGTACATCCAACTGGAAGATCCTAATAGTTTAGTGTGTGATATAGACCATCCGCTGCGAGACTATGCCCATCACCAGTTTTATTCTGAGTCTGCCATTAACCGCCCTAGCCGCACAGAACAAATTTGGATTATGAGTCAGTTGGCGCGTTGGGGTGACACTCCCTTCCCCAGAAATTGGGTGGAGGTTGTGGAACGAGTTTGTCGAGTGCGCGTGTTCAGCACTGCCGCGCGGGAATTAGGTTTAGATATCAGCTACACTCGCCAACCCATTCAGTTATTTGATGGTACTCCCTTTAACGCCGACGATCCCATTGCCTACCTTAATAGTTTGCAGATTAAACGCGATTTTTCCATTGCCGAAGTCATCCTCGACTCGCCCATTAGAAGAGTTGCATAACTGACGGTTGAGTATCTGAACTTCATTAATGGAGATAAAAGCAATACTTCTTGGCTAACTAAAGGTTGAGTCATCCTAAATTTAGATCCCCCCGCCTGCGGCGACCCCCTGAAAAAGGCGGTGAGTAGAGAAATAGCCCCCCTTTTTAAGGGGGGTTGGGGGGATCAAAACCTTAACTTAACCGTAACACCATCTAACTTACCAGCTTCAGACTTCACACTTCATACTTCATTCACCGCCATGCAAAACCGCAATTTATCTACAGTTACCGACATCTCTAGAAAACCATTGCCAACTCCAACAGACAATAGTAGATGTTTCCTCGAAATTAGAGACGTTAGCAAAGTTTATCCCACCAAGAAAGGCCCCTTCACAGTCCTTGATGGTGTTAACCTCAATGTCAACCAAGGTGAATTTATTTGCGTCATTGGTCACTCTGGCTGTGGTAAATCTACACTGCTGAATATGGTATCTGGTTTCAACTTTCCCACATCTGGGCAAGTGTTACTTGAAGGTCAACCCATCACCAAGCCAGGGCCAGACCGGATGGTTGTGTTTCAAAACTATGCGCTGTTACCTTGGCGAACTGCGTTTGAAAATATTTACTTGGCTGTCAATGCAGTTTACCCCAACAAAATGGAAGCGGAGAAAAGGGCGATTGTCCGCGAACATTTGGCAATGGTGGGACTGGCTGATGCGATGGACAAAAAGCCCATGCAAATGTCCGGGGGGATGAGACAGCGGGTTTCCATCGCGCGGGCTTTGGCAATTCGCCCAAAAGTGCTAATTTTAGATGAACCTTTTGGGGCGTTAGATGCGATTACTAAAGAAGAATTACAAGAAGAACTGCTAAAAATTTGGAACGAGAACCGCTGCACAGTGCTGATGATTACCCACGATATTGATGAGGCGCTGTTTTTAGCCGATAAATTGGTGATGATGACTAATGGCCCGCATGCCAAAATTGGCGAAGTCATGGATATTCCTTTTTCTCGTCCACGCGATCGCGCCCGCATCATGGAAGATCCACAATATTACAAACTGCGAAATTATGCCTTAGACTTCCTGTTTAACCGTTTTGCCCACGATGATGTGGGTTAAGTTGATTCTTTCTAGGGTGGGTATTAAAACGCCCATCCTATTTTTATTTAATAAACTAAGATAGAGAAAAGTTTCAGCAGCCTGAAAGTCACTATGTCATCGCCAGCAATTACTACAGTAATCAAAATGATGGAGTCTTTGCCTGCTGATATCCAAAATCATATTGCAGACCATCTTCGAGAGTATATTGATGATTTGCAAGATGAAATTCAATGGAATGAGTCTTTCCAACGAACACAACAAAAACTTGTAGCTGCGGCAAAACGTGCCAAACAAGAAATTGCTCAAGGGCAAGCGATTCCACTAGACTACGAACAGTTATGAAGTTCGATAAACCAAAAACCTTGTAGAGACGCGATATATCGCGTCTCTACTGTTATGCTGAATTCTGTATTCTGATTTCTGGATTCTTCTTCTATTTTTCCAGCAAAACTATGTCCTCAGCATTTGATTCATCTTTAGCGAGTGCCAGAATTAACAAATTTTGGGAATTGTCTGCCAGATTTGGGCAAGAGGATAGCGCCAAAAATATCTACTTAAACGAGATTGTCAGCGATCGCTATACTCTGGTTAATGGTCTGCAAATACTCCGAGATGAATTACAATTTGCTGGTGCTAGTGTTTCTGATTTAAAAGCTTGTGCGGCAGATTTGAGTTTGCCCAGTGTGGTGACAACTCTGGCATATACTAACTGTGGCGATCGCATTCATCAAGGAGAGTCAACCAGAACTTATCGTGATGTGGTTGCTTCCCGGTTTGCTACCTTATCGGAAATTGGCGAGTTAAAAACAGAGACGTTTTTCCCGACTGGTGGTGGTACTGATGATGGTGCAACTTTAGCCCACGTAACTATTGCCCATCAATTAGATGAAACTTGGCGCACCCAAATTTATCAAGGTAATTCCCAGTCCTTTGTTCTCGCCGCCCTAGATTTAAAAACCCATGTCGGACGTTTAGATTTAGCAGCACAAGTAATCTACGGCAAAACGCAAGAATCTCTTTGGCGAGAACCCCGTGCAGCCTGTGGGGCAATTGTTGGCGCACTGACACACTACAATCCCCGTAACATAATACATCAACGCCTACGCCGTGACATTGGCGAAGAAAATTATGAGTTTCTCTCCTCCCGTCAGATTTTGGCTGATGATGGTACAGATATTACAATGGCCGTGGCGGCGGCGATCGTTGCTATTCGCGGACTGGAAAAAACAGCGATAGCTTTAGGTAAAGAAATGGACGAAAGAGGCATGGCGCATCTCACCGCTACAACTACCGTCAATGTCCCTTTCCGTGAAGACCCGGTAATTTATTTAGCCAGAGCTACCGTATTTAATGGTCTAATTCGCATCCAAGGTCTGGGAGCAGATGCCAGTAAATACAGCGGTAAAATACTGAATCATACAGGCGTAAAACAATTGCTGCTAATTTACGATGACCTCGATAACGATAACTTGCCCATTGAAGAAATTCCTTACAGAACCAAAAAACCGATTAAAGTAGCAGATGATCATCACTTGGAAACTACTGTTTTGACAGTGGGGAGTGGGGAATTGGGAGTGGGGGAGATATAAATCTTTGTAAAGACGTAGCAATACTACATCTCTACAAAAATCTGTCACCTGTCACCTGTCCCCTAACTTGACAATCTTTTGCTGTAACATATATACTACAAAAAGATTTGGTAAGGAATCTCATGACACTACCTAAACTACAAATTACAGAACCACCCTTTTACTAGCTGGAGGGGTTGAATACGTACCAATACACTGGAACATTTGAAGCTCACATTACCATCTGTGCAGGGTCGCCAGCTACAGTACAGCGATTTCAACAGATTTGTTGGCAATTAAATATTAGATGTATTCTGATTAAATTACCCAGTGGCGTAGTGCGATCGCAACCGATGACAGCATCTCATCATCGGGGAACTTTAGCTCAAGTTTGCACAGACGTTTACAACATTGCTCAACAAATTTGGCAGGCAGGTTTTAAAGTGAACCGTGTCAAAATCGAGGCAATGGTGTACAACCAAGATATCCCGGTGACAGATAGCGAAGTTTCGCAGCATCCGGCGACAAATTATTTCGAGTTTCACATCAAAGCCATGCTGGCAAATAATACCGACTTGGAAGCTTTGCGTCAACATTGTGCAACCCAAGGCGCACATTTAGCCACGAATGCTTTTAAGCGGAAAATTAACGGACTGCATCAGCGATTTATCACATTGCGGTTGTATGGACTGGGACGAAACTCGGCGCAAGCCCGCTTTCACACACTACTGACATCGCTACGCGCACAGCGTATTACTCTACTGCAACCCCAGCAAGAATACACCGTTTTTGACAGCAACATCGAGCTTGATGCTGGCTGGTTAATGCCGCCAAATTGGGGAAACTTGGGAGGTGTGAATAAAAATGCTTGAGCAAATTTTACAGGATATTTCTCAAAAAAGCGATCGCCCCCTTGATGAAGTCCTGATTTCTTCTCTTTGTGTTCTTTGCGTCCTTTGTGGTTCGTTAAACAAAGATTGCTCATTGCATCTGCCGCACAGGACAGTCTGCACCATAACTAAGTAGCTTTTATGAACTGCGTACACCAGGAGAAATGAAAAAGGTGCTAGTATTTTTTACTCAGCACTCAGCTTTGTGAATTTTTTCAAAGTAGATTTACATACCCAAAAATATAATTCATACTCTAAAACAGTAATCCTACGTAGAGTTGAAGGAAGGGATGCCAATGACATCTCTGCTAAAGCGACTGAGTGCTGAACGAAATCGCAGATTCGTGGGACGTGGGCAGGAACTGGATTTATTTCAACAGGCGATCGCATCTCCAGAGTTACCTTTTCACATTCTGCATGTCTTTGGCCTTGGCGGTGTCGGCAAGACAACTCTCCTGCAACAGTTTTTGCGCGTTACTCAACGTTCAAATATACCTACTATCTATGTAGAAGCACGTAATATAGAAGCTGTGCCAGAATCTTTGATTAGCACCTTGCAATCTTTGATGGGATTGCAGGAATTAGATTCGCCTCTACATTTATTAGCCGAACAGCAAGAACGGTATGTCATTTTAATTGATACTTACGAAGCGATCGCCCAGCTAGATGAGTGGTTGCGGGAAGTTTTTCTACCTCACTTGTCTAGTAATACCTTAATTGTGATTGCTGGGCGCAATCCTCCGGCATCGGCTTGGTACAGCGATCCGGGTTGGCAAGCTTTGATGCACACTGTACGCTTACGTAACCTTTCGCCAGCCGAAAGCCAAACTTATCTAACTACACAAAACATTCCCACCACAAAACACCAAGCAATTTTAGATTTTACCCACGGGCATCCTCTCGCTTTATCATTAGTTGCTGAGGTGTTTGCTCAGACACAAGAAATCTCTTTTCAAACAGATTCTGCACCAAATGTTGTCAAGACACTGTTAGAAAGATTCGTCAAAGAAGTACCGACACCCTTACACCGTAGGGCTTTAGAAGCTTGTGCTGTGGTACGGTTAACTACCGAAGCATCACTAAATCAAATATTAGCTGATGAGGTTCACAGCTTAGAAAATATATGCGATGTCCACAATTTATTTGAATGGTTACGTGGACTTTCATTTATTGAATCAGGACAATGGGGGATATTTCCGCATGATTTAGCACGAGAAGTTTTAATTGCTGATTTACGTTGGCGGAATTCGGAGTTTTACACAGAATTACACCATCGCGCTCGGCAATACTATACTAAACGCCTGGGACAAACTCAAGGAGCAGAAAAACACCGAGTTCTACTGGATTATATTTTCTTGCATCGGGATAACTCAGCCATTCGTCCCTGTTTCACCTGGGGTGAGCAAAGTAGTTTAGTGACTGATGCACTGCAAGAAACTGATAAAATCGCCCTGCTAGAGATGGTGGCACAATACGAAGGTGAAGCATCAGCAACCATAGCGGCTCACTGGTTGCAACGTCAACCGCAGAATGTTGTGGTATTCCGGGACTCACACAGTAAACCTGCGGGATTTGCCATGATGGTAGCATTGCACATAGCAAGCATTGAAGACTTGAGTGTAGATCCAGGTGCGATCGCATCTTGGCAATATCTGCAAAAACATGCACCATTACGCAGCAATGAAGGCGCAACTATCTTCCGTTTCTGGATGGCGCGGGATACGTATCAAGTTGTTTCTCCCATCCAAAGTCTGATTTTTGTGAATTTTGTGCAGTATTTCCAGAAAACACCAGGATTAGCATATACTTTTTTACCTTGCGCTCAAGCAGATAGTTGGGCAGCAATGTTAAACTACTTTGACTTAGTGCGCTTGCCTGAAGCTGATTTTACTGTCGGTGGAAAACATTATGGTGTTTATGGACATGACTGGCGAATTGTGTCACCAACCGCATGGCAAGAAATTCTCGCACGCAAAGAAGTTGGAACCGCAGAATGTGTTGCTCAAACTCCTATCAGCGAACCTTTGTTAGTTCTCAGCCAGTCAGAATTTGTGGAAGCAGTGCAGAATGTGTTGCGGAACTTTAATCGTCCCGACGCATTGGAAAATAATCCCTTAGTGCGATCGCGCAGCGTCTACGCACAACTCTCAGATTCGCTCAAGCAACAACTTACCACAAAAGTAAGTATGAGTGATTATGTAAAAGTCCTGCAAAATCTAGTCAAACAAGCAGCCGAATCCTTACAATCATCTCCCCGCGATCAAAAACTTTACCGCGCTGTTTATCGAACTTATTTAAATCCCGCTCCCACCCAAGAACAAGCAGCCGAATTACTAGATTTGCCATTCAGTACCTACCGCCGCCATCTCAAAGCTGGTGTTATGAGACTTGCAGAGATTTTATGGCAAAAAGAAATTAGGTAAAAAGTAAAAAGTAAAAAGTAAAAAGATAATCCCCATAAATAAATTGAGGAGCCACTGCGGTGGACGGATTTCCCGGCATAAAGCAAGTGGCGTGAGCTTCAAACCATTTTTCTTTTTCTTTCTTTTGCCTTTTAACTTTTTACTTTTGCCTTATTTGGTAATACCAATAATTCAAACTTAGGTGGGTATATTAAAAGGTTTAGATCCCTGACTTCTTTGAGAAGTCAGGGATCTTGTAATTCGCAACAGTATTGGATTAAATACTTAAATTCAGCCAAAAAAGTTGTTCAGCTTGTGACAAACTAAATTCAAAGTAACCGATGATGCACAAAGCAGTTACTAAAAAAATCAAGATATAACGTTTCATATTTTCCTCCAAAAATTAGTTAGTAATACTTTTACCTCCTACCTTCTGCTAGATTTTTCAGTTTGCGTTTGAGTGTTAAGCTGCCACCAAAAATCCCAAAAATTATTGTGCTGACAATTGTGGTAGGTTCGGGAACATTGGCTGGATTGTTACCAAGTGTGATATTACCAACGCCTGTAATGGTATTAGTAAAAGTGCCAAAACTGTTATTAGTATTGTCGAAGCCGGTAGTGACTAGAAAGTATTGATTGTTAGCGATTAAGTTCAACCCGTTAAAACCAGAGTTACCTTCATCTGGGAAAGGATCATTCCCACTGAGTAAATTAACTAATGGTGTAGCTGGGTTGAAACTGTTTTGGTACAAAAATTGGATGCCCAAAAAAACTTGAGAGCCGATAACATCATAAAGTCCAGTTGTATTTACAAAGAAAGGTTGGCTGAAATAAGGAACAGCCGTACCATTAGGAGAAAGTGCTGTGGGTGGGTTAGTACCACCTTCAAATCCTTCTGTTTGAGGACGGTTAAAAGTTGGTGCGTTTGTGGTGTCACCATAATATGAAACACTGAAGGCTGCCGCTGGTAAAGTAATATTTACAGATAGAGCGATCGCAGCAACAATCACAAAAGATTCTTTAATTGCGTGTGACATATAGTTATTGGGAATTAATTTGACAAAACTTCAGTTCCAAGGTTGTGCTAGTAAAGCTTGTGTAGTAATACCTAAGCCAATGAGGGTAATAAACAAGGCGCTGGCTGTTGGTAACATTTTTACCTTGGGTATTTCGAGAGGTAAATGCTCAAATCGCTCCTTGGCGTAAACCAACATCAAGCCAATTCCAGTTAGTACTGCTGCTAAACCTAAGCTAAAAGCAGACACTAATGCTAATCCAAAACCAATGCGTCCTAATGCGATCGCACTTAGTAATACTACCAAAGCTGAAGGACAAGGTAACAAACCACCAGAAATTCCTAGCGCCAATATGCTAGACCATTTCAGAGAAGATACATCATCATGAGAATGGTCATGGTGTACATGATCGTGGTGATGATTATCTATATGATCATGGTGATGATGGTGATGATTTTGCCAGCGATTGATTAATAAATTCACACCAATTACAGTCACCAGCACACCAGAAACTATACTTAACCAAGGGTACAGTTGCTCTGTCAAGATAAACTGGGATGTGCCAAGTGTTACCAAACCCAAAGCAAAGATGCCAGCTGTATGGGTAATCGTTACAATCAATCCCAAAAATAAAGCGTGTTGCGGCTGACTACGAGAACCTACTAAGTATGCACCAACAACGGTTTTTCCATGTCCAGGAGATAAAGCGTGTAAACCACCCCAGAAAAAAGCGATCGCTAGAGCTATTAAAATAGTCAAGAAATTATGATTTTCTTGAGTAATCAAGCTCGTAAATACATCATTACTTCTGCCTGTCAACGCATTATCTATATTTTTGGATAATTTAATAGATGGTGTTTGTTCACTTGATGCTACAGACGGATTGAGTTTCAAAGAAATACGACGCTGATCAAGGGGACTGCTGAGTAAATTATTAGGGTAATTTCGCAAGCGATCGCTGATACTAAAAGAAGTAAAATCACCTTGAACAGGAATATGATTTGCAGTCACAGTAATTTCTCGCCAACCTAAGCGCTGGGGATAAAAATTATCTTCAAATACTAATTGATCTGCGCTGTTTAACTCCATTGACTGCTGAAAATTACAACTCAAACGCAGTGTAGACAATCCTCCCACACCTAAAGGAAATTCGACTGCTGAGTTAACTAAAGAAAATGCAGCAGGCTGTTGATTAATCAGCAATTTCAGATTTGATTGCACCTCTTGGCATTTTTGCTGAGGATATTGAACTGTCTCCACAGGTTCAGCCTTGCGGTTATGATTTGCATCTAACTGATGAATTTCTTGAAATGCCGGAATTTCTGCCATGTCGAGAACATAATCAACGCCGATACCATCTGGTGCTATCTGCACTCCTGCATAATGATTAATGGTGAAATTGCCCAAGGGATGGGCTTGTGCTGCCGGCATCCACAATAAACATATTGCGATGATAGCTGTAATTAGAGTTAGTTTTTTCATACCAATACCTTTTATTGAAACGCAGAGGTTAGCGCGGTGAATCAGCGCTGCGGGAGGGTTTCCCTCCGCAGGCGACTGGTGAACCCGAAGGGAGGTACGCAGAGTATTCTTACCTTTGCGCCTTTGCGTGAGACAAAAAATTATTTATGCAAGAGGTCTATTGAGCTAAAATATGCCGTGCTGCCTGGGCATATTTATGATGAAATTGCGGATTAAGCTTAACAGCATGAGTTAGTCGCTCGATTGCTTCCTCTCGATTACCGAAGTGGAGTGCAATTATTCCGGCATGAAATTGCAGTAAGGCATCTTCTGTGCCGTAGCGAGTGGCTTTTTGGGCTGCTTGTTGTGCTTCTTGCCATTGCTCATTTGCCGCTGCCGCCCAAGCTAAGGTATCCTCTGCATAGATATCGTCCCGAATTGCGACTTCTTGACGAGCAATCTGTAATGCTTGTTTTAGGTGAATTTCATGTTCAGTGTAGTAGACTGCTAAGGCGCGATCGCAAATACCTTTAACTTTGCTGAGGTAAGCAACAACACCAATTAAATCCTCAGTTGCAGCCGCGCCTTTCTCATCACCCAAAGCTGTTTGAGCATCTGCTTTGTACCCCAGTGTTTCTACCAAGGGCATGATTTCTATACCTTGGTTGGCGATATTTAAAGCATCCTGCCAGCGATGTTGTGTCGCATACAGGCGGGCTAGTCCGGTAAACGCAGCTATATGCTTGGGAAACAAATCAAGTGCTTCACGATAGCGTTGCTCAGATAAGCTCAAATCCCCGGATGCAAAAGCTAAATCTCCAGCCCTGACATGAAACCAAGCACGGGTTTCAGCTGGGTTGGTGTAGAAGGAGTCCATCTCTTGCATCGCTGCATCTAGCAATTGTCGCGCAGCGCTGAGATTGCCTGTTAGCTCTAAGTAACGCGCCATAACTGCGTTGTGACTAGAGTTTGCTGTTTCGTCAGTTAGGTTCTGCAATAGTTGCTGGGCAGTTTCATAATTACCCAACTCCATCTGAATCGATGCTTTGAGTGAGGCAATCTGAGCATGATCAACAGATGCATCATTTAATACATCTAAAGCTTGGCGAAACTGATGTTGAGACAGTAAAGCTGAGGCAAGAAGCATAGCAGCAACATCGTTATGCTGCGGCTGTAAGGCTAGAGATTGACGCGCTGCTTTTTCTGCGCGTAATACATCTTCGATATCTGCCTGTTCGCGAAAGCGACGCAAATATTGATCAGCTAACAGACGTAAGAAGATGGCAGAATTAAGAGATTGGGTGACTTGCTGTTCGTAAACACTGATAATATGCGATCGCTGTAAATAATCAGGAAAGACTACAGCATCTTGGGAACCTAAACTTAGGGCTGGCACATCACTGGGACTGATTAAAATCAGGAGGCTAGTCAGTGCTGACAGCAACAGTATTTGCAAATACATAAGCCCTACAAAGGATTACCTAAATAAGGGAAATTAGGCAGAAAGTTCGCATCATTCGGCCCAACATTATCGCTAGTCAATCCCGGAATTTGACCAGCCGTAATTCCTGTAACTGCATTACCAAAAACAACAGAGGTTGTCACATCAATAACATCATCTTTTGGTCTTCTACCACCAAAGTTATTACCTAATTGAGTACCAAAATAAGAACCATTAGATTTAGAGAGATCAGCTTGGACAACATCAGGAATTGCAACAGAAATCACTGCATCAGCTATGCCTTGAGGTCTACCAATTGCATTCACAAAGCCGCGAATAAATTGAGATTGGTTATTAGCATCTCTGGTTGGTGTTTGCAGATTACTGTTATTATGCGCTCTAAAATCCATAAACAATTCGTTCAGTGCCGGAACTGCTAACCGTTCAATTTGAGCAAAGTTACCGTTTCTCAGTCTGGGAGTTCTCACACTGGTTGTCATCCAAGCACCGATCTTGCCTTTACCTAAATAACTTTTTGGTAGTTCAACAACAATTGAGTGGATATTGAATGGTGCTAGAGTGTCTTGTGCTTGTCCTGGTGGTCTGAAGGTGAGAACGGTGAAGGGTGGATTGGGATTAGGCTGAACGATATAGTTGCGATCGGGTATGATTTTGAAGAACTGTTCTAAATCGAAAAAGAATGGGTCTTTACGACAACCAACAAAAACCTTAATACCGTTATTTGTCGTAAATACTTCATTCAATCGCCCTGTCCAAGTTGCTGGAACTAATGCAGACTCTGTTCCAACTATGCGGGGACGATAAGGGCCGCGCAGCGTCACAGTTTGGTGTGAACTGCCATTAACTTTAAATTGCAGTACAACATCTTCAACGCTGTCGCCAGTGTTATCAATCTTGAACTGATAAAGAACATCAGGGTCGAATGGTCTATTTTCGCCGGAAACAATGAGTGGATCAAAGTTCATTGCTAAGACAACATTGTTGGGATTTGTTGGACTTTCAAACACATACAAATCTGTGAGATCCGCCGCAGTCAGCCGAGTGGCAAGAAATGTTGTGTCTTGGTGGTCAGAAGCTTTAGCTGGAAGGGTGGCAAACATTAGGGCTAGGATTAAAGTAGCGACAAATGCTGCTAACTTACGAACAAGCGATCGCATTTTATTGGCAAAAGTGGCGATACTCTGAGCATTAATTTTCATAGTTGCTCTCCTGGTGGAAATAGCAAAGTATTACCGAAACACCTCACAGCTTATTTGCTCAGATTGCTCACTTTCCAGTCTAAAAATTGCTCATTTTTTATTCAATTTCACTACACGGCTAAAATATAGCAAAAGTCAAAAGTCAAAAGTCAAAAGGAGCCAGTGCGTTGGGGAGATACTGCGTTGGGCGGGCAATGCCCGACTTGTAGCAAGTGTCGTCGGGTTCCCCGACTCCCTCACTGGCGTTCAAAAGTGAAATGCTTGCAGTCAATTGGTTTTAGCGTTTTAGAATGTCCTAACCTATCTGGCTACGGCTATATATAGCAAAGTGCTGAGTCACCGAAGTTTACCTACGAGTAGAGACGTTGCATTGCAACGTCTCTACATCTAGCGGGATAGCGAAAAATCGTGATGTGAGGGGTGATACGCCTGAATCACCAGCTGTATCCTCAAAAAAGTCCGGGATCTCGTTGTTAACGAATGAATGCTTACTATACCTTTTGCCTTCTTTACGGCTGACTTGGTGCAGTACAAGCACTGTTAAATCCGTAGGCTTCTTGCCAATGTTTCACAGTTCCTTTACCAATGGGAAAAATTTTAGTATCACCATTGGCAAATGTTAAACGAACGCGAACTTCTTTGGCTGGAGCTTTGCGTAAAATGTTAGCAGCATCGGCATTGATCGCAAATAAAGTATCTGACATATACCAAGTACTGGTATATGAAACGTTGCGATTGTTTTCGTATTCGGTATAAGTGTATTGACCGGAAAAGCCTCTAACTTTGCTATTAGGGCTAGGAGTTAATTGGAGAATTTGACCATCAATACCTAACTCTATTGTTGTTGGGGCGATTTCTTCTAATGTAGCTTTGCCATCAGATGGGGCTGTTTGGACAACGATTTTGGTAAAGCATCCTTCAATTTTGCTTCCCCAAAGAGAAATAATTACAAATCTACCAGGACGGGGGCCGCTAAAGGGACTTTTAATTAAACTGCTTAATCGGTCTTCACCGTGAGCATCAATAACTGCTTTGCCTAAAGCTGAATTGACAAGGGTATCTTGAATATTCACTAGTTTACTAAAAGGCAAACCACCACCAGCCCAAGGCATCCCATTGACTGTATTGAGTTTATCTTCATCGATCGCAGTTTGGGCGATCGCTCTTTCACTATAAAAATTTAGCGATGTTGGTAATAGTAGTACAGCGAAAAAACTAAATTTTAAAAACTTTTTCATCTTAAAAAAATTGGTCATGTAAAACTAATGTGATTAGCAAACTCTACCAGGACAAGACCCTGCTGCTCCGCCGGAACCATTGATAACACTTGGTCTGCCAATGGTGGGAACATTAGCCGATGCCGGTTTTTCTTTTGGTTGAGAAATTGGTATTGATAATTTTAAAGTATTGACAGATTTGGAATTGATAAAGATTTTGATCGGAATGCCTAAATTAAAACCAACTTTTTCACCCCCGACAGTATCTCTAGCACCTTGTCCGTGAATGCCAATTAAACGTCCGTTATCATCCAACACAGGGCCGCCACTCATGCCGCGATAAGTAGTGTTGTTATATATCAAGGCATAACCATTCCTGGGTTGAGCATTTGTCCCAACAATTTGCCCCATAGGTACTAATACAGTACGGTTTTCAATGCCATTCAATGGTTCTGGTGCGCCGGATACGTAGACAGTTGTCCCTTCGGTTGCAATATCAGAATTGCCAACAATAGCAACATTGTGGGTTTTATCGCTGTTAAACTGTAAGATTGCTAAATCTGCCTCTGGTACACGGGTGATTGATGTTGGTTGCACTTGATATTGCGTCTGATCCCGCATTTGGATGGTGTAAGTTCCTGGTTCATCAACCACGTGCCAATTGGTGAGAACGCTGTAAGTTTTGCCTTTGCGGTAAATGATGACTCCAGAACCAAGTTTGGGGCCACTAATAAGTACAGTAATATCTTTAGCAAGATTAGTGACATCCTGAGCGGTTAAGGATTGAGCAATTTCTGGTTGCGTAAAGGCGATCGCTACCCCGATAATTGCTGTTGCTAATCCACGATCAACTCTCATAATCAGATACCAACTTAAAAAATGATTGCGCCGGATGGATTGACAGAACTTAGACACAAACAGTAATTTCCAATTAAAAATCTAAAATCTAAAATTGTATGACCTCTAATCAGCCTGATTGAATACAGTAGTAACCGTAGTTTTTCCGGCTTTTGGCATCATCTGTATTACCTTTGTTATCGGTACAGCCCAACTCAAGCGAATAATCCTTTGATGTAATTTGGCATCGACTCTAGAACCATCAGCAAATACCGAAGGTTGATCCCACAGAGGATAAGCTTGCATCCCATTGATTCCCACCACCTGACCTCGACGATTTAATAGGGGGCCGCCACTCATGCCGTTTTTAATATTGTTGGTGTAGCCTAGCTGATAACCCCCTTCTAAAGGTTTGGCTAACACTAACCCCACCTTACCTGTAGTAAATGCAAAACTTTGTTTTTTACCTCTATCTTCCACAGCTGGATAACCCGCTGCAAATACCGCATCTCCTTGGGTTGGAGATGCACCAACAGATGCTACTGCATAAATACTGCCTGCACTTTTGAATTGCAACACAGCCAAATCGTTTTTCCCGAAGTTTAAGCGTTGAGATAAATTAGCTGTATAAATCCTACCATCCGGAGTTTGCACACGATAGGGGGGGTCACCAGCTTGTATTACATGAGCATTGGTCAGCACTGTGTATGTCTGGCCGTTCCGCCGCAGCAGAATACCTGAACCCAAAAAATCTTGGGATATGACTTTGACAGTAATAGACCGAGCCTGTTGCGAAAGAGGGACTGACCGAGCAATAGAATCTGGTGCAGGAATACTGACAACTGGTGCTGATGCCGATACGGTCAGGGAGATACTGGCAATACAGACCACCAGTGTCAACTGAGAACAATTCATCTACGTTTACAAGTGATATGAAATAGCGATCGCATCTTTATTCATTAATATCGTGATTAGGATCGCTATTTTGCTCATTTGTAGCATGATTCAGGTACGTATCAAAATCAATATTCAACGAGTCTCCGCCACTTTCATTGAGTACATTCCCAGCCACTAATCCCCGACGATTCATCAGTCTTCTCAACGTCGCTTTCGCATTACTACCACGTTTTAGAGTAAATAACAAAGAGCTATCTGTGCAAGGCGCATTCTGATTCACCGCCGCACAGACTACAGGTTCGCCTCTCAGGATGCCAGTTTTGATGTACTTCAGTTTGCCATTGTCATAGCTTCTTTGAAATCTCCGAGATACTTCATAACAACGGCGTTCCGAGTTCCACTCCTTAGTAAAGTAATCTTGGGATGACCATTGAATCATTGGCACTTTCCTGCCGTCCTGAGTCTGAGCAATTGTTACAGGTACACCCTGACGCTTTTCACATTTAAAGATAGTACCGCCCGCGTAACTGGGCTGATCGATAGTTGCAATCATACTCAACGCAGCCGCAGAAGTTAACCCAATCCCCATCAACCCTTGGCCCAATAACCTTAATTTCATGGTTAACACCTAACTTCCTCAAAAATATCAGGTATTTTACTGAAAGCTTAAAACATAATTGACCGTAAATTCACGGTAAGGGTTCCAGAAAAAAGTTAATTTGCTTTAAATGCAGTTGCACAGTGCGATCGTCAAACTATTTTTATGACTAGCACAGCTTGGCGGAAATAAGTAGACTATCGAAAATAGGTAAAAAGACTGCGGCATAAGTATTATTTCTTTTCACTTTTACTTTTTACTTTTGCCTTTACTAGCATGGCATTAGCCTTGACTTTCCCTTTCAATCTTATATTATTATTGGCATTCCTTTGTATTTCAACATTATTAAAGCGATTGGAGTTTCATAGAGTGAAAACCATCAAGAATATAGAGATAGTTACGAACTCTTTAAAACTACCAAAGGTTTTAAACATTTTAGAAAAAATAGGATCTGGCTACACAGTAATTGAAAAAAAATTGGCGGTGTGTGTATTGTCTCTGATGCCAAGTGGATTGCACATTAGATAAGCTCTGAGAGACGTATTGATAGTATCAACGTCTCTAAAAATCACATTTAGCATATTATTAAGGAGTATTTAACCGTGCCAATCAAACGCATAATTGAGGGACTAAATGAATTTCACGACAATTATTTTATTACACACCGCGAATTATTTGAAAATTTATCACAAGGTCAAAATCCAGAAGTATTATTTATTACTTGTTCAGACTCACGCATTGATCCTTGTTTAATTACTCAAAGCCAGCCTGGGGAATTATTTGTTATGCGTAATGTTGGTAATATTATTCCTCCCTATGGCTCACCGCATAATGCTGAAGGTGCGGGTATAGAATATGCTATTCAAGCTTTAAATATTAAAGATATCGTGATCTGTGGTCATTCTCATTGCGGCGCGATGAGAGGATTATTACAGATAGGTAGTCTGGCGCAGCAAATGCCTTTAGTTTACGACTGGTTACGGAATTATGCTGAACCTACTCGTCGCCTTGTTTTAGATAACTATCAAGATTACCCAAGTGACAAGCTCTTAAAAATTGCAATTGAACAGAATGTGCTGACGCAGATAGAAAATCTGGAAACGCATCCGATTATTCGTTCTCGACTCCACAGTGGGCAACTCACTCTGCATGCTTGGATTTATGAAATTGAGAGTGGGGAAGTTTTTGCTTATGATGCTGATACTAGCCAATTTAAGATTCTTGAAAATCGACCATTCCCTGTACCTAATCCGTTGATTGGTGTATATTCAGAGTAATTAATTGTTTATGTTTGATAGGGGTAATAATGAGAATTTAATCTATTTATTACCCTGTCTTAATTCAAGATTACACTGAATACAACAATGAAGAATTTTCTGTTTACAAAGAATAGAGATTTGCTTCGTCAAAAAGTATATGAATATTGGGAAGTGATGAAGCAATGGTTTATTAATACACCAGAGCGATCGCTTACACAAGCCTATGAAGCTGCACAGAAAATTAGAAATATTGAAATAGAGCATTTTAACAATCAAATAATTTCTGCAGCATCCGTAAGTGAGACACCAAATGTAATGTCTTATTGGCAGAGTATACTTAGACAAAATTTAACTATTATTAAACTGAGACTAGCAGAATTTCAGACAAGTCGTTCACTGTTGGAAATTTCTCATCCAGTTTTATTAAATAAACTCCAGTTTATTGATGAAGTTATTGCTAAATATCAGCAACAAACAGTAATACTTAGCAATATAAATCAACAATCAACATCTAAATCTATAAAAATTGATAGTGAAATTTATCAAAATACATCTAATTTAATCAACTCACCCAACAATCAAAGCGTAGGATTTCTACCTAGTTCTATCGGCAGAACAATTAATAGAATTACCACTGACTTTTCTCCTCAAGCTGAAGCAGATTTTATTCGTAATTACCATATTTCTCAAAATCGCACTAGAACTTCTATAAGATTCTTAATACTTTTAATTGTTATTCCTTTATTAACGCAGAAGATATCGAAAGAATTTTTCGTTAGCCCGATAGTACAGCGTGTTAGAAGTGAACAAGTCACTCCAGTTTTTCTCAATTCCGAAATGGAAGAAGAAGCGTTCAAGGAGTTAAAAACTTTTGAAGAACAATTAAAATTTCAAACATTACTCAAGAAAGCTCCAACTTTATCTCCAGAAGAAATAGAAGCAAATATCAAAGAGAAAGCTCTTGAAATAGCTAAAGAATTTCGCTGGAAAAGTAAAGAAGCTATCAGTAATGTTTTCGCCGATTTAATTTCATTAGTAGCATTTGCGTTAGTAATAGCTAATAGTAAAAGAGAAATTGTTGCTATTAAGTCTTTTATAGATGAACTTATCTTTGGCTTGAGTGATAGTGCCAAAGCCTTTCTAATTATTTTATTTACCGATATATTTGTCGGTTTCCACTCACCACATGGCTGGGAAGTTATTCTCGAAGGGATAGCAGAGCATCTTGGAGTAGCAGCTAATGAAAGTTTGATATTTCTATTTATTGCCACATTTCCTGTAATTTTAGATACGGTTGTTAAATACTGGATATTCCGTTACCTTAGCCGCTTGTCACCTTCGGCACTAGCTACATACAAAGAAATGAACGAATAGCATTACCCATTGCCTCGCTAAAATTTGTGCTATGGATAATCTTGGTAAAAATTAATCTCCTTCTTCTCTCGAATTAACATTGCCGCTAATAATTACCTGTAAAAGGTTTTTGATAAACCAGAAAGTTGCTGCAACTAACAAAACAATCATTAAACTAGCAAGGGCAGCAAAAGGAGAAAAAATCAACAAGATTAACATAGCAAAAATCACAGTAGTGATTAAGGTCTTATTCATATCTTTTTATCTGTCATTGTTTCTGATTTTAGATTAACCAGTCAGAAGGCTAATAGTCATATATCTAAAAGTAGGCATTTGTCTTAAGGTACAGAAATACCCCACCCGCCTTACGGCACCCTCCCCTTACCAAGGGGAGCCACTGCGTTGGGCGGCTTTGCCGACTTGAAGCAAGTGGCGTGAGGGTTGGGGAGGGGTGTACCTCATGTACTTGCAAAACGCTGTAAGTACCTAAAATTTAATCTTAAAAAAATAATCGGTGCAGGTTTCTACACCGATCACATTACTTGTGCATGATTTAATTGTGATTGAACGTAGCATTTCCCTTACGCCAATGCTGATGCTTGGGGTTTGGCAAAAATCATGCGTCCGGCTGAGGTTTGTAAGGCACTAGTGACTACTACTCGCAATTCACCGCCTACATAACTGCTACCTTCTTCAACGACAACCATTGTGCCGTCATCGAGGTAGCCAATACCTTGACTGGGTTCTTTCCCTTCTTTGAGAATTTTGAGGTCGAGGTTGTCGCCTGGTAAATAGGTGGGACGGACGGCGTTAACTAAATCGTTGACGTTCAACACAGGTACTTTCTGCACACTGGCTACTTTCGACAAGTTGTAGTCGTTGGTTAGCAATGTTGCGTTGATTTCTTGAGCAAAGCGGACTAATTTCGCATCGACTGTAGAAATATCTTCGTAGTCAATGGGGTTAATTAAGATGCGATCTGGATAAGCTTCTTTAATCCGGTTGAGAATCTCTAAACCGCGTCTTCCCCGCACTCGCTTTTGGTCTTTACTGGCATCAGCCACTTGCTGCAATTCTTGTAAAACAAATTGTGGCACAATAATTTGTCCTTCTAAAAACCCGGTTTCTAGCAGTGCTTCAATCCGACCATCAATAATGCAGCTAGTATCTAAAACTTTGGTATTAGCAGGCTTTAATGTACCTTCTACTACCATTGTCTCCACAGTATTGGGATTAATTAATCGCAGTAATCCTCGCCCGTGGGTGTCTGCCAAATTCATGCCTGTAACAGCTAAAATAATACTACCAACAACTGCCACCAAGGGTTTAATAAAACTAAAATCGGGCGGTATAGGTAGCAAAAATAGCGGAGCCAGCATTAAGTTTGCCAGTAGCAATCCAATGACTAATCCAATGGCACGAGTTAAGATAACTTCCAGTGGCATTTCGCGGACTTGTGCCTCTAGGCGGCGGTAGGTCGTCTGGAAACTGAGTCCAACTGCACCGCCAATAATGGCGGCAAAGACGGCAACTGTAAGGCGTAAAGCTTCTAGGTTGGTCACTCGATCTAGCGTGCCATTCGGTAGCAGATCGGTACTATAGAAACCTATGCCTGCTGCTGCCAGAATGAATGAGAGAATAATAATGGCATCAAGCATGGTTGTGTTGTTTTCCTGCAATTGTTTTACCCGATAAAGTCAAATGTTTTTGATTTCATCGCTAAGAGACAATAATGAATATTGACTTAGACTAGGGTTTGAAGCAGGGAATATCTGCAAATATTATAACTAAAGAGCTTTATTTTAATATTTTTCATGGTTTTGTTGTAAAACGATAAGAAACCATAAACAAACTTCTTATTTTGGCAATTTGTAATTCTTTGTTAAGTTAAGTAATTATTGCTCAAAATGAATTCAAAATTAGATACTTCTGGCACTGTAAGTTCTGCTTATGTACATATTCCTTTTTGTAGACGGCGGTGCTTTTATTGTGATTTCCCTGTGTCTGTTGTGGGCGATCGCTTGCGGGGTGAAACATCTGGTACAATCTCCCAATATGTAGACGTGTTATGTCAAGAAATAGCCATTACACCCTCTTTTGGTCAATCTCTGAAGACAGTTTTTTTTGGCGGTGGGACTCCTTCGCTGCTTTCTGTTGAGCAGTTAGCACGAATATTAAAATCTTTAGAGTCACGTTTTGGAATTGCGCCAGAAGTAGAAATTTCGATGGAAGTAGATCCAGGGACATTCGATTTGGCGCAGATCACAGGCTATCGTAGCTTGGGTGTGAATCGTGTGAGTTTGGGTATACAAGCCTTTCAGGAAGAATTGTTAAAAGTAGCTGGGCGATCGCACTCGGTTACAGATATCTTGGCAGCTGTCGAATTAATTCACAAAGTCGAGATTCCCGAATTTAGTATAGATTTAATTTCTGGGTTGCCACATCAGTCTTTAGATCAATGGTCTGATTCTTTAGCAAAAGCAGTGGCTATCACTCCGACGCATATATCTATTTATGATTTGACTATTGAGCCAGGAACGGCTTTTGGTCGCTATTACAAACCAGGTGATAATCCTCTACCCACAGATGAAACTACAGTCAAAATGTACCAGATGGGGCAGCAAGTATTGACTGGTAGAGGCTATCAGCATTATGAAATTTCTAATTATGCGCGGCCTGGGCATCAGTGTCAGCATAATCGAGTTTATTGGGAAAACCGCCCTTATTATGGCTTTGGCATGGGTGCTGCAAGTTACACAGCAGGAAAGCGCTACACTCGTCCGCGCAAAACTCAGGAATATTATCAATGGGTGCAAGCTGGCTGCATGATTGACTGTGAAGTGACTCCACCAACCGAATTGCTGTTAGAAACTTTAATGTTGGGGTTGCGTTTGGCAGAAGGTGTAAGTCTTTCCACGTTAAAAGAAGAGTTTGGGGAAGAAAAAATAGCAGAAATTGCTCAATGTTTGCAACCATATTTGGAGAAAGGTTGGGTAAAAGTTGAAGAGGGAAGGTTGCAATTAACTGACCCAGAAGGATTTTTATTTTCTAATGTAGTATTGGCTGATTTATTTAATAAATTGGACTAAATTCTCGTTTTATTGAGGTACATTTTGTTGAGGTTAGGGGCTAGAGGCTAGTTAGAGATATATCATGCAATTCCTAAAAAGGTAATAGGTAATAGTAGAGAATAGCAATTTCCTACTCTCTACTTCCCATTCCCTAACTTTCCGAGTAAGTGTCTTTATAAAATTGCAGACGGCCTACACCGAGAAATTGACCAACTGTTTGCTGTCCAGAGGGAAATGCTTTTACGCCAAATAAGTAGACACCATCATTAAAAGGATTACGGTAAGTTCGCAAACCAATCGTAACTGTTTGCTCTGGTGGTACAGGATTAGCAAAGGTGACTGTGAAATTTTGCTTGTCATTGCTAACCACAGATTTGACTGCTAATTTTTCGCCTCGGCGATCGCGTGTACCGACAAAAGCCAAGGTATTATTTAAGTTAAATTCGATCTCTTCATTACCTAATACTTGGGTAAAAGTCACCTGTTGCAGTGATTCCCCAGCGGCTGCTGGTACTTTGAGAGTAAAGTAGTATGTCGTATCAGGCACACTCGTATCATTGTATGGCGTACTGGCACTAACTAGACGTGGTGGTTGAGCAAAAGCGATCGCGCCATTACTCAAAGTAACTGCATTTGCTGCCAACTGAGGTAAGGAACAGATGCTTACACCAATGAACAGCGTGCTTAAAAAGCTGCTGGCGTACTTCATAATTTTATTTTTGTCTAACTCGTTAACTCATGAAATGGCTTTTTCAAGCCATACCTAACTCTCAGCAACTGTCTATAAATTTGCTGAGTAATTTCTGTTGATTTTTAAGGTTTTTTCAGTATAGCAATTATTTTTTTATGTTAGTAATAGCTAAAGACTGATAATAAAAAACATAATTCTTAAGTATTGTATGACACATAAAACTATCGTCTTATGGGTATTTAAATGTTTATAAATCACAATAATACTTCTATCTTTGAAAAAATTTTATTAACTAAATTTAGGTTAATTAACTATTATTTGATTAAGGTTAAAAGTTTAGATTTTTCTTTTGAAGCAAACTAAAAACATGAAAACTTGAGATGACATAACGTAAACCTAAATACTGTTCTATCTCCTGCTATGGCAGTCCTAAATCATTTGTGCTTAACAGCATGGTTGCGTCTCTACATCCTGCTTCCTGAGTTGAACGTGCAGAGTCACTAAAGTTTGTCCACAGGTAAACCCTGCGGACAACTTCTTGCCGAGTAAAAACACTAGCCTCTAGCCTCTAGCCCCTCTTTACTTATCTCCCAAATCCAACTTTCTCAACACAATCAGACCACGACGATACCCAGAAGGTCTTAAAATATTGTTAATTTCTGCCAAACCCTTCGACCTTAAATCTACAAGTATCACCCCAAAATTACTATGGCTATTGGCTACGTCGCGCTTGTACTTCACGCACACCTGCCCTTCGTCCGTCACCCAGAAAGTGACTATGTGCTAGAGGAAGAATGGCTTTATGAAGCCATTACCGAAACATATATTCCTTTACTCAAAGTCTTTGAAGGCTTAAAGCGAGACGGCATCGACTTTAAAATCACGATGAGTATGACACCACCTTTGGTGTCAATGCTGCGCGATCCCCTGTTGCAAGAACGCTATGATGCTCATTTAGCCAAACTAGAGGAACTTACAGAACTAGAAGTCGAGCATAATGCCCATAACGGACATATTCGTTATCTGGCTGAACACTACGCCACTGAGTTTAACGAAGCGCGTCAGATGTGGGAGCGCTACAACGGTGATTTGGTGACTGCTTTTAAGCAATTCCAAGACACTAATAATCTGGAAATTATCACTTGTGGAGCGACCCACGGCTACTTGCCACTGATGAAAATGTATCCGCAAGCTGTGTGGGCGCAAATTCAAGTAGCCTGCGAACACTACGAACAAACCTTTGGTCGTCCACCTAAAGGTATTTGGTTGCCAGAATGTGCTTACTATGAAGGTCTGGAGAGGATGCTGGCAGATGCTGGGTTGCGTTACTTCCTCACCGATGGGCATGGTATTCTCTACGCTCGTCCCCGTCCCCGCTTTGGCAGCTATGCTCCGATTTTTACCGAAACAGGCGTTGCAGCGTTTGGCAGAGACCATGAATCTTCACAGCAGGTATGGTCTTCTGAGGTGGGCTATCCTGGTGCAGCAGAATATCGAGAATTTTACAAAGATTTGGGCTGGGAAGCAGAATATGAGTACATCAAACCCTACGTCATGCCTAATGGTCAGCGAAAAAACACGGGGATTAAGTACCATAAAATTACCGGACGCGGTTTAGGTTTATCAGATAAAGCACTATATGACCCTTACTGGGCGCGGGAAAAAGCAGCGGAACATGCTGCTAACTTTATGTATAATCGCGAACGACAGGCAGAACATCTTTACGGTATTATGCAACGCCCGCCGATTATTGTTTCGCCCTACGATGCAGAGTTATTTGGACATTGGTGGTACGAGGGGCCTTGGTTCATCGATTACTTGTTCCGCAAATCATGGTATGACCAAGGTACTTATGCAATGACTCACTTGGCAGATTATCTTCGGGCAGAACAAACGCAACAAGTCTGTCGTCCTTCACAATCGAGTTGGGGTTATAAAGGTTTCCACGAATATTGGTTGAATGAGACGAATGCCTGGATTTATGCACATTTGCACAAAGCCGCAGAACGTATGATTGAAATTTCTAAGCTGGAACCAGCCGATGAGTTGGAATGGCGGGCGCTTAACCAAGCAGCACGAGAATTGCTACTAGCGCAGTCTTCTGACTGGGCATTTATTATGCGGACAGGCACAATGGTTCCTTATGCTGTACGCAGGACGCGATCGCACCTCATGCGGTTTAATAAACTCTATGAAGATGTCAAAATCGGTAAGGTTGACAGCGGTTGGTTAGAAAAAGTCGAATTAATGGATAATATCTTCCCGGAAATTAACTATCGCGTTTATCGTCCTTTGTAATCCCCTAAGTAGAGACGTTGCAATGCAACGTCTCTACTTAGGATATGTAGACAAACAGAAGAATATTACTAGCAATAAAAACTACTCCCTGCTGTGTAGTAATTTTTCTGTACACTTAAACCTGATATGTCTGTTGGTTGCTTATGAGCTTAAGAGTTAAGGTTTCCCGCGAAGACTTCAATGAAGCGGAGTCTAACGGATAGGTTGATGGGCAGGTTCAAGGTAAAAGTAGAGTTAGGTGTTGAAGTTGATTATGTACCCCAGACAAACGATAACCCAAAGACAGACTATAGGTGTTTTAGAATGTGCGATGTTTTCTACGCCACAGATCAAGAGATGCTGGAAAACGAAGAATGGCTATTAACGGGAGCAACGCGATTTTCTGAAGTCGGACAAAAACAAGTGATAATGCTCGACCCCAAGGCCTGGCGAGCGCTAAACAGAAATTTAAGTACATTAGTAAAATAGATACTCACTAAATAGGCTAATA
>NZ_JAIVFW010000034.1:0-74639 GCF_020829595.1 Nostoc sp. CHAB 5844
TATTATCCCAGTCAAGGTAGGGTAAGAATATTTTTATTACTTATGATATTTGTAGTTAAAATTTGCGTTTTAAGTATTGGTTTGCGTTTTAAGTATTGGTAACTCCAGTTCATATCGAAGGTGCGGCGAAGCCGCACCGAGACTAATTGTGCCAATTATTCGGTTTTTAAGTATAAAACATTACTAAAATCGGATTTTATTCATGAAGAGTATGATTGAAAGTTAGATGAGGAAAGGGTTTTACAGTTTTCTGTTATCTATTTTGCGCCGCAGTCGCATCAAGACCTTTGTGCCAGTTGCGTAAGTCCTGAATCTATTTCTAGAATCATCAAAATGGTAGGCAATACTTAGAGCTAAGTAGACGATGGTATCTGGTCTTGCCACAATTTCACAACCGTATTTATCATCAGTCAAACGATATGTAGAGTTATCAGGTAATGCTGTTAATTTAATTTCTATCCCGCGTAAGCAAGCTAAATCTTGGCCTATATCATGAGTAACTAAATCAACTCTTGGCAGTTTTCCTATTACTATTTTCCTATAAGGTACATAATCACTTTCAAAGGCAAAAAATAAATTAGTTGCTAGTGGCGCGATTCCAAAAATATCTGTAACATCTATTTGTTCGTGCTTAATTTTTAGTTCCTGATTAAGAGTTAAATATATAAGCTTTAAACCAAGATGGTGCATATAACATGCCAAAGATGCTGGAAAAGAATTATTAAACTGGTTTTTACCCCAACTTTCTCTTTGAGAAAAATCTCTGTTAGACTGCAATAATCCAAATAAACTTGCTGACTCTTTTTCATGATGAATCATATTTTTAAATGTATTTGTTTAAATGTTTGTATTTATTTATATCTACAGTTATGTCGCATTTATTTTTTTGCTCTTTTCACCTTTGTGGTGAAAAATAATTATAACAATATACAAATATAAACTATGACTCATCAAATATATACAACTGATATTTTAGTTGTTGGTGGCGGAACTGGGGGAACTGCTGCGGCTATTCAAGCAGCTAGAAAGGGAGTTAAAACTATTTTGGTGAGTGAGTTTTCTTGGTTGGGGGGAATGCTGACTTCAGCTGGAGTGTCTGCACCAGATGGTAATGAATTAATTGCTTTTCAAACTGGTTTATGGGGTGCGTTTTTACAAGAATTACGACAACGCCAACCAGGAGGATTAGATAATAGTTGGGTGAGTTTTTTTAGTTACGATCCTGCTGTGGGGGCAGAGATTTTTGCAGACTGGGTGCAAGAGTTGTCAAATCTGCAATGGATTTCTGGGTGCGTACCAATGGAGGTTTTACAACAGGGTGGTTGTGTTACTGGTGTGCGGTTTGCTGATTTTACTGTTCAAGCCAAGGTAATTCTCGACGGTACAGAATTGGGTGATTTATTGGCTTTGGCGGAAATACCTCACTGTTGGGGTTGGGAGTTGCAGTCTAAATGGGGAGAACCCAGCGCCCCAGTTAGTTATAATGCTCTGATGGAGAAATATCCAGTGCAGTCACCTACTTGGGTAATAATTATGCAAGATTTTGGTGATGTTGCACCAGAAATTCCGGCTGCGCCTAATTATAATTCTGGGCTGTTTGATGGGGCGTGGGAAAACTATGGTGCAGAGAAATTTTTGAATTATGGACGCTTGCCAGGCGATCGCTTTATGATTAACTGGCCAATCAACGGCAATGATTACGGTGAAGGTGTCGGGCGTTTGATAGCATCAGAGACATCTAAAGCTGAGTTTCTTCAAGAGTGTCGCTGGCACAGTCAAAATTTCGCCCATTTTATCCAAAAACAGTTAGGTCGCCGCTATGGTTTAGCAGAGAAGGTTTTTCCTGGGACTGACACAGCTTTTGCATTACATCCCTACTACCGTGAAAGTCGGCGCTTAGTAGGACTAACAACGATTCGAGAACAAGATATTTTACCTGTTGCCGAAGGTAGAGTTGCATCTTTATTTGCAGATGCAGTTGCTATTGGAAACTACGCCAACGACCATCATTATCCCGGCTTCGATTTACCGCTGCAACCTAAATCAATCCGCTGGGGGGGACGCTGGACGGGAACGCCGTTCACCATTCCTTATCGTTGTCTAGTTCCGGTGGCTACAGATGGTTTATTAGTTTGTGAAAAAAATATTTCTGTATCTCACATAGCTAATGGTGCAACAAGATTGCAACCTGTGGTGATGGGTATCGGTCAAGCCGCAGGTATGGCTGCGGCGATGTGTGTGGAGTTAGGTGTACAGCCGAGAGATTTACCTGTTAGGGCTTTACAAGAAGCATTATTACAAGATAAACAAGCACCTGCTGCGATCACTCCTTTATTTAATCTAAACTTTTCACCTAATCATCCTCAATGGTTGTCCACACAACTTTATTATTTAGAGAATTCCCAAGTTTATCCCTTGAGTGGCAACTGCCCGCATATATCTTCTTTTGATGAAGTACTAACACAAGATTGTGATTGTTTGACAGGCATTTTCCAACGCATAGATCAGCAAAATTACCGACTTTTAATTACTGAACCAACTGCTGATCAAGGGCAAACTTGGCAACTAGTAACTTTGCGATCGCATATAGATGATCAGCTACAAGTTGCTGTGCATGAACAATTGATTACTGTGTGGGGACGGCTAAATTACTCTGGTAATTGGTTATTAGTCGAAAAAATCGACTGAAATAGCGCAGAGTAGTTTTAATTTAGAAGGGGAGGAACTGAAGCAAAACTGAGCCAAGACTACCTACAAAATCAAAGAAACTCGGTTTGCCTGTAGTGACATTTTCTTTGTAAGGTGTTTGCAATTCTTTGATAAAAGCCTGTGCTGTTTGGGTTCCAGCCCCGTTCTGTTGGCTAGTAAACAGCTTGTCAGCTATTTGGGCATCTGCAAACGCACCTTGGCGATCAAAAAGTTGGTAACGAGCAATACCACGAGCTAAGAAAGCGCCTGCGTATTCTGGTTTAGCTGCGATCGCTTGATTAAAATAACTAATTGCTTGTTGGTGGTTGCCTTTCTGCCCTTCAGCTATTCCCCAAGCATAAAACTCTTCTGGTGTCGCAATTTGTAATGGTATACCAATTGCCCCTTGAAAATTAGCTCCCTGAAGGTAAGCACTGGTAAATTCGGCATTTCCTAAATAAGCATTTCTTAAATCTGCACCTGCAAGATTTGCCCCATTGAATTTAGCTTCTGTTAAGTTAGCACCAAATAATCCCGTACCACTTAAGTTAGCACCGCGTAAATCAGCACCAGTTAAATTAGCACGGCTGAGGTTTGCACCTGTAAGATTAGCACCACTCAAATTAGCTCCAGATAAATCAGCCAAGACTAAACCTGCACCTGTCAAATCACAGTTTTGACATTGTTTGGTAGCTAATAACTGTCTGAGATGTTCTGAATTGACTGCTTGGACTTTTGAGCTGAGACTGATAGTGGTAACAAATATGATTGTGGCTAGAATTGGGCTTTTCATACTCGGTTTTGCATGATTTACTGCTCAAAACACAAAATTAGGCTTTGAAGAAGAATTTAGAAGCCAATGCTGAATTCTGACTCCTGACTCCTGAATTCTGTTTGATAAATTTATACTTCAGCCTATGATATGAAGAGTTTGAGCAGTTTGCCCTCAGTATATGCCTAGATTACTTAATGAATTTGAGTGACAGCCAACTCTCCTGGCTGATAAAAGTCTATTTTTTGACTTGTATTGGCTGAAGAAGACCAACCCATCTCTGCAATTAAGCGTAAGACTAATGTTAAAATAGTTGCAAGTAAGAGTTTTTCTAGCATAATCGTAACCCCCACGTCCGCCACGTTATCACCGCAACTTATACTAGTAGTAAGTATAATTTATAATTACTCCAAAGGCTAAGTCAGACTGGCTTTAGCCTCAATGATTGAGATCTAATTTTTGAGTGATATTGATCACAACTAAGCGATATAGATATAAAAATAGTTGTTAAAGAAATTACAAAAATCTGACGATATTGGCAAGCAATTTCATCATAGAGATATTAGAGTCATAACAAAGCTACGTCTAGTTAAAATAATATGACTTACACTCCACCCAAGCTACTGAGCTTTGAGGAATTTATCACTCAATATGGTGACAATACACGTTACGAGCTAATTGATGGAGAATTAAGAGACATGGAACCTACAGGTCCGCATGAAGCCGTTGCAGGTAGTATTGCAGGTAGAATCTATGTCGAGATTTTTAATTCTAATTTAAACTGGTTAGTTCCAAAAACTTGTTTAATCAAACCACCTGCGGCTACTGCCACAGCGTTGCGTCCTGATGTGATTGTATTAGAACAGGTAGAACTGACAAAAGAACCACTCTGGCAAAAAGAACCAATTATTTGTAACGGCAGCACCATTAAACTTGTCGCTGAAGTTGTGAGTACAAATTGGCAAGATGATTATGCCAGAAAAGTGGAAGAATATGCTTTACTGAACATTCCTGAATATTGGGTTGTGGACTTTCGGGGATTAGGTGGTTTGCAATTTATTGGCAATCCGAAACAACCCACTTTTACCATTTGTCATTTAGTTAACGGTGTCTACGAACAGCAAAAATATCGTTTAGGAGAGACTATTTCATCTTATTTATTGCCGAACTTACAGATGAAACTTGACGATATTATGCCTGTTTGAATGCAAAAATATGAGAGCTTGTTATTGTTTAAAATAGCTACTGATTCAAAAAAATTATGAAAAAATTTGCTGTAATTCCTCAAAATTATGCACTAAAACCACACTTCGCAAAATCCCTTGTAATTTTTCCAAATCATTAATTTGAGAAATTTCCGGCAATTAATTTCAATCCTTCATTACCAAATTTCGCCTCTAAACTTGTCCGTATACTCAATATTATTCCCTGGATTTCTCCTCGTGCTTCCCCTTCTTTTAATATTTCTTGATACCAAGGTGACTCTCGTAAAACTCCCATATCCCACCTCATGATGTCTTTAACTATAGCACTTTCTAATACAAAGGTAGCAAAAAACGCCAGAACCGTCTCCAGTTGATTTAAGTCTTCATTTCGACGTAGGATTTGCAGTGCTTACCTAATTGTAGACTCATTTCCTACCCCTTTAAGAATTGGTACGAATGGAAGTAATGATTGTAAATTTTGTTGAAAAGGAATATTCACATCAACTTCCCACAAATTAATCACGCGGTAATCTTGAGTTGCTGTTAATCCGGCAACATTGGATTCAAATCTCGTGGTTATTTCCACATCACTTGTCTGTAAGATATTAATTAGCACTGGGTAAGTAGGTAATTGATATTTTTCTTCTGCCAGTGCTGCATAGGAACGTACTCGTCGAGGCATTTTAGAACTGTAGCGCAATTGCAGTTCATTTAATACGATAAATTCTCCATATTCGGGACTAGTAGCACGGATTAATACATCACTTTCTCTACTTATCCATTGAAATTCTTCCGATAAAATTTCCTTGGCTTTGATGAAGCGGTTCGTCTCGAACAAGAATGGCGCAAGTCTGCTAAGTAAGTTTCTAAAATTTCATTGTCATCAATTAAAAGTATTTTTGATGGCGATCGCGCAGTGCAAATATTAGTATTACAGATATGATGGTGCATTAATCTCATCTCAAACTTTCTCCGCACCCTCAACCACTACTGCTGACTAATTTCTCTCCCTTCAACATCCTAACGGCGGCTTCAAGTAAGGCTTCTTCGAGATAAGGCTTAGTGAAGTAGCCACTAGCGCCAAGCTGAATCGCCATTTGTCTGTGTTTGTCAGCACCGCGCGAGGTTAGCATAGCGATCGGTAAGTGATTCAGACTGGTATCTTTTTGGATGCGTGATAGTAACTCCAGTCCATCGCATCGCGGCATTTCAATATCGCAGAATACAATGTCACAAGGTAGCCCAGAGCGCAGTTTATCCCAAGCTTCCTGACCGTCACGAGCCTGTTCAACGCGATAGCCTGCTTTGTTAAACGTTAAAGATAGCAATTCTCGGACTGTAATCGAGTCATCTACAATTAGCACAGTTGGATCAATTTTCTCAGCCGGAGCTTCTGTAACGCTAGGTGGAGCTTTTTGCTGCCAAGGAGTGCCACCAGCATGTTTGGACATCCGTCCTTGGAAAATGTCGATAATTTCCAACACGTCGGCAATGGGCATAATCCGACCATCCCCAAGAACTGTAGCACCCGCTACACCAATAGGTTTAGGTGCTGGCCCTTCAAATTGCTTAATTACGATTTCTTGTTCGCTGAGTACTAAGTCAATTTGTAAAGCAATTAAGGTATTGCCCGATCGCACCACCACCACAGAAACTGTATCATCATCGCGTGTACCACCGTAAACATTACCGCGACTTAACTGGCGATTAAAAGATAAAAGTTCTTTCAAAGGTCGGAATGGCAAGACTGTATCACGCCAAGAAATAAATGATTGCCCATCAAGATTATGTTGAATATTTTTGGCGGGTATATCTAAAGTATCTTCCACACCATCCATTGGGAAGGCAATTCGTGCTTTATCAGAGACGCAACAGAGCGCTTTACAAATACTTAAGGTGAGTGGTAAACGAATGGTGAATGTTGTGCCTTTACCAATGGCCGAGTCTGTATTTACAGTACCGCGAATTTCGCTAATCTCGGAACGAACAACATCCATCCCTACACCACGACCAGAAATTTCATCGGCTTTATCTTTGATACTAAAACCAGGCTGGAACAGCAAATCATAAACTTCCATCCGTGAAATGCTTCTTGCCTGTTCTGGGGTAATCATCCCGACCTTCACAGCCTTAACTTTGACTTTTTCTGGGTCGATACCTGCACCATCATCACCCACAGAAATCACTGTTTGGTTTCCTTGGTGGAAAGCGCGAATTGTGATTTCTCCCACAGGTAGTTTACCAGATGCTTGGCGTTCTTCTGGGGTTTCGATACCATGAGCGATCGCATTATTGAGCATATGCGTCAGTGGATCGGTGAGATGATCTAAAATCATCTTGTCAATTAAGGTATCGCCACCTTCAATCACCAACTCTACTTGTTTGCCGCATTTGATAGCGTTGTCTCGTACACCACGACGCAAACGGTCAATTGCCTGCGAAAACGGCACCATGCGAGCGCGTGTTAGTCCTTCTTGCAGTTGAGTTGTTACCTGACGGAATTGCCTGGCGACTCGCTCAGTTTCTTCTGTAACAAAGTCAATGTCACTCGCTGACTCCCGCACTCGCACAATCAATTCAATCATTTCTTGAGATAATGTGTGGAACGGGGTAAACCGATCCATTTCCAGTTCGCTAAAACCCCTGTCTGTATCGTGTTCTGGAGATGGGACGTGAGTTTCTTTTTTGTTGCGACTGGCCAGCAAAGAAGCTTCTAAAAGCGATCGCTCATACAATTCTTGCATTCTCGCGCCCACATCTGACAGCTGTTGCACCTGAATTAACAAGTTATCTAGTGACTGTCGCAGCCGTTCATGATCTTGTTCTAAGGTGTTGCGATTAACAACCAATTCCCCAACTAAATTACTCATGTCGTCGAGTTGTTTGACTGGCACTTTCATCGTTTCTTCAAATCTGGCGTTACGACGAGTTGTAGAACGGGGAGCTTTACTAGTGTTTGCTTTGATTGGCGATGCGTGAGATATGGTGTTATCTGCTTCCGCCAGCAGTTTTTCTAAATCACTAAATTCATCTTCTAATTTTGGTAATGCAGGCGGTTCACTGGCAGAATTCTTACTCGTTGTCAGTGGAAATTCTTGGATGTAAGTGTTGTGAATTATTGGCGAAGGCTGGTTATTATTTCCACCTAATAACTCTTCCAAAGCCGCAAAATCTTCAGATGTGATCGCACCAGCATTATTTGGTAGTTCTTCACCTAGTAATGCTTCTAAATCAGCAAATTCATCTTCTTGTTCAGCTATTGTATTTGTATCTTCTAAACTGATATTTTCTTCCTCAACTATTGGTACATCTGATAATATTTCATTGGTTTCTAATAATAGTTCTGGTGAATCCGCTGTCTCTCTTAATATATCAATAGCAATAGTTTCATTGATATTTTCATAAATTTCTAACTTTAAACCTTCTTCAGTACCCGTATCTGCCATTAATGCTTCTAAGCTGGCATCTATTGATGGAGGAAATTCTGTTAAAAATAACTCAAAATTGTCAGTAACTGTCGGTTCTATAATTTCAGCAATATGACTGTTTTCTACAATTAACAAATCATCAAATAAACCTGGTGCATCATCCTTAGGAATTGATAATTGCGAAAACTCAATAATTTCTGTTTCTGCGATTAACTGCTCTAAGTCCGCGTCTGGTTGACTAATGTCCGTCGCTAATAATTCATCTAATAAACCCAAGTCTGCATTTTCCTGCACTATGGGTTCGCTAACAAATCCATTATTCTCAGCAGTCTCCGGAGAAATGACATCTGCAAATAAATCAAAGGATGGATTATCTGAACTGTCTAGCTGAATATATGTACCATGAATTTTTGTTTCTAAATCTGCCAAGGAAATTGGTTCATTATCTTCAGCTTCTGTATCTAGCTCATCAAAAAGATTCAGATCTAATTCTCCAAAAGATTGTCCAGCATCAACCGCCGAGGTTTCCAGCGACTGATCAGTAAATTCTGGAGTAAAATCTAAAGTTTCTGGTGCTTGAGAAAAATTGCGGATTTCTGGCAAAGACTCATGGCGATCGCTAAAAACTGGAGTTTTTAATTCCCCAAACAAATCATCTTGAGTATCTGAAGGCAAATCTAAATCTGGTTGGAGGAAAGTTAGCTCAAAATCGTCTCGATAATCTTCTATAACTGAGGAATTAGACTCCTGAATATCACCAAAAATTTCGCCAGAAGCCGCCGCCGCAAATAAACTTTCTTCTAAAGCTTTGGCTACATCTTCTTCCAAGGCAGCATCAAATTCTGATTGTGGTTCTGCTTCCTCTGGTGAATTCCAAAAGCTACTTAAATCGTCGTCTGTTGGAGACAAATTTGTGGCTATTGATGGCGGAGTATCAAATAAATCTCCAATTTCTGACTCGTCTGTAAGTATAAGTGTATCTTCATCTTCAGCAAATAATCCATCTAAAGACAAGGAGCTTTCTGGAGAAACTGGCAGATGAAGTTCCACATTGTCAAAATTATTTTCTTCTAAAATATTTGTTTCAGTATTCTCCAGGAATAATTCATCTAAAATGCTTTGTTGAGTGGCAGATACTTCAGTGCTAGAAATAGCCTCAGCGGCTGATTGAGCTACTTCGCTCACAGTCGGTAGTTTTTGATCATCCAGTGTCAGTGCTAATAATTCGTCTGCATCTTGGCTGTTTGTTTTAGCAGAGGACGGCTGGCGTTCACTAGCAATTTCTCGGAATTCTTGGAAGACTTCTGGGTAATTTGTGCCAATTTCTGGTTTTAAATGCTCTTTTTCTAAGAAATTCTCACCAAATAACAGTCCGAGGTCTTCTGTTGTGCTGAAATTAACAGCTTGTTCATTAGAGCTTGTATCTTCATCCAACGACAGAAAATCTGCCAAATCACTATCATTATCTTCTGTAATATCGTCGGTAATATCTATGCCCAAGTCACCAACAGTAGTATTATCGAGAATTTCTTCGTGTTGCCAAGTTTCATCTAATTCCGGTGTTTCGCCCTCAAATAAATCAGCCAAAGTATTTAACTCTGCTAATCCGACTTCTGGCCCGTGATGGTGAATACTAGCAACAGTTAGTGAGCCATCTTCGCCATCACTAAACAGAGAGTCAGCAGCATTTTCACTGGTAGTATTATTAATTGCGATCGCATGATCTTGATTCAGTTGCTCAGTCAGATCAGTCAGGCTTGTAACGCTATCTGCTGGCTGTACACTAGCAATCAGAGAGACTTCTTCATCATTTGTCGTGCTGCTGGCAGTTTCTGTCTCGGTAGTAAACGACTCAGCATCAAATAAATCAAGACTAAAGTCCAGTTCAGGGAAACTCAAGAGTGCTTCTAGTTGCTGACTAATTGTAATCTCAGCATCCCTATCTTGCAGAACTAATTCCTGAGCTTGTTTAATTTCAGTAATAACAATTTTAGCTAGGGTGAGATAAGTATTTTCGCTATTACAAATCGCATTTGCTGCTGCTTGACATAAACTAGACCAATTGGGAAGATTCCATGTTCTTCCCAGTTTCTCCAACTGGCGACAACACTGCTGAAGATTTTGCCGCGACTCTGGTGTTGCCTGTTGCTTAAAAAGTTGCAACATTTGCCGTAGAGACTGTAACACCTGGTTTTGAAACTCGCTCCAATTATTTTCTTGGGCGGTAACTGATGTCGGTACTGCTGGGGATGAATCAGATAAGCCTACTGTTGCTGGTTGTTTGGTATCTTCTGCTGCGGAAGTATCGCGCCAGAAAATCTCTGTCAGCGAACTGACGCTTTCGGTTGGCGGCGGTTGTAGTAACGTAGAGCTATCGTCTACTACACCATTGTTGCCTTTTTCTACTAGCAGTTCTAGATGATCATTCAACCATTTAAAGACTGGTTCAGCTTCGGACATCAAAGTGTTTGCAGCTTCCTCTGAAAGTCCGTAGGGGCCACTCAAATGTTCTAATAAAGCTTTGAGAGTATCTGCTACACCCAGAAATAAAGACTCTAACTTTTCATCAACCCGAACCGGATGTTCCTTGAGTATTTTAAAGCAATCTTCCAGACGATGAGCCGTGTGCTGGATGCTATTAAGACCCAGCATCGCCGCTCCGCCCTTAATGGAGTGGGCTGCCCGGAAAACTTCGTTGACCATTTCCGGGTCGTTCAAGGTACTTTGAAGATTCAGCAGCCCCTGCTCAATGGTGTTCAGGTGGTCTCGTGCTTCTTCGATAAAGTAACCTAAAATCCGCTGTTGTTGTTCCGGCAGCATAATTAAAGTTCTGAGTGCTGAGTGCTAAGTGCTGAGTCTGATGTTTTTTGTCATTTGTTCTTTGTCCTTTGTCATTTGCTAATGACCAATGACTAATGACCAATGACTAATTACTTTGATTCGAGGGTATCCACGCGGAAACGCTCAACGGAAGCGATTAAGTCACGGGACACACCCACTAGGTTTTGGAGTGCGCCAGAAACTCGCTGTGCTTCCTGGGAGGTTTCTTGAGCTGTGAGTTCTACTGATTGCATGACTTGAGCGACAGCACGAGAAGTTTCCGTCTGTTCTACTGTGTCACTAGTAATTGAGCGCACGAGAATGTCAATGCGATTTGCTACTTGAATAATATTTTCGAGCGATCGCTTGGCTTCTTCGGCAAGTTTTGTGCCTTTAATTACCTGTTGTGTACCTTCTTCCATTGCGGTCATTACTGAGCCAGTTTCACTTTGGATTTGCATCACAATCTGCTCAATTTCCTTTAAGGATTTCGCAGATTTGTCAGCTAACTGGCGCACTTCATCCGCAACAATTGCAAACCCCCGTCCAGCTTCCCCTGCCCGCGCCGCCTCAATACTGGCGTTGAGGGCGAGTAAGTTGGTACGAGAGGCAATTTGCGAAATTAACGCCACAATCTTAGAAATTTCTTGGGAAGATTCTGCTAACCGTTTGACTTTACGGGTAGTTTCTGCTACAGTTTCTCGAATTTCTAAAATCCCAGCGACGGTGTTTTCTACTGCTTCTCCACCTTTCAGAGCGATCATACTAGCATCACGGGCAACAGTTTCGGCTTCCCGCGCAGCTTCTGCCACTCGTTGAATCGAGTCGGTCATCACCTGTACAGAATTTAAGGTGACAGCCAATTCTTCTGCTTGTCGTAAAGCGTCACTCGATAAGGCTCTGGCAAAGGTTTCGGAATTAGTTGCACCTTTGGTTACTTCCCGTGCTGCCACTTTTACCTGCTGCACAATATCCCGTAAGTTTTGAATTGTCAGATTAAAAGCATCGGCAACGGCTCCTAATACGTCGGCTGTTACCTCGGCTTGCACTGTCAAGTCACCTCTGGCAGCCCCTTCTACGTCGTCCAGCAAGCGAATTACTTGCCGTTGTAAGTTTTCTTTGGCTTCTTCTTGTTCGTCGGCTTTGCGTTGGGCTTCATTGGTAGTGGTAAAAATTACCCGCGCCATTTCGTTAAAGCCAGTGGCTAACAACCCTAATTCATCCTCGGAATACACTGTCGCTTGGACATTGAGATTGCCTTGGCGGACAGCATCAAACTGATTTTGCAAATCCTTAGTAGTGCGGCGAATTTGCTTGAGGGTGAGATTGCCCATAAAAGCGGCAGTGGCAAACCCAGAAATCCCGGCAGCGAGGGACATTGCCCAGCCAGTGTTGCGGATAGATTCTCGCTGTTGTGGTGGCGAAAATGAAGTAGCAGTAAAGCTCACTGTAGCAACCACTAGTGCCGAGAAAATACCGACAGTGCCAGCCACTAACAAAGGCTTCATATCCAAAGAAGCATTTTCTAGTGGTGCTAACCAGCCTTGCTCAACACTAGCAATCGGTTCTAGTTTTGAGACATCGGTTTGAGTAAAAATGGGGACTGCTTCTTGAGAACCTGTGATGGTAAACAGTTCTTCATCGCGATCGCTACTAACATTATTAGCAGTATTGTCTGTAAATTTGCGGGTACTGCTATTCGCTTCCAATGGCCCAGACAGTACCACATCCCCAAAGCTCACATCTGCGTCTGCTATGTCAAACCCAGGAATATTACCGAGGTCGTCAAATTCATCAAAGTCATCTAAAAACTCGATATTGCTCTTAGAATTTTCACTACTGAGCAGACCATTTGTATCTTCATCTGTTTTAAATTCATCTGAACCAAAGGCAGACTCAAATGCTTCAAAATCAAAGTTATCATCACCATCAAAAGAGTTGCTGTTTAAAGTTGTGCCAGCTTTTAAAGGAGAGTTCGGCAAAGCAAAATCGTCGTTAGCAGATAAGTTTCCTGTTGTAGAATTATCGGGAAATTCTATTTGTTCTAACCAATTACTTGATTTGGTAGCAAATAAATTATCTTGTTTTGTTTTTACGTCCACATTCTGGATGTCTTCTTGTGATTTTGGTAAAGTTTCATCCAGAATACCCATATTCAAGTCCAAATTTGCCATGCTTGGCTCTGGATATTTTTCTTCTAATAAAACTCTGGACGAAGTATCTAAAATATTACTAGTTGGTGAATTAGCAGGTGCAAAAGGAGAATCAACACTATTGCTATCAAAAGGTGAGCTTGATTGACTGGAAGTTGTACCACTATCAAAAGAATTACTTGTGATTTCTGGCTCATCTAAATTGAGTGCTGATAAGTCTTCTTGCCAGAAAGCTGGTAAATCTAATGCTATTTCTGCCTCTGAGTTGCTATTCGGTTCTGAACTATGGTCATCTTGATTCAGGGCAAAAGGGTCATCAATCAAAGATGGTGGTTCTTCAAACGTTTTCTTAACTACAATACTGTCTGTGGGAATATCAAATGGGTTCAACGATGACTGAGATTCTTCAAAGCTATTTAAATCAAAGCTTTGGCTATCTAAGTTAGCGAATGCTCCTAAATCTTGTAAGTCGGATGTATCAAGTTCTGAGGAATCAGAGATATCTGAAAAATTTAATGACTCATCAAGTTCAGTGGAGATAACTTGTTCTTCTAGTGGCTGTAGATATTGATTGATATTCTCCAGACCATTTTTCGCAAAACTAATAATTTCTGGTTCATCAGTTAACTGCAAGACTTTTTGGTATTCGGCTTTGGCAACATCGTACTGTTGCAAAACATAGTAGACGTGACCCCGCAACAAATGGCAGTTTGGGTCATCTGGTACATTCTGCACTACCTGATCGACCAAGGTAGCGGCGAATTCATAGTCTTGTTCCGCGTAGGCTGTACAAGCCTGCTGATATGTTTCTAGATAATCATCTATTGTTGCTGCCATTTGCTCCCTCCCAATATCATCCTGCCCACCTTGCACTCCGCACAATCGCCGTTTGATCGAGCAATCTTAGACACTGATTGTTTTTAGCACCTAATAACCACTCGCCACGCAAAAAGGGAGCCATCGTATCTGGTAGATTTGTTGGTGGCATCAGATGTTGTACATCTAGCCAATCCATACCGCCGACTTCGTCCACGGCTAAACCGACTATGGTTTCTTGCTCCTCGATCGCAATTACGGGAATTTCTGCTCTATCCGTATTTAACGCAGTTCCTTCGCCAAGAAATTGACCCAAATCAGCCACCCAAATTACCCGACCTCGTAAATTTAGAGTACCCAAAAGTAAAGGAGAAGCATTAGGAATCGGGGTGATTCTGTCAGGACTTAATTCCAAAACTTCTCGGATACCAGTAGCAGGTAGGGCAAACTCCTGATGCGAGGGAATATAAAATCGCAAATGTAACTCACCTTCAGGACTTTCTACTTGTAATTCAGGACGAAAGTGATCTTGGCCACTGCCACTCAAAAAGTCCGGTTTGCTAACCATGTTATTTTCCTCCTCATCCTCGCAGGAGTTGTTTGACTGTTCCTACCAACTCTGTTGGCTGAAACGGTTTGGCTATATAGGCATCTGCACCTTGTTTCATCCCCCAGTAGCGGTCAAATTCTTCCCCTTTAGAAGAACACATCACGACAGGGACATTTTGGGTTTTTGGGTCAGATTTTAACCGACGACACACTTCGTAGCCGTTCATCCGTGGCATGACAATATCCAATACCACCAAGTCTGGCGGAGCGCTTTGAATAGCCTCCAATGCTTCTACTCCGTCACTGGCGTAAGTGACTGTTAAACCAGTGGCTTTCAGGAGGTCAATAATCATCTCCCTCTGTGCGAGACTGTCTTCCACAATCAGAACTGTACTCATAAATGCCTATCTACCTCCTGATGTAGACGTTCCTCTTTGGAACATTCCCTGACTCCCCGTAAAAATTGCTTGTATAAATTTAGACTATTATTTACTAATTGACTAGATAATAATTGGGCATGGGGTTAGTTGATTCTGTGATAACATTTTTTACCCCATCTTTTATAGAATCAACAAGTCTTCTATTTCATTGGTGTTCCCATAAAAGACTTGTAATTAACATATTTCTCAACAAGCATCAGTAATTCTGAATCATCAAACGGTTTTGTCAAATAGTCTGTGGCTCCGACCATTCTGGCTCTGACTCTATCAATAAAGCCATCTTTACCAGTCAGCATGATAATCGGCACTAGCCGAAATGCTGTGGAATGGCGCAACATATTACAAATCTCGTAACCATCCAGTTCGGGCATGGCGATGTCGCACAAAATTAAATCTGGTCGTAGTTGAAACACTAAACCAAGGGCTTCTAGGGGGTTAGTTAAAGCGATCGCTTCATAACCATGTAACTTTAAAATTGACTCTACAGCCTCACAAATCGTTGTCGTATCATCAATACAAGCTATCCGAGGACGATGATTTTCTTCTCCTTCTAACTCTGGTATTAACGTTCTGGAATTAGTTGTCGCTGAATCTACTAGTTGCAACCAACCTTGTAGTACATAAGGATATATCGCCTTAGCAACTGTCAACAAATCCCGGTTAAGATAACGCGCCAGTTGCCGTAGGGATGTTTTTCCATCTGCCCAATGCTGTAGCTTATTAACTGTTGCTGCTGGTAGTGAGGAGCGCAGTTCTGCTGTGTCAGCTAGAACTGGCAATTGTTCAGGAGACTGAATTTGCGGATATAGCCGCTTCCATTCCTGGACTTGTTGTGTGATTCTGGCGACTAAAGGCGCAATCTCTAAACTAGTCAATTGTGGTGCTAGGGCTGCTCCTTGACGAAAAATGAAACTACCCTGGTGTAAACTCAACAAATCAAACAGTGTTTCTTGCACTAAGCGGTGAATAATACTATGAGCTATCTTCGGGCTGATGATATTTTGCTCTAAAAGTGTCCACAAATAGCCATACTCTGGTACATTGTGTGTTGCTAAAGCTGCATGTTGCTTTTGCTCAAGTCGCGTCTCGACGCGATAATGACGTAAATAATCGTCAATCCGCGATAAATTACTATCACCTGCTTGGCAATAAATAATTTGACCGTTGAGGAAAAAGACAAACCAAGATTGTTTTCTGCTATTTCTGCTATGGCGATGTCTGAGTGTCTCATCTTGGATGAGATTATCTTGCCTGTGAAAGCCAGCTTCCACTAAGAGTTGTCCAGTTCGCTGCCCTAACTCAATCAATTGCAAAATACTACGGATATCAATTTCATTTAAGTTTCCCTGCATTTAGCTCAACGTTACTCCTAGTGATATTCTTGACTTAAGTTTGCCCAGCAATTTTTTACATATTTCTCATAAGTAAAGTAAATTATTACCTCTGAATCTTCGCCATCTTATTTCGCCAACAACTAATCTCTATCAGGAGATACATTTAGCTATAAACCGTAAATTTTCGTAATACACCTTGATAAAGTTAGTGATAACACGGAAGTCATCATCAGTCTTACGAGTACAGAATATAAAGGCGTGACCCAATCGCTTCTAAAAATATTACGACGTGAAATCTCACGTCTATAAATAGTTTTGTCTGTCTTTTTTCCGACACTGAAGTGAATTAAGACAGACTAACAGAATTATCTTAGGTATAGCTGTAGCCAGATATGTTAGGACTTTTTGAAAGCTTGAATGCCAGGAATAATAATACGTCTATCTCCTGCCTCCTGCCTCCTGCCTCCTGCTATATATCTCAAAACACGGACATTAAGTACGTAAAAGGACGAACGGTGTGCTGTATTTAGCAGAAGTACAAAAGCAGAAAGGCGGCTTACTTAGTGGTGGTTCTAAAACCGAACTGAAACTGCTAGCTTGTCAGCGAACCGACCAGAATTGGAGTACTGTGTCGGAAGAAGTAATCACCGCTGAGGAAGCAAGTAAATTAAATGATGGCGCATTAGTGCTAGTAGAACTGAATCCAAATCGTCAAGTACAGCGGGTTCAAGAAGCAGGGCGGCCATTGGTTAATATATTGCAAAATTTTTCTCGCCAGCTAGAAAAATTTAAACTGAAAGAAGATGAGATTGATCAGTGGAAGCAGTCGCTAACATTTCAGGCGCAAGAAATGAATCGCCGAGAAATGGAAATGGAAGCTCGTTTAGAACAACTGCAACAACTGGAAGATGATTGTCAACGTCTAGACGAGCAAAAACAGGAAGTTGACTCGTCCCGTGAGGAAATTGAAAAGTTACAAGCTGAAATTGAGCGTAACCGCCAAGAATTAGAAGGCGCTTGGGAGCATCTGCGCGGTGAACAGCAACGCTTAGAGGAACGACAAGCAGAGTTAAAACAAGGTAATGTTTTAGATGAAGAACAAAGTCGGGTGATGAGCGAATTACTGAATCGCTTATCTAGCCGTGTTGCGCCAACGGAAACAGTCAGGGAACATTTACATCTTGCTTTTGAATTAATCGAACAGCAGCAAGCAACTTTAAACCCACACTGGGAACAACTAGAACAACAAAAAACTTTACTTCAGCAACAGCAAGAAGAAGTTGAGCGTCTTGGACAAACTTTAAGCGATCGCCAAAACGAATTACAACAAGCACATAATTCCTTAGAGCAACAAACGGCTCAATTAAAAGTAAATATGGCAACTGTTACTAGTAAGCAAGAATATGCTCGACTAGTCAAAGAACAGTTGCAATATCAAGAAGATTTATATCAAAAGATTAATTCTTTAGCTGGTGGGGCTGGTGATGTTACTTCCCAGAAAATTGATGTGGAATCGTTGGAAAAAATGCCTTTAGATGAACTACAAAAAATAGTTCAAGATTTGATAAATAAGTTAGAAATAGACTCTAATTTTGTCCACGAGCAGGAACAAGAACTGCAATACAAGCAAGAAGCTATAGAAGAATTACAAAAAAAACTTAGCCAAGCTTCTGACCAGGATCACATCAATTTAGAAATGGAACTGGCAGATGAAAAAGACCATTATCAAATGCTCAATAAAACTTTGGAAGGTCAACGTCGTAGTTTATTGCAGCGCGATAAGGTTCTTAAACAGCACCAAAATGTACTGCTCCGCCGACAAGGACAACCTGTTACCAATATAGAAGAAGAAAATCAAATTAATTTTGCTCCAATTTTGTTACAAATCGATAGTCAGCGACAACAACAATTACAAGGATTACAAAAACTTGAACAAGAACTTGAGCAGATGCGGTCTGCAATTGATCTGGATCAAGGAATGATTGATAACCAAACTCATGATTTTGAACAAAAGCAACAAGAAACCAAAACTTTAGAAGCTAATTTACAATCTTTGCGAACAGCGACTGCTGAATGTTGGGTGCGGGTGAATTTATATCAAGAGACACTACAACCAATTCAAGATTATTTAGACAGCTTACGACAAAAACTCCAAGGAGTTAATGAATCATTGGCTCAAGTGCAAGAAACTGGTGATTATCAACTACAAACTATTAGCGAGATGCGTCAAACTCTCCAAAGTTTAATATCTCAACCAGAATTAGTAGCATCTTGAGAAGTATGAAGTCTGAAGTATGAAGTTTGAAATTTTATTAAACATAATGCAGGAGGCAGGATTCAGAATGAATTGGTAGATCTGAATAATCCTCCGCTTTCTTGTTCTGACTCCTGAGAGGATGTTCTAAAATTCCTCTCACCGGTAGCAAAACATTTTACAATCTGAATTCAGACTTCTGAATTCTTCATCTTTCATACTTCATACTTCACACTTTATGATAATCCAATCATCTTGGACTTGAGCGATCGCACCACCAGGAAACGGATCGGTTTGCGAACGGTTCGGCGCTATCATTAAAGCTGTTAATTTTTCAATATGTTCAAAATTAGGTGCGTCTGGCAAAATTTCTAGCAATACCTGTCGCATCACACGACGTTGTAAAGCTAATGGTGCTTTCTGTAATACCCGACGGTTGATTTTGAGAAAATCTCTACTTCCTATCATTGCTTCTTCTCGCAACTGCTGGGCGGCTTGTTCCAAGTACTCTACATCTGCTTGCAAAAGTTCTGCTGTTTGGGCTAAGGCTGATTCTACTTTGGGGTTAAAGTTTGCTTGCAAATAAGGAATTAATTCTTGGCGGATGCGGTTACGGGCATACTTCACATCTTGATTGGTAGAATCTTCCCAAATAGGCAATTGAAAATCTTGGCAAAATTTCCCTGTTTCTTGACGAGTAATTTCTAAAAGTGGGCGTACTAGGGTCATTTTTTCAGATAAAGGACGTTGCCAAGTTAAAGCTTGTAAACCATCAGCACCAGTACCACGCATTAAATTATAAAGCAGAGTTTCAGCGCGATCGCTTGCTGTATGTCCGGTAATAATATATTGATAATTGTATTGTTGCGCGATCGCATTTAAAGCTTGATACCGCCAATTCCGCGCTGCCGCCTCACTATTTACAGGTTCTTTGGCAATTTCTAAATAAAACTCTACACCCCAATTTCTAGCCAATTTTTCTACATGATCAGCATTAGCTTGCGAATCATCACGCCAGCGATGATCGCAGTGAGCAATACTTAAATGCCATGCCCATTTTGATTGTAAATCTAATAGTAATTTAATTAAACACAGAGAATCTTGTCCACCAGAAACAGCAATTAATAGCCGTTCGTTATGTTTAAATAAATGACGCGATCGGATAGTGCGATGGATTTTGGCGTGTAGCGGAGTCCATACCATTAATAATTAATAATTTGTAATTTGTAATTCGTAATGAAAAAAATAAAGTGCAAGATAATTTAGCCCCTCTCAACTAATGAAGAGGGGCTAAAGCTATTAAAAAAACCAACCGTAAGAATGTAAACCTTTTCCTAAAAGATTCACACCGAGATAACAAATCCAAACAACAACAAAGCCACTGGCAGCTAAAATTGCGGGGCGACGACCTTGCCAACCGCGCGTGATTCTAGCGTGGAGGTAAGCTGCAAAAACTAACCAAGTAATTAATGCCCAGGTTTCTTTGGGATCCCAACTCCAGTAAGAACCCCAAGCTTCATTTGCCCAGACTCCGCCAGCAATAATCCCAATTGTCAGCAGAGGAAATCCTAGCCCAATGATGCGATAGCTGATGTTGTCCAGGGTATCCGCAAGACTTAGGCGCTGGGGTGAGAGAGTTTCGGCTGTTGCTGCGGTTTCTGATTGGGTCGCAGTGACTAAATTCAAAACGGCAGTGTTACCGTTGTTGGTATTAGTTTCAAAACGACGAGTAGAACCGTTATTTTCGCCGCCTGCTGTTGCTGTTTGAGCAACTAGTTCACCCGCTTTGTGTAAGCGATAACCATTACTGCGGTAGCCACCAGTCCCAACAGAACTGCCTTGTAGTTGGATATTTTGACCGCGTGTAACCACCAAAAAAGCGATCGCTAATATTGAACCTACCATTAAAGCTGAGTAGCTCAACATCATGACGCTGACGTGCATCATCAGCCAGTTAGACTTCAACGCTGGTACTAAAGGTTCTGCCGATTGCATTGTTGATGGTAAAGTCAGGGCAGCAAAGGCAGTAATCCCCATTGCCACAGGCGCAGTAAAGACTCCTACCAACCGGCTACGGGTACCATTTTCCGCAATTAAATGAACTGCTGTAATTCCCCAAGTCAAAAAAAACAATGATTCGTACAAGTTACTCAGGGGGAAATAACCTGCTTCTATCCACCTTGCGCCTAAAAGGGTAGCAATGCACAAATTTGCGATCGCCATTCCGGCTGTCCCCAAAGCACCAATGGCTGGCAAATTGGGAAAAGCCGCTCCTCCCCAGTAAACCAGCATAGTGAGGAATAACACAGCAAATGAGGCGTTGTCTAGCCAGTTCTGGAGTACAACCAGATTCATATAGTATTCTCCACCGTTATTGTTTAAAATATCGATTCTAACTATTTTGATCCTAACTTGAGTTTAATTAGTGACTCAGGGTAGATAGAATAAATTAATATGTATGATATCGGTTAGCTGACGTGCCAAGTAACATAAAGATGCAGCAGAATTCAGAATTCAGGAGTCAGAATTCTGAATCAGAATAAGCTCTCTACCAAGCTTTGAAATCTAAATGCTGTACTTCATTAACTTGTAATTTCCGTGTTTTGCTGGCTAACAGTCTTCTGGTGTCCTGCAAGTTCAGGGTTTTGAACTACTAATGTTGGGATTATTCGCCTGATTAGGTAAAGTTGCTGAGTTAGTAGATTTTTTCAGAGAAAGGAATACATCATAGCGTGTACTGCGACTATCACTCACAGCTGTTGTTGCGCCTATTGAACGAGTTGCTTCTAGAAAAGTTCTTTGTTTAGGAAATAGCGTATTGAGGGTAAAGTTATTTACCATCCGTTCCACATCTATGAAAAATTGTCCATTTGTCGGATTGGGTTCTATAGGCACCGTGTGTTGATATGAAATATTGCTGGCCAGTGTGCTGTTGGGTTTAGGGACAATTTTATCGGTGACGGGAGCGCCCAATACTAAGAAAGCGACATCTTGATCTAACCAACCGTGGCTGGCAGTTAAAGTCCCAAAAGGCCCAATCCAGTTAGTAACAGCTTGACCTGCGACTGTCCCTGGTTGAATTTGGAATTGATATTGACTTTTAATCACGTCATCCAGCTTTTGTAGGGATGTTTCAGCTAATTTGCGATCGCTGGCTTTGATCATGAATACCAATCCGGCTCTAAAATCTCCTGGTGTGCCGTTTTTTGGTGTATTCGGAATCAGTGAGACAGCAAACTCGCCTTTCATCCAACTAAGTAAATCCCGTTCTAAATCAAGATTAGTCAGAGATTTTACATCACTACGCAGTTGTTCCGGAGATACGGGTGAGAGCGGATTTCCTTGCGATGTTAAGATGTAGTCTCCCCAAAACCGTTGTAAGTTGCTACCAGATATCATCATCAAGGTTTCTGCTGGCATTCGTTGCTGCATACTGCCTGCTGTGTTGTCTACTGACAGTAGGCGCTGACTTTGAGGGTTAAGCCATGAAATGCCCTTCAAGCGTATACCTTCTGACTCTAAAGTAATAGAGCCTGCCAAACCTTGATTATTTTGCAGTTGAGCCAAAACTTGTGCAGGCAATCGGCGATTAGGAGCCGTAGTAGCAATTTTGGCAGCTGTTGGGACGTTGACGTAAAACTGGGCAAAAGAGTGAGATTCAGAAATTTTCGGAAAATTATCAGCGAAACTCCCGACTGTTGCTAAAGATGTTTTATTTTTATAGGCATCAATTGTGCGTTCTGTGGCTTTGGGATTATCAGTAATAACTAGGAAGCGCTTATCTAATAATGTAGCTGAAATGTTTGTGCCGAATTGTCCTTCGCTTTGTTTAATCAAAATTCCCTGATAGGTGCGGTCAATCCATTTACCTGTTTTCAGTGCTTTGGGTTGTGCCAAGATTTTTGGCGCTAACTCTGGGTTTTTTACAGGCAAGACCATAACTATTGACTGCTGACTATTGGCAGCAACGCCGTCGGTAGCTACAGGTTTAGGGGCAGGCTGAGTATTTTCGGGAGCTAAAATTGCGAAGGTAACTTCTTCATCTACCCAAGGTTGAATATCTTGTTCAAAGTTAAAACCATTATTCTTCATAAAGCGATCGCGCAGCACAATTAAACTTTTCTTCAGTTCTGCTTGCGACTCTTTCGTGCCGAACTCCTGTAATTTCTGCCATTGCTTGGGATCTGTAGTAAGAGAAGTTGCAAACAGAGCATCGCTTGGAATAATGTTTGCACCTACTAGTAAACTTCCAGAATATAGATGCTCCTGGCTTAACAAGCGATGGGCGACTCCGCCACCAATAATTAATAAACCAGTAGCCGAGAGCGTCAGTGCCAGAGACGGTTTCTGTTTTTTCTTCATCGGAACAGACACAATAGGCAGCGCCATTGAAACCAATACCTCATACTTGCGAACTTATTACTTGTTTAGTCAAGTAAACTTAAGCTTTTGCCATTTTTTTGGCAGTTCTTCAACAATTTTCTCTACCCTGAATTTTTGCTGATACTTCGGTGATGAACCTGAGCTATTTTTGCTGTAAAAGTAGTGATTTTGTTGTTAGTTAATCTTTTTAACATGCTTTGCTCTATTTCGTAGGCAACTTTTCGATAAAAATTTTCTTTGTCGGTCAATCTTAGTTAGAGAAACCATTTGAGAATTCCGCATTGATACTACGAATCAATGATTGAAAAGAGGGGTGTAGGTAAGTAAAACTCTTATAAACATACGTTTTTAAACCCTTACAGTTACTCTTAAAAGACGACCTTTCTGCATAAGTTCTGAACTTTGTTCCCAGCATTATGAGGATATAACTAACTCAAAAATGCTGCAAGTCACCAGTAATTTGTAATTTTTACTACTTACATAATTTAGTCATTCTGTATTTAATGCTCAAAAACATAGCTTTAATACGCCAATTTTTGAAATTATGATTACTGATGACTATTTGTACCAAAATTATCAAATCTCAAATTTTGGCAATTTATCGATGTTTTTGCGCTTAAATCATGCTTATATTGGCTAGATAGCAGTAAATTAGCTATCGATCTAGAATATAATCTTTATATAAATTTAATTTTTTACTAACTCATGTAAATTATATTACCTGGTTAGTTTGAGATTTTATAGGTGAAGAGACTTTGTGAGCCTGAATGTCAGGAATAGTGATGTTTTTACCTCCTGGCTCCGCTACTTTGGCGATCGCTACTTCATTCTACACTTTGCCATTAGCAGAACTTAGCTGCATCGGCCCCAAATACTTGGTTAAGTAAGGTGAGAAAACCTCATAAATCAAAGTTAGAGGCTGCCCATGATGCCAAAATAAGTAATGACGACCCCAAAACGGCCCTGCAACATCAAAGCCAGACTCTAACGCTGCCGAATCACCATAATAAATACCGCGTACATCTCGATACAACTCTGTGCGGAGACGAGCTAAACTTGCCCAAATTGGTAATGAACGATTTTGCAAATACTCATCTACATGGCTGGCTTCCCACCACGATGTCGCATAAGCTAATCTCTGCCCGGAAGCAGTACGCAGCCACACTTGTCGTCTCAGCCTTGGCCCTGGTACAGCTTGAATTAAATCGGGCGCATCATCTAAATCCATGCCAATCAATGACATATCAATGACATCTACTTCTGTTGGCTCACCTGTAAGCAATTCTAAATGCCTAGTCGGAGAACCATCGCCCAATAACAGTAGTTGCCAAGTCGGAGCCAGCTGTGCATGCGGCAAACTCTTTTGTATAACCTCCTCGCCCCCTTGCCAAATCGGAGTCAGACGATGCCACGCGGCTGGCAGTGTGGAGTTGTTTGTCAGAGTAAAAATCGCAGTCAATTTTATTTACAAAAGTTCATCTATTTCTATAAAAGCACAAAAAAAGTCAATAGTTCAAAGTCAATAATCCATGTCTAGGCGTTGCATTACTATTGACTATTGACTAATGACCATTGACTAAAAATGCGGATGGCGAGACTCGAACTCGCAAGGCAAAGCCACACGCACCTCAAGCGTGCGCGTATACCAATTCCGCCACATCCGCGAGAGTTCACTGAAGAACTAATATAGCACAACAAAGTGATTATAGTAAGGTAATATCTAATTTTGCAAAATTTACTAAAAATTTAAGTGAACATATTCACAAATTTCCCGAAGGCGGATATCAGACTAACAGAAATGTAATAGCGCCACAAGTGATATTACAAGGGGTATAGCTACTTTAAGATGCTCTGCACTAACCATAGCCTAGTTTGGGAAACTGGCACAGACAAGCAGATGTGATGCTGTTAATCTGGTTCAGACCCGCAGAGGCTCCCTGGCAGTCTTACCTTTGTGGAACTCCGAAGGGCTTACATACACTGCTTTGGATGATGTTTAGAAAGCTCTTATCTGATTTGCAACCAAGTAAAAGCTCTGTTGCAAATCAGATAAGAGAAAATGTCAATCTACTGGTACTAATATCGAAGCTAAAAAATGAAGTTTGACAAAATATTAATTGCTAATCGGGGAGAAATCGCCCTTCGCATTCTTCGCGCCTGTGAAGAAATGGGAATTGCGACTGTTGCGGTTCACTCCACCGTTGATCGTAACGCTCTCCATGTTCAACTTGCTGATGAAGCAGTTTGCATTGGTGAGCCTGCCAGCGGTAAAAGTTATTTAAATATTCCCAATATCATTGCTGCCGCTTTGACGCGTAATGCCACTGCTATTCATCCAGGTTATGGCTTTTTGGCAGAAAACGCCAAATTTGCAGAAATCTGTGCTGCTCATCATATTGCTTTTATTGGCCCGACTCCGGAAGCCATTCGGTTGATGGGAGATAAATCTACAGCTAAAGAAACCATGCAAAAAGCTGGAGTGCCAACAGTACCAGGTAGTGATGGTTTAGTAGAGTCTGAGCAAGAAGGATTAGGACTGGCTAAAGAGATTGGTTATCCAGTGATGATCAAAGCCACGGCAGGCGGTGGTGGACGTGGGATGCGTCTAGTACGTTCTGAAGATGAATTTGTCAAACTTTTCTTAGCTGCTCAAGGAGAAGCAGGTGCAGCTTTTGGTAATTCTGGCGTTTATATAGAAAAATTTATTGAACGTCCACGCCACATTGAATTTCAAATTTTGGCAGATAACTACGGCAATGTGATTCACTTAGGTGAACGGGATTGCTCAATTCAACGCCGCAACCAAAAACTACTAGAAGAAGCGCCTAGCCCGGCTCTTGACTCAGATTTGCGCGAGAAAATGGGACAAGCTGCCGTCAAAGCTGCCCAGTTTATCAACTTTACAGGGGCTGGGACTATTGAGTTTCTGTTAGATCGGTTTGGTCAGTTCTACTTCATGGAAATGAACACCAGAATTCAAGTAGAGCATCCTGTAACCGAAATGATTACTGGGGTGGATTTAGTTGTGGAACAAATTCGGGTGGCTCAAGGAGAAAGACTGAAGCTGACTCAAGATCAAGTAGTTTTGCGTGGTCATGCTATTGAATGCCGAATTAATGCTGAAGATCCAGACCATGATTTCCGTCCAGCCCCAGGACGTATCAGCGGTTATCTTCCTCCCGGTGGCCCTGGTGTGCGAATTGATTCTCACGTTTACACCGATTACCAAATTCCCCCCTACTACGATTCTCTCATCGGCAAGCTAATCGTTTGGGGGCCAGACCGCCCAACTGCCATCAACCGGATGAAACGCGCCCTACGGGAGTGTGCCATCACTGGGCTACCGACAACTATTGGGTTTCACCAAAAAATTATGGAAAATCCACAGTTTTTACAGGGTAACGTTTACACCAATTTTGTCCAGGAGATGAAACTTTAGAGGATTGGGTAAGGCAAAAGGTAAAGGGTAAAAGGCAAAAGAAAAGAATCTTTTACCTTTTTACTTTTAACGCCAGTTCGGGTTAGGGACTCAATAATCACGGATGTACGAAATCGAATTTACGCCTGAAGCAGTTCAAGATTTACGCTATTTCAAAAAGTTTGAGCAAAACATTATCATTGATGCAATCCAAACCCAATTACCTTATGAGCCAGCAACAGAAACCAGAAACCGATTCCGACGAAACCCACCAGATATTGCTGAGTGGGAGTTAAGAGTTGGTATATTTCGAGTGTTCTATAACGTCGATGATCTGGTTCAAATTGTTAGTATTGAGAGAATTGGAGAGAAACCAAACAACACAGTTTTCTTTCGTGGTCAGGAGAGCTAATACACGATGATTTGGACTTACCGCGTATTTCGTGATAATCAAGGGCGTTACTCCATTCGTGAGGTCTTTTATGAGCGGGATAATACTATTGTCAATTACAGCAAAACTCCTGTTGCCTTGGTTGGTGCCTCCTTTGAAGAACTAATGCAACTCGTTCAATGGTTTAAAGAAGCTTTTGACCTACCAGTGCTATCCCTTGAAGAGATTGATGCTCAACTAGCAAAGCAAGAAACCAGAAAATCATCGGATCACAGCAGAAATATCTCTTTGCAGCAAGTTATTGCCGAACTGGCTATTGACACTGATCCCGTGAGCCAATCTTAAACAGGGGTAGATGAGGGATGGCGAACAATTTTGTATCTCTAGCAGCGCTCAAGCCGAGAGCGATCGCCCTTCCTATATGATTGATGATTGGGCGATCGCTTCATAGGCGTTCTGAAAAATTATCTGAGTATACTTGACTATTGCAATCTTGGTATAACCAAGGTATAACTCAAAAGAGTCAAAATTACACTCAAGGTGACTATGAAAACTGCTATTTCGCTTCCAGATTCAGTTTTTGAAGAAGCAGAAGCACTAGCTCAACAGCTAGGATTGTCACGCAGTGAGCTTTACACAAAAGCATTACAAGCTTATCTGAAAAAATATAACCGTAATCAAATCTTGCAAAAGCTGAACCAAGTTTACTCTCAAGAGTCTTCTGGATTAGATCCGGTGATGGCAAGGATGCAGTTTATGTCTCTGCCTCGTGAGGATTGGTAATGTATCGGGGAGAAATTTGGTGGGCGAACTTACCTGACCCTGTAGCTTCAGAGCCTGGGTATCGTCGTCCTGTTTTGGTAATTCAAGATGATATTTTTACTCAAAGCCGGATCAATACAGTTATCGTCGTCATCATCACTTCAAATATTCAGTTAGCAGAAGCACCAGGTAATGTACTGTTACCGCATGAAGCATCAGGTTTGCCCAGAGATTCTGTTGCTAACGTATCTCAAATTTTCACGGTTGATAAAACGTTCCTGATTGAACGTATTAGTTCACTACCGGACTACTTGCAGGCGGAGGTAGATGAGGGATTGCGAACAATTTTGTACCTCTAGCAGCGCACAAGCTGACGCTCCGCTTTATAGCGATCGCCTTCCTATATAATGATTGGGCGATCGCATCATACCCTATTGCCTAGCTGACATGAGACATCATAGTAAGCAGTCCTTGCTGTCCTAGCAGGATTTCCCGCAACAAGCTGAAAATACCCACCCAAATAATCGGGGTAATATCCACCCCGCCTATGGGTGGTACTAGCTTACGTAAAGGCACTAAAAATGGCTCGGTAGGCCAAGCTATGAGATTGAAAGGCAACCGATTTAAATCTACTTGCGGATACCAAGTAAGAATAATCCGGAAAATAAATAGGAATGTCATCAGTCCCAACAGCGGGCCGAGAATCCAAACGATCAAGTTAACACCAGTCATCAGTTTGAGCTACTAGTTTTGAGCAAAGAAAATTCTGAGAAGAAAGTCAGGAAGTTTTAAGCTTTGTAAAGCAATCTATATATATTTTATTTCAAATGCCAGTCAGGATTCACCCCGAAGTCATATTGTCCATAAATATTGCAATATTTAGAGTTTTCTTGGAAAAATATCTGTCTAGTTACAGAAAATACTGAGGTAAAAATACTAATCCCCAGCCCCTAACCTCTAGCCTCTAGTTTTAAAGCTAATGCCAAAAGGCTTCTCAAGAAAGTGCTACACGATTAGAATTATGATGAAGTGTGTAAAAAAAGGTTGAGAACAATGACACCATCTTTAGCAAATTTTCTTTGGAGTCTGGTTTGGGGTAGTGCGATTGTCGTTATCCCTGCTACCGTTGCGCTAATTTTCATTAGCCAAAAAGATAAAATCCAACGTTCATAATCCTTTGGTGAGTCAGTTCGACTCTGATACCAATCGTCTGTCAGCTATTTACCTAATTGCATTAACAGCAGCAATCTTCCTGGTGAGGACAAGGTATACTTAGCTGACAGATATAAATTTTTTGGCTGGCGATAAATAAAAAAGCTTCAAACCTTCCTAGCCAGAAGCTTTGAAGCTTAATTATATTGTGATTAATTAAAGTAGTGATTTTAATTGTGACTCGCTAACATAGATTGTGATATTGGGATAAAGAACAATGCTAAATTTTGGGCTGAACTCAGCCAGTGTTCTGGCTCAGGTCAATGTAGGGACGAACTCAGCCAGTATTCTGGGAATTTTCCTGGCTGTGGCTGGGGCAGCGCTGTATTTTATGCGGACTGTACGCCCAGAACTTTCACGGGATCAAGATATCTTTTTTGCTGCTGTCGGTTTACTCTGCGGCTTTATTCTCATTTTCCAAGGATGGCGCTTAGACCCGATTCTGCAATTTGGTCAGTTGCTTTTGGTTGGGACAACTGTGTTTTTTGCAGTTGAAAGTATTCGTCTGCGGAGTATCGCTACCCAGCAAGCCAAGCGCAACACGCCAATTGTGGATAGAGAACGAGAAGTCAGTGATAACTATTCATATAAGAGGTCGCGCAGAGATTATGAGGCTGAGGTAGAAGACGAATACGAACCACTGCCTTATGAAGAAGAAGAGCCTCCTGTACGTCCTAGAATTCGGGGTAGCAGAGATGAACGCTTATCTCGTGATGACTACAATGAGGAACAACCACCTCGTCGTTCAAGCCGCCGCACCAGTAATGAACGAACAGAAACAACTGATAAAACTCGTCGTCGTACTTCTGCGCGTTCCACAAACCGACCGACTGAAAACTATGACGATGAAAGTTGGGGTTCGCCTTCTACTAGGCAGGTTGACGATTGGGAAAGTCCCAGTGATGAAGTGAGAAAACCTTCTCGTCGTGGTAGTAATGGTACTCAGCGTCCAGAAAACCGGGAAGATGATGTTCCTGCTAGACCGAGAAAACGTCGTCCGCCTGCTGAAACAACTTCGCGTAGAGAGAGTGCTGATGATGATGTCATCCCGGCTGATTATGTGCCATACAAGCCGATTGACCAGTCTGATGATGAATCGGATAATTCAACTAATTTTGATGATGTCTAAAACTGTTGGGATAGATGTAAGCTAGAGGCGATGTAAAAAATAACAGTTGAGGTGAACAAATTTACGCCTGCTTTGTGGCTCCAAAGACCGATTCATTGGAGCCTGATTTTTGGCTTAATAAGCTTACTTGGATCGTGTGGTTCCGGTGAGATTCCGCTTGGGCCTACTTCCCTTAATAGTCGTTATACCGAAGAACAACCGACGTTGAGTGGCAACGGTCGGTTTTTGGCATTTGTTTCAAATCGTAATGGTAGTCATCAATTATTGGTGTACGATTTGCAACAGCAAATATTTGTGAGAACGCCGGGTTTAAACCGACCGGAGACAATTAGTGAAAGTCCTAGCTTGAGCTACACAGGGCGTTATATTGTTTATTTAACTAGCGACCAAGGTAGACCAGTGGTAGCTCTTTACGATCGCGCTACGCAACAATCCCAAATTCTGACTCCTGTCTATCGTGGCTGGGTGCGAAATCCTGGTATTAGCCCTGATGGACGTTATGTTGTCTTTGAAACAGCCAGCCGTGGCCAATGGGATATTGAAGTTTTAGACCGTGGCCCCAATATCGAATTAGATATTCCTAACGGTGCAACAGTGGATGCGCCGAATTAAAGTATGAAGTGTGAAGTATGAAGTATGAAGTGTGAAGTATGAAGTATGAAGTGTGAAGTATGAAGTATGAAGTGTGAAGTATGAAGTATGAAGTGTGAAATTTTGTCCTTTAGCATCTCACTTTTTGACAAATGACAAAGGACAAAGACTATTGACTATTGACTAATGACAAACCGCAATATTTTTATCCCTATATTTGCTTGCTGTAGTTTACTAACTGGTTGTTTTGGTTATCCTCGGTTGGTGAGTTATCCGTTTGATCCGGGGGGGCGGAGTATTAATAGTTTGGCTTCAGAATTAAATCCACAAAGTTCTGGAAGATATATTGTGTTTATTAGCGATCGCCGGGGTAGCCAAGATGTTTATATGTTTGATACCCTGAGTCGCAATTTAATTGATTTACCAGGTTTAAATGCATTAGATACGATCGCCTCTCACCCTAGTGTTTCGCAAGATGGTCGTTATGTTGTATTTGCGGCTAGTCGTCAGGGGCGATCGGCTATTTTTGTTTATGACCGGGAAACTCGCCAATCACGCAATTTAACTAACAATCTGCAAGCAGAAGTTCGTAACCCGACAATTAGCGCTGATGGCACTCGGATTGCTTTTGAGTCTAGTAATAACGGGCAGTGGGATATTTTGGTTTATGACCGCTTTGGGCGACCTTTAAATATTCCACAAGACCCCAGATAAAGTATGAAGTATGAAGTGTGAAATTTCAGTCTTTATCCTTCACTAGTCTCTTTTTGTACAGATTCAATGAGCGATCGCACTTGTTGTGTTCCTTCGGATGGTTCAAAAGATAAGGGGAATTTACCTTTGGCGATCATTCTTAATCCTAGAGGTGCAAGACTAAGTAATCCTCTGAGATCGCGGAAATAATTACCAACTACTTGTAAACCAAATTGGCGTTCGTCAATCCAACCGCCTGCTTTTACCAACTGAACTAAAACTTTGCGGTGACGAATTGAACGGGTATCCGTTTTTTGTGTATGTGTAAGAATTTCTTGTTTAATTTTGCTAATTTGTTCTAAGGGTGCAACTTCCATTGGACAAACTGCATCGCAATATAAACAACGAGTGCAACCCCACACTCCTTTAGTACCTTCGTTGTAATTTTCTAAGCGATTTTCTGTATTACTATCACGAGAATCGGCAACCATGCGATAGGCTTTAGCTAAAGCATGAGGGCCGACAAAATCAGGATTAACTTCACGGGCATTGCATTCAGAATAACAAGCACCACACATGATACAGTTACCAGTTTGATCGAGGAGCGATCGCTCTTGAGGTGTTTGTAAAAATTCTCGTTCTGGTATTTGTCGTGCTGCTGTACTCACATAAGGAGCAACTGCCTCTAAGTTATCCCAAAAACTGCTCATATCTACTACTAAATCTTTAATTACGGGCATATTACCCAAAGGTGCAACCGTAATTTCTAGATTTGGATTTGCTGTATTTGTCAACGATTGTATTTGCTGTAATCTAGCAATTTCGCTGCCGATGTTTTCTTTACAAGCTAAAGCCGAACGCCCATTGATTCGCATCGCACAGCTGCCACAAATGGTATTGCGACAATTTTTGCGAAATGCTAATGTGCCATCTTGCTCCCATTTAATGCGATTTAGACAATCGAGGATTGTATTACCAGGGTCTACCTCTAGAGAGTAAGTTTGCACAACAGGTGCAGAATTTTGTTGCTGCCGAATCACCTTAAAAATAACTTCCATTGCCACCAACCAAAGTCTTAAAATTGCTTTACCAGCCTTAGAAATTATGAGTAAAGGCTAGTAAGTGCGAAAAATTGAGCTATACTCTTGTTGCTCTTTATTCAACGCCGAGTGATAAAAGGCTGATGAGTAAAGAGCCACTGATTCTAATTCCAGGATAACCATTAAAATTTTAGTTGTATTAGCACCCTGTCCAAGAATTATGTTAAGCTCTGAGCTTTAGTACCAAACAGGCGATCGTAGCTTATTGTCCACCTTACCTGTTTATGAGTTAAAAACAAAAGAGTTTTTGCTGGAGAACAACTCAAGTTAATTACCTGAATTGCAACAATATTCCCCTAAATACACTTCATCTGCTTAATACATCTTTATATCAACAAGACTCATAGCTCAAATCTACTTATTGGAAAAATTAGAGAAATAATTACCAAAGGTTAATTTTTGCTGATATGGAAGTGTTAAAGCTGATCATAAACATCTGCTCACGTTTATCAAGCACTTGACAGATGTGCAATATATTTATTCTTCCCAAAGACAGACACTCAAAATACTCGACTGTTGTTTGTCTTGTGAGAATAAACCAGGAGGTTTAACCTCTGTGCATTTTTGTCTGTTCTCAATCTCCAACATCAAAAAATGGCACTCACTCAAAACTGCTGATCTAAATTTAGATGAATTTTTATAAAAGTGATGCAGCAATACGCACGTTAGCTAATAAACCCGAATGAAAATCCTGACTGCTTGTTACCTCGTTAAGCTAAATGATTTAGATAAAAGTTTGTCTGTAAATTAAATTCAAAGTTAAACAATTATTTTGCTATTATTAGTCCATGCTAGTATTTAATATAAAATTACGAAGTAACAAAACCAGTCTCAATCGTCGTATAAGCGCGATTACCACTGCTTTGTTTTTTCGTAACCTAGAGACAAAAAATTTTATGTCTCTATATCTGGGACAAAAAGTGTATGTCCAAGAGAGCATATTCAAATACTATGCCGTCTTAAGCTTAAGAGGAAGAATGGTTAAAACCCTACAACTCAAGAGCAATAAAGGCAAACACTGAAAGTGGAAAACCTGCAATTTCTTGGGTCTACTATTTATTTAGAGTAGGAACAACCTCATTTGTAAAGGTGGCTTAAAGTCACACCGCTACAGTAGCGCCAAAAGAGAAAATCATTTTGTTTTCAATGGCGAATCATGGTTAAAAGTGCCGTAAAATCACCAAAATAAATGCTTGTGATAACCCTGACCTTTAATCTGTTGCGGACAAACATAATATAGGCGTTTGTGGCTCCTCTATCAGTAGCAATTTAACCCTTCCTTAAAATTTTGAGCATCTTTATACGGATACTCAAAAGTTAAATACTGGCATCAGACTACATAGTTTATCAGTTTGGAGAGAGTAAGGATAATTTGAGCGTAATGACAGAAACTGCAACTGCACCATTAACTGGAAAAGCACTGCTTGCTAAGGTAAAAGAACTTTCTAATTTACCCAGAAGAGAAAGAGCAAAGCAGTGTGGCTATTACACTGTTACTAAGAATAACCAGGTACGCGTCAATCTGACTGATTTTTATGACGCTTTGCTATCGGCTAGAGGAATTCCCTTAAGTCCAGAAGCACCTAAAGATGGCCGTGGACGCGAACCGACTTATCGGGTTAGCGTTCATCAAAATGGTCAAATTGTCATTGGTGCAACTTACACCAAAGCAATGGGTTTAAAGCCTGGAGATGAATTTGAAATTAGACTGGGATACAAGCATATTCACCTGATTCAACTAGGTGAAAGCGATAAAAAAGGCATCTCCCCAGAAGACTTGGATGAGGTAGATGAAGACTTAGACGAAGAAGAGTAAATTTGGAGATGGTAGGGAGAAGTTGCGCTTATATGCTGAAATACTTATCCCTACTATTACGCAAATCACCTGTTTAAGAATTTTCTACTAATACAAGATACGATTAGACATATTGCTCAAGCCACAAATTTTAGTAAAGTCTTGAAGATAAACCAAGAAGTCTATTGTGTAAGCAGTCTATCGTGTTTTTTTTATTTGTTTTAGCAAATTTTTTTCAGCCATCAGTCAACACTCTACTGCCATTTCTAGAAAATGCATCAGTACCAGTTGTTTTGATGGCATTTTTCATTAGTTGGGTAGTGTGTTGGTTCCCAATAGCAGCAATATCTGCTATTGTTATGAGTTGGCAACCAACAAAACCTTTGCAGCCAGAGCAAAAGTTACCTCTGATCGTGACACTTTACTTATTAGCTCCCATAGTTCTTTGGGGAGTAATTTTGATATGTAAAAGGTCTTTTGCTGATTATGGCTTAATATTGAGTATTTCCTTGCTAGGTGGTTTAGGAGTAGGTTTTGGTTTGGGATTATTCAGCCTAGCTATGATGTTCACTGTGCAATTTGGGCTGGGTTGGTGTGAATTTGAAAAATCTAATATTAAGTTATTACCATCTATCTTGCTACCGATTTTATTAGTAGCTTTATTGGTAGGTGGTGTCGAAGAGTTAGTTTTTCGTGGTTTTATATTAACCGAATTAGAGCGAGATTACCCAGTTTGGATAGCAGCAGTAATTTCTAGCTGCATTTTTGCTGTGCTGCATTTAGTTTGGGAACAGAAGGAAACGCTTCCACAGCTACCTGGACTGTGGCTGATGGGAATGATGTTAGTAATGGCGAGGATTGCAGACAAAGGCAGTTTAGGAATTGCTTGGGGATTACATGCTGCTTTGGTGTGGGCGATCGCTACTATAGATACAGCACAACTAATTACTTATACAGGTAAAGTCTCCGAGTGGTGGACTGGTAAGTACAAAAAACCTTTGGCTGGGTTAGCAGGGGTTTTTTGCGTTCTAGGAACCGGATTAGTTCTATTGTTGTTATAACAAAGTTCTGAGTGACTTCGGCGTGAGCGCTCAGTCGAACGCTGAGGAGCCAGTCGCATGGTGCTAGCGTAGCGTTAGCGACGTAGGAGCGTCGGCAACGACGGGTACGTAGGGGGTTTCCCCGCCACTTCCTTCAACAGGGAGGCAGGGGAGATGGTTTTATAGTTTCTGCACAGATATATCAAATCACAACTGATCAGCCGGACAGGATATAGCCAGTTGAGCAAAATAGGCAATACGTTATATATAACCTTTGGCTTATTGACTTACAATTTTACTACTACTGTTTAATGTGAAATATTTATTAATAGAGTTGATTTAAATATATCTATAAATAATTGGATTAATTACTTACTTATGTTAATAATTAATCCTCTATTTTTATCCAAAGAAAAATATTTAAAATATATATCTAAATAAGTACATACTATAAATAATTTAAAAAGATGCTGTATTAAATAACATAGATTATTTAAACGCCAGACTAGACTTTAGACAGAAGAATAAGAATTTTAATAAAGCTAACTTTTAAACTAAATATCAACTACCAAGCTCAAAATTTTGAGTGACATTGTTAGTTGTTATTGAGAAATACAGCAAAATTTTTTCTAGATTCCAGGCAATTACTTAGTCACTTAAGAACTTTTACTTCAAAGTTAAGAGGTACCAATGAACGTCAATTACAGTAAAAATTTGCTCAAAATGCTTGCTAGTATCTTGGGAGTTGCTAGTACTGCTGCTTTAATGAGTCTTCCAGCACAAGCTTTGCCACAATCTACCTCAAGTAACTTGGAAACTAATCAAGTTAACAGATTGTACGCTCAAACAGGACAACCTACTGATGGTTCTAACACTGGAACCCAACAATATCCCAATAACGAGCACAACCGGAACCCAACAATATCCCAATAACGGCACAACCGGAACTCAACAATATCCCAATAACGGCACAACCGGAACTCAACAATATCCCAATAACGGCACAACCGGAACTCAACAATATCCCAATAACGGCACAACCGGAACTCAACAATATCCCAACAACGGCACAACCGGAACTCAACAATATCCCAACAACGGCACAACCGGAACTCAACAATATCCCAATAACGGCACAACCGGAACTCAACAATATCCCAATAACGGCACTACCAATAACGGTACTACTGGTACGCAAGAAAATCCAGGTGTTAACAACACAACAGGTGGACAAAACACAGATAGCGGTGTCAGAGCGCTATGGTAATTTACTAACCCTATAAGAATAGACTGACAAGCTTATTAAGCTTGTCAGTCTAATTGAATAATTTTAACTACTGATTATCATCAAAAATCAATGTTTGATAAAAGATGGGATTAATCATCAATTGATTCGATTTCTAGTGCAACAGTTTTTGATAATGCAAAAATAAAGATTATTAAAATGTTAAAGCCATCAGAAAAATTACTGATTTTTGTTTGTGCATTTGGACTGAATTTTAATCCTGCTATATCTTTATCTTCTGAGTTAAAAAGTTCTATTCGTACTACAAACAACAATTTAATCTCTCAAAGGACTAATATTAACGATTTAGTTACGCAACCTCTTAACCTGAAAATAAGCCTTCGCAATCGTCGAGTAACCCTGTATCGAGGGAAAACCCAAGTCAAAAGTTATCCTATAGCAGTAGGACGTAAAGGTTGGGGAACCCCAATTGGTAATTTTCGGGTACGTACAATGTTGGAAAATCCTACTTGGATAAATCCTTTTACAGGTAAGGCTATCCCTGGAGGAGACCCTGAAAATCCTCTTGGTAATTACTGGATTGGATTTTGGACAAATGGTAAAAATTGGGTTGGCTTTCACGGTACACCTAACCCTGATTCAGTAGGCAAAGCTGCTTCACATGGTTGTATTCGGATGTACAATAACGATGTTAAGGAATTATTCAATCAAATAAGTTTGGGAACACCAGTTATTGTGGAGCCATAGTTAATATTCAGGTATTATGAATATTAAGTTAGTGTAATACTTGTTAGTTAGTGTTAAGTAATAAAAAATTATTTAAAATTAGTTTTACGTAATATTTGAAAATACGATCGCACTCTCAACTCTAACGCGATCGCTTCACTATTCATGTTAATCAAAACTCTTTTAAACGCAGAGTGGCGCGGAGGTTAACGCAGAGTAACACAGAGTGTTTCTAATGAAATGTTATACTCAGTGGTTTTTTGAATATGGAAAAAATACGATCGCGCCCTCAACTTTAACGCGATCGCATTGATGTTTTCTGCCTTAATGGAATAAGTGCAGTTGGGCGATGACAGTACTCACCAAATGATTGGTAAGGGGCAAACTATCAATCACCATTGCCAAACATAACAGCATCATGTAGGAGATGGAGTAGAGAAATACCTCTCTCGCTACAGTGCGGTCTTCTGGTTGTTGCAATAAACACCAAGATTTGCGGATAAATAATCCACCTAAACCAGCTGCGATCGCAGCATAGATAATACCGCTGGCGTGCAGGGGATAGAACAACAACAGCGTGGCGATGACTGTAGTTAGTGTGTAATACCAAATTTGCTTGACTGTGGCTGTTGCACCAGCAATTACCGGCAGCATTGGTATGCCTACCTTGGCGTAGTCATCACGAATCATCAATGCCAGCGCCCAGAAATGGGGTGGTGTCCACAAAAAGACAATGGCAAAAATTAACCATGCAGGCCAGCTTAAGGTGTTTGTGACAGCCGCCCAACCAACTAACGCCGGAATTGCTCCAGCAGCGCCACCAATGACAATATTCTGAGTGCTGTGACGTTTTAGCCAATGGGTGTAAACCAATATATAAAAAACAATGCCAGAGAATGCTAGACAAGCTGCCAATAAATTAGCAAACACTGCTAGTAGGGTAAAAGAAAGTACAGCCAGAACAGCTGCAAAAATCAACGCATCGCGTGGCTGCACTCTTCCAGAAGGCATCGGACGATGGCGCGTCCGTTCCATTTCGTAATCAATATCTCTGTCATAGATACAGTTGATTGTTTGAGCGCTGGCCGCTGCTAAAGTACCACCAGTCAGAGTAACTAACAACAGTAATGGATCTACTTGTCCCTTAGCTGCAACCCACATACTCCCGGCTGTGGTAATCAACAGCAAAGGAATAATTCGAGGTTTAGTTAGCTGGTAATAGCTTTGAATTACCTGGAGGAATGTTTCGTGGTGGCGAGAGACATTAGTCTCAATCATCTTGGTTTGATTTCCTTAATTATCAACAATTGATGTCTGGCTGTGGAGAGCAATTTACCCAGACTGCTTTTACTTGGGTAAGAATCCTGAATCTTGCCGTTTCCCTGTTTGAAGCGTCAGTGAGTGGCTATTTGTTGAGAAACTTAGGCAGAGGCGAGAATAGGTATTTCACCACTTTTAGTTACTGGAGATGCGGTTAATTACTAAATGACTAATGGCTAATGTCCTATCACCATTAGTCATTAGTAATCGTAGCGATCGCATCAGTTTTGCCACGCCACTAGGTTAGTTAGGATTCGAGCTATTGGTTGGTGTATTTGTAGCGAAACCTACAGACAAACTGTTGATTTCACGGCTAGCAGCCCAGTCACGCAATGCTAGAACAGTAAAACCCACCAAAGTCCCCAGCAAAGCCGCACCTATAGCTTGGTGCGAGACAGTCAGCGGCTCAACTTGCAGATGCAAACGAAAAGTAGCAACTCCCAACAAAATTTGTAAAACTAACAAACTACCAGCCATGTTTGCCAATCGTCGTAAAGCTGGATGAAGGGCTGGTGTTTGCCAGGAAATTAAAACTACTGCTAAGGTTGCCACCGTTGGCGGTACTAAACCAAAAATATGGCTGTACATTACAGTGCAAAGTTCAGCCGTACCAAAGCATTGGTGTAGCGCCCAGCGAGAGCCGACTATCGCACCAAGTAAACTTTGCAAATACACCAACACAGCCGCAGCTAAACCAATCCAAGGCAACTTACCCACATTACCAGTGCTTTGATAAGGAGCTAGAGCAGTGCCGACAACCAATAAGGTGGTGAAAAACAACAGTGCTGTTCCCAAGTGAGCGGTAACGATATCAAACCGCAGCAGTTCAGTAACGGTTAGACCTCCCAAGATGCCTTGAAACAAGATTAAAAACAGAGCAAACGTAGCAGCCCAAGGCAACCAGACAGGTAAAGAACGACGATGCCACCAAGATAAACCAGAGAGTGCGATCGCACTCACACCAATCAAGCCTGCATCTAATCTGTGAAACCACTCCAAAAACACTTGGAGATTCATTTGTTTGGCTGGTACTAGTTCCCCGTAGCATAACGGCCAGTCTGGGCAAGCAAGTCCGGCATTCATTATACGGGTGGCAGAGCCTATAGCCATTAAAATCAACGTGGCTATACACATTCTCCACACCAAGCGACGAATCATTTCCTTCGGCTTTTGTTGCTCGACTGCCGCATCATTTTGTTGTTTTAGGACAAATTCGTTCATGAACGATTCCTTCTGCCGATCTTGGTAGTAGCTCTCTTAAAATTTTTAATTTTTTCGTACCAACCCATTTCCACCCTAGCGTATAGCGCCAAGTTTAGAGATGGAGTTTCACTTATTACTTTGAATCACTTCCGATGCTTTTAGTCTGAAGCTTTAGGTATTTTTCAAGATGTGAGTAATAGACAATTGGCTAACAATTTTGGTAACCTAAATTTTTTCTTAAATTTTTCCAGTTATAGCTATTTATCCTTGTCAGTATCTAATAAATCTCTTTTACTCAGAAATAGTAAAGTGGTTGAAAAAATTAATAAAAATTTCAGACCATTTGGCTTTATGTTTAATAGCCTAGACTACCTTAGTAAGTGGGCAGCTTTGAGAAAACGTAGTCAATTAATTCTAAGTAAGCCGTGAAAATTCCAAGTTCAATCTGGACATTACTAATTGGCATCGTACTAACGTTAGCCAGTCTATGGTACGGTCAAAATCACGGTCTGTTGCCAACAGCAGCCTCAGATGAAGCCGTCTTAGTTGATGGTTTGTTTAACTCGATGATGACCGTTTCTGTAGGTATATTTTTGATTGTTGAAGGTGTTTTAATCTACTCTGTATTTAAATACCGTCGACGTGCTGGTGACAATCAAGACGGGCCACCAGTTGAAGGAAATGTACCTTTAGAAATCCTCTGGACGGCGATCCCAGCCATTATCGTGATCGGTATTTCTGTCTATAGCTTTGATGTATACAACGAAATCGGTGGTTTCGATCCCCATGCTGTTCACGAAGCGCCAATGAATCAAAGTTCGATGAAAATGCTGGGAGCGGCGATCGCAGCTACCTTGACTGATACTCCTCCCAGCACTGCACCCAACCTCAATCAAGAAAAATCTGATGAGGCTATGCAAGACCCAGCTACTGCCGCAGTCCGCAATGCCGATCAGATTCCCCAAAAGCAAAATGCTCCTGGTGTTGGTAGCGTGGCTCCTACTATTGGCTCCAGCCCTGACAAGGCAGGTAAACCCCCCAGTTTAGTAGTCAATGTCACAGGTCTGCAATATGCCTGGATTTTTACTTACCCCGAAACAGGTATAACCACAGGTGAATTGCATGTTCCCATCGGCCGGGAAGTACAAATCAGTATGACCGCTAACGATGTCATACATGCCTTTTGGGTGCCAGAGTTCCGCTTGAAACAAGATGCGATCCCCGGCAGGCAGAGCGAAATTCGCTTCACCCCCAAGAAAGTTGGTGATTATGCTCTAATTTGCGCTGAACTTTGTGGCCCTTACCACGGCGCGATGAGAAGCCAAGTGGTCGTGGAAACTCAAGAAAATTTTGATAAGTGGATGCAAGAGCAGCTAGTTGCAAGTCATGAAACCATGAATCAAGCAGTTGCTGTCAATCCAGCCAACCTCACCCCAGCTGAATTTCTCGCGCCTTACACCAAGGAAATGGGAATTCAGCCAGAAATCTTACATCAACTTCACAAGTAGTCCAGAGTCAAGAGTCAATAGTCCAGAGTAAAAACCATTGACAATTGACAATTGACAATTGACCATTGACTAACTCCTATGACACAAGCCCAAATACAAGAAACTGCCAACATCTCGGTTCGCATTGATGAGCCGGGAGCCAGAAAATGGCGAGACTACTTTAGCTTCAACACAGACCATAAGGTAATCGGGATTCAATACATCGTTACATCGTTCATTTTTTACTGCATTGGCGGTGTTCTAGCTGACTTGGTGCGTACAGAACTACGCACTCCAGAAGTAGATTTTGTCAGCCCAGAAGTTTATAACAGCTTGTTTACACTGCACGCCACAATCATGATTTTTTTGTGGATTGTACCAGTAGGTGCAGGGTTTGCCAATTATTTGATTCCCCTGATGATTGGGGCGAAGGATATGGCATTCCCCAGATTGAATGCTGTGGCCTTTTGGATGATCCCGCCAGGGGGTTTGATGCTCGTCCTGAGTTTAGCTGTGGGCGATGCACCAGATGCAGGTTGGACTTCCTATCCTCCCCTCAGCTTGGTGACTGGCCAAGTAGGTCAAGGGATTTGGATTATGAGTATCCTGTTGCTGGGTACATCGTCAATTTTGGGAGCGATCAACTTCCTTGTCACCCTGCTGAAAATGCGGACTCCAGGCATGGGAGTGCATCAATTACCCTTGTTTTGTTGGGCGATGTTTGCCACTTCCGCATTGGTTTTGCTATCAACTCCTGTTTTAGCTGCAGGTTTGATTTTGCTGGCTTTTGACTTATTGGCAGGAACCACATTTTTTAACCCGACTGGTGGTGGTGATCCGGTTGTTTACCAGCATATGTTCTGGTTTTACTCACATCCTGCGGTGTATATCATGATTTTGCCCTTTTTTGGAGCAATTTCTGAAATCATTCCAGTACATTCTCGTAAACCGATTTTCGGTTATAAAGCGATCGCTTATTCTTCCCTAGCAATTAGTTTTTTGGGACTGATAGTTTGGGCGCACCACATGTTCACTAGTGGTATTCCTGGTTGGTTACGGATGTTCTTTATGATCACAACGATGATCATCGCTGTACCAACGGGAATTAAAATTTTCAGCTGGTTAGCAACGATGTGGGGTGGCAAAATCCAACTCAACACTGCTATGTTGTTCGCCATTGGTTTTGTCGGCACTTTCGTAATTGGCGGCATCAGTGGTGTCATGTTGGCAGCCGTACCTTTTGATATCCACGTTCACGATACTTATTTCGTCGTGGCACACCTCCACTACGTTTTGTTTGGTGGTAGTGTGTTGGGGATTTTTGCCGGATTATATCACTGGTTCCCAAAAATCACGGGACGGATGATCAACGAGTTTTGGGGTAAGGTTCACTTTGCGCTGACAATTATTGGTCTGAATATGACCTTCTTACCCATGCACAAGCTAGGGATGATGGGCATGAACCGTCGCGTCGCCCAGTATGATCCCAAATTTACTTTGCTGAATGAAATCTGTACTTACGGCGCTTACATACTTGCTGTTTCCACATTGCCATTCATCATTAATGTGATTTGGAGTTGGATGTACGGCAAGAAAGCTGGTAACAATCCGTGGCGCGCACTAACCTTAGAGTGGATGACAACTTCACCACCAGCGATTGAAAATTTTGATGGCTTTCCAGTATTAGCTACAGGGCCTTACGACTACGGCTTAGAAAGAGCTAATGAAGGTGTGCCATTATCCGATCCTAATCCTCTGTTATCTGCTGGCCCGAACTCAGTGTTACGTGCCGCTCCTGATGAGCCGTATCCTACCATCGAGTTTGACCTCGAACAGCGCGTCTCAGGAAAAAATGATTAAGGATGAAGTTTTTTTGACTTCATACTTCATACTTCATACTACCCTTCGGGAAGCCACCCAAAGGATGTCTACACACTTCATACTTTAAAAGATTCATGCAAAGTCAAACCATTGACCCAGCTAAAACCGAACTAAATCATCATCACAGTGCAGCCACTGTTGATCATCACGAAGAACATCCAGACCATCGATTGTTTGGTTTGTTTGTCTTCTTGGTGGCTGAAGGGATGATTTTTATGGGCTTGTTTGGAGCCTATCTAGCTTTTCGTTCGACTTTACCTGTGTGGCCTCCCGCAGGTACACCAGAATTGGAATTATTACTCCCTGGAGTCAATACTGTCAATCTGATTGCCAGCAGTTTCGTGATGCACAATGCCGATACTGCGATTAAAAAGAATGATGCGCGGGGTGCGCGGATTTGGTTAGCCATTACCGCCGCGATGGGTGCAATTTTCTTGGTGGGTCAGGTATATGAATATACTCATCTGGAATTTGGTTTAACTACCAATTTGTTTGCCAGTGCGTTTTACGTTTTAACTGGTTTCCACGGATTGCACGTTACTATTGGTGTTTTAGCAATTTTGGCAGTGTTATGGCGATCGCGCGTTAAAGGTCACTACAGTAGCGAACATCACTTCGGTATTGAAGCGGCAGAAATCTACTGGCACTTTGTAGACGTAATCTGGATTATTTTGTTCGGATTACTGTATCTACTGTAGGTATTAATTATTAATGAGTTGTTCACTCCACGCGAATAACTTAAAATTAACCCCCTTTGGGGGTTTTTTATTATTCTGTCAGAAAAATCTTTAGAGGAGTTATGGAAGGAATGACATGAACCGAAGTTATACCATTTTGAAAAAAGAATGCGACAGATAAACGACGGACAGCTGCTTTCAAAATTTCAGCTTTTTGTTCTTCCCGTCCCTCAGCTTTCGCTTCTCGATAAACCCTTGTTTCCTCTAAAGTCCGTCCTAGCATCGCTTCTACTTCCTCTCTGCTCAATGAAGAAAACTTATAAACGGCAATCGTAGTAATAATAACTGTTAATGACGTTACTATTTACGCTTTGGTCGTGGAGTTCCCCAAATATTCACTCTGCCGTCAAAACCACCACTAGCTAGGAGTTTTCCATCGGGACTAAAAGCGAGCGCGCTGACCCAATCACTATGTCCATAAAGTGTATTTAATAACTCACCTGTAGTTAAATCCCACAATTTAATGCCATCTCTGCCAGCACTGGCTAGGATTTGGCCATTAGGGTTGATGGCGATCGCATTGACCCAGTTATTATGTCCTTTAAGGATACGGACTAAAGTTCTAGATTGGATATTCCAAAGTTTAATGGTGCGATCGCGACTTGCACTAATTAATGTTGTCCCATCTGGCGTAAAAGCTACAGCACTAACTGCTTGAGAATGTGCAGGAAATGCTCGAATTAATTTTCCAGTCTGCCAGTCCCACAACTTGATTTCACCTTTACTGTCACCACTAGCTACTATCTGACCATCAGGACTCATTGCCACTGTATAAATCGAGTTACCAAATTTTGACAGTGTTGCCAATGGACGTTCCTGTAGCAAATCCCACACCCGAATTCCGTCTAAAGCACCACTGACTAGGACTTTACTATCGGGAGATACAGCTAAAGATAAAACATTGCTAGTGTGTCCCACAAAAGACCGACGAAATTTATTCTTTTTCAGATTCCAAATATTAATTGTATTATCTGTACTACAGCTAACTAAGGTTTGACCATCAGGAGCAATTACTAAAGATCCCACAGATGTTTTGTGTGCTTTACTATTTGCCAACCTTTTGCCAGTGAAGGGGTTCCACAAGCGAATTACACCATCATTTTCTGCGCCACCACTAGCCAGAATTTTGCCATCTGGACTAAAAGCTAGAGATTTAACAGTTCCCGGATGTCCTAGCAGACTAAAAATTAGCTGGGGATTGACAAAGTTAGTTGGAGTTGGGGAATCTGGTATTTGGGCGATCGCAGCATGAGATGGATGAACATCAAAACTTTGCCAAATAGGTACTGGCATCAATGCTGCCATAAATGCCAAAACAATATACGGGCGCAGCCCAGAGCCGCTTCCCAGTTTTCCCTCACTCCTCACAAATTTTTCCTCACTGTTTAAATAGTTAAGTCAATTTACTTCACATTTGTGACTCAACACTCAGCACTATCAACGGGGTGGTTTTTTCTTAGCAACAGTCAATATCGGCAGCGTAGGGCTAGATGAGCGGGAAGGTAAATAATGTTGTACCACAGGTTCCTCTGGTATGGGGCGATGCTGCTGCATTCGCCACAACTTAAAGGCGAGACTTATACCTGCTGTTCCCAACCCAACGGCTAATAATGACCAACTATCATCGAATCCACCAATCACAGCATCTACTACGCCGATCGTTATCAAGATACTGATAATTGGCTCTTTTCTGTAGGCTGATTTCAAAAAACGAGGTAATGCAGCATTCATCACAGCTTGGTTTATCCAAATCACCTTTGTGTAAGTTTATCGAGAATACCTCACCTGCACGTTGTCTTTTATAAAAAAAACAACTAAATATTATAATTTTGATCAGTAGGTGAGGAAGTGTAACAATTAGCTTTCTTGCATATTTGCAAGCCTACAAAGTTATAGACCGCAAATCTGACGAGATAGTTCTCTTTATACAGTTTTAACCAGCTGGAATGTTCAGCTGGTTAAAACTGTTCTATTTACTAGCTTACAACTTGAAAGCTTTTGCTTTGTGATCGCACTATTTCAGACCGAGCCAAGATAGCACACCTTGATTGGTGACATATTCAATCACCACCATTAAGCCAAAGCCAATCATCGCTGCTCGACCATTCAGGCGTTCGGCATATTCATTAAAGCCAAATTTGGGATCTTCTAGCTTGGGAGTAACTGTTGGTTGTGGTTGTGTCATGTTCAAAAAACCTCTTTTCGGCAAACAGGACTTGGCAGTAAAACGTTAAATCTGGACTTTAGCAGCAGCTTCTCAAATGTAGCTGTGCAAATGCTCTTTTAACAATTTGTAATTATTCTTTATATATTGTAGGCAACTATGACAATAGTCAAGAGTAAGAGTTTTCAGCTTTGTTACCGTGGAAGGGAAAACTAAGGTTGTAGATAGCTATATCTAATACGGAACTGTCAGTCCGAGACTGGCAGGCTAAATTAAACCAAAAATTCATTAGAGGCTTTATATGGAAATTGGCGTTCCTAAAGAAACGAAAGACCAAGAGTTTCGAGTCGGTCTGAGTCCTTCTAGTGTGCGAGTGCTGCGCGAAAATGGTCACAGCATCTTTGTCGAGACGCAAGCAGGCAATGGTGCAGGCTTCACAGATCAAGATTACATCAGCGCGGGAGCAGATATTGTACCTACAGCAGAAACAGCTTGGAACCGAGAATTAGTAGTAAAAGTAAAAGAACCGTTATCGAGCGAATATAAATTTTTGCAAAAAGGACAAATATTATTTACATATTTGCATTTAGCTGCTGATCGCAAATTAACCGAACATCTAATTGATTGTGGCACTTGTGCGATCGCTTACGAAACTGTAGAACAACCCGGTGCTAACCGACTACCCTTACTCACCCCCATGAGTGTAATAGCTGGTCGGCTATCAGTGCAATTTGGGGCTAGATTTCTCGAACGTCAGCAAGGCGGTAGAGGAGTACTTTTAGGTGGTGTTCCTGGTGTCAGACCCGGCAAAGTTGTGATTTTAGGTGGCGGTGTAGTCGGCACAGAAGCAGCAAAAATCGCTGTCGGTATGGGTGCGGCTGTGCAAATTTTAGATGTCAATGTCGAGCGCTTATCTTACCTAGAAACTTTATTTGGCTCTAGAGTTGAATTACTGTACAGCAACTCTGCCCATATCGAAACCGCAGTCAAAGCAGCAGACTTACTGATTGGTGCAGTTTTAGTCCTGGGACGCAGAGCGCCAACTTTAGTATCCCGCGAATTGGTGCAACAGATGCAGCCTGGTTCAGTCATTGTTGATGTTGCCGTTGACCAAGGCGGTTGTGTCGAAACTTTACACGCCACCTCTCATACTCATCCGGTATATATCGAAGATGGCGTGGTGCATTATGGCGTTCCCAATATGCCAGGAGCAGTACCTTGGACATCAACCCAAGCTCTCAACAACAGTACATTACCATATGTTGTGCAGTTAGCAAATCTTGGAATCAAAGCCCTAGATGTTAACCCGTCCTTAGCCAAGGGTGTCAACGTTCAGAATCATCGCCTTGTACATCCTGCCGTGCAAGAAGTGTTTCCTGATTTAGTAAATTAATACGGCTGATGTGAGTTGGCATAGTAAAAAAGAAGGGGCAACCTGGGGGCATCTACCTTAACTTACAGCATATGAGGTACAAGTGTAAAACCCAAAACCATGTAGAGACGTTACATATAACGTCTCTACAGTATTTCACGAATATCGAAACTGCTGTAAAACTAAAGGCAGGATGCCCACCCCATGCACAATCAGTTATTCATAATTAACCCTTGTTGTGATGTCGCAAAGCTTTATGTATTTTCTTCCAACGTTCTTTTTCAGCTAATTGCGCCCTTTGGTCTTGTTTGCGAACTAGATAGTTGAGTTCTTTTTGCAATTTTTGATAGCTGAGAAACCGAGAATCATCTAATTCTCCCTCAAGTAAAGCTTGTTGGACTGCACAACCTGGTTCACAATTGTGTTGGCAATTGCGAAAGCGGCATTCTGCGGCTAAAGCTTCGATGTCTGCAAAGGTTTCTTGCAAACTTTCGTCACCTGCCCAAATTTGAATTTCCCGCATGCCTGGGGTATCAATGATTAAACCACCCGTTGGTAGTAAAATCAATTCTCGATTTGTCGTGGTGTGTCTACCTCGGTCATCACCTTTGCGGACTGGTTGTACAGCTTGCACTGCAATTTCTTTGAGTTGATTGGTAATAGTAGATTTACCTACACCAGAAGAACCTAATAAAGCAACTGTCTGTCCTGGTTGGAGATAAGTTTTTAAAGCATCCAATCCTTGATTAGTGGTAGCACTTAAAACCAAGATTGGTACACCAACAGCCACAGCTTCAACTTCAAATACACTCTCTTCTAGAGAGTTGCATAGGTCGGCTTTATTTAAGACGATGACTGGATTTGCACCACTTTCCCAAGCCAAAATTAGGTAGCGTTCGATTCTTCTAGGGTTGAAGTCACCATCTAAGCCGCAAACTAAGAATACAGTGTCAACATTAGCTGCAACAATTTGTTCTGCTGTTTTACTACCAATGGTTTTTCGAGAAAACTTGCTTTTTCGCGGCAAAATTCCGTGAATGGTAGCACGTCCTTCTGATTCTCTCACTTGGATAACCACCCAATCTCCAACTGCGGGAAAGTCTTGCGCTTGAGTAGCTTGATGTCGCAGTTTACCTGTAATTTCTGCTGTCAGTTCTCCTTGTTCGCTATAGACGATGTAAGTATTTCTATACTCAATAGCAACTCTACCAACACTAAATCCTTGTTCGTCATAAGTTGCAAAACTGTGAGCAAAAAATTCACTCCAGCCTAAAAAGTCTAAATTCATTGATGTTTCCTCGATGTGTGCTGCTTGCTATGCACAAGGCGCACAGAGGAGTAAATTCCAGTATCATTCCTGTAATACCATCTAAGTTTTGTAATTACGAATTACGAATTAGTATGAGATGGAGGACTGAACGAAAATCTCTGCGCCTTGTGTCTTTTCGGTTGAGTGTGTGAAGAGAACCCGGACAGATAGCAACTCAGTCATCGTTTTTCCTCCTACTTGTATTACAAAAATAATCTACCTCACTACATTAACGCATTTTTTGGCAAAATTAGCATTAAATAATGTGATGGCTTGGTTGATAAAGGTAATGCCCTGATTAACCAAGCCATCATTAGTTTACGTCAACTCAGCCCTTTTTTTAGCTTGCTTGCTGTCGGACATATTGCCCATTCAGTCCTGCTTGAATCCAACTCAAGCATTCATATTCAGAATTGAATAATTTGGGTGCTGCAATATTATTCAATAATTCTGGTGGATAATGATCGTAGAAATATTTGCCTTCTTCTTGAAAGATGATAATCAAATTGTTACGGAAAATATAGCGAGATTTAAAAGCATCTTTTTGACTGAAAAATTCTAAATTTTTGTCAAGATGTTCTTTGGCAATATCAATAATATTAGTAATGCTATTACCGTAGATGCCCGCTGGATTTTCTGTTTTGTGAAATCTACTTTTATTGCAGATTTCTGACAACAGCTTGTAGGAATAGATTTCGTAAGCATCAGCTTTGCCGTAAACAAACGGAATGATGAGATATCCTTGATATGAAACTGAGTTTTCATAAAGAAGACGACTCATCTGAACCTCCTTTAATTGAACTGCTTACACAACGATCGCCTCAATCACAATCCACATTACAAACCAATACATTTCTGTTAGTTATTTTTAAGCATTGTTAACATCCTCTTGGCAAATTCGCCAATAGATATATAATTCTCTTTTTCAAAAAGAGAATTGCTATAGCGCTATTAAAAATGTATTGCAATAACCATTATCACTCTTTTTGAAGTGACTATGAATTGAATATGTTGTGAAAGTAAAAAAATTGTAGAAATAATGCTGGGATGCTTACCACAAACTTAGCTGGCTGGGTGGATGATCTAAGTAATTCCAAGGTAAAGGTGGAACTTCGACACCACTTTGTTCTAATAGCTTTTGAAAGTGATGGGCATTTTGCGGCGATCGCTCTTCTAGAGGACAATGCACAAAGAAGTAAATTCTTGTTCCTGCTTGTAACCATTGTTGAATCTGCGTTACCCATTCGGCCATAAACTGCTGATTCTCTGACAATGTGGGATGGGAAATAAACCGAATCAAGCTAAACGATGCTGTAACACTGAATTGTACAGGTAATTTAGGTTTGCGTCGTTCCGATTGTAACTGCGGGTCATCTTCTCCATTGTAGATAGGACGCGAATCTAACAGTACTCTGCCTACACCTAACTTTTCTAGTAACGCTGTTAATTGACTAGTATAAGGTTCTTGAAACCAATCGCAATGTCTCACTTCTAAAGCTATAGATGCATTTTCACGCGGCCAAGCTTCCAGAAAAGCAGTTAAATCATCAATTAATGTAGGTGGATAACTTGGGGGTAACTGAACAAACATCGGCCCCAAACGTTTCCCTAAAAGTTGCATCCGCTCCAAAAATTTCAAAGCGGCGGGAATATTAGGTTGGAGTAAACCTTTATGGGTGATGTCTCGCGGTAATTTGAGGCAGAATTCAAAACCTGGAGGTGTTTCAGCCAGCCATCGACTAACAGTTTCTTGGTTAGGCACAGCATAAAAGGTAGTATTGCCTTCAACCGTAGTCAAGCGCCGACTGTAAAGCCGCAGAAATTCCGTAGCGCGAGTACCAGGGGGATAAAATTCACCCACCCAACCTTTATATGCCCAAACTGCACAACCAAGAAAAAAGTTCACTGACTAGCCTTGAGTGTTCTTAGTTAATTGTAAGGGTACATGGATGGAGCGATCGCTCTTACAAATACCTAAATCATTAATATATTAGAGGATTAGAGGTTACAGGCTAAAGAAAATTGTGTAAAAAGGTACAACGTAAACAAATCAATCATGCCCCTATTCATATTCCAAGCATATTTGATAGGGAGGTGTCCCTTATTCCCTCTTAGTCCAAAAATTAAGTCATCGTAACTTAGCGAGTTGTCTCCAACTAACCAGCCACCTTTCTCACCAAATCTTCTGTATATGTTTTTCAACTCTTCACGTGCCATTACTTGCGACATATCACTTTTGATCAGATTCCCATCTATCCTTTCCATTACTTCTGAAGTACCGCCTGCCTCAATCAGAATTTCTTTTTGCGCTTTAAAACCGTACTTTCCATTACTGTATTTATGCCACAAACTATCAATAGTAAGCAAATCCTGACACGGAAATCTGTCCCAGCCTTTCTCTACTTTATCTTTTACCCAGCGCATTCTCTCATTAGTTTCTTGGTCAGCACCTTTAAAGTCACCTGCTGCTAATAAATTCTTCAGTCGAGTGTAGTTTGCTTCTAATTCTTCCTGTCCAGTTGTCGGGATGTCAGTAGTCGTTGGAATTTGTAAAGGTTTTGTTTCAGATGGAGATGGAGAAGTATAATTTTTGCTTTGTATTGGAGGTTGTACAGGTTTTGGTTCAGGTAAAGATGAGGGAGTTGGGTCATTATTAGTTACAGGTGCATAAGAATCACCTTTTCTAGCTGGACAATCTTTAAATACAGAGCAAGGCACTTCTGGAGTAATCACAGGAACAACAACACCAAGAAATGTGACAACTACACTAGTTAGAGCAATAACCTCTTCCTTAGTCCACCTGTTCATTTTCCCCTCATTGTCGTAAATTACGTAAATTTATTGTATTTTAGTACAAATTCCAGAAGAACAGAGGCTATATTTATCGGATATTACTTAGACTTATTGTATTTTATATAACTATTGAGATAATAATGGATCGAGTAGGCAAAAAAGCTCAAAAGAAAGGATTAACAAAAGACAAACTAGCGCAACTTCTGTCAGATGAATCGTAAAAAATAGAAACGGGAGAACTGATCTAATTTTTATGAAGCCAAAATCTTTACAAGAATCGTTAGTAGAAATTCTGCTACCTCTGGCATTAATTTTCGGTTTGGTTCTACTTTTAAGTCTTAATGTTGGACAAACTCACCAAACAGAGACATCACAAGCACCGTTAGAATCATGGCTAAAATTAATTGTTGGTTATCTCGCAGCAACAGCAGAAATCGCCGCCGCATTGGTAATTGGGCTGGCTGTGATTCGGGGAATATTGGTTTATTTGCGTCAAACTTTTTCTCGTTCTAAACAGCATATTGATTCTACAGAAGTAGTGCGCTTGCAGTTGGGACGCGTGTTAGCTTTGGGATTAGAATTTACTGTTGCTAGTGATATTTTACGGACGGCTGTTGCGCCCACACGCCAAGATATCCTAAATTTAGGAGCGATTGTTCTGTTGCGAACATTGCTTAATTACTTTTTGGAACGGGAGATTAAGCAGGTAGAACAAACTCGTTCTAAAAATTACCAAAATGCAGAACAACCTGAAAAACTTCAGTAGATAAAGATTGGTAACAAGTTTATCTATCTACGTTATATGGGCAATTGTCTGACGCGGAAATTGCGATCGCTCACAGATATAATTGCACCTGAGATTAAATTTGAATCAAATCGATTTAAGACTTCTGCCAAACGCTCATTAATGATTTCGTAACTTTCATTACCTAATCTAAATATAATTACACTTGGTAATGACTCTTTACTTACTGCTAACAAATAACCAAAATCTAAATCTATTGTTAATAAAATTCGCCCTTCCAATCGAGATTTTATGAGAATCTCGTCATCAGGTAATCTTTCCAGACCTTCATCTACCAAATGTACTGCATCATAACCCAATACAGTTCAGTTAAGAAGAAATGTAGGTTGGGTTGAACGAAATGAAACCCAACAAAGCCTACCAAACGTTGGGTTGAGGAACGAAACCCAACCTACTCAGATATTGACTTTTAGCCTTAACTGAACGGTATTGCATCATAACCAACAGATTTTAGCCAATTTACAGTACGTGGTGAAATACCCATATCTGCTAAAAATTTCATCCGGCTTGATCACCCACTATTGGAAAAACCTGTTCGCGTGCTAACCATGCCGCATACATCAAAGATTGTTGAATATCTTCAGGTTCCAAATATGGATAATCTTCTCTAATTTCGGACACAGTTTTGCCATTTGCAACTAAATTCAAAATTAATGACACCGGAACTCGCATTCCGCGAATACAAGCTTGTCCACCCATAATGCGTGAGTCAAATGTAATCCGGTCAAAACCTAGCATATATCTCATGCTCCTGAAGTTGATTTAATATCGCCTAAAATATTGAAGAATCTTCTTCTTTATTTTTACCTGCGATCGCTGCTTTTCTAAAGAATGGATGCGATCGCTCTGCTACAGTAGCAGTACTAGGTTGAGCAAACTTGATTAAAATAAACACGCGATCGCACTTTCTACAGGAGTATGCAGCAGTGCAGCCGGACTTACTAGGCTTAGAAATTAGCAAGGGAGAACTAAGACGCTTAACTGGGTTTGACCCAGAAGATGTTTTCCGGCCTTCAGTGATGAAAGACCGCGAGAAGCGATTCGGATTTTTGATGAATGAACTGCTGGTGGCGTTAGCACTCACGCCAATTATTGTTGGTTTTATTTATGCGTTTGCGATTTTGCCAATTATTGGTTCTTCAATTAAATTAGGCATCATTTTATTAATCTTAGTACCACTGGCTGTGATTGTTGGGCGATCGCTATGGCGAAGTTTTACCTGTCCCAAAGCACTGACGATGCTTTTAGATGAAGTCGATCAATATCATGCTGTCATTCAAGCTATAGATATTCATGATCAATTAGCCACTTCAGATAACTCTATTAACGATAGAGAACAAGTAATTTCTGCCTTACAACTAATTCGGGAAGATTTAGTGCGGGCCTTAAAAACAGAGCGAATTTTGCGGGATAATAAAAAATTGCTGGCAAATAATCAAGAATTATTTGTGAATAATTTAGCAAATCTGCAAGCTTTACAAGTCAGTACTCAAGCTGGTGAATATGCTCAACTGCTCAATCAATCATTGCAGATTGCTCTTGATGTGCAAGCCGAAATTAGAAAACTGCAAAAACCTTAATTTCGCATACAAACGAGCCATTAATCTTCTTCATTCTCCTGAATGGCTGTTTCAATTTCCTCTGGGTATACTGTGGCATATACCCAAGCATTTGTTAAGTCAGTTGCAGACAAAGTGGAATAATCTTTCAACAGTTGAGCTTCACTAATACCTAATCTGTGAGCATTGATTAATACCCACACAGGAATACGTGTTCCAGCAATACAAGCATCTCCACCACACACACCGGGAATTTTCTCAATACCTCGCCAAGAGTTACCTAAGCTTTGAGCAAGTATTTGAATTGCTTGTGCTTTCTCGTTTGGTGTCAAGGCCAGTAGTTTTGGCTCTAATTTCTGAAGCGTCATAGGCATTGCCAAGTTAGCGGGAGAAAATATCACACGTAATATTTTAACTGGAAAAGGCAACATTTCATGTTTTAAGAAGTCACTGGGTTACAATCAAAGAAAAATTTGTGTGCGGTAGAACAATGACAACTCAACTCATGGTGCAACCATCATCGTTCATCCGTTCAGGAGTAAAAATGAGCCAGCTTGGTGATGGTTACATTTTTAAATTTACCGATGAATTGCAAACTCGGTTTGAAGAATTGCTAACCAAAAATAAGCAAAATGCACTGTCCCAAAAAGAGCAAGCGGAACTAGATGGTATTTCTGAATTATCGCGGATTTTTACTTTGATTAATGCTCAATTGGCAGCGCAAGTAAAATGGTGTCCAATACAGCTCGAAAATTTGTCCGACAACGAGCTAAATACCTCTGTGAATACTGTCATTCCCCCGAATACTTAAGTCCAGACCGTTTCACAATTGACCATATTTTGCCGCAATCTCTAGGTGGTTGTGATCAAGATGATAACTTGGCTTTGGCTTGTCACCGTTGTAATGAACGTCACTACAATTTTACAACTGGTGTTGATCCACAAACAGGCGAAGCTGTACTACTATTTAACCCTCGTTAGCAAGCCTGGGCAGCTCATTTTATTTGGATAAATAATGGTTTGAAAATATTAGGCGTAACAAAAGTTGGTCGTGCGACGTGCGTGAAGTTTGATTTTAATGATGAAAATCATGATGATGGAGCAATTCTAGACGCACGTTGGTTTTGGGTGCAAGGTGGTTGGCATCCACCTGCTGATGATCCGCTGCAATTATTTTAAGTGGAACATGAACAGACCATTTTTACGGGATAATAAGAAATTATTCACAAATAATGCTTGATTATTTGTGAATAATTTAACGAATCTGCAAGCTGTATGAGTCAATACTTAACAACTGTTCAACCATTGCAGATTACTCTTAGAAACCTTATATCTCACACAACAGTCGCGCCGCTGACTCACATGAGCAATAAACCCAAAATAATTGTCTTAGATGATGACCCTACAGGTTCGCAAACAGTCCACAGTTGCTTGCTGCTAATGCGGTGGGATGTGGATACTTTACGCATCGGGTTGCGCGATGAGTCACCGATTTTTTTTGTGCTGACTAACACCCGTGCTTTACCTCCAGAGTCAGCCGCAGCTGTGACTCAAGAAGTTTGCCAAAATTTAAAACAAGCAATAGCTACTGAAGGCATTAGCGATTTTTTGGTTGTTAGCCGTTCTGATTCTACCTTACGTGGGCATTATCCAATTGAAACTGATGCGATCGCATCTGAACTCGGCCCCTTTGATGCTCATTTTCTCGTCCCGGCATTTTTTGAAGGCGGACGCATCACCCGTGACAGCACACATTACTTAATTATCGACGGTGTAGCGACTCCAGTACATGAAACTGAGTTTGCCCGTGATTCCGTATTTGGTTATCATCACAGTTACTTACCCAAATACGTAGAAGAAAAAACTCAAGGTCGCATCAGTGCGGAGTCTGTCACCAGATTTTTACTTGCTGATATTCGTGCTGGTAGCTTAGAACGCTTGCTTAAACTTAGCGGTAATCAATGTGCTGTGGTTGATGGCGAAACTCAAGCCGACCTCGACATTTTTGCTAAAGATTTATTAGCAGCAGCAAGTCTTGGTAAACGCTTTTTATTTCGCAGCGCCGCCAGCATTTTAACTGCTTTAGCTGGATTACCGCCTCAACCTATTGCTGCCGAAAACATGGCAAAATATGTGCGGCAAGGCAAACCTGGTGCAGTCATTGTTGGTTCCCACGTCAAAAAAACAACTCAGCAGTTAGAAGTGCTGTTGCAAACAGAAGGGACAGTCGGAATTGAAGTCGAGGTACAGCGATTACTGGATGATGAAGAAAATTCATCTACCATACTGCTCACCGAAATATTAGAAAATATCCAAACTGTACATAACACTGGCAAAACGCCAGTTATTTATACTAGTCGTCAAGAACTCACTTTTAATGATGTTAAGACGCGGCTTGATTTTGGCATTCAGGTTTCAAGTTTATTGATGGATATTGTACGGGGTTTACCTTTTGATATTGGCTTTTTAATTAGCAAAGGTGGAATTACCTCAAATGATGTCTTGAGTACAGGCTTGGTTTTAACAACAGCGCGATTACTAGGGCAAATTCTAGCTGGTTGTTCGATGGTGATTACATCTTCTAACCATGCACAATTTCCCAATTTACCAGTAGTATTGTTTCCAGGTAATGTTGGTGATGCTAATGCCTTAGCAACAGTTTACCAACGATTAACTAAAGAAATATGAAGTATGAAGTGTGAAGTGTGAAGTATGAAGTATGAAAGCTTTAGCCTTCAAATATCATTTGTCATTAGATATTGATAAAAACCCAAATAACAAATAACAAATGACCATTGACCATTGACCATTGACTAATGCAATATGTATGCCTAATAGCTGTCTATATCTCTAGTTAAGAATAATAAATCAGGGTTGATACAAAATGTTTGTTCTGAAATACTTCAGAAACATGAGTTCGATGAAAAACTCAAAAGTTCTGAGCAGCGGTTGTTGGTGCATCCCACGGGAGGTAACAGAAGCGTTTACAGCACTCAGTTCTCATAACTTTCTTGGGTGAGAACGTTGTTCCGTTGTGTAACTAATTTAAGATAAGTAATTACCCGGAGTTTCTGTCGTGTTTATGGCTGGTGCTGCATGACTTCTGATTTTGCTATCCCCAATCCAGAGTCAAATTCTGCACTTCCTGATGCAGAGTCAATCTCTCACCTATCTGATGTAGATCTAAATTCCACCGTTTCTGAGCCAGATCCTCATTCTGTCATTCCAGATACGGAGTTATCATCTGTTCTCCTTTATTTAAAATCAAATTCTCCGCCTTTAGTGTTAAATCCAGAGTCTGTCCCTAAAGAATTAGAGTCAACTTCTCCACTACAGGATGTAGAGTTAAATTCTGCTGCCAAGGAATTGGAATTAAGTTCGACTAAGGACTTAAAAACCAATACTGAAGACCCAAATGTAGAGTTGAGTTCTACCCTTTGGGATGTAGCAGCAACAGAAGTAGACAATCGACTCAAAAATAATATCCAAGTTCAGTTCAAAAATGAAGCGGGAAAACTGTTAGTGATCTTGCCAACAGAATCTCAATTACCCGCCTCCGAACTAGCTTGGTCTGATATTTGGCAACAGTTGAAGTTGCGATTAAATGCAGGCGATCGCTTAAGAATACCAAATACACCTGTACATTTGGTAGCCCATGACCGCTTGTTAGATGGCAGACAACTGCAAGATTTAGCTGACAGCTTTAGCGAAGTGCAACTGTTGCTAAAATCTGTGGCCACGAGTCGGCGACAAACTGCGATCGCCGCTGTCACATCAGGATATTCTGTAGAACAACTACAGCCCCAAACTTCCCTCAGTTCTGAAGCTCAAGCAACCGCCATCACCCAAGCAGATGCTCTCTATCTGGAAATGACTGTCCGTTCGGGAGTCGAAATTCGTCATCCCGGAACAGTAATTTTGCTAGGAGATGTCAATCCAGGTGGTATCGTAGTTGCAGAAGGAGATATTTTAGTCTGGGGGCGTTTACGTGGAATTGCTCATGCTGGTGCTGGGGGGAACCGTGAGTGCCTGATTATGGCTTTGCAAATGGAACCAACTCAATTGCGAATCGCTGATGCTGTAGCCAGAGCGCCAGAAAAGTTACCATCGCAATTTTCTCCCGAAGTGGCACATATGACACCGCAAGGAATTCGCATCGCTAGGGCTACTGATTTTTCTAGAAATCAATTAGCTAGGATAAATCCAGTACCATAAATATTTATTATAATTCCTCAACCCTCATCGCTCGCAACTCTGAACATGACTCGCATTATTGTGATTACCTCCGGCAAAGGAGGGGTGGGTAAAACTACAGTGTCAGCAAACCTAGGGATGGCCCTGGCTAAAATGGGCCGTCAAATTGCCTTGGTTGATGCAGATTTTGGTTTAAGAAATTTGGATTTGCTGTTAGGACTAGAAAACCGCATTGTTTATACAGCCGTAGAAGTTCTTTCAAGAGAGTGTCGGTTAGAACAAGCTTTAGTCAAAGACAAACGCCAAACCAACCTCGTACTTCTGCCAGCAGCCCAAAACCGTTCTAAAGATGCAGTCACCCCTGAACAAATGAAGTTACTGGTGAATGCACTGGCACAAAAATATCAGTATGTAATTATTGATAGTCCAGCGGGGATAGAAAACGGATTTAAAAATGCGATCGCCCCAGCCAAAGAAGCTCTCATCGTTACCACTCCGGAAATTTCCGCAGTTCGGGACGCTGACCGAGTAGTGGGGTTACTAGAAGCACAAGGCATTAAGCGTGTACACTTAATAATCAACCGGATCAGGCCAGCAATGGTGCAGGCAAATGATATGATGTCTGTTCAAGATGTTCAGGAACTGCTTGCAATTCCCTTGATTGGCGTGATCCCTGACGATGAGCGTGTAATTGTCTCTACCAATCGCGGCGAACCTTTGGTATTAGGGGATACTCCCTCTTTAGCTGCCATAGCTGTAGAAAATATTGCTCGGAGATTGGAAGGAGAAACAGTCGAATTCTTGGATCTCGACGCGCCCCCAGATAACATCTTCGCCCGTTTGCGTAAGTTGTTGTGGACAAAGATTGTTTAATGTTTCAGTCTCCTGAGATCTATTAACAATGATCATTGAACTTATCGAACGACTTTTTTCTCGACCTCCAGAAAATAGTCGCAATCAAGTTAAACGTCGCCTACAAGTAGTAATAGCTCATGACCGCGCTGACCTAGATGCTAAGACGTTAGAAAAAATGCGTCAAGAAATTCTAGATATCGTCTGTCGCTATGTCGAAATCGACACCGAAGGCTTAGAGTTTTCGCTTGAAAGCAACCAAAGAACAACAGCTTTGATTGCTAATTTACCCATCCGGCGAGTGAAAGATTCTATGTCTCTGTTGGAAAGTAGTGATAAAACCCAGTAGTTGATAAAATTGAATTTTTTAACCAGGTAGTACTGAGATTCATCTCAATTACTGTGGACTGTTAATGAGAAAAGTCTATTTGAAAAAATAGTTTATATACCATGAAATAAAAATTATTATATACTCTCAAAGCTTTAATACATCCAGGCTAAACTGCCAACGATTTTCTACAGGCGAACTCATTACGAGTATTGCCCTGTAGAGACGTTGCAATGCAACGTCTTTACATCTAGCGGGATGGCGAAATTTCGTGGGGTAAGGGGTTATACCCACAATTCGTCAACAGCATCCTTTGAAAGGTCGGAGATCTTGTTTCTTACGAATAATTTATGACTGTTATAGTATGAACAAACAATATCCCGCCAGACAAATTAAATTCTGAGGCGAAAATTAAAAAATAATCAATTTTTAATTTGCTGTTGAAAGAAAAATTATAATACTTAAAATTCAATAAAAACTAACTTTTATACCTAAAAATTTAATATGTCATAGACCATTTTGCTGGTCACTACCACAGCAGAGCGAAATAATGGCTGTTTAGCCAATAGATAATCTCTGCGTTATTTTGTTGTGATTATTTAAATTTCCGGCAATAAAAAACATAACAGAATTAGAACTAAGCTACGGCTTAAGTAATTGCTAATAAAAGTTTTAATTGTCAATTTATTGCTGAAATTTTGATTTAAATGATATTATCATTTTACAAAATTAAACGCATATAAGCAGGGCTGTAACAAGTGTCACTACTGCTTCAATAGTTCTAGCTAACGGCCTGCAAAGGCTGAAATTTTGGTGTGCGGAAAATCATCAATTAATCATTAATTTTTAAATTGCGGAAATCTCATATTTTATGAATCTTGTTCTCCAACCCGTTCTGACATTGACATACAACCAACTCAGCGCCTTTTCTGAGTTTGAAAACTTCTGGAATGTATTCGATACTGTTTTTGGTACACAATATAACCGTACCAGTGCGACAAGTTTGCGATCGCAATGGCAAACCGGAGATTTTAGTCAACTTCCGCAAATCGAAATTATTAGTAGTAGCATTCTGGGCAATGCTAGTGGAGCTTACGCCATTAGTACTAATAAAATTTATCTGGCAGATAGCTTTTTAGCAACCGCCACGCCAGCAGCAGTAAGTGCGGTTTTATTAGAAGAAATTGGACATTTTATTGATGCTCAGATCAATCGAACAGATAGACCGGGAGATGAAGGAGCAATTTTTGCCGCATTAGTGCAAGGAAGTGCATTAAGCGATGGAGAACTGCAACAGCTAACAGCAGAAGATGACAGTGCTGTAATTACTGTGGATGCACAGACAATTCAAATTGAACAAGCAGTAATTGGCGCTAATGCAGCTTTTGATTTAATTGGACTGACTCAGTTACGCAACGACCCACTATTTGCGGGCATTGATGGCAGTGGTTTTACAGTAGCAGTACTAGATACAGGTTTAGATGCTACCAATACTAGAATTAGTCCCAATTTTCGAGCATTTGCCGATTTTGTGGACGGTGGGAGCAATCCAACTATTATCACCAACGCCAGCAACACCTACGACTCCGGTAGTCATGGAACTCATGTAGCGGGGACAGTAGGTGCCAGAGATGAAAATATCGGAGTTGCCACAGATGTTGGTCTGATTGGCTTACGTGCCATAGGCCCGTTCTCTGCCTTGCGAAATGCTCTGCAATGGGTTTTAGACAACCGCAGTCAGTACAATATCATTGCTGTCAACATGTCTTTGGGAGCGCGGAATATATTTCTTACCAATAACTCCGACATTGAGGCTGAAGGCGGTATTCTCACTGAGATTAACGACATCATCAATCGACTAGAAGCAGCCGGAGTCACTATTGTCACTGCGGCGGGGAACGATTATTTTACAGAACAAAAACCAGGTGTATCATTTCCGGCGATTTCCAGCACAATCAATGTTGGTGCCGTTTGGCAAGATGGCGTTAATTCTGGTGTGCAGTTTCAAAGTGGAGACATTGACTATACTACAGGCGCTGACCGCCTAACCAGCTTTAGTCAGCGCCTTGACGATGTTAGTAATATATATGACACCCTCTTCGCTCCTGGCGCATTCATTACCAGTACTGTTCCTGGTGGCGGAACTGATCGCTCGGCTGGAACCAGTCAAGCCTCACCTCACGTTGCGGGTGCAGTTGCGCTCTTGCAAGAAGCCGCTTTGCAATTTGGAGGTCGTTTATTAACTCCGACTGAAATCGTCAGTATCTTGCGTTCAACTGCCGATATTATTTTTGATGGTGATGATGAAGACGATAACGTTGTGAATACGAATACTTCCTATCGTCGTCTCAACATTTATAATGCCATCACCGAAATTAGGAATCGATTTGGTCAAGTTGCGCCTCCACCTCCAGGCGGTGGAGTGGGAGATGCGAATGGAACCATTACCGGAGCTTATCGTGTAACTACCTTAGATGGTTCTCCCATTGATTTAATTCTTGGCTCTATTGGCACAGATGGGGGAACAACCCAGATTGGCAATAAAGATGTAGATATCTTCCGGTTTGAAGTTGCTGTGGCCGGAACTGTCACCATCGAGTTAGCCTCTAATCCCGACAACCCCAATGATTTTGATACATTTGTGCGACTGTTTAATTCATCGGGAAGTCAATTAGCCTTTGATGATGATAGCGGTGCTGGCAGCTTTTCTCGCCTTCAAGTTACACTCAATCCAGGCGTTTACTATGCTGGAGTTAGTGGTTACAACAACGCAAATTACAACCCAAATGTAGCAGGCAGTGGTGTAGCAGCAGCAACTGGCAATTATTCTATCCAATTCAGCCTGAGCAATACGGATTTGAATGGACTGCTGCAAAATGCCGTAGATATTAGTTTAGGAAGCACTATAGATCCCTATAGCTTCCAGAACGGGTCTATTGGGGCTGACTATGGTGAGCCTGTAGGGACTGGGGATGTAGATTTATATAAGGTGATTGTGCCTGATAACGGCATCCTCTACATCGATATTGATACGCCTTTTGATAGTGGTTATGTTGATTCTTACCTCCGGCTATTTGATGCCGATGGCAATCAGGCATTCTTTGAAGATACAGGTGAGATTATTATCAGTGATGATGATTTATCTTTTGATGCTAACGAGTTTACGGAATTTACTGACCCTATTTATCCAGGCTTAGTTTTTGAAGATCCTACCGATAGAACCTACTATTATGGACATACTACTGACAGCTTCCTTGCTGGAGGGGTCAGGCGGGGAGAAGTTTACTATATTGGCATATCTGATTTTGCTAATCAGAATTACAATACTCAGAACCGGAATAACCGATCTACGGCTGGAACTGGTGGTTTATACAATTTGACTGTCCAGTTTATTAACAACGATCGCGATGGTAGTATTGCTCAAGCTATTCCAAATCTAGCTCTACCAATTACTAATCGGTCTGGTACTATCGGTGTTGACACCGATTCCCAAACAGGTCGGACTTTCCAAGTAGGCGACTTGGATGTTGATTTCGTCAGAATTCGCGCCGCCAGTGCGGGAATTTTAGAACTTGATGTTGATTCCTACAGTAATGCTTCTATTACTACGCCAGTTGATACAGTTCTCTCGATATTTGATGTTGAGGGCAACTTACTCGCAGAAAATGACGATACCAATGGTCTAGATCCTCTACTCCAGTACAGAATTCAAGCCAATACAGATTACTTTGTGGCCGTTTCCGGATACGGTAACAGCAATTTCGATCCCTTGATACTTGGCAGTGGTACACCAGGCGATACAGGTCAGTATATTTTCAACAGTCGATTGTTATCCACTAGTCAAGCGGGTAATTTATCGAATGATGTGATCAATTATGCTTTAGTGCAGAACCAGCCAGTCACTATTGGCTCAACAGTTTTTGCTAATATTGGCAGTGATAACAACTTTGTGATTGGGCCAAGAGACGTTGATCTCTATCGCTTTGTGCCAACTTTCACTGGTAGAGTGCGAATTCGCACCAGTACCTACGAAGAATTTAGTGCTGATACCTTCCTACGTTTCTTTAATGCTAATGGTACTGAAATTGCCTTTAATAACAATGAAAATGGTAATACCAGAGGCAGTTATTTAGAAGTTCAAGTCACAGCTGGCAATCAATATTATATCGGCGTAAACGGTTACAGTTCTCAAGCGCGTAATTATAATCCTGTTACTGGTACTGGAGCCGTTGCAGGTAGTCAGGGCAACTATTCCCTCACACTCACGCAAGTTCCCAGGATTACCCTAGCTGTATCACCAAGCAGGGTTGCTGAAAATGGCACTCCCAACTTAATTTACACCTTCACCAGAACTGGCAGTACTGCTAATCCCCTGACAGTGAGTTATGGCGTTGCTGGCACAGCCACTTTCAACACCGACTATACTCAAATTGGTGCTGCCAGTTTCACTAGCACAACTGGCACAATTACTTTTGCGGCGGGTGCAAGTAGAGCAACTTTGACTATTAACCCGAAAGCAGACACCACCATCGAAAATAACGAAACTGTTGCGATCGCTTTAGCTTCTAGAACTAGTTACACTGTAGGTACAACTACTGCGGTGACAGGAACCATCCTCAATGATGACACCGCACTGTCGATTAATGATATTACTGTTGTTGAAGGACAAACTTCATCAGCAGTTTTGACAGTCAGCCTTAGCCGAGCATCAAGTCAAACTGTCAGAGTTAATTACACCACAATTCCAGGGACTGCCACCGCTAGTTCCGACTACACAACTCGCAGTGGAACACTAACTTTTGCCCCTAATACCACCACCGCAACGATCGCAATTCCCATCGTTAATAATACAGTCAACGAAGCCAACGAAACATTCCGAGTTACACTTTCTAGCCCGACAAATGCTACCCTGCAAAAAGCCACCGGCACGGTGACGATTACAGACACCTTGCAATCTAGTAGCACAATTACCTTACCCACAGGAGTCGAAAATTTAACTCTCATCGGCACGGGAAATATTAACGGTACAGGCAACAGTGGCAACAATATTCTCCAAGGGAATCGGGGCAATAATACTCTCAATGGCAGTACTGGCAATGATACTTATGCGTTCAATGCTTCCACCCAACTAGGTAGCGATCACATTCAAGAAAGCACCACAGGTGGAAATGATACCATCAGTTTTAGGAGTACTACCACAGCAGTACAAATTAACTTGGGTGTAACTACAACTCAAACAGTTAACAGCAACCTCAAGCTGACTTTATCAGCCAACAATGTTATTGAAAATGTAGTTGGTGGTAATGGTAGCGATAGATTGACTGGTAATAGTTTAAATAATGCCCTTACAGGCGGTAGTGGTAATGATGTACTGAATGGTGGTAGTGGCAATGACAGCTTAAATGGTGGAGCCGGAAATGATAGCCTGACTGGTGGTACACAAAATGATCGCTTTGTATACAGTAGCGGACGTGCCTTTACCAGTAGCGATTTTGGCATCGATAATCTCGCTGATTTTACCCCAGGTAGCGATCAGTTAGTTCTCAGCAAAACAACTTTTACAGCATTACGTAGTATTGTCGGTAATGGCTTAAGTCAAGCTACAGATTTTGCGAGAGTCAGCAGTGACACTTTAGCAGCAACCAGCAGTGCATACCTAGTTTACAGTACTGGTACTGGCAGTCTGTTCTATAACCAAAATGGCAGTGCAGCTGGTTTGGGGAGTGGTGGTGAGTTGGCTAATTTGCTCAATCTGCCTACTTTGACTGCGGCTAATTTTGCGATCGCGGCTTGATAGTAATCTCAATTCCAATAATTTTTTGTAGGGGCGTACAGCAGTGCGCCCCTCCTATATTTTGGGCAAACTACAATAGCCTAATCACTTACAGATGTAATGAAACAACTGCAACTTAGTAAAAAATTGTCTTTGAGCTTGCTGGTTTTCACTGCTTTACTTACGACTTGTCAACTATCTCAAGCTTCGACTCCATTACCGTCTGCTCAAACACCAACCGCGAAAGAAGGTAAAATTATTGGTGGCGCGATCAATTGCGATCGCAATAGACAACAAAATGGCTCACGCATCGATAACGATGATGATGGAATTCTTGATGAATGCGTGATTGGTAATTCTGCTTTGTCAGAACAAACTGATGAGACTGAAGCAGCCGAAACAGACGAAATAAGAGCTAAAACTCCACAAGAAATTTTGAATACACTCATGCAGTCTCTGACAAAAATGACCGAAGGTTGCAATGAAGCAACAAAAGTTAAAGCAGGTGTCAGCTATAGGATTTGTACGATCAATAATGAACCAGTCACAGCTTCCGAAGCACTTTTAGAAGCAGGAGACGGTATAAGTTTCTGGTTTAAAAATAACAAAGTTGTAGCAATCCGCTATTTTCACTCAGGCGAAACCTTGTTCTTCGATGATGAAAAATTAATTGCTAAATTTCCTGATGAACAGCAATTACTAGTTAACTTCACTGATGAAGAACGTCACGAGGCTGAGACTTTAGCAAAAGATGGCTACCAAACAATTTTTCAAGTTTTTGCAGATGAAGCTAAATAATTTCTTTGGGAAGTCAGCTGTTTGAATTTTCCTAGTAGGCGTTGCTGATTTTAAAGACGAAAAAACCTCTGAAAGTTCAACTTTCTGACGTTCACCAGCTTACTTCCAGCAACGCTCACTATTTTTGCCCACAAAAGAGGCGATCGCGTCTCTATTGAGCCTTATACTGCTTCTGTATTCTTTTCTCCAGTCCGAATCCGCACAACTTGCTCAACAGGAGAGATGAAGATTTTACCATCGCCAATTTCACCTGTGCGAGCAGCAGAGATAATTTTGTCTACTACCATATCAACTTGGTTATCTTCAACGACGATTTCCACTTTCAGTTTTTGCAGAAACTCAACAGTGTATTCAGAACCACGATAGCGTTCTGTTTGTCCCTTCTGCCGTCCAAAACCTCTAACTTCCGAAACCGTCATCCCAACGATACCAGCATTAACCAAAGCAATCTTCACTTCGTCAAGCTTAAATGGGCGAATAATTGCTTCTACTTTTTTCATGCATTTGACTCCTAAATTTTAATAGGTTGTTTATCTATCTAACCAGATTCATCGTCTGACATTCCTACCAATAACCCGATTACAAAAACATAATGTAATAATTGCAACTTTTTTTAAAGTGTAGGTCTTTGGATATGCAGTTTTGGCATCACAGATTGATGACTCAGACAGGTAGAAGCGCAAGCAACAACATGAAACTTGCTTGATTTTACTTAAAAATAGAAAAATTCTAAATTTAAGTAGATTTGTTAACAATTCACAGCAAATTTAGTTACTCTGATGTTCAAACAAAGGTCGTACAATCAAATACCCAGCACCGAAAGCGGTAAGCATAATTAACACAATAGTAATGATTAACCACCAGCCATTTAATTCCTTCTTTTCTGCTGCCATAGAAGGATAATAACTGACAGGCTGTTCTTCGATAAAGATTGTTTCTGGCAGATGAGAACTTATCTCTACCACAGGTACAGAAAACTCAGAACGACGTTTGGTTTTAGGTGCTTCAGGTGGACGCGGACGCGATGACTGCGGACGAGGACGTGCTTCCTTTTTTGGTTGTTTGGCTGTATTTTTCACTTCCCCAGTCGCACGGGGAGGATGGTTACTATCCTTACCATCCGTGCTACGGAAATCAACAAGCTTTTGCAAGTGTGAGACAGACTGCAAGACTTTGGTAATTTCTTGGCGGAGAAACTGATTTTCTTGCGCTAACTGCTGATTTTTAGTGGTGAGTGCATCTAATTGTGCCTGGGTTGCTTCTAACTCTGTTGCCAATTCCCGATATACGTACAGTGGCACAGAGGGCGGATGATTTGGAGAAGCGGGCCGTTTTGCAGAGTGGCTATGAACAGCTGCTGTGGTTGTTCGCATCGGTGAATTGGTATCAAAAGTTAAGGTAATGAAATTGTACAGAGATGCTATCAGAAATGGCTAGATCTGAAACTATGCCCAAGAATAATAGATATATGCCGAGATAGCAAAGATTTTTTTCGGTCGAGTCAATACCAAAAAATCGTCATAACAAGCAACTAACAACTTACAATATTCCACTAGGCACAGGTCAATTTCGTAACAAAGGAAAAAAGTGTCCTACAGGACCTTGACCATTGCCAATACTGAGTGAGTAAGCCAGAGCAGTTGTAACATACTCTTTTGCTTGTTTAACACATGTTAACAAATCCTTGCCGATTGCCAGATTAGCTGCGATCGCAGCTGATAGTGTACAACCAGTACCGTGGGTATTTTGCGTGTCTACTTGCTGTGTTGTCAAGGTTTCTAAACGTTTGCCATCAAACCAGACATCCACACCACGGGCATTTCCCTGCATCCCACCACCTTTAACTAAAACAGTCTTTGCCTTTAAGTTGCGATGAATAATTTGGGCAGCTGCCCTCATATCATCCAAAGAATTAATCGGGAAACCACTTAAAATCTGTGCCTCGTAGCGGTTAGGGGTGATAATAGCCGCCAGGGGAATCAGCTGCTGGCGCAACGTCTTGATGGCATCATCATCAATTAATTGCGCCCCTGTGCGTGATACCATCACAGGGTCAACCACTAGGTTACTAATTTCTAAAGCTGCCACTTGCTGGGCAACCGCAGCGATAATTTCTTGATTCAACAACATTCCCGTTTTCGCCGCGTGAACGCCAATATCCTCCACTACAGCTTGCATCTGGGCTGCAACAGCCTCTGGTGGCATCGCATCAACCCGTGCTACTCCCAAGGTATTTTGTGCTGTAATGCAGGTGACGGCACTAGTACCGTGAACACAGTGAAAGGCAAAAGTGCGTAAATCAGCTTGTATTCCCGCACCACCGCCACTATCAGAACCAGCAATAGTTAAAGCCACAGGTATTTTAGATAGTGTTTCAGCGTTCATAAGATTAGGGAGTAGGGAGAGAGGAAGTCTGAAGTGTGAAGTCTGAAATTTAATGTCTCAGCCTTCTGCTTGTTAACCAATGACAATTGACTTTTTACTAAAAAACGCTCATGACTTACCCCTGTATGGATAGATTAATTTCATACTTCATACTTGACACTTCATACTTCAGTTGACTTTTAACAAAGGATTTGGTTGAGGATTTTGGAGTCTTGTTTGTGGCACAACTGTAAGATAAGGTTGCAGTTTTTCTGAGTCAACCCAACCAGAGTAATATTTTACGCTGGTTGATTTGGGAGAAATATCAACTAACTCTAAATCACCACGCATAGCATTCCAATTAATCCGAACCTCCGGGTTGAGTTGTCCAGAACCGATACCGCTTGGCCCTCCACCAACTAAATTTAGTGAAACCTCATCCAAGGCGCGAACAAAGCGTTGTCCATCCCAGTGCCACTCAAAACCAGGCCAAGAAACAGGTGGTTTTCCTGGCGGTAACGAACGCGGAAACTCATAATTACTTGCACCTTCAGGCAATTTAGTGGTAAAGCCTTGAGGATATGTCACCTCATAACGTCCTTTGTTCGTTTGGAAATTAACAGGACTCCACCACAACACTTCTACAGTATTATTACCAGACAAAGATGCAGCCGACTTTTTATTAGTTAAGGCACTGTACAACGGTAATGTTTCTGACAGTTTAGCCATTGCCGCAAAGCGCCAACAAGACCAACTCTCAGGGTGATCAGCGGCTTGCCATTTCACTTGGCAAACACCGTTAGCAGTACTTACCCAAAGAATGTCATTTTCTAATCTGAGTTTGTCAGGAATTGCCCCGACTAACGGACTGTTATGTGTGGTATAGCTGCTTAAAGAACCATCAGGACGATAAGCAACTAATCCTGTAGCGGGGATGTAGAGATTTCCTTCACCACTAACATTAGTTCCCATCCAGAAAGTTGGACTATTAACATCACCTGTGATAGCTAAATCAGTGATTTGTGTAGACCAAAGAGCTTCTGGTCGAATTAGGCTAAATTTCTCAGTTTTTGGGTCATAACTAAGGATGGTGGCAATACCGTTATTACCTTCACCTTGCTCAAAAGCAATTGACCACCAAATCCTTTCTCTATAAATTACACTAGATGTCACCCTCGGAAAACCTAACTGATTTCCTTCAGCCGAAAATCCTGCTTTCACTGCGGCATTCTGCAAATCTTTGAGAGTATATACAGTTTGTCGCTGAGGATTTTTACTATTAGGTGTAATTAACTCAAAAACAATTTTATCCTTGGTTGGGTCTGTTACTTCTTGCCTTGCAATATTATTCTCTGAGCTTACAGAATACTTTGGCTCATGAACGACTCGATACTGATAAGTTTTACCCTGAAAATCAATATTTTTGAACTTGGGATTTACCAAATCTTGGGCGAATGCTGCATAGTTTGTTTGCGGTTGTAAATCTTTTGGTAAAGTTCCAGCTTGCACAGTCCAAGTATTATTAGCCCGACAGAAAACAAAATCCTGTTTTAAAGTTTGAAACAGGATTTTGTCATCATCCGCTACGATGTTGCGAATATGCCAATCAAATCTGTCATAAAAGCTTTCGTTCTTATTTGGTACTGGTAAAGCAACAACCCCAGCTTTTGGACAGTTTTCTGCTTTCGCTTTAACTGTATTGGTAGCCTGAGAGATGCCGTCAATACTAGAATTACAAGCACCAACCAGTAATAATCCACCCAAAATAGCAAGATTTTTTTGCATCACTAACTCTAACTTAAAAGAAATTTGAATTTTAGAAAATTGCTTATTTAACTACAGCTTATCTTTATTTAATTTCTGAGAAATTTTTTCTAAAATTCAGTTTGGCAAAAAATAGTTTTTCATGTTTATCTGCAAATACATAAAGATAAACACAAAATATAAATTTGTGTTTATCCCAGAATAAATATTTCTTTTTTCGAGATGTTACAACTTAATATCTCGCCATGACTCAGAATCTAAACTTTGCGAAAGAATTATTTGCTGGGATAAGCCCTCATATTTATCTATAAGGTCAATCCAAAATCTAAAATTATCGTGACAGCTTTATGATAGATTTTGTTCCTCGTGCAAATTTTGTAATGCTCCCTGTAAATACTTAGCCCATTGTGCTGCTAAGGGAATTTCGGTAAATAGGACACGCACAGAGTTAGCGGGTTCAGCAAAAATAAACTCTAACTCGATAGCACGACCTTTTGTTGGTGGTGTTTCTACGTTTACAACTGTGCCATTTACCAAAAGTTTGATTTCTTTGACATCAAGCAAAGAAAAAGTTTCTAAATTAATTGGGCCTTTTGGTGTGGGTTTTCCCCAAGTAATCTTGTTGTCTTTTTGACCTAATACAGCATAAATATCATATTTAGCTCGTTCAAATTGTTCTGCCCAATTGCGATAAGCTTCAACTTTTTGATACTCTTTTGAGCCTTGCCAAGCTAACCAAATAAACGCTATCAACAAAGGTAACCATAAAAGACCACGTTCCATCGTTTAAACAATCCTGAGTTGTAAGTGAAAGTTTAACTAACTAAAGTGACAATTACACCAATCAGGGATGCAGATAAGTTATGTTAGTGAGCAAACTGGCAAAAGCGGTGACGAGTTAATATGAGAAGGCTAATATTATTGTGCCTGTTTATTATTGGGTTAGGCGCTGCTGTTTTTGGATTCTTAAATTTTCAGGGACTAGCAGCTAAAGGCGATTTTGAAACGATTGTGCTTGATTTTCGGGAAGATATTGCCAAAGATGAAATAGACCGAGATTTGCAAGCGATCGCTCAACGATACAACGTTACACCCCAATTAGATAATAAGTTTTCTGCACAAGACAATGTGTATATTATCAGAGGCGATCGCCAACGGCTCAAAGAACTGAAAAAATCTCAGTTTGCCAAAGCTACAGAATTTATCGAGCCGAATTATATCTATAGAATTCCCCCAGAACCTCAAGCCACTGTTCTCGGAGAACTCACTCAACCCCAAGATAATGAGGCTAAACCTTCATTAATCGGCCCTAACGATGAATATTACAGCAAGCAGTGGAACCTTCACAAAATCGGCATTGAAGCTGCCTGGGCTGAAACGAAAGGTAGTGGTGTCACAGTCGCTGTCATTGATACTGGTATTACCCAAGTACGCGACTTAAAAGAGACCAAATTTGTCAAAGGCTACGATTTTGTCAACGACAGAGAACAAGCCACAGATGACAACGGTCACGGTACACATGTTGCGGGTACAGTCGCCCAAGCCACTAATAACAAATATGGTGTAGCGGGAGTTGCTTACCAAGCCAGTCTCATGCCCCTAAAAGTCTTAAATGAGTATGGTAGTGGCACAGTTGCCGATATTGCCGAAGCAATTAAATTTGCGGCTGATAAAGGCGCACATATAATTAATATGAGTTTAGGCGGTGGCGGTGAAAGCCAGTTGATGAAAGATGCAATTGATTATGCCTACAGAAAAGGTGTAGTGATAATTGCCGCCGCTGGAAATGAAAGTGCCAATGGCGCAAGCTATCCAGCCCGCTATCCTCATGTTATCGGCGTTTCCTCTTTCGGGCCAAATGGTGAAAAAGCTAACTACTCCAACTATGGCGCTGGCGTAGATATCTCAGCCCCTGGTGGTAGTGAAGCTGGTAAGATTTTGCAAGAAACTGTCAACGAAAATGGCGAAGGCGTATTTTTGGAACTCCAAGGTACAAGTATGGCTTCCCCCCACGTTGCTGGTGTGGCAGCTTTAATCAAAGCTAAAGGCGTTGAAAATCCAGAAGATATTTTAAAAGTCCTTAAACAGTCCGCCAGAGCTATTCAAGATGATGGCTTGAACTATTACGGTGCTGGACAACTCAATGCCGAAGCCGCAGTTAAATTGGCTGCCCAAGGACAAATTAGTTTCTCAGATTTCTTCCGGTGGTTACGAGATAACGGTTATCTTAACCCTGGTTTTTGGATTGATGGCGGTGCAGTAGCACTGTTGCCTAAAATTTTGATGGTAGTCGGTTCGTATTTACTGGCTTGGTTTTTACGGGTTTATTTCCCCTTCACTTGGAGTTGGTCTTTAGCCAGTGGCTTAATTTTTGGCAGTTCTGGGTTATTCTTCCTGAAAGGCATCTATATATTCGACCTTCCCCAATGGCCTTTCCGAGTGTTAGGCAGTTCTATTCCTGAATTAGGTAACACGCTACAAGGTACAGATGCTTTAAATCCTTTATTTGCCAGTGTTTTGATTCCTCTTGTTCTTATCGCATTGCTGTTAGGGCATCCTACTGGGAAATGGTTTGCCGTTGGTTGTACCTTAGGTGTAGCCGCTTGCTTGACAGTTAGTGCAATTTACAACCCAGCCGTTTGGGGCTTAGGTAGCGGTTATGTAGCAAGGGCATTTCTCATTGCTAATGCCCTACTATGTTACGGACTAGCTCGTTTGGCAGTTAACAACGAAAGACAAGTGGCATAAAATTAACAGGCAATGGTAAGTGGGGAATTTTTACAATCCCCACTTTCTACTCAGCACTTAGCACTTATTATGAGCATCACAGTTACAGGCACTATCGAACGTCGTGATATTGGTATGGGCGTTTGGGCTTTAGTCACAGATGACGGCGAAATCTACGAAATTCTTAAAGGCGCTGATAAAAGCTTACTCAAAGCTGGGCAGAAAGCCAAAGTCAAAGGACAGGTGCGTGAAGACATCATGACAATAGCAATGATTGGCCCAGTGTTAGAAGTTAAATCTTTTGAATTATTTAATTCTGACTAGCAGTGGGGTTTAAAACTGCTTGCAGGCGACTTCTAAATTCGCCTTTGGGATGCCCACCTTTGACCTCACCAATAATCTGAAATTCTCCCTCTGGAGAATTACAAATAATATAAGTAGGCCATCCCATGTCCGATTTATCAGGATACTGGGTTAGCAAAATTTTCCGATATTTACGATAAGTAGCTGTGTCTTGCATTTTCACATCAATAAACTGCAAACCCAGTTCTTCAGCTACTTTTTGGTCATAAAAAGACATTTTATGGCAAATGCCACACTCTTCAGAAGAAAATTTAATCACAGCTAGACTCATACAATTTTGCGCCTCCCTGGAAATAAGCAATATATAATACCATAGTTTTTAAACTTAAGCATCTTACTAACGGATTAGCAAGTAGGATAGCGTGATTAATGGAAATTTAAGCAAAAAATTGAGAATTTTATCCAAAAAATAGCTATGAAATTCTGTTGTCAAGCAACAGAATTTACTCAAGACTTAAGCTAGGGCTTTGTTACAGATGCTGTAATGAACTCTAAAAAATTAGCTTTTAGCAATCTGTAATTTGGCTTTGACAAATTACTAGAAATCTGACTATAAACTATGATAGGATGTACAAACTTACGATTCTCATCCAGGGTAGCTTCTGCAAAGCCACTGAGCGATCGCAAAAAAATTTCCACAATCCATCTGCTACTTGTTAACAGTAGAAGACAAATAAGTGAATTTAAGGTCATCAACACTAAGAGTGTTTGATCAACTCTATCGGTGACATGATAATTGCGAAAATTCAGAATCTAAGATAGGTCAATAAATGCTGACACTGATAGTCAAAAAACATCATATGCACTAGTATATTGTCTAAAACTTGCGCTAGAATATACGCCTAAGCAACTACCAACATTTCGCAAACAAACGAAAACAATTTTCCTAAAAATCCCTAAGTAGGTGTTAGCTAATTAAGGGAGTTAAGTATCAGGGTGCATCTACCAATTAATTGTTTCAAGGTCTAGCAAAGTCTTCCGGAACAATTGTCGCAAAGGTGGTTTGGTGCTTCAAAATCAAAAAACAGTTGTATCTACCAAGCACGAGAGATAGTTATCTTAGTACAACTACCAATAATCTGTTTCTAGGATTTAGAAGTATGCTCCGGATAAAAATTCCAAAAACCGATATGCTGGTTCAACAGCATAAAAAAATCTACCAGTTGTGGTCAGCACATAGGGGAGTTAGTTATTAGGGCGCGTTGATGAATAATTTAATTATTCGAGAAGTTATTAATATCTTCCGAATAAACTTTCAACAATCATGGTTGCTATTTACCAAGCATAAAAAATCTCCCAGTGGTGGCAGGTAACTAGGAGATTTATTTATCAGGGTGCATTTCTAACAATTATTTTGTTCGAGGCTCACTTAGCATCTTCCGGATAAGCTAATAATCACTTAATTTGTTTGTTGAGACCGCAAGGGGAGCCAGCGCGTTGGGCGGGTTTCCCGACTTGAAGCGACTGGCGTGGCAGGGGAGCAGATGAGCAGGGGAGAGGGTTTGATGTTTTTCCCCAAAATTTCAATTGTGCAACTTGTAAGCACAAAAGCTTAACATCTTAGTAATTTACGATTACTGCTGTTCAGATGTTGCTATTTTTTTAGAAAAAATCCCCCAGCCAGTGTCAGCCAGCTAGGGAAGTCAGTTATCAGGGTGCATCTACCAATTAATTGTTCTCTCATCAAGCTGCATCTCCCGGAACAATTTACATCGAGAAGCTTTCATCTACCAAAAAAAATCCCCCAGCCAGTGTCAGCCAGCTAGGGGAGTCAGTTATCAGGGTGCATCTACCAATTAATTGTTCTCTCATCAAGCTGCATCTCCCGGAACAATTTACATCGAGAAGCTTTCATCTACCAAAAAAAATCCCCCAGCCAGTGTCAGCCAGCTAGGGGAGCC
>NZ_JAIVFW010000034.1:74733-78495 GCF_020829595.1 Nostoc sp. CHAB 5844
GGAGTCAGTTATCAGGGTGCATCTACCAATTAATTGTTCTCTCATCAAGCTGCATCTCCCGGAACAATTTACATCAAGAAGCTTTCATCTACCAAAAAAATCCCCCAGCCAGTGTCAGCCAGCTAGGGGAGTCAGTTATCAGGGTGCATCTACCAATTAATTGTTCTCTCATCAAGCTGCATCTCCCGGAACAATTTACATCAAGAAGCTTTCATCTACCAAAAAAATCCCCCAGCCAGTGTCAGCCAGCTAGGGGAGTCAGTTATCAGACTCAATGATTAAATCTTTGATCGGTTTATCAGCTATTCCTCATTTAACTTGCATGATTAGGGTAGTCAGGATGCCGAACGCCACTTGCTACAAGAGTTATGTTTAATTCAGATATGCAAATTAGATGTTTTTTAACTTATCTTGCAGTTAATGAGGATGTTGTTTTAACAAATGCTTTTTAGATAGTCCAATATCCTAAAAACTAAAGGCGCAAGACTTTGCGCCTTTAGTTATGTACTACATTTTATCAAACAGAATTCAGGAGTCAGGAGCCAGAATTCAGTATGAATTCTGTGCGACTGGTAGATGAATAAGCGGGTTGAAGACCACTAAATCGTAGATTTAGTGGTCTTCAATTAGCGAAAAGTTGCGTGGGCGGCTCTGCCACGCCACTTGCTACAACGGAGGGAACCTCCCTTCGGGTTCGCCAGTTGCCTACGGAGGGAAACCCTCCTTCAGCACTGGTCTCACCGCAACGCAGTGGCTCGACTTGAGCAAACTTTTCAAGACGTGGCGGGTCTGAATCCCCCACTAATTGATTCTGACGGATGTATTCTTCAACGAGAACTGTTATATTTTTTCACGTAAGTAATCTTGCTTACTTTCTACCCTTGAGCGGAAAATACAATAGAAATAAATACTTTAAAATGAACCAGGTAGATTATCTCCGCATTAGTTTAATAGATCGCTGCAATTTCCGCTGTCAATATTGTATGCCGGAGGGTGCGGAACTGGAATATGCCCTCAAGCAACAATTACTTACTGACGCGGAACTACTTACCCTGATTCAAGAGGTGTTTATCCCTGTTGGTTTTACGCAGTTTCGTTTGACAGGGGGAGAGCCTTTACTGCGTCCTGGTGTAGTAGATTTGGTAAAGGCGATCGCATCATTAAGCGAAACTAAAGACTTGTCAATGACAACCAACGGATTTTTACTTGCACCCATCGCCAAAAGTCTTTATGATGCAGGCTTACGCCGAATTAATATCAGCCTAGATTCCCTTGATCCCGATATCTTTGATCAAATTATCGGCAATCATGGACGTTCTCGCTGGCAACAAGTCTGGAATGGTATTCAAACAGCCTATAAGGTGGGATTCAACCCTCTGAAGCTGAATGTAGTGGTGATCCCCGGTGTTAATGACCACGAAATTCTCGATTTAGCCGCCCTCACCATTGACAAACAGTGGCACGTCCGATTTATTGAATTTATGCCTATCGGCAATTGGCAATTATTTGGCGATCGCGGTTGGGTATCTTCTGCTGATTTACGCCAACGCATCCGCCAACAATGGGGCTTGACAGAATCGCAAGTGCGTGGTAACGGGCCTGCTGATGTTTTTCAAATTCCGGGAGCCAAGGGGACACTGGGATTTATTAGCCAGATGTCAGAATGTTTTTGCGATCGTTGTAACCGGATGCGTCTGAGCGCAGATGGCTGGTTACGTCCCTGTTTATTAAATGAAACTGGTCAATTAGACTTAAAAACTGCTCTGCGCTCTGGTGTTAGCATTCATCACCTACGAGAACAGGTAAGACATTTATTAGCAATCAAGCCAGAAATTAACTTTAAAGGCCGTGACTCTGGTACTACAGGCGTTTACACTCGCACCATGTCGCAAATTGGTGGGTAATCAAGAAAGTCTGAAGTGTGAAGTATGAAGTATGAAATACCAATTCATCCTTCAGACTTCAGCCTTCATCCTTTCTCTACGCTTGACGTGAATAGTATTCCACAACCAGCAGTTCGTTAACTTGTAGAGCCACCCACTCACGCTCAATGACACCGTTAACTTTACCAACTAGCTTGTTTTTGTCAAATTCCAGATGGCTGGGAAGGTTAGCTAAACCGGGATATTGCAAGTTAGTTTCTACCAACTTCCGTGATTGTTCTTTATTCCTAACAGCAATTTCCTCACCAGGACGGCACTGGTAGCTGGCAATATTGACTACACGACCGTTAACTGTGACATGGCCATGATTTACCAGCTGACGCGCTGCTGGAATTGTGGGAGCCATCCCCAAGCGGAAAACGGTGTTATCCAAGCGCATTTCTAGCAATTGCAACAATACTTGTCCAGTAGAACCAGTAACGCGTCTGGCTTTACGGATATAGCGCAGCAGTTGCTTTTCTGTGAGACCGTAGTTAAAACGGAGCTTTTGCTTTTCTTCTAAGCGGATAGCATATTCAGAGCGCTTTTTGCGGTTCTGACCATGCTGACCCGGTGGATAGGCGCGTCTGGCGCTTTTACGAGTTAATCCTGGTAATTCGCCTAAGCGGCGTGTAATTCTGAGGCGTGGCCCTCTGTATCGGGACATGAGTTTCCTTAATCTAATCCTGTTTAAACTTTACCCAGACATACTATTATAAATATCTGTAAATCAAAAATGCCAAAAATCCTAAATTTAATCATCAAAAATTTATAAATTAAGCTTTCAAGTCTCAGTCGTCAGAATCCTGAATGTCAATCAGAGTTATCGTACATTTGAGATAGCAAAACTGAGGGTTTTTGGAAAATTGCAATGGAAACACAAAAGGTTAGTAAAGCTGGGAAACCTCAAGGCAGTAATATTTCTGGGATACTCAACACTCGAATTATTCGTTGGGCTACACCAGTTTTGGCTATAGCAGGACTGGGGATATCTAGCCTTCCCAGCATGGCTTTGACATTATTTTTTTCTGATGACCACGATAGTTACCGTGCTTGTGCATCTCAACTTTTAAAAGCAGGTGTAGCACCACAAGCCGCAGCCCAAGGTTGTGCTACAGCAATACGTCCCAGAGATTTATCTGCTTGTGTGGCGAAGATTAAACAGAGAACAAAAATTGACCCAACAAATGCGCTGGCTTCTTGTACAAGGGCGCGTCGTCCAAAGGAATTAGCTAGTTGTGTTGTAGGTGTCAGTCTCAATACTAATGAGGAAATTAACCCAGCAGTTTTAAATTACTGTGGTCGTAGTTTATTGCCTGTCACTTTTGGTGATTGTGTGGTTGGCTTACGTAAAGAAATTTCTTTAGCACCAATGCAGGCGTTAGATACTTGTATCGACGCTAGTGAGACAGCTAATGGGATTACGTCTTCACCCATATTGCCCTAAACTCAATATTACTTACTAATTATTTGGTCAACTGTCTATAGTGACTTATCTTTTGACTACAGACTGTTGACTAATAATAACCCTGTTTATTTATATACAAAAATACTGATCATTCCGACTTTTAAAAGTCTATGGTAGCAGAAGCATCCTGCTAGGCGAGACAATAAACTAGCGATGTCTCTGATTTTACAGCAGGAGCTTGCCTGTGGTGATGATTATACATTCTGATCTGAGATTTACTGATCGCTGAGTTTTAGAATGTTATTTTACAGCAATTTTCAGGTAATTGAACCACAAACTACGATAACCTAAATATGAAGTAATTGTTTGATTCGATGCCAGTATCTTACTCCGAGGATTTGCGTCGTCGCGTGATTGCAGCTTGGTTAGCAA
>NZ_JAIVFW010000035.1 GCF_020829595.1 Nostoc sp. CHAB 5844
TTGGTTTTGGTTTACGAGTGCGTGCGCGTTTACTCACCAGAATTTACCCGTTTGAATCATTCCTCGGCGTTGATGGTAAGCCTGTGATTGAGTATGAAGTGCGGGAGGTCAAAAAAACCGAGCGCGATCGCCAAAATGGCGAAACCATTGTGAAGCGTTTAGCTGGGGAAACTAAACGAATCAAACGTAACCGCAGCCGGGATACTTTCAAAATGCGGCTGGGTATGGGTACAACGCTTGAGCAGTCCGGCGATGGACTTATTGAGAAAGCCAGTGGTTCATCTTTATGTAGAATTTCGCTGTGGCAGTATATCTTAACTGGTGTGGAAACTGGCCGACTGCCAGAGGGCGAACTGACCAAGGAATTGCTCGACTACCGTGACTCCCTCAAAGCAAATGTCACTGAACAAGGTGAGAAGCTCCTCGGTGGTAAGCATATCCAAGGTAAGTTGATGAGTAAGGTTACAAATTTACTGTTTGCTGAGTTATGTAAAATGACATCAACCTGATGTTTAACCCTTCATGAAAAATGAAGGGTCTTAAAACCTCATAAACTTTCAGTTACCCTGAATCTGATGGTAGTATCAGTATCATCACATCAGAGACACCAACTCTTTTTCCGGCTAAACAAAAAGCACAATGAAGAGTGCTGAGGAGCCACTGCGTTGGGGAGACAGTGCCGTGGTGTTAGCGTAGCGATCTTCGACGTAGGAGCGTCGGCAGTGCGTTGGGCGGCTTTGCCGACAGTCACGCAACTGCCGCGCATGGTTTCCCACGCCAGTCCGCACAACGGGGGTTCCCCCCGCAAGCGGCTGGCTCGACTTGAGGCAACTGTCGTCGGCTTTGCCGACAGTCACGCAAGTGGCGTTGCTAACATAAAAAAGACCATCTAATTATATTTAGAAGAAAACCCTGTTCCCTGTTGCCTTCTTGTTGTATATCTAGGCTAATTAGACTGTAAAATATGACAGTTGTATTCTGCCGCGAACGTTGATTGAGCGTTATACCTTGCCCGAAATGGGCAACCTGTGGACTGAATTTTATAAGTTCCAAACCTGGCTTCAGGTAGAGATTGCAGCTTGTGAAGCCCAAGCTGAACTGGGTTACATTCCCTCTGGTACAGTTGAAGAAATCAAAGCTAAGGCTAATTTTGATCCCAAGCGGATTCTAGAAATTGAAGCGGAAGTTCGTCATGATGTCATCGCGTTCTTGACAAATGTCAACGAATATGTAGGTAAAGCTGGACGTTATATCCACTTGGGTTTAACCAGTTCAGATGTACTTGATACGGCCTTAGCACTGCAACTAGTTGCCAGTTTGGATATATTATCCCAACGGCTGGAAGATTTGATTGAGGTAATTCGCCAAAAGGCACGGGAACACAAACATACAGTGATGATTGGGCGATCGCACGGCATCCACGCCGAACCAATCACCTTTGGTTTTAAGTTAGCTGGGTGGTTGGCGGAAGTATTGCGCCACCAAGAACGTTTAAAAATTCTTCATGAAACCATTGCTGTCGGCAAGATTTCTGGTGCAGTGGGAACCTATGCCAATATCGAACCGCGTGTCGAAGCGCTCGCTTGTCAAAAGCTGGGACTCAAACCAGATACAGCTTCCACCCAAGTAATTTCCCGCGATCGTCACGCCGATTACGTACAGCAATTAGCTTTAGTGGCAGCATCCATTGAACGTTTTGCCGTCGAAATTCGCAATCTGCAAAAAACAGACGTTCTGGAAGTTGAAGAATTCTTCGCTAAAGGGCAAAAAGGTTCGAGTGCAATGCCGCACAAGCGCAACCCCATCCGTGCTGAAAGATTAACGGGGATGGCGCGTTTAGTAAGGAGTCATGCTGGTGCAACTTTAGAAAACATTGCTTTATGGCATGAAAGGGACATTTCCCACAGTTCTGTAGAACGAGTAGTTCTGCCCGATACCTGCATTTTGACGCACTTTATGCTGGTAGAAATCACCGACTTGGTGAAAAATTTACTTGTTTATCCAGAGAACATGGCGCGAAATCTCAACTGTTATGGCGGTGTAGTCTTCAGCCAAAGAGTGCTACTCACCTTAATAGACAAGGGATTGAACCGCGAAGAAGCTTATGCGCTCGTGCAACAAAGCGCCCACGCTGCTTGGAATAAACCTGAAGGGAATTTTCACGATTTGATTAGTAAAGATCCGCGAGTAACCGAAAAACTCTCGCCAGCAGAAATTGAAAAGTGTTTTGATCCGCAGCACCATCTCCAGCATTTGGAAGAAATTTACAAACGTTTGGATATTTAGTCAATTCCCCCCTAGTTAGGCTAGGGTGTACACACAAGTCTAAAATAGTTGACTCCAAATAGCTTTTACCCCACCCTAACCTCCCCAAGGCTCAGCTACGGTGTAAAGGGGGGTAATTCAACTTGTGTGTACACGGTAGCTAGTTATACCATGTCACCAAATAAATGATACAAATAATTTCTCCTCTGCCCCTCTGCTCCCCTGCTCCTCTGCCTGCCTAAATGTATCAATTTTAAAGTGAAATGGTATTAGGCGGGGATTACCTGATCTTGTTTCCAGCTTGAAACTCCAAAGCCGAAGAGCAAAAGTAGTTCAAGGTTTACATAATATATAAAGGAAAGCAGGCGTTGCATAAATGCGGGATGAATTAAGCATTTTTAGCAAAGTGAACTATCGATTTTTCAAGCCTTTGCGCCTTTGAGCGAAACAAAAAACATCCCACTAATCAGCAACGCCGGAAAGCACTTACTAACAGTGTTTCTTTTAATGTGTTTTATGAAGCACAGCCACAAACAGATTGACATTGAGTACAAACCTCACCTTCTTGATGACCATTAGCACAAGCATCACAACAGTAAGGTTTGCCATCTTTCATTACAGCATCTTCAATGGAAACTATACACAGGCAAGTTCCACAAGCACATTTTACTTGAGTTACGTTAGACATAGCTTTACTCTCTTTTTTGTGAAATTATTTAGTAGAGCAGAATTTAGGAGCCAAACAGGTTTTATATCTGGCTTTTAAATAAATGGCAGGGGTAATAATTGCTGCTTTAACGCAACAATCATAACATATCAGTGTTGGCTGATATGTTACTATAATAAAGCTTTTTGGAAGATTAATGATCACTAAAACTGAAATTAATAAAACGCAAGCATCTGAGTTAAAGGTCAAGCTATTTCGAGGGTTTTCTGACCACTCACGTCTGTCTATTCTGAATGCATTGCGTTCTAAACCTTTAACCGTCAACGAAATTGTTGAGGTAACAGGACTTACTCAATCTAATGTTTCTAACCATCTAGGATGTTTGCGCTGTTGTGATTTAGTTGTCCGTCAACAACGGGGACGTTTTGTTTATTACCAACTTAGTGACGAACGTATCGGTAAACTCTTAGACTTAGCCGATGAACTATTAACTGATGTGGCTTTAGGTATAAACAAATGCGAGCGCTATGAGTAAAAGCGAACTACGTAGGCTTTTGCAAGTTTGCTGATTACAAAGAACAGGTAAAAAGAATAACAAGAATCAAAAATACTTCTTTAAACAAAGAAACAAAAAATATTACAATGCACCTTATGACCGAGAAATTTCGCATAACAGCAAAATAATTAATACAAAGGAGCCATATTTGTGCATAGCGGAAGAATGCAGACATTGATGGATAAAACTGCGATCGCATTTTCGACTGCATGTGCTATTCATTGTCTATTTCTACCAGTTTTTGTCATCATGCTACCTGCGTTGACAACCACTTCTATTGGTGACGAAAGCTTTCACCGTCTTCTGCTATGGTTTGTCTTCCCGATAAGCGTGTTAGCTTTGACACAAGGATGTCGTCGCCATAAAAATCGAACAGTACTTAGCTTTGGTGTCTTGGGGTTGCTGCTTCTTGGCATCCCTGCAATTGTTGGTCACGAAGTCTTAGGTGAAGTGGGCGAACGTTTTGTTACAGTTTTAGGCGCAACTGTCTTAGCATTTGGACATGTTCGTAACTATAAGTTGTGCCGGAAAAATAAATGCAGATTTTAATTTTTGCCACTGCTGGAATTATCGCCAGCAGTGGGTAATATAAATAACAAATATTTGCTTATTTATAATTTGCCCTAATGATTGAAATTCTCGCCATGCTTTCTGCTTCTGCGGCAGCAGGAATCAGAATAGGCATACCTCTATTGATCATCGGACTGTTGCAGGGCAGCAACTTGTGGTCACAGACTCCTATTTTATCTCACATTTCCCCACAGATTTTGTTAGGCTTTCTCACCAGTTGGTCATTATTAGAATTATTTGCTTCCAAAAAACTGCTGGGGCAGAGAGTCATACAAGTAGTTCAACTATTCTTATCTCCGCTTGTGGGGGCAATTATGGGGTTAGCAGTCGCTTCCGCCACAGCCACACCTGACTGGTTGATTGCCTTAATTGGTGGATTGTTAGCTTTGGTATTACAACTCGTGCAAGTTGGTTGGTTTTATCGCTTGCGCGGCTTACCTTTATGGGCAGTTTTTCTGCAAGATACTCTTTGCATTGCTTTAGTATTATTTGCTTTTGATGCTCCTTGGCAAGGTGGATTAATTGCTTTAATACTGCTTTGGTTTGCCGTGCGTAGTGCTAAGCAATGGTATGACTGGCGTTATCAAAGGAAAAGTATTAATTAATATATAAATCCGATTTTATTTGTGAGAATCTGATTGTCGAGAGTTATCTATTATTAGTAATTTCTGACGAATGATTGAGGAATGCCATAGCAATTAAAAGTAGAAACATTATCTGCAACGTTTCTACTTTTAATTGCTATACGGATAATTTCTCATCTTTTCAACGCTCAAATTCTGACGTAGCCGTAACACACCCTACGGAATTGGATTGTATCAGTTACCAGATACCATAAAATCATAGCGCCAGGATTGCATAACGTTTTTCTCTACAAACAAAACCTGCTCTAATGGTTTATAGACACAACTCCCCTACCAGTGATAGGGTTATCAGCTGCTCAAGCTAAACACTGTAGTTCTCTAGGTAGTTTTGCATGGTACTGGATATCTCTTCTTTGCCTTTGGCATTTCAATTTACGTCTCCAGGCCCGATTTTGGTGAAAATTGGGCCATTAACTATCCGCTGGTATGGCTTGTTGATTGCGACGGCGGTGTTGATTGGTGTCAGCCTTTCTCAGTACTTGGCAAAGCGCCGGAATGTTAATCCAGAGTTACTGAGTGATTTATCAATTTGGCTGGTAGTTGGGGCAATTCCCGCAGCAAGACTATATTATGTTTTGTTTGAATGGGCAGAATATGCCCAAAGTCCAGAGAAAATTATCGCTATTTGGGAAGGCGGCATTGCTATCCACGGTGCAATTATAGGTGGAACAATAGCCGCCTTAATTTTTGCCAAACTCAAGCGCGTTTCTTTTTGGCAACTAGCAGATTTAGTTGCACCTTCGCTAATTTTAGGACAGGCGATCGGGCGATGGGGCAATTTCTTTAACTCGGAAGCTTTTGGTAGTCCCACTAATTTACCTTGGAAGCTATATATTCCACCAGAACGCCGCCCTTCAGGATTAACAAATTTTGAATACTTTCATCCCACTTTTTTATATGAATCGCTGTGGGATTTAATGGTGTTTACCTTGCTATTAAATTTATTTTTCCGGGGTATATCTGGCAAGCTACGTCTGAAACTAGGCACTTTATTTATGGTTTACTTAACAGCCTACAGCACAGGTCGCTTTTGGATTGAAGGTTTACGCACTGATAGTTTGATGCTGGGGCTGCTGAGAATAGCCCAAGTCGTGAGTTTAACAGGCATTCTCGCAGGATTAGCTGGGTTAGCTTGGCTGTACTTGTATAAGCGTCCTTTACCTGATGTGGTTGCGTCCAGCGATAAAGAAGGAATGACTAGTAACAAATGACTATGGACAATTGACCAAAAATAAAAAATGCCCCAGATTTGACTCTAGGGCTTAACCAGGGTGCATCTACCATTCCACTCTTCTATAGTTAGAGGGTGAATCCGGAAGGATACTGAGAAAATGCCAGAAAATTTTTGGAAAAATTTTTGATTTACGGGTAAATACGTAAAAATAATATAAGTTTTTTGTATGGAAACTCAGCTAAATTCTATAAAAACAGCAGTTTATATTGTAGGAGCAGGGCCAGGAGATCCAGATTTATTAACAGTTAAGGCGCAAAAACTCCTCTCTACGGCGGATGTAATTTTATTTGCTGATGCTTTAGTGCCAGAACAAATATTAAATCTGTGCCGACAAGATGCGGAAATTATTCCGAGTGCGGATAAGACTTTAGAAGAGATTGTAGCGTTGATGCTGGAGCGAGTGCGATCGCATAAATCTATTGTCCGTCTCCATTCTGGCGACCCCAGTCTCTACAGTGCTGTTCACGAACAAATGCAAATGCTGGCTGAGGCTAACATTCCCTTTGAAGTAGTGCCAGGAATTAGCGCCTTTCAAGCGGCGGCTGCCAAACTTAAAGTGGAACTGACAGTTCCTGGTTTAGTCCAAACTATCATCCTGACGCGCATTAGCGGACGCACAGAAGTTCCACCGACAGAAGAATTAGCCAGCCTCGCCGCCCATCAAGCTAGTTTATGCTTATATCTGAGTGCGCGTCATGTCGAAAATGCCCAAACCAAATTATCAGAACATTACTCAGATGAAACCCCCGTTGCAATTTGCTTTCGCCTGGGTTGGCCTGATGAAAAAATTCGGGTTGTCCCCCTCAAACAAATGGCAGAATGCACTCATCAAGAAAATCTGATTCGCACCACACTATATGTAATTAGTCCGGCACTCTTGCCAACAAATGGGCGATCGCATTTATATAATCCTGAATATCAACATTTATTTCGTGCTTAGTCATTGGTCATTTGTCATTTGCCACTTTTTCTATCTCTGTGTCGCGCCAGTGAGGGAGTCGGCAAAGCCGACAGTCACGCAACTGCGAACCCGAAGGGGGGTTCCAAGCGTTGTAGCAACTGGCGTTGCCTCACCACGGTGCTGTCTCCCCAACGCACTGCCAACGCTCCTACGTTGAAGATCGCTACGCTAACACCACGGCGCTGTCTCCCCAACGCACTGGCTTCTCTGCGCCTCTGCGGTAGCCTGCGGCAAGCCCTTGCGCGTCTACGATAAACTTAACAGTGTAAATAACGTCAAAACTCTAATTCAGTGCTATGCCATTAATTAAAGTACAAACTTCTGTATCTGCGCCTGCAAAATCTGAAGTTGAGACAATGCTGAAGAGTTTATCTGGGAAGTTAGCAAAACATTTAGGTAAACCCGAATCTTATGTAATGACAGTGTTTGAAGCAGATGTACCTATGACTTTTGCGGGAACTACAGACCCGGTTTGTTACATCGAAATTAAAAGTATTGGTTCAATGAAGCCAGACCAAACTCAAGCAATGAGTCAGGATTTTTGTCAGCAAATTAATCAAGCTTTAGATGTACCACAAAATCGCATTTACATAGAGTTTGCAGATGCTAAAGGTGCAATGTGGGGCTGGAATAGCACAACATTTGGTTAATTTTTTGAGACTTTCTCTCAAAAGTAATAGGCGAATATAATTCGCTACTACACAAGCAAATCAAAAATGGTCGTGTTGTACAAACAGACCCAGTAATTAAGTATGTAAGTGGATACTCAAATTAAAGATGCAATTTTCTGGTGTAACAGCTTAGGATAGAGATCCTAGTCTCAACTCGTAAGTCCCTCCCTATGTCTGCTACGCCATCTATTTCTCAAGTTGACTCACCCACCTCTAAAACATTAGTACTGCCTCCCTTACTCGGTGCTTCGGTGAGCGAGTTAACTGCTTGGGTGCAGCAGCAGGGACAACCAGCTTACCGAGGTAAGCAGTTACATGATTGGATCTATGATAAGCAAGTGCGATCGCTTGCTGATATTTCTGTCTTTCCCAAACAGTGGCGGGCAGAAATCGCAGATATCCCTATTGGCCGTTCCACGATACACTACCGCAAAGCTGCACCGGATGGTACAGTCAAATATTTGCTGCAACTGACTGATGGGCAGATTATCGAAACTGTCGGTATTCCCGCAGATAAGCGATTAACTGTATGTGTTTCTACCCAAGTGGGTTGTCCAATGGCTTGCGATTTCTGCGCCACTGGTAAAGGTGGCTATAAACGCAACCTGGCCCGTCATGAAATCGTTGATCAGGTGTTAACTGTACAAGAGGACTTTCAAGAACGAGTTAGCAATGTGGTGTTCATGGGTCTGGGTGAACCGTTGTTGAATGTCGATCATGTCCTGGGGGCAATTACATCGTTAAATCAAGATGTTGGTATTGGACAGCGGATGCTGACTGTTTCTACAGTAGGAATCCGCGATCGCATTCGTCAATTTGCTCAACATCATTTGCAAGTTACTCTGGCGGTGAGTCTCCATGCCCCTAACCAATCACTCCGAGAACAACTTATCCCCAGCGCCCGCAACTATCCTCTAGAAGATTTACTCGCGGAATGTCGGGAATATGTGGCAATTACAGGCCGCCGCGTCACTTTTGAATATGTCTTGCTGGCTGGTGTTAACGATTTGCCAGAACACGCCTTGGAACTAGCACAACGCCTGCGCGGGTTCCAAAGTCATGTCAATTTGATTCCCTATAACCCAATTCAAGAAGTTGATTATCAACGCCCTAGTCGCGATCGCATTCAAGCTTTTGTCAACGTTCTTCAACAACAAAAAATTGCTGTAAGTGTCCGCTATTCTCGTGGTTTAGAAGCTGATGCTGCTTGTGGACAACTAAGGAAGTCTGAAGTGTGAAGTATGAAATTAACCTACTCCTACTTCATTACTTTTGCCTTTTTACTTTTTACTTTTACCTTTTACTGAGTTGAATTCCAGGAGCGTAAGCTTCAACTACTTTACCAGTACGTGTGCAACTAATCATCAAGTAATCACAACTTGAGCATTGGGTGCGTGTTAATTCACTATCCAAAATATAATAACGTTCCGCTTTACTACCACAATTTGGGCAGTAAATTTTTTGTACTGTCTGCATTTTAAAACCCCTGAATATAACTAAATTTTTAGCTTGGTAGAAATTTTAGTGGAAACTTTCAATGTTAGTTTTAACTAACGTCACAAACAGCCACAATATTGGCTGGGAATCTTCAAGAAAACTTTAGCTAAAAAACTTTTGCGATTGCTTTGTTTATTATCCTAATTGTTAGGTGCTTTTACCATCTCACTTTAGATATATAAATTTACTGTTAAGTGGTTTTTACTTAGAAATGAGATGATCCCTATGATTAAAACTTTGAGAGAGCTTTATTTTTAGTCATTTCAAATTTATTATCTACTTATTTATGTATTCAAAAGTTAATTACAAAGGATTACTGTATATTTAGTAACAAAATTTCAATTTTAAACTTTGCTTAATTTTTATCAATGCTGTAGATATAGTAATCCGATTTGATTTATGAAATTTTAATGTAGTGGCGTGTCAAGGCTAAAATAGTGTATTAGCTGTAGGTTGGGTTGAACGGAGTGAAACCCAACATGGATACGGGTGTTGGGTTTCGTTCCTCAAACGCCAGTTGCTACAACGGGGGGAACCCCCGCAACGCACTGGCTCCCCAACCTACAATTTTTTTGCAACATTTAAGGCTTGACACGCTAGAAGGGTGTGTTGTCGCGCAGCGCAACGCACCCTTCGGGTTCAGCAGTCGCCTGCGGAGGGAAACCTTACCAAGAGCGCTGCTGAACCATCAACAATTCAAGGTGCGTTAGCCAAAGGCATAACACACCCTACAGAAAATTAATATTTCGGCGTTGCATAAATGCGAGATGAATTAAGCATTTTTAGCAAAGTGAACTATCGATTTTTCAAGCCTTTGCGCCTTTGAGCGAAACAAAAAACATCCCACTAATCAGCAACGCCAATATTTCTTCATATACATGGGATTTTTCTCGCCGACTTATACCATTTCACCAAATAAATGATACAAATAATTTCTCCTCTGCCCCTCTGCTCCCCTGCTCCTCTGCCTGCCTAAATGTATCAATTTTCAAGTGAAATGGTATTACTTAGTGCAAAGGTAACTTGATGTTGAAGGTAGAACCTTGTCCTTCCCCAAGACTTATGGCTTGAATTGTGCCACCATGAAGTTCTATTAAATGACGAGCGATCGCTAAACCCAATCCTAAACCGCCTTGTTTGGAAATACGCTCATCTTGACGGTAGCGTTCAAACACATAAGGCAAAAATTCTGGACTAATACCAATACCTGTATCACTGACTGTGATTTCAGCATGATTGTCGTGACGAAATAGTTTAACGTCTATTCTTCCGCCTGCTGAGGTAAACTTAATCGCGTTGGAGAGTAAATTGCCTAAAACTTGTAGTAAGCGATCGCAATCACCAATTATCGGCGGTATAGACTGATCAATCATAGATTCGAGATGAAGATTTTTAGCATTGGCGGTTGGGTAAGCAGCTTGGATGGCTTCGCCGACAATCGCTGCTAAGTTGACTTGTCTCAACTCTAGGTGTAACTTACCTCGCAGAAGACGAGACATATTCAGCAAGTCTTCTAAAAGTTTTGCCTGAGATTGAGCATTGCGCTCGATAGTTTCTAAAGCGCGGTTGACACTTTCTTTGTCAAACTTCCTAGTTCGCAACAGCTGAGTCCAACCCAAAATTGCATTCAAAGGCGATCGCAAATCGTGTGATACCATTGCCACAAACTCATCTTTAGTGCGGTTGGCGGCTTCAGCTTCAGCGCGGGCAGCTTGCTCTAATTGCAACAGCCGCTGACGTTCTGCTTCTAACTGTTTGCGATCGTCTATATCGGTACTGGTGCCAAACCACTGTACTATATTTCCTTGTTCATCTTTGATAGGTACACCTCTAGCTAAATACCAGCGATAGCTGCCATCATATTTTCTATATCGTAATTCTTGTTCGTAAGGTTCTCCTGTTTGCATAGATACCAACCATTGCTGAATAAATGGTTGAATGTCATCTGGATGTAGAATATTTTTCCAGCCTAATCCCTGCGCTTCTTCTAGCGTTTGTCCAGTGAACTCATACCATCTTTGATTAACATGCTGGCATTCGCCTTGAGCATTATTAATCCAGACAAGTTGTGGTATGGCATCAGATAAGTAACGGTAACGAGCTTCACTTTGGCGCAAAGCAGCTTCTGCACGTTTGCGTTGGGTGAGATCAAGCACAAAGCAGGCGCTATAACCTTGCTGATTCGTGACATCAAGGCGAGCAATTCCTAAAAGAATTGGCACACGCGTACCATCTTTGCGAAGATACTCTTTTTCAAAAGGAGTACAAACTCCGGTAGTTTGCAATTGTTGAAGTCTCTGTTGATCAAGAAATCGATATTCTAGGGGAGTGAGTTCATCCCAACGCAGATTTCCGGCTTGTAATTCTGCACGAGTGTAGCCCACCATTTCTAAAAAAGCATCATTAGCTTCATAGATGCGACCGCTAAAGTCGCCAAAATAAATGCCAATCACATTTGATTCGACAATTCTACGAAACTTAGCTTCACTTGCACGCAAAGCTGCTTCTTGATGTTTGCGATCGCTAATATCTGTTGTACTCCCAACTGCTCGTAATGCTTGCCCGTTTTGATCTCGTGTAATCACTCCCTGATCCAGCACATATCGATACTCGTGATTTTTATGGCGGACTCTATACTCTACAGCATAGTAGTGATCGTCCGCAGACATCATCTCGTAGTAACTCCGTAAAAAGTCTTGATCTTCGGGATGTATTTTTTCCATCCACCATTGTTGAGTCGGTTCTGCTTCTTGTTGAGAGTAACCCAGAATCCGAGTTAACCCTTCCGTCCGCTCAACTATATTTTCTGGGATATTCCAGTCATATATGAGACAGTTAACTGCTGCTGCTGCTAGTTGAAAACGCTCATTACTTAAGCGTAGCTGTGCTTCAGCTTGCTTGCGAGTAGTAATATCATAAGCTGTCCCGACAATCTGACGTGGCGAACCATCATCATTTGTGGTGAATAAAGTATCTCGACTGTAAAACCAACGCCATTCACCATCGGCATGACGCATCCGGTACTCAAATTCTAGAATTTCATTATCTTGAATAGTGGCAAATTGTTGCAAATGAATATGGAACAGCGGTAAATCCTCTGGATGCATTAATTTAATCAAATATTCCGCACCCAAATCTTGAACTTGTTGGGGAGTATAACCAAGCAGTCTATTAACCTGACCATTTAGATAAACATTGCGCTGTTCTACCACATCATAGACATACAAAATTCCTGGTGTTGTTTCGGCTATGCGTTCAATGAACTGCTGAGTTTGCCGTAAGCGTGCTTCACTTTGTTGCAGTTCTTGACGCAACTTTACTTGGGCAACCGCTGAGTGGATAGTAGAATGTAAACGTTCTGCTGTCGTCTGTCCTTTCACCAAATAGTCATGAACGCCACTTTTCATCGCCTGAACAGCTACGGCTTCGTTACCATAGCCAGTCAACATAACTACTGCTGGGATGACTTTTTTTGTCAGTTTTGCTAATTCTGCCAGAAATTCTAGCCCATCCATATCTGGCAGGAGAAAATCTAATAAAATACAATCTGTTTGAAATTGCCGATATCGTTCTAAGGCTTCCTCTCCCGATTCTGATTCGAGAATGGTGTAATTATATTCCTGGTCTTGCAGCAGATAACGACGATAAACCAGGCGGTCTTCGGGCGAATCGTCGATGATTAAAACGGTCAGCGGTTGCACCATGACTACTTGCTTTCAGCATCAGGGAGAATCACTATATCCAACCAATAGGTAATAAAACTTTGGATTGTTTGTACCAATTGGTTGATATCGATTGGCTTCAATATATAGCTGTTGACACAATATCGATAACATATTTCTATATCTTTTGGATTAGAAGAAGTAGTTAAGACAATCACAGGGATAGTTCTCAAACTGTGATCTTGCTTGATTTGCTTGATGACTTCTCGCCCATCAGTTCCAGGCAAATTGAGGTCTAACAAAATAATTGACGGACGGGGAGCAGCTTGAATATCTTCATAAAGCCCAGTATGGTATAAAAAGTCGAGTGCTTCATCACCATCAGTACAACGAAATATTGGATTGATAACTGCTTGACGCTGAATTATTCGACAGAAAGCTTCAAAGTCTTCATCACTATCTTCAATCACTAACAAAGATTGAGCAAGATTTCCAATCATTGGTTTAATCTACTCCTTGTAGGGTGAAATAGAAGGTAGTACCTTCGCCGTAGTTGGACTCTACCCAAATTTTACCGCCATGTCGTTCCACAATTTTTTTGGTAATAGTTAGTCCTGCTCCTGTACCACCACCATATTTGCTTGGCCCGTGCAATCGTTTAAAGATGCGGAAAATTGCCTCAAAGTGTTTGTCACGAATGCCAATGCCATTGTCTCGCACGTAGAATGTAATTGGTCGGGGTGGATTGTCAAGATAGCCAATTTCAATCCATTTATGGTCTTTGTCGTTATATTTCATGGCGTTGACAATCAGATTGTTGAAGACTTCGCCGACTTGGATGCGATCGCAATACACTGTTGGTAACGGTCGAGGAATCTGAATTTCCACCTTCATCTGTTCAATTCGCATACTCAACAAATCTAAAATACTTTGCACAACACCGTTAATGTCAGTTTGTTGCATAGATAAATCCACTCTTCCTAAGCGGGAAAAATGCAACAGTGAATCGATTAAATCTTCCATCCTTTGTGTGAGACGAATCAAAGTTTTTAACTTTGCTTTACCCTCTTCATTTATAGTTTCACCATAGTCTTCAATCAAAAAATTCGAGTAATTATGAATACCTCGCAGTGGTTCTTTTAAATCATGAGAAGCAATATATGCAAAAGCATCTAATTCGTTATTGCTACGTTCTAATTGAATATTTAACTGTGCTAGTTCATCTACCTTACGCAGCACCACATCAACAATTGCACTTCTTAATTCTCGTGCTGCATTTACCTCACAAGTCTTCCAAGGCAGGGACTTCAACTGCACTGTTTCTTTCCATAACTCAAAAGATTTACGCGGTGATAGCCGCAAACTACCATTTGTTGTAACTTCTACTGGTTTATAAGGGTTTCCTCCCCAATTGACTGTCCGCACTACCTCTGGACGAAACCACAAAACATAGTTTTTCTGTGTTTTAGAAAAACGCACTATGATTAAACCACTAGCTACATCCCGAAACTTTTCTGCTTCTGGGTAAACTTGCGATAGCGAATCAGTGGAAAAAATTTCTTCATGCAAGTTTTGATTAATCCATTCCACTAAATTTTGCAGTTCTCGCTTGTTTGGGGTGTTACCAATAGTAAAATACTCTTCTGCAAAACATACCGCTGCCCCTTGGGCGTTGACGAGATTAAGGAGATTTGGTTGGTAGTTAATTAAACCATCAACAAAGTTCTTTTCTCCCGACATATACTCCACTAATTTAGAATGAATAGATTTCAAGCTAATTTTATATTCTGTATCTTCCGTATCTTCTTTATTGCCAAGTTCTATTGATGCTATTTGACCTAAAAATTCACAGGCGTTCCGCATTTCATATGGAACATATTTTGGAGATTGATGATGACAAGAAATCAGTCCCCAGAGTTTTTGCTCTTTCATCAAAGTAATGGACATCGATGCTGTCACGCCCATATTTTGCATATACTCAACATGTAAAGGCGACACACTACGCAAAATCGATTTACTTAAATCTAATGGCTGCTGTGTTAAAGGATTATTTGCAGGTACAATTGCTGCTGGTTGATATTTCACATTTGGGACTAACCGCAACCAATTTTCGCTGTATAGTTTTCTAGCTTGTTGCGGAATATCAGAAGCTGGGTAGTGTAATCCTAAGTAAGCAGTCTGAGATTCAAGTTTTTCTTCCGCAATCACTGCACCATGCCAATTTTCATCAAATCGATAGACCATTACCCGGTCAAATCCAGTAATATTTTTCACTTCTTTAGCCAGCATTTGACTGAGTTCTATTACTGTAGTTGCTGTCTGTAACTTTGACATAGCATATTTAACTACATGATAAAATTTGAAATAAGTATTATTTTTTTGTAGAAAATTAGGCTCTAATTCTAGAACTAATATCCCATTTAAACGATAGATAATTGCATCAAAATATAAAATTTCTGTAGCAACTTTAATAGTAATTTCAATTGGATTGACAAATTCTAATTCTTCTTGAGATAAACAATCTTTTAATAATTTTATTTGGTCTAAATCAAGTACCTTATTTAAAGGTTGATTAAGTAATTCTTCATGAGTAATACTCAAAATGTCTAAGGTATTACAACTAATTTGTACAATAGTTAGTTCTGGCTCTTTCAATGCCAAAACTATGCCATGTGGCTGAATCGAACCAGGAATGTGAATTGGCTCTTTGTCACAGTTAGTAAGGTCAACCTGAAAAGGAATGTTATTATCTTTAGTATTCACGTCTGGGTTAAAATCATTATAAGTGTTCCTAAGATGGCTCTGGCTTCTGATGCAGTTTTGGCTTTAAAGTATAGATTTATGTCTTAAGAAGTACGACTTTAGTTAGAGAATCGTCAATTTTGAGAAGATGCCCCATTAAACATAATATTGATTAGAGTATTATTTATTTTGTCAGCACATAAATATTCACAATTAATTGAGGTAGTAATTAAAAATGCCAGCAAGTAAAAAGTAGTAAATTGGAACAATACTGGATTAAATGAGGATATTTTACGTAAAATCTGCTGCGATCACAGTAAAATTGTCAATAGTATGGTCGCTAAGGAAAAACAACAATTCCACTTGAAAAAAACAACATTTTTCAAAGTTAACGGAAATTTTATGGAACCTCCTCTACCTCTTGCTGGCTTAAATGTCCTGGTAGTTGATGATGATGATGATAGTCGCTTTTACGTCACTACCGTCTTGGAAGGAGATGGAGCTAATGTTGTGGCAGTAGCATCAGCCGCCGTCGCACTAGAAGCACTCATCAAGTTACAGCCGGACGTTGTGGTATGTGATATTGCTATGCCAGAGGAAGATGGTTACACTCTGATGCGTAAAGTGCGATCGCTAAAACCAGACCAAGGCGGAAGAACCCCAGCAATTGCTTTAACCGCCTATGGTGATAGCGAGGATCGTGTCCGCGCCTTAGAAGCTGGTTTTCAAACTCATGTTGCTAAACCAGTTGACCCAACTGAACTAGTGGATATCGTCACAAAGTTAGTTGCTAACTGTGAGAATTATTAACAATGGAAAGAGAACTGAGAACAGGGTAAGTCACAAATGACCAATGACTATTGACCATTGACCATTGACTAATTAAAACTAATCTGCTCAGATTGATATTCTGGCGGCTCGACGTGAATCAGAATTCTCACAGGATGAAAGCGTTCTTCTAGCCGTCTTTCAACATTTTCCGTGATGCGGTGGGCAGTTTCTACGTCTGGTGCATCTACAATTAAATGCATTTCTATAAAAACTTGTCTACCCAAAACACCCCTAGAAGCAATATCATGACAGTTCAGTACTCCCGGTACAGAAGTGGCAATTTCATGGATGGCTTCTGGTGCGATCGCCATTTGATCCACCAACCAAGGTAAATTAGCTTTTAAAACTGACCAACCACTCCAAAATACCAACAAAGCCACAGGAAAAGCCAACACTATATCTAGCCATTGATAACCCAGCCACACTCCAATCAAGCCGCCAATTACTGAAATTGTCACCCAAACATCACTCATGGTATGCGTTGCATCAGCAATTAAAATTGGACTATCTACCCGTTGACCTACTCTCCGTTCGTAAAACGCCACAAAAATATTCACCCCCAACACAATTAGTAACAACCACAACTCAGGTGGTGAGATACGCACAGGCTCACCCCCTTTGATAATCCGCTCTATTGCTCCTTGGAGAATTTCAAAGCAAGCTATACCTAAAAAAGCAGCAATTCCTAACGCTCCCACTGCTTCAAATTTTTGATGTCCGTAAGGATGGTCACGGTCAGGATGTGGTAAAGAAAACTTACTAGTAACTAATCCTAAAACGTTATTAGCACTATCGGTCACACTATGCAAAGCATCAGCTAACAAGCTTAAAGAACCAGTCCAATAAGCCACAACTGCTTTTAATCCCATGACGAATAAATTGAGCAGTAGTGTAATTATCAAAACTCTTTGTACAGATGCACGGTTATCGTAAGTCATAGTTATTTTTTAACAGCAAGTTCTATGACTTCTAAGTGTAGAATTCAAAACGTCAATCAAATACAACGAATTTTTGCTGAGCTAGAATAATTCTCTATATACCTACCATATTTTTATTTAAACTATTGAGATTATTTCTAATTAAAATCAACCACAAGCTTGTTAGCTATTAGTACATATCTAATAAATAACCGCAGTTTTTTATCATTAATTTATCATAAATTTTCATTAATTTCTTTTTTCATCAATTCACTTCATTACACCAAAATGATCTCAGTTGAATGTATCTTCATCCGGTAACATAAGTAAGTATCAAAAAATTTAATCAAGCTCATGTCTTTTACTCCTTTGACATTGAACTTAGTGGAAGGTTCTGTCTCCTTCAGTTTTTCACCCCAAGCCGCACGAGAATTAAAGGCCGCGATAGCTCAATTAATGGAGCGTTTGAAAGCTGTCGCAGCCAAACCGGCTGGTGGTAAAGTCACTCCCCAGCCTCCCTTGGAATACCGTTACACTGGCGAGGTATTTTTAGAAATTTTTTGTAATCCTAATATCTGGCCTACCCCCTTTGCTGCTAAAGTTCTGCTGACAGTGCGTGATGTCACTATTCGCTTAACCACTGAAGCTGAACTAACGCGGCTAATTGAAGATGTTAACCAGTATTTAGAACAAGTGGGATAAACAGCTAAGACTAGGACTTACGCAGAAAATATAGTCTGTTGAGACTGGGTGTAAGGGTTTTGCTCATTTACTTTTGACTTTTGACTTTTGCTATACAATGTAAGGCATCTACAAAAAAATTACCGGAGCAGTTGCATATAAAAACCGCTCCGGCCAGCTAAATTTACATAAAATACTCAAAGTTATCAAACTGGATTTACACAACAACTTTTTTTGATAAATTGGCAGCAGGCGATAATTTTGCCACGGCTGAGTAAAAAAGTTGTTTAACTCAAACTTGAATGCTTCTGTAATGCTTATTTGGGAAGGAAAATAATACAAGACTCTGGATCAGGGAATATTCGTCAAAAGCAGAGACTATACCTCAGAAGGTTGGGCGGTCATTTGTTCTTTGTCAAATCTAAACATCCAGAAATATACTCCCAATCCAAAATCTGAAATCACAGCCTCATTAGTCATTGTCCCATTGTTCACGACCAATCAGGTCGCCAATGCGATCGCGTAGGAGAAAATCGCATTTTTCTAACTCACATTCAACGCACACCCACTCTCTTGCTGGGATGTATTGGCAGAGTGTATATATTGGCTGTTGTCGGCTAACCATCCCCTTCTGCACCAGTCGGCGTGCTTCGTCTTGGATTACATCTAGAGAGTAGTAATTGATAGAAGGCACCGTATTCACACTCATGATTTGTACTCACACATTTATACGTAGATAGTATTCCCACTTAAGATGGGCAATAAACACGACAGAGATTAAAGTTAAGGCTAGGGTTTTGTATTTTGCTATACGGAACTAATTTCATTTTGACGCTACATACCCTCAAATTATCTAAAGAAATGTTGAGAAAGTCAACATTTTCTGACATTAGTTTTAGATAGAGCCAATACAAAAATCCTATAGTAGTGAAATTTACTTCTTATAAAGGTTGTGTTATCTACCTTAAAGAAGTTCTAAAGCTTCACAGAAACTGTCTTCAAGCATAATTGAATAGACAATCATAGTTCATACTGCAAATTTATTTATGTAATAAATAGTTATCCAGTCTTGTTTAAAGAGGCTGGAATATATTAATAGCTAAACAACCGAAAAGTTTTTCGGTAAAAATTTGAGTATAAACTGTTGCAAAACATCAGCCGTAAAGTACACCACGAAAACTTGCACAGCCGCATATATTAATCATTTCTTAAAAAGTAACCGAAGTCTTATTTGTTCATTGCAGCACTGCGGATACTTTAATTCGGCTAGATTCAGACTTATAGCTGTGGTGCGAGGAGCATACAATGAGAAACTAAATATTCTTCTACCGTCATCAGCATTGAGATAGATTTTTAAGAACGGAATGATGAATTTTTATTGAGTTACTAATTTGTACCGATAGAAAATCTATATGGGTCAGAACATATTTAGATTTGTAACAATTTTGGAATTTTATCAAGTTAACTTGTTTTCAATTTGAGGATATGTATTTACCTCCCTTAACCTGTGGCTCTTCAACTCAACCTAGTTAAGTTATGCTTATATTGAAACAGACGCACTCTCGTCACGTCTGTAAACTGCTTGGCGGATATCCAGAGATTAATTGTTCTAAAGGTACTTTTAAATAAGCTCGATTAAGGCATAAATCTATCTAAAGCAGCTTTTAATTGTTCAATTTCTACATCTATGTTGCCGTCCTTTGCCGCTCTGGCAATACACTCAGTCAAGTGTTCATCTAGCACGATTCTGGCAACCCGATCTAATGCACCCCGTACTGCGGCAATCTGCAATAACACATCAGGACAGGGAGTACTCTGTTGCACCATTGTTTTAATGCCGCGAATATGTCCTTCTATACGTGACAGCCGATTAACAATTTTGCGTAAAGACTCTTCACTATGGACGTGAGCATGACCAGACTCTCCATGCCCATGATTATCTATATCATGAGTATGGAAGTTGTCGGCTGGTTGCGAGATAGGCAAGGATTCTGGAGTTAATCGGTTTGATCCATTCATGGTATTAAAGCACTGGTAGTACTAAAATCCTAGCCTAGAGCAGGGAGTAGGAAGTAGGAAATGGGTGTTATGTTCATTAACTGTAAGAGGCGAGCGGATCTTGTCTATTCGTCCACGTCCCATTTTTTTGTCTGCTTTTATCCAAATCTATTGCACTATTTTAGTCCGGTCATGCCAGTACACCAGTAGAATAATAGGCTTTTGATAATTACCAATGACAACAGGCAACTAAATTAGCGACAATCTCCACTAATTCTTCTGGATCAACTGGTTTGGATACATGAGTCTGAAAACCTGATTCTAAGGCATGGACGCAACTCTCGCGATCGCCGTAAGCTGTTAAGGCAATGGCTAAAACTCGTCCACCAACATCTGGTTTTAGCGCACGTATTTTGCGAATCAAGCTGTAGCCATCTTCTCCGGGCATACTTATATCACTAATTAAAACATCGGGTTGCAATTCAGGTAGCACTTTCAATGCCGCTACTGCCGATGAAACTGCTACAACTGTGGCTCCATCTGTTTCTAACACAGTAGTAATGTAAAAGCGGCTATCGTCATCATCCTCAACTACGAGAATGCTTAAGCCAGCAAGTGGGAGAGGAGGTTGCATAACAAATAATACTTTATTTGTGTTTCAGGAATGCCAAGAATAATTCAATTTTGCTCTAGCAGTGATGATGCTCTTACGCGCACCGTATTGGGGAACTCTATTAAAATTAATCAAAAAATTTTTACTTTTGAATAGAGTAAAAACTTTTATAGAGTCTGAACTAATCCACTAATTATTAATATACCTTTTTTAGTAGACCTCTAGCTAGATGTAGTTTCTGAGATTTGGAACAAACTTAGTAATAAATATGTTTCAACGAGCAGGATTATGCAAACTGAGAATATTACAAGTTCCAAAAATACGGAGTCTACCATCCAACAAGAAAATAAACAGGAACTGAATCAAAAAACTGCTGTACAATTTAGCCTGAGTATCGCCTTAGGAGTTATTACAATTATTCTTGGTGCAGCAACTGCTTACTATGGACTTATCCGCTTTTAACTAAATACTACCAGAGAAATAAGGTAAAACATTTCGGATTTTAGATACCTAAATTTATTTTACGAATAAATTTAGTGCTAGTTTCGGCAAGTCTAAGCGACAGACTTTTTTAGATGTGAAATTTGGAATTTATGCTCCAAAATTTCACATCTAAAATTTGGTAACAGAGAACTCTTGTCAAGAAGTTTCTGGTAAGGATGAACGTAAACAATTCTCAATCCTTATTCAGCAGAAATGCTATACCTGCAATAACTGCTCAATCAACTAATAACATTGAGCAAAATCCTCTCGACAAAGCATGGGATTTGATTCGCACGGCACGGCGAGAGGCTGCCAACGGTCAAACAGCACAAGCAAGTGAAAGTCTACTACAGGCAGAACAAACCGCAAGATTGCTGTCTAATTCAGCTACCCTCGAACAACTGCTGGCTAAAATTGCAGGGGAACAAGCAAAGCTAGGACGTTATGATCGGGCGATCGCCATTACCAACAGTTTGATATCATGTCCGGGTAATTAGTTATAATTCCCGAATCTATGCAGAGAACCCAAAAACCCCTCCCCTCTGCTCACGCCAGTTGCTACAACGGAGGTTCCCTCCCTTCGGGTGACGCTCAAGAGCGTCGAAGATCGCTGCGCTAACGCAGTTCCGTGACTGTCGGCAAAGCCGACGACACTTGCTTCAACGCTCTTAACCCGCGCAACGCAGTGTCTCCCCAACGGACTGCTCACCGCAACGCACTGGCTCCCCTGCCCCTCTGGCGTAGATATAGCGAAGCTGTCACCAGGGGCAAGATAGCCTGAAAGTATTGTGGAATCTGGGTTTGAGAAAAAAGAATTCATGATTGAGTTTTAGCGGGTTTAACGGGCGTTTTATAAGCACAGCCACAGATTGGACAAAATCGGTGTCTCAAAGACAACACCAACTCACCGCAATTCGCGCAGTTAGCTCGAATCGGTGTACCGCAGAGATAACAAAACTTGGCTTTGACGTGACTCCACATAGGGTCAACCGCAGCGCCAGGATTCCAACATTGAGGACAAAACTTAATCCCTCTAACCTGAGATAATTCCTCGCCCTTGATCACAGCATCCAAGTATTCTTGAGGCACGCCAAGCGCGAGGGCTATTCCTTGGAGCGTTCGGCGATTAATTTTAACCGTAAGCCCCCGCTCAATCTTCCCCCCAGAGAAGTACTCTTACTATGATTGGCAAGGACGCTCCATAAAATATCATCGCGCTCAAATTAGAGAATTCTTTGGATTTCGAGAAACCAAAGTTAGTGATGCTAAGAGGATGTCTGAAAAGTAAGAAAGCCCACGTAACTGTATCCTGTCATTAGAAAAAACACTTAAGCATGACAGAGTGACGAGAGCCATGAATCCATCGGACCCAAGTAATTTGACTTCACAGCAGTGGGAACTACTATCAGGGCTAATTCCTGCGCCAAAAACAGGTGGTCGAAAACGTCATGTTGATCTGCAGGCGATCATGAATGCCATCCTATACATCTTATGTGCAGGTTGTGCATGGCGAATGCTGCCAAATGATTTTCCCAAGTGGAAAACTGTGTATCATTACTTCCGGCAATGGCGAAAGGATGGAACATGGCTCGAAATTCACGAACGCTTACGTTGATGGGGAAGGGTAAGTCACAACCGAGAAGCATCCCCCAGCGAGGCAATTATGGACAGCCAAAGCGTTGAAACCGCAACAATGGTATCGCCAGAAGTTGGTTATGACTCTGGCAAAAAGATTAAGGGACGTAAACGCCATATACTCGTTGATACACTGGGTTTACTCATCGTTGTTGTGATCACTGCTGCCAATGTTAGTGAGCAAGCAGGTGCTCAACTAGTTTTTTCCCAACTCGAGCAAATCCGCGATCGCTTCCGTCGTTTAATCACAATTTGGGTTGATGGCGGATATCGAGGACAAAATTTTCAGCATTGGGTGATTGATGTCTATCGATGGATTTTCAGTGTTGTTACCCGCCATGAACAACACAAGGGTTTTGTCGTATTACCCAAACGCTGGCTTGTTGAGAGGACTTTTGGTTGGTTTAACTGGTGTCGGCGATTAAGTCAGGATGATGAAATCTTACCAGAAACTACAGCAACCTTTGTTTACATTGCTATGATTCGTCTGATGCTCAAACAACTTGCGTGATTAAAATCACTTATCAAAAACTTTTCCGACATCCTCTAAGGATGAAACAGTTATAGAGCATCGCTTGTTAACCCTTGAACAAGCAGTCTCCGATCTTCAACGCCAGGTTAAAAACAAACCCTCCGATAACTGGTTAGAAAAACTCATCGGCTCAATTTCTGATGAGTCAGCTTTTCTGGAAGCTCTGGAATATGGACGTGCTTTTCGTCAGGCTGACAAGCCTACTGATGAGGATGATAAGTAATTGTGAAATATTTGCTCGATACCGACCACATCAGTTTTTTACAGCGACGCTCTGGTTTAGAGTTTACTAATTTGACAGATCGAATGGGACAGTACTCATCTGCTGATTTTGCGTTATCTGTAGGTTGAGGAGCCACTGCGTTGGGCGGCTCTGCCGACTTCCTCAGTGGCGTTTGAGGAACGAAACCCAACACCTCAAAGTCTTGTATTTGTTGGGTTTCACTTCGTTCTACCCCTACTATGCATCTGTTTCATTTTTTTCTGGAATTGGTATTAGTTACTCCTCAATCAGCCACATCCTTGAGCAATTTTGACAAATCTAATGTAAATTAAGAATGTACACAGCAATGCCCTTTTCAGTGGGTAGTACAAACTCAACAGGTTGGAGTTTAGCTAAATTCAGCATTGGTGTCATGTCTAACGACAAGACGTTCTACGTCTACGCTCCTCAAACACCAACTCATTTTCTAAACTCCAGCTTTTTCGATACATTAAGTAGCTGATGACACAAAGCTTCTGGAGGTCACTTAATTATTTAAGAGAAAAGCAATTGTATATCAATTAGGAATTTTTCAGGCGATCGCGTTACATCTTCCCTTCACCTGATTCCTAAATTTTCCTAACTTTGACCTTGCCCAAAGTTAAATTTGTGTTGCGTTGAGGTCAGAAACAAGAAGTTAATTGTTTTTTTCTAAAGTATTGTTACCGGATCGTGATATGATTCAGCTGACTGAATGTGCAGTCACAATAGTTAGCTGTACTGGTTTCTAGTTCCGTGAGCTTGTCAGAAGAACCAATTGCACCCACTCCGACAACACAACAAGATACTCAATCTGGTTTTGAGGAAACAGAACCAGTAAACACTTCTATGCAGGAGTTTTATCAACTCTACCAGAAGTTGTTCTTAATCACACTTGTTTTGACGGGGATTATATTTATCTCTGTGTGGATTTTTTATTCCTTAAACATTGCCCTGAATTATTTAATTGGGGCGTGTACAGGTGTGGTTTACTTAAAGATGCTGGCTAAAGACGTTGAGCGACTCGGCGCTGAAAAAAATCGTCTGAGCAAAAATCGATTTGCTCTATTTATTGGGTTGATTATACTAGCAACTCAATGGAACGATCTACATGTAATGCCCATTTTTTTGGGATTTCTCACATACAAAGCCACGCTCCTCGTCTATACGGTGCAAACTGCGTTCCTTCCTGATTCTTAAAAAATCAGGCTCACAAAGACAATACACCCATCCTCGCTCGTTGGGGAAAATGCTTGAAGAATGCAAATGCTTAGTGTCTTAAACGCCTTTAATTCTTTTCCCCTCGCCGAATTAGAAGTAGGTAATCATTTCTACTGGCAATTAGGCAATCTTAAAATTCATGGGCAAGTTTTTCTCACCTCATGGTTTGTGATTAGCATTCTAGTAGTAGCTTCACTAGCTGCTACTCGCAACATACAAAAAGTTCCTAGCGGCATCCAGAACTTAATGGAATATGCTCTGGAATTTATTCGTGATCTAGCAAAAAACCAACTTGGTGAGAAAGAGTACCGCCCTTGGGTGCCATTTATTGGTACATTGTTCTTGTTTATCTTCGTATCGAACTGGTCGGGTGCATTAATTCCCTGGAAGCTGCTCAAGCTGCCATCGGGTGAATTAGCAGCTCCTACCAATGACATCAATACGACGGTAGCATTGGCACTGCTGACTTCCCTTGCTTACTTTTACGCAGGTTTCAGCAAACGGGGTTTGGGCTACTTCAAGAAATACATAGAACCAACACCCGTACTGTTGCCGATCGCTATTCTCGAAGATTTCACTAAGCCCCTCTCCCTAAGCTTCCGTCTTTTCGGTAACATCTTGGCGGATGAATTGGTAGTAGCGGTATTAGTGCTGCTCGTGCCTTTATTTGTGCCTCTACCTGTAATGGCTTTGGGTTTGTTTACCAGTGCCATTCAAGCGTTGGTGTTTGCTACCCTAGCTGGAGCCTACATTCATGAGGCAATGGAAGGACACGGCGGCGAAGAGCATGAGGAGCATCACTAACGCCCTCAGTTGTTAGCACAGTTCCGACGAGCATATATGCTCAAAACGTCGCAAAGCGCGATTTGCGAGAACTCGGTGCAGCGTGAAAAAACACGTCTTTGACTAGTTAATTTACATTTGTTAGTTCTGTAATTAAAGCAAGGAAAATCAACATGGATCCATTAGTTTCTGCTGCTTCAGTTCTGGCTGCTGCTCTAGCAATTGGTTTGGCTGCGATCGGCCCTGGTATTGGACAAGGTAACGCTGCTGGTCAAGCAGTAGAAGGTATTGCTCGTCAGCCAGAAGCAGAAGGCAAAATTCGCGGTACTCTGCTGTTAACCTTGGCGTTCATGGAATCCTTGACTATCTACGGTTTGGTAATCGCCCTAGTACTGTTGTTTGCTAACCCCTTCGCATAAGACTCAAAGTTTTTGTCAGTGTAGAGCCGTGATCATTACACGTCTCTACAATCAAAAAATTTTGGGTTTTAAGTGATTCTAATGTCAGCTGACCCTTGTGGCTATAGGTCTCTAAAGTTATCAAAGGTTGGATGATATTGCAAGCCATGAAAACTGCCACTCCAGCCAAAGAGGAGAGAAATGTTTGATTTCGATGCTACTTTGCCCTTTATGGCATTGCAGTTCCTGCTGTTGGCAGCCTTGTTGAATGTAATTTTCTATAAGCCACTGACCAAGGTACTGGACGATCGCGATAATTACATCCGCACCAATACCCTTGATGCTAAGGAACGTTTAGCTAAAGCCGAACGCCTAACTCAAGAATATGAGCAGCAACTAGCAGAAGCTCGCAGACAATCGCAAGCTGCTGTAGAAGCTGCTCAGATTGAAGCTAAGAATATTACTGCTCAGAAAATTGCTGAAGCGCAACAAGAAGCTCAAGCTCAACGAGAAAAAGCTGCTATTGAAATAGATCAACAAAAGCAGGAAGCAATGCGTTCGTTAGAACAACAAGTTGATGCTCTCAGCAGGCAGATTCTAGAAAAACTATTAGGGCCGAGTTTAGTTAGATAAGCTGATACTGGCTAGAGCGAAAGCAGACGCGCAACTGGGCATTTGTCCCAGAGCGCTTAACTTAAGTGTCAAAACAGACACTTGTTTCCTACGGGAAGACAAAACTTATTAGCAAGCGAGCAGCGCACTTGTAGATGGCTATCATGGGCATTTTCTTCTTACTTGCCACAGAAGCTCAAGCTGTTCACTCTGAATTGGCAGAAGGCGCAGCAGAAGGTGGTTTCGGTCTAAACCTAGACATTTTAGAAACCAATCTCATAAACCTAGTGATTCTGATTGGCATATTATTCTACTTTGGACGTAAAGTTTTAAGCAATATCCTGAGCGATCGCAGAACCAATATCGAAACTGCCATTCAGGAAGCAGAACAACGCTTGAAAGAGGCACAAACCGCTCTTTCCCAAGCACAAGAACAGTTGACCCAGGCTCAAGCTGAGGCACAACGCATCCGTAAAGCAGCCGAAGAAAGCGCCCAGGCAACTAAACAAGCTCTGTTGGACAAAGCAGTACAAGACGTAGAACGCTTGAAACAAACAGCAGCAGCAGATTTAAACACTGAAAGAGAGCGTGCGCTTACCGAATTGCGGCAGCGAGTCGCCGCTTTGGCATTACAAAAAGTCGAGTCACAGCTGCGCTCTGGTGTGAGTGACGATGTTCAACAGGCACTAATTGACCGCAGCATCGCTCAGGTGGGAGGACGGTAATGAAAAGTAACGTAGAAACAGCCGAAATCGCCCAGCCTTATGCACAGGCACTGATGTCAGTCGCCCAGTCCAAAAATCTGACAGAAGAGTTCGGAAACGATGCCCGTACTTTACTAGACTTGTTGCAAAATTCTCAACAACTGCGGAACTTTATCGACAATCCTTTTATTGTGCCTGAAACCAAAAAAGCGGTGATCAGTCAAATAGTGGGTGCAGGTGGTAATCCCTACTTACGCAACTTTTTGCTCCTGTTGGTAGACAAACGACGCATTTTCTTCTTAGACCAGATTTTAAAGCAGTATCTAGCATTACTGCGGCAGTTGAATCAAACTGTGTTAGCGGAAGTAACTTCTGCCGTTCCGCTTTCACCAGCACAAGAGGAAGCGATTAAACAGAAAGTTATCTCAATCACCAATGCACGTCAAGTAGAACTGGAAACCAGAGTAGACAGCGAATTGATTGGTGGTGTGATTATCAAAGTTGGCTCACAGGTAATCGACGCTAGTTTACGTGGTCAACTACGACGCTTGTCTTTGCGTTTAACGAGTGGCTAGAACCGCTACGCGGAAGTCAAAAGTCAAAAGTCAAAAGATTTGTCCTCTTGGCTTTTGTAGCCATGTTGAATGAGATCGCGTCTCTACTGATTACTATCAAATCTTTCCGTGTTGCAAGAAAAAAACATACACCATGAGCATATCAATTAGACCTGACGAAATTAGCAGCATTATTCAGCAGCAGATCGAGCAATACGACCAAGAGGTTAAAGTTGCTAATGTTGGTACCGTTCTGCAAGTCGGTGACGGTATTGCCCGGATTTATGGTCTCGAAAAGGCTATGGCTGGGGAACTTTTAGAATTTGAAGATGGCACCATTGGTATCGCCCAAAACTTGGAAGAAGACAATGTGGGTGCGGTACTCATGGGTACAGGTAATAACATCCAAGAAGGTAGCTCTGTCAGAGCAACTGGTAGAATCGCTCAGGTTCCTGTAGGGGAAGCGTTGATTGGCCGGGTTGTTGACGCTTTGGGTCGCGCCATCGATGGTAAAGGCGACATCAAAACCAATGAAAGCCGTTTGATTGAATCTCCTGCACCTGGTATCGTGGCTCGTCGCTCGGTACACGAACCCATGCAAACCGGGATTACCGCTATCGACTCCATGATTCCTATCGGTCGGGGTCAGCGGGAATTGATCATCGGCGATCGCCAAACTGGTAAAACTGCGATCGCGATCGACACCATCATCAACCAAAAAGGTGAAGATGTAGTTTGCGTTTACGTAGCCGTTGGTCAAAAAGCTTCTACCGTAGCTAACGTAGTTCAAACCTTACAAGAAAAAGGCGCACTCGACTACACCGTAGTTGTGGCAGCTAACGCCAGTGACCCTGCTACTTTACAATTCTTGGCTCCTTACACCGGAGCTACCATTGCTGAGTACTTCATGTACAAAGGCAAAGCTACCTTGGTAATCTACGACGACCTCTCCAAGCAAGCGCAAGCTTATCGCCAAATGTCCTTGCTGCTGCGTCGTCCACCCGGACGGGAAGCTTACCCCGGAGACGTATTCTACATCCACTCTCGCTTGTTGGAAAGAGCAGCGAAACTCAGCGATGAGTTGGGCGCTGGTAGCATGACCGCTCTACCCATCATCGAAACCCAAGCAGGTGACGTATCTGCTTACATCCCCACCAACGTAATTTCCATCACCGACGGTCAGATCTTCTTGTCTTCTGACTTGTTCAACGCTGGTGTACGTCCGGCTGTGAACCCCGGTATTTCCGTATCCCGTGTAGGTTCTGCGGCACAAACTAAAGCCATGAAAAAAGTTGCTGGTAAGATTAAACTCGAACTGGCACAATTTGACGACCTCCAAGCCTTCGCGCAATTTGCTTCTGACTTAGATAAAGCTACCCAAGACCAATTGGCACGGGGTCAACGCTTACGGGAACTGCTGAAGCAGCCCCAAAACGAGCCTCTATCTGTGGCTGAACAAGTAGCAATTCTTTACGCTGGTATTAACGGTTACTTAGATGATATCCCAGTTGACAAAGTAACCTCTTTCACCAGAGGTTTCCGGGAATATCTAAAAACAGGTAGTTCTCCTTATTACGGAGCAGTACAAAGCAAAAAAGTACTAGCTGATGATGAAGAAGGTGCTTTGAAAGCAGCGTTAGAAGATTACAAAAAGACCTTCAAAGCGACAGTGTAGATTGTTGAAAACATAAAGGGAAAAAGCAACAAGGAAGAAAATAGTAACTTTAATTTTTCCTGATTTCTCCTCTGTTATTCTCCCTATTTATATTCTGTATTTTCGAGTAGGCAGATTGCCCACTCGAAAATTTTAGTAATTGGGAGTATGTGTAGCGAAACGGCGGTATAATAAAATAATCCAAAATGTAACTAAGTGATAGCGAGATAAAATCAGTTCAATAATAATATTTTTAATTCTTAATAAATCAAGGAATAAGGAATATAGAATGGCAGAATATTCATTGCAGCAAGTTGTTCAAATATTTATAGCCGAATCCCAAAAAGCTAAGAGAGAGCTTAGACAGTAATTACTGAGCGTAAAGATAAAAATCGGTGGAAAGATTTAGCTACGGCGGCAGGTATTATGGGAGCAGCAGCCATAGCAATTGTGATAGCGATGCAAGATGATATTGATTCCTAAGTGCATATTCAAGCATATAAAAAATATTTTATATTGTGAGAAAATACGCAGTCATAACTAAATATGGCAATAAAAGAACAAAACTAAGGATTAGCGATCGCCTCTAAAATCCTAAATTATGAGAAATTAAAATTCTTGAACACAAATCATACCTAACCTCACCCTAAAATAAAATAGATAGTCTCGGCAAGAAAAACTGTCATGTACCAGATTGACCCACCGCGCCCGCCTAGCGAAGTCATGCCGACAATGTATGATCTGCCCAGTGAAGATCCACAGGATATAGACACGCCTGAGCAAGTTCATCCCCTTCCACCTTCGGAAACCATGCCGACCATGTATGATCTTCCTAGTGAAGACCCAGAGGAGCCTGGTTTGCCAGACGAATTTCACGACTTTCAACCGCAACTATTAAGAGAAACCTGCCAACCCCCAAATTATCCTCAGGGGGAAATGTTCATTGGCACAGATTTAAATTTATATTATGATGCACGGAATCGGCTGTGGCAAAAAAGACCAGACTGGTTTTTAGTCTTAGGAGTATCTCGCGCCCAACAACAACAACAAATGCGCCTCAGTTATGTTGTGTGGCAAGAGGGAATAGCCCCATTTTTAATCATAGAATTACTCTCACCAGGCACAGAAGCAGAAGATTTGGGACAAACCTCCAGAAATGCCAATAAGCCGCCCACAAAATGGCAAGTATATGAACAGTACTTACGTATTCCTTACTACATCATCTTTGACCGTTACGAAAATCAGTTGCGAGTGTTTCAATTAACAGCAACGAAATATCAAGCAGTGACAGTACCAGAACAGAGGTTTTGGTTTGAGGAATTGCAATTAGGTTTAGGGGTTTGGCAGGGTGATTATCAACAAACAGCAGGTTTATGGCTGCGTTGGTATGATGCTACAGGTAACTGGATTCCCACCTTTGAAGAACGGGCCGAACAAGAACGTCAACGGGCCGAACAAGAACGTCAACGGGCCGAACAAGAACGTCAACGGGCCGAACAAGAGCATCAACGGGCGGAAATATTGGCTCAAAGATTGCGATCGCTTGGTATAGACCCAGATACTTTATAAATAATGCTGATTATTGAATGTTAGTTTTAGCCTCTTTTAGAGAATCTCCTTTGAAATCCTAAATCATCAGAAACTAAGATCAGCTTGGGTTGCCTTGCTGGTAGAATCTAAGAAGAGATACTACTGAGTGCTGAACTAGCGAAGTGGTGAATCAACGAATTTCTTGATGTAATTCATCATTGGTCGCCTCCTACATCCTTGAACACAAATCATGCCTAACCTCAAAGCAATACGCGATCGCATTCAGTCGGTCAAAAATACCAAAAAAATCACAGAAGCCATGCGGCTAGTAGCAGCGGCGCGGGTACGTCGGGCGCAAGAACAAGTGCTGGCTACTCGCCCCTTTGCTGACAGACTAGCGCAAGTACTTTACGGTCTGCAAACCCGTCTGCGGTTTGAAGATGCAAACCTGCCACTGCTGAGAAAAAGGGAAGTTAAATCAGTAGGCTTATTAGTAATTTCTGGCGACAGAGGTTTGTGTGGTGGTTACAACAACAACGTCATCCGTCGTGCTGAAAACCGCACCAAGGAACTCAAGGCAGAAGGTGTAGACTACACACTTGTATTGGTTGGTCGTAAAGCTACCCAATACTTCCAACGCCGCAACCAGCCTGTCGATGCTACCTACAGTGGTTTAGAGCAAATCCCTACCGCCGACGAAGCAAATAGAATTGCTGACGAGTTGCTGTCTTTGTTCCTCTCAGAAAAAGTAGACCGCATCGAATTAATCTACACTCGTTTCGTCTCTTTGGTTAGTTCTCGTCCTGTAGTTCAAACCTTGCTACCTCTGGATACCCAAGGTTTAGAAGCAGCCGACGACGAAATCTTCCGTCTGACAACTCGTGGTGGACAATTTGAAGTTGAACGGCAGAAAGTAACTGCTCAAGTCCAACCTTTAGCCAGCGACATGATTTTTGAGCAAGATCCAATCCAAATTCTGGATGCCTTGCTGCCCCTGTATTTAGGCAACCAACTACTACGGGCATTACAAGAATCAGCTGCCAGTGAACTAGCAGCGCGGATGACAGCTATGAGTAACGCCAGTGATAACGCTGGTGAATTGATTAAAAACTTATCGCTGTCTTACAACAAAGCCCGACAAGCCGCTATTACTCAGGAACTCCTAGAGGTTGTCGGCGGTGCAGAAGCACTGAGTTAGGAACAAGTCAATTGTTAACTGTAACTAATAGCTAATTGCTAAGTTTTAAACTCACCAGCAATTAGCTATTTATTTTATTCTCGCAAACATGGCAACGACGGGAATTGCACCCGTATCTCCTGGTGTACTCCAAGGAATTCTACTGTTTAAACTACGTTGCTGGGCAGCGAACCGAATCGAAACAGTCTCAACGCTACTTCATAACCAATCTTCACCCTGGCTCCTGTGACAACGGCAATCATACCCCGTAAATCAGCAGTTTGCTGACGCTTACTGAAGTTAAGATTTCCACACTTAACGCACAGATCAGTGTAAAAGCTATGACCTTGTAAAAAAGTTGTCTTGCAGACAATACAACGTGGTAGTTTGGTCATTCATCATTTTTGATGTTATTACCTAAAATCGGTTGATTAAGTAAGTGGGCAGGAAAATTCATAAACATGTAACGAACTGTTAATCAGAGCGATTACCGTTAAATTTAATACGTTGGGTATTATAGTTTCCTCTTGCTCCTCTAATTTGAATACCATCAATTACGGCATAAGCAAGGTCTAACTCATCGTCAAACATTTTCCCTGCTAGTTCGTCTTTTTTGAGGTGTTGCCATTCCAATTCAATTGGGTTCATTTCTGAACAATATTTGGGTAAAAAGAAGACGTATAAACCCTGTTTTTCCCACTGCGACCATAACTGTTGAACATCAGAACATCGATGTATTGGGCCGTTATCCTGCACTATGACTCTGATGCGCCCAGTTCTTTGGGCATCATCAGCTTCTTGCTCCATCATTTGGATATAAGATTTGCGATTGACACCGCCAATCACCAAACCATAAACAAAACTAATTAAGGGTTGGAGAAAACCAATAATGCTTAACCTTCGACCACGGCGCTGACTCTGCTCTAGACGTTTTTGCTCACCTTTAAAGTAATCGGTGTAACTTGGTTCGCTCCATAGACAAAAACCTGATTCATCCAAATATTTTAGGTCTATTTCTCCAGTCGCAGCCGCGAGTTCTAACATATCTAAACTTCTTTGCGTGATCGTGGCTCATCACATTACTAAAATAAAAATTTTTACCAATCTTTTTTGATTTTTATTACTGCTTGTCTAATGTTTACATCTGAGTGATCATCGGTTATGTAGTGACACTTGTGAGAAACATAATTCTCGGCAAAATACGCGGACAATGGTATTTGGAATTTTTGGAATTTTTTTAAATATTTTGAAAATATAACATGGTCAATATAATAGGAATTATGCAGCATCCTTCCTTCAGGATTTAAGCCAGGTTGCTTAATAGGTCTTTCTGCTACAAATAGAATTTTATCTATCTTTCCACCATTGACTGACAGCCGTGAATGTATACTTTCTAAATCGTATCTTCTTTGATAAAAGACTGCTCCATTAGCATTAGTAACAGATTTCCAATAAAATGACTTTGAAGATATCCATTCTTCAATATAATTACTAAAAGCTGGTAAAGTAATCACTGCTGTACCACTTGGTTTTAAAACTCTTAATATTTGCTTTAAAGCTTCTGTATCCCCATCATATGGGATATGTTCTAGAACAGATATACTAAAAATTTTATCAAAATAGTTTTCTGGATATGGAATTAATTTTGTTGTATCAAACACTTTTAGCTCGATATTCAATCCAGAGTATTTTTTGAATATTTCAAAATCATTTATAAAGTAATCTTCCATATCAGCAGCTACTACGCTAGTATAGCCAGATAAACTATAATAAAGTGCTAAAAGTTTAGGGCTAGATATATCTAAAATTCGCTCTTCTTTTTTTGCATCTAGTAAGAGCATTGTTAGCGGTATTTCCATAATTCTGGCATAGTTCATTGGAATCTGTAACCATTGCCTAAAGTGTCCAGTTTTTCTTACATTTTCATTAAAAAAATTTTTAAAGAGAAAAGCCGCTATAACTTCTTCTATATTTTTTTGATTTAGACGTACTGATTTCAATATATTTAACATTTGATTTTCTCTATAGTAATTTTTCTATGCTGTTTTCTTTACTAATAATCATTTTCAGCAAAAATAACAGACTATCAATCAAAGTTTGCCGTTTTCTCTAAATGTGTAAAACGTGATGACAAATTTATAAATATCATGGATTATATATATAATTATAAATCAAATAATAATTCTATATATTATTTAAAATTAATTAAAATATTACGCAAAAAGCAAAAAATTGCAATTTTTCAAAAAATACAAATTTAATTTGTATTTTAAAAGGTTTCAGAACCCAACCTCAAGCTGTTGATTCCGAACTACGCAGGTAAATCAGCCAGGACTCATCGACAAAGCTGTACATCTTGGTAGCATTGAGTCAAGTACCCGTCAGCAATGGAGCAAGGGCGATGTACGCAACCATCACACAACCTCTGACTTTTGAAGAGTTTCTTGCCTGGGATGATGGTTCAGGCAGAGAATTTGAGCTATTGGATGGGATTCCTGTGCCATTATCAGAACCAAATGCCAATCATGAAGATTTGATCGAGCGACTGTGTGCTTACCTAGAAAATCATTGCCAAGAAAACGATCTGCCTTACGTGTCTCGACAGTCCAAGCAGGTTCGCCTCAAAACGGCATCAGGAGAAAAGGAAAAAAGCCGCAAAGCCGATATCGTCATATTTGCTAGGGAAGAATGGCAGCGGATGAAAACTAGCACTAGTTCTGCTGCTGCATATATTCCACCACCGGGAATCATTGAAGTCGTGAGTAACAACTGGAAGGACGACTATCTGACAAAACTTGCTGAATATGAAGACTTGGGCGTTTTCGAGTACATAATTGTAGACTATGCTGCTTTTGGTGGAATTCGGTTTATTGGCTCTCCCAAGCAGCCGACCATTACAATATACCAACTTGAAGATGGAGAGTATTTACCCGCAAAGGTGTTTCGAGGACAGGATCAAATTGATTCTAAATTGTTTCCGAACATTCCGCTAACGGCTGAACAGATTTTTGCAATGAGTTGCTGATTAAATTATCGTAGGTTTGCCCAAGCAGTAGATGAGCATTAAAATGGTTGAAATTAAATGCGATCGCTTGGCAAATAAATTTATTCTAATTAAAAATTTTACATTTTTCCAGTAATTTCATCTGGCATAGAATCAACTACATTTTGATAAACTTCCATTGCCAATTTATACGCCTTCTTTAATTCTCCCAAGGTGGGGATGAAATCTTCTGTTACTTCCATCGGATAGCGATATGTTTGATTATATTGACTAAGATAACCTGCTTCCTTTAAAAGAAGCGCAAATTCTGGCTTGAATTTACTAGCTAGTTTTACCAAAGTATTAATATTATGAGTATCTCCTGGATCATTATCATGAAATACGAGAAAGCCTTTAAGAGCTTTTTCTGCTCCTTGTTGACAATGATAAATAGCTATATCCGGTAATTCTTGAGCTAATTTTTGTGCTGCATTTAAATCACGTTGAGCTTTTTTCAACCAAAACTGCACCAAAATGCGTTTTGCCTTGTCCATAAAGTAAATTACCTTGTTCTACAATTTTTCTGGTAAGAGATGCAGGAACTGTTTTAAATGTTTCTACATCTGTTCTAGTTTTTATCAAAACATCAACATCAATCATCAAGTCTTCAAGTGCATTGATTGCTTTCACTCCCCACTCAATACGGTTAAAGTTTGGTATGTTATCCGGCAAAATAACACATAAATCTAAATCACTGTATTGATGCGGAGTTCCCCAAGCATAAGAACCAAACAAGATAATTTCTTCAGGATTGAGTAACGCTACCAATCGACGGATGACTTCTGCAATGATTGAGTTTGTAATTTGTGTCATCTTACCTCTACAACTTATTTAAAAATCTAGTTTTTACCTTTAGTTAATTAATAGCTTTACTCAGTATTTAATCAACCCAAAACTCCCGATTCACAACACCAAAGTTTCCATTTCATGTTGATACCATTGTTGTTCCACCCGTTCAGCTACTAAAGGTCTGATAATAAATTTAGGTGGACAACTATCTTGGACATCAACTCGCACACAGGAATAAGGTAAGCGTGTTTGAGAACCATAACCATAGCGACCGACATAAAGCAGCGAATCTGCTACCTTGCGAGTTGGACTACCAGGAAGTTCGGTAAAAGTCTCCAGCAATTGGGTTCCCTCGTTACGCTGACGGCGGGGACGGCGACCACTACCACCAGAAACAATACAGGGGATATGAGAATCAGCATATCCTGTATCGGCTGTGCGGAGATATTCTAAACAGTGGGCGTGGCCGTTGAAGATTAAATCAACCATGGGACGGTCTTGTGCAAAGGAACCAAGAGTTTCTTTTACCTGTTCCAAAACCCAACGCAGACGATGACGCACTGCTAAAGTTTGTGCTTGACTCCACTTTGTGGCTTCGGTGACGTAGGGGGGATGGTGAAAAAAGAGAATTCGTCCTCGAACTTCTGAGGTATGCCAAGATTCAATGAGTCTGTCGCGCAACCATTCTAGTTGTTCAAAATCAATTGTTGGCGGTTGGTGGGATGACAATTGTTTTTCAATATCAATTTTGACTTCGTTGATTTGGTCTAATTTGGCACTAAGGTCATCAAGTTGTTCCGCATCTGTTGGGTTATCAGGATTGAGGCGATCGCTTATTGTCAAAATCTGCTCTTCTTGTTTGTCTATTTCCTGGAGTCGCTTTTGCAATTCTCGACGGTAAATTTCTCCCGCTTGCGTTGTCGGTAAAGGCGATGGTGTATTAAATGTATTGGAATCAAGAGCGAAAAAATCTATACCACCATACCGAAATGTATAGTAACGATTGGGTACACGGGTAAACTCTCCTGGAATGTATCGCAAACAGCGACCAGCGTCAGTTTTTCCGGTATAGTACTGGTCTAAATGATCTTGCAACGCTGCTTGTGAATTAATAGCTGCTAGATAATCTAGGAAGGCACGTGCATAAGCATCGCCTTGATTAGAACCATGCCAACCAATTTCAAAATCCTTGTAACGCAGCATTCGCCGTAGTCGTAACGTACTGCCTGTGATTAAACGATACATAAACGGCACATCATAGTAATCATGATTGCCTAGAACTGGTAAAAAAGGTACGTTAAAAATCATGCGATCGTAGGCAATATTCTTGGGGTTCTCGCCACCCATTAAAAACTCGCGGTAAGGTTCAATAAAATTGGCTGGGTAATATTCATGGGAACCTACGACATAAATGACATCACCAGTATGCAGGACAAAACGGCAATCATCCCTATGAGCCAACATTAATTGGGCTACTTCTCGTTGCGGGTGGTGTCCGTAATGAGATTTTGTACCGCTATCCCCAATCACCAGAAACGAAAATTCAGGAGTCTCATCTTTGCCATCATCGATCACCATACTGGTTTGATCGATACCGCGCTGCATAATACTGGTATGTCTCCACCGTACCCGCTCCTTCATTTTTTGAATTTTCACGGGAATTGGTGGTTCAGAAATCAATCTCATACTTTAACAATGCTTTCCTACCGCATCCCAATTGTAGCGAGTTCAGTAATTAATCACTATTGCTCACCACTATCAATTTGACGCTTAGTAAGCTTGACTTTAATTGTCATTTTTCCTGGAGATGCAAACTGCATCTCCTCTACATACAAAATTTCGTCGGCTTCTAAGGGTGGAATAGGATCTTCTTTTGTTTCATTTACCATTTTTGTCAGGTCTACAGTAGCTTGTCCAACTTTGGCATCAAGTAAGACAAAAGCATCTAATGGAACACCTGTCAAAGTTATTTTTGAGCCTCGCATTACAGTTCCTGTTCCTATGCCACCATCTATATCTTGCTTAAAGGTTATTTGCTGAATCTGGTAAATTGGCAGTGAACGAGAATCACTACTACTGAGTGAAACCGTTATTATTTTGTTTTTTGAGTCAAATACTGTTAATCTTCCTGTTAAAGAACTCTGATCCTTTAGCTTAAAATCTGCAAGATTAAATAATACTTGATAAACATGAGGATGATTGATTACATTCTGACCATGAGCTATTTCAACAATCGGCGCTAATGTTATGACATTGTTTAATATTCCAGCTACAGCAATGAGTAACATCAAGCTGAGTATAGTAGATAAATCTTTCATACTTAGCAATAAACCTCACACAATCTTGTGTAATTCTTACTTCTCGACTAATTTGCAAAACAAAAGCATCTATGTTTACAGATGTTTTTAGGTAATTAAACCATCCTGTAATGGCGCAATTCTGGTGTTACCACGAAGGGTTATGAATGAAATAGATCAAAACCTGTGTAATTTGAATAAATAACTTCTTTGAAATTTTTTTTGTTCAAATCTAACAGAATTAAACCAAAATTTTTGTAAATTTATTTATAACCAAGCTTAGGGCATTTATTACTAATCATGTCCTCAGATCCTCAAAATTCTGTCCACACTAATTTTCTTAGTAGTTTCGTTAGTCTTCTGGGTATATTTAGTATTTTTCTTTACTTTCTTGGCTGGATATATCGCTGGGCTTACTTTGGATTTTTTCAAATAGAAATTAATTATTTAAATTTTCCCATAGAATCATTTTTTATTGTACCTGTCCAAGCTATTTTGGGAGATTTTTGGATATTTATTCGAGCAAATTTAGTTTTAATAGCGACTGTTGTCTTAATTAAATTAACTTATTGGTTAATTAGTTCTCCCAAGGTAAGTAATTTACCTAATATTTCGCAGTTATCAATTAACAAATTTGTGCAAAGACTGCATGCTTTTTGGGGGTTTAAGTCATTGCGTTCCTTTATGGAATTTTTACCTCTACCTTTACGTCATGAAATTGTTGCTGTTGCTTGGATTTTAGCTGCTTTATTTTGGTTGGGGCGCTGGCAAGGTGAAGCTGATGCTTACCGCGATGCAGTTAATGCAACTTCTACAAGACCGATCGCAACTTTAGTTAGCCCCAGTGATAAGATGGCTTTGGGACGCAACCTGGATGATTTGTTAATTAATCCGCCTTTGAAAGGTTTCCGCATTATTGGAGATGTAGAGCAGTTTAGGCAAATTTTTGGTCGAGAAATAAACGATACAACAAACCCCAAGCAACTTCTTGTTTGGCGCTTGCTGATAGAGAACGACAACTGGGTGTATCTTTTTCCAGCAATGTCACGAAAAGCAAAACCAAATCAAAGCCCTCCTGTATTGGCAGTCAACAAGGGTGATGGTCAAGTTCAGTTACTTATTCTCAGCCGTCCTAGAATTTTACCTTAGCTATTCGCAGCACAGTTTTACCGCAGAAATATCTACAGCATTCAACACTTTGTCAAGACAAGTTGACGGTAATAAACTAAATCATTTAACTTAACTTTTTGTTAAGTTAAATGGTTATTTATAAAGTAAATATTAAGTGAGTAGGCAAAAAGTGGCGTGGATTTTCCTCCTACTTTATTGCCATTGTGTTACGTCTTTGCTATTACGCACCCTGTTATGTGGCGGTGCGTTAGGCGCACAAATGAAGTTTTTTGTGACAAACCATCTTGAAATAAGTCAGTCGGTGGGAAATAATACAACGATGTTAAGAAAGATAAATAAGGCTAAAACACTGTTTCTTCCTGCTTTATCCCAACTACAAATATTTATGCTCTAAGTATCTTACTTGTCTGTTACTAATCTTGAGAATGAAAATATGTACAAGCAAGTTGTAACTGAATTATAGTAGTCATACGGAAGAACACACAACCACAGATGGGTAAGTAACACTAACATCCAAAAAACTGTAGTTTATTACTGATGAGATAGTTTATTTGTAGGCTTTCGCAGCAGGGAGAAACAAAATTAACTGACTCAAGCAACCTCAGCGTTTCACAGAAAATACTGAAACATTGTCAAAAAGACTAGATGAAATTTTGCATTTTGCATAGATCTGCGAAATTCAACCTATCTATGTTGTATGAACATACAGTAAAGCCCCATTGAAGGGATTGACTATGAAACCGTTTTTCCTGGTAAGATGCCTCTGTGTTACCTTAATACTTGGTTCTCTATTACCTGTTAGCTCAAATAAAGTAGAAGCCGTGCCTTCCTACTTAGCTCAAGCTCAGTCTAACTACAACAAGTATATGCAGTTGGGTTACAGCGCCACCCGTCAGCGTAATTACTCAGCCGCTTTAAATTATTTTAAACAAGCACTTCAGGAAAGACCAGGCGATCGCTATGCTACTACAGCGGTAAGCAATATCCAAATTTATATATCGCGCAATCGCCGCAGTGGTAATCAGGGTAAAACCTACGTTACATACATTCCCACAAATTTGGGCAAACCCATGCGGCAAATACCCGGAGGAACCCGTGGCCCTGGAGTTCGTCTCAGCGAAAATGGTACAGCTTGCATTCAAGGAAAAAAACCCTTAACAGCACTGACACCAGTCTTTGATTTGCAAAAAACAACCGCTGCTCATCCGACGTTCTTCTTTTATGTACCGCAAACATCTGCACCAGTGATGGAACTGGTTTTGTCAGATGATCAAGACAATGTTGTGTATCAACAGACCTTGCCAACACCAACTAAAGCTGGTATTGTCAGCCTGAACTTGCCAGAAAAACCAAATGTGCCAAGTTTAAAAGTTGGTCAAACTTATCAATGGGACTTTTCTGTCATTTGCGATCGCCGCGATCGGGAACTAGACTATGTAGTTTCCGGTTCAATTGAACGTATTGCCCCTGATGCCACACTCATGACGGAATTAGAGAAACTTAAACCAGAAGAGCAAGCGGCAATTTACGCATTATCTGGATTTTGGGAAGATTCTTTAGCAATTCTCAGTGAACTGCGTAAATCTAACCCTAACGATCTGACAATTAAGAATGATTGGGAAGATTTATTACGCTCTGGAGGCTTAGAAGAAATTACTCAAGAACCTCTGGTATCTTGCTGCACAATATAGTAGATAGTAGTCCTCTACTGGTAAAAATTAGCTCATCATCGATAGGCAGAAACTTTACCGTGGTGAAACAATGATTAAGAAAAACTTTTAATTTACCTCAAACAAAATCTTATAACATCATACGTACGTGTAACAGGAGTAATAATAGTAAACAAACTTCAACAATAGCAAGGTAATCAATTTGTATAATCACTAGACTTCAACCAAAATTACAAGCAATCAAATATCAAGTTGCTTGTGAAGCTACACTTCCTTGTGTTTTAGACAAACTTTTCACCTCTTGGCTCACAAGAAGTAGCTGGTAGTTTTTGATGAACTTTAACTTAGTCTAGAGAAGTTTATCCACTATTACTTAGTAAAACTCTAACGCTATAGCAACTGCAAACAATGATTAGTCAAGTCTCAGAAAACAAGATGCATGTCGTCAGGTGGCTGCTTGCTATCGGCTGGCTGACATTAATTTTTTCTTTATTTTATGATCCGCTTTCGGTTTGGCTAACAGACCCAAGCAATACAATGAGTCCCTTTCATCTCCATCCGGAGAGGTATCTCGATCCGGTTGATTGTGTGAAAGTTCAGGGCGTATGTTTACCAGAACAGCCCTATCCGATGGGAGCGCGGATCTTCTGGGCAATGGTATTGCCCATCGGGATCATGATTCTAGTGTTATTTGGGCATGAATTTTGGCGGCGGATTTGTCCGTTGTATTTTTTCTCCCAAATTCCCCGCGCCTTGGGGATACAGCGCAAGCGCAAAGTCGTTAACCCAGAAACAGGCAATATTCGTTACGAACTAGCAAGTGTGGAAAAGGAATCTTGGTTAGGGCGCAATTACCTATTCATGCAAATGTTCCTTTTCTACGTGGGATTGAACGTTCGGCTTTTGTTTGTGAACAGCGATCGCACCGCAATGGCTTTGTTTTTGCTGTTCACCATCGCTTCTTCAATTGCCGTGGGCTATCTCTTCAAAGGTAGAAGTTGGTGTCAATACTTCTGCCCAATGGCTCCCGTGCAAATGTTTTACACAGGCCCTAGAGGATTGTTAGGCAGTGATGCTCACCTGAAACCGCCCCAAAGTATCACTCAATCCATGTGTCGGACTGTAGATACCAGCGGCAAAGAAAAAAGTGCTTGCGTTAGCTGTCAATCTCCTTGCATCGACATTGACTCAGAACGCTCCTACTGGGAGGGAATCACCAGACCAGACCAAAAAGTAGTGTTCTACACATATTTTGGGCTAATGTTTGGGTTCTACTTTTATTACTTCTTGTACGCAGGCAACTGGGAATACTACTACTCAGGATCTTGGACACATGAAGAAGGGCAGTTAAGCACTTTACTCAACCCAGGTTTTTACATCTTTGAGCAGAAAATTCCCATTCCGAAAATTATTGCAGCTCCAATTACCCTCGCTGTATGTGCAGGTGTGAGCTACTTGATTTGTCTGAGCCTAGAAAAAGCTTATCGAGCCTTCCTCAAGCGCAGAGGCAGAAATATCAGCGAAGAAGATATTCTACACGTTTGCTTTGTTTTGTGTACATTTGTCTCCTTCAACGTCTTCTTCATGTTTGGCGGTCGCCCCAACATCAGTTTGTTTCCCACATGGGGGATTTTAGTACTTAACGGCATCGTCGTTTTAGTTAGTAGCTTGTGGTTGCACAGAAGTTTAGGCCGCAGCAGAGATAATTATTCGCGTGAGAGTTTGGCTAGTAGCTTGCGTCGTCAGTTGAACAAACTAGCAGTGGATTGGAGCAAATTCCTGGAAGGGCGATCGCTCCAAGACCTACTGCCCAACGAAGTGTATGTTCTAGCTAAAGTACTACCTGGTTTTAGCCGTGCCGACAGACTCCGAGTATATAAAGGCGTATTGCAAGAATCCCTACAAGAAGGTAACGTTCAATCTGCCGACAGCTTAGAAGTTCTCAAAGATGTCCGCAAAGAATTGAACGTCACCGACGAAGAGCATTACTCCGTCCTAACAGAACTAGGAGTTGAAGACCCCTCCCTACTCGATCCCCAAAGACAACTCAGCCGCGAAAACCAACTGCGGATTGATAGCTATCGCCGCGCTCTTGAATTAGTCATTCAAGAACTAGTAGAAACAGGTACTCCCTTATCAGATGCCTTCGAGCGTAAGCAAAAGCAAATCATGAGCTTGCGGCAAGAATATGCCATCACCTCTGCCGAACAAGAACAAGTCTTGGCAGAAATGTTTAACCAAGATGGTGCATTGCTAAGGACGGCGGAACAGCTATTATCTCAACTGCAAGATTTAGCTGTGCGCTATCAAGCACTGCAAAACTTAGTTTCTAACCCGCATGCACCTGTTTACGTCTTACTGCGACAAGCAGTTCAAGAAAAACAGAAACTGATTGTCACTCAGTTACTCAGCATCCTAGAAATTTTAGGAGATACTCCAGAAGCGATCGACATAGCCCGTTCTATAGGCGTACTAGCAGCAAATATCTTGGGAGAAATTCTCCGGTCTAATGAAGAGCAGTCGAAATGGATGTCTCGTCTCAGCATGAGAGTCATCTCTTCTTTACGCCAAGCAAAAGATCTAGTAACTCAGTCAGTTCCTTTGTCCACAAACATCAATCCTGGAGTTGCCGATACGCAAATCGACGCTCCTATGACCAATTCCACGCGGAATTCTGCGCCAACCAACTCTACTTGGAGTTCGATAGTCGCGCCCACCCAAATACCAGAACCGGCATTACGTTCTGATGTGATTATTGATGTCTTAATGCAACTGTTGCAGGATATTGATCCCTTAGTCCAAGCTGCCAGTCTTTATGCGTTACATCAAATTGATCCCAGCCTCGGCTTCCAGCAAGCTCGTCAGTTGTTAGATACAAAGACCACGAAAGATCCTCTGGTTCTCGAAACAGCCGAACGCATTGTAGGCCAAGGGCAGAAGCATAGAAACAACTCAGTACCGACCATGATTGCTCAAATCAAAATCATGGGCCGTGTGGAACGAAGAGTGTTTCAACAACCAACAATTCGCGTTGGACGTGAAGTTGGCAACGACATCATCATTTCCGATAACCGCGTTTCTCGTCAACACGCCATCTTCTATCTAGATGAAAAAGGCGTAAGCGTCAAAGATTTAGGTAGCAGCAATGGTCTACGAATTGGCAAGACGCAAATCCTTGACCAACAAACACAACTTAAACAAGGTGATGTTGTCCGCTTCAGTAGTGGTGACGACATAGTGATCCTGGTGCAGTGGGAAATGCAAGCTCAACAAGGAGACACCCTCGCTGAAGCTTTAGGAACCTTAGAAAAGTTGTTATGGCTGTATAAGAGCAGTTTCTTCTCCGGACTGAAAGCAAATGTCCTCATTGATTTGGCGAAAAATAGCCATGTCCGAGTGTATCGTCCCGAAGAAGAAATTTCCCGTATGGGTACACCTGCTCATGACCTGATAGTCTTAATCGATGGTGAAGCTAGAGTCAGTCAAAGCATGGGTAATCAAGATATGTTGTCAGGAATTATCTTACCTGGGCAAACTATTGGTGAGTTGGAAGTATTAAACCACACCAATTATGCGGCGACCATAGTAGCATCTGGTACTAGGACTAAGACATTAAGAATCAATGCCGAGAATTTTGAGGCAGTGCTGGCACAAGACACATTACTAGCCAGAAATATCTTGGAGCTGTTGAGTAATCGTCTGCAAGCAAGTATGGGACAAGCTTGTTCAGTAACACAACTCTAGCATTCTAACTGGGATGGTACTTGCCATCCCAGTTAAAACTTTTCAGCACGCCTCATTACCTCTGTTGAGTTTAGGTAATGATTACAACATAAAATGTAAACAATTTCAGATTCATTTTTCGCCAGCAGAAACACAGAGAAATTGACATATTAGGTAATTAATATGCTTAAACTCAGAATCATTGATCCACAGCAACCAAACGAACTCAAGGAAATAGACCTCAACTTAGACACCATGCTCAATCATGAGTGTCTAATTGGTCGTTTTCCGAACTGTAATGTGGTTTTGGATAGCGCCGAAATCAGTCGGATGCACGCCAAAATTTCTCTAAAAAATGGCAATTATTATTACACCGATTTGGCAAGCCGTGCTGGTTCGCGGTTAAATGCTGAGCAGATTCAAATCAATCAGGATTATGCTCTAAAAACAGGGGACATGATGCAGATTGGGCGGTTCTTTTTGATGGTGATCGGAGCAGTATCCAGCAATGAACCAACCATGATCGATCTGAATATTAACGTTAATACTAACGTAATCACGACAACCAACGGTCAAGCCATACAGCAGGAAGTGGCGATCGCCCCACCTCCAGAACCACTGCCGATGGCTGCCTTCCTCACCCAAGATCCGCAAGAGTATATGCCACTAGCGACGGTAGATCCCAGCCAAATTGAACGTTGGACGAAGGGAGATTTAACCGTCAAATGTAGCCAAATCATTGATGAAACCCATGATGTCAAAACCTTTCGCTTCGTGGCAGACCCACCAATGCTCTTCACCTATAAGCCAGGTCAGTTTATCACCCTCGACCTAGAAATCAACGGCGAACAGGTTCTGCGCTCCTACTCGATCTCATCCACTCCTTCCCGTCCCCATACCCTAGAAATTACCGTTAAACGCGTTCCTGCACCAACTGATGCTGGCTCAGATGTACCACGTGGTTTAGTTTCTAATTGGTTACATGACCACATCAAAGTTGGTAGCACCCTGAAAATTACTGGCCCAACAGGTAAATTTAGTTGCTTTGCTAATCCCTCACCAAAACTGTTGCTGATTTCCGCCGGGAGTGGAATCACACCGATGATGTCTATGTCTCGCTGGTTGTATGACACAGCCTCTGATGTGGATATCGTCTTTTTTCACTGCGCTCGTAGTCCCAGAGATATTATTTTCCGACAAGAACTAGACTGGATGGCAGCAAATCATCCAACTTTTAATTTGGCAGTGAGTATCACTCGTCGTGAACCAGGTCAAAGTTGGATGAGCTTCACCGGCAGACTCGATGCCGGAATGTTAAAACTGATTGCACCAGACTATAAAGAACGCACAGTTTATGTATGCGGGCCGAACCCATTTATGGAATCGGTAAATGACTTGCTTGAAAGCATCGACTTCCCGATGCAAAACTACTACGAAGAAAGCTTTGGCCCACCTCGGAAAAAAGTTAAAAAAGCCGTAGCACCCGCTACAGCAAAATTCGATGTTGCTGCTAGTCCTGCAGCTAATTTAGGACTACGCCAGATGCTGGGCAAAATATCTACAGAAGCAACGCCTGTGCAAGATGTAATAGCTCGTGTTGCTACAACTCCAGTAGCGGCTACACCAATTCCAGTCTCTCCAGCCCCAGCATCTTCTAGCCAAACACTGCTAGTCTTCTCTAAATCAAGCAAAGAAATACCTTGTGATGGCGAAGAAAGCATCTTAGATGTGGCTGAACAAGAAGGCGTGAAAATCCGCAGTAGTTGCCGTTCTGGGGTTTGTGGTACTTGCAAAAAACGGAAGTTAGAAGGAAATGTCAAAATGGAAGGCTACGATCCCGAAGCCTTAGAAGAAAGTGAAATTAAAGAAGGCTATATCTTAACTTGTGTGGCTTATCCTGTAGGCAGGGTAGTAATTGATGCTTAATAACACAATCCAGCAGCTTTAAAAATCGTCAGTGAGTTGGGACTGCTGGGTATCGAATAAATTGTGGTCAGGACTCAGGTTTTCTGGTTGAGTGACTTCAATATCTTGGCTAAATGGACTTAACCCTAGTTGCATCCGTATAGCCTCGTCATATTTAGCATGTTCCCAATTCCTTGCTAGTTTAACTTGCTCTGGATTTAAGTTTTGGGCATCCCTGAGATCGGCATTTTGCAAGTCTGCACCCTGAAAGTTGGCTTTTTCAAGATTGGTCGGACTGAGGTCAGCACCTTGAAAATTGGCATATTTGAGATTAGCCCCTTGAAGATTGGCATAACTGAGATCAGCTTCTTGAAGATTGGCATAACTTAAATCAGCACCTTGAAGATTGGCACTCCAAAGGTAAGCTAATTGAAAATTGGCATGACTCAAGTAAGCATTCTGAAAATTTGTATAGCTGAGGTTAGTACTTTGTCCTTGAAGATTGGCATTTCTTAAATTTGCCGCCTCAAGATTGGCATATCTCAAATCAGCTTGCTGAAGATTAGCATTTCGCAAATCAATCTCCTGCAAACAAGCATTTTTCAGGTTGGTACCTTGGAGATTCGCATCTCGCAAGTCGGCTCCTTTTAAGTTAATCCCAGCTAAATAAGCTTTATCGGCTGTGAGTCCGGCCAAGCTAACACCATCATTGTTCAAGTCTTGTAATGCTTGAAGTCTACCTCCACTAGCTCGTTGTCCATACGCTGAGTTAATCACGCGCCATGCTTCATAATGTGCCTGTTTTTTTCGAGAAGGGGTTTCTCGAAAGTAAAGAATGACCACAGCCAAAATACTTAAGTCTTGAAGAGTGCCGATAAACTGAGAACTAACCAATGATTGCACAATACTTTTAAATGGCGGTTTATCCTCAAAAACGCGAATTACTACGATTGAAAACACAAATATCAAAGCAAAAATAATCCACTCTTGAAAGTCCTTGATCCATTTACGTAAACGTTCGCTCATTTTTGCTCACTCTTGTAGTTAATAGGTTTGTGCTGTCTGCAATGATATTGAATAACAAAACCAGTGTTGATTGAGTTTTGAGAACTTAGTTATGAAATTTATCTCTTACATAGTTATTGCATGTCTACTACTACTAACAGCTTGTACCTCTCCTACTAAAGGTGCGGGGCCAGAACTAAAAGCTCAAGCCCAAATTAGCGGCCCTGGTATTGAGGGTACGCTCAAAGCAACACAAACAGAGAATGGGTTTGTTTGGGTGGCTGTGGAACTCAAGGGTGATCCGAAAATCTTGACTCCAGGACTACATGGTGTTCATATTCATGAAAAAGGTGCTTGTCAAGAAGGTACAGAAAAGCCTTTTAGTTCCGCTGGTGGACACTTCGACCCTGGCCCTTTTGGTTCATCTACTCCTGTGGAAAAAAACCATCCTTATCATTTAGGTGATTTACCAAATATTAAAATTAATCCCCTAGGTCAAGGTCGTTTAGAAGCATTTGTTAGCAGTGTGAGTCTTTCGGATGGGCCAATCAGTCTGTTTGATAGTGATGGTAGTGCAGTTATTGTGCATAAACTAACTGATCAAAAGAAAGCTGAAGGTACGGCAGATGAAGCTGGTGGTGGTCGTCTAGCTTGCGGTGCGATCGCCAAGGCGAACTAGTGTAAATTTGAGTAGAGAGAATAATCTTTGATTCTTTCTACTCAATATTCTTGAGATGATCAGGTTCTCAAAGATTTCAACCCCTACGCTCCTCAACCCTTGAATTTGAACATATCCTCACTTCTAGAGATTTAATTACTTTTGTTCCAGTTCTGATACATAGCATCGAAAGTTTAAGTGATCAACCTACAATTACTTTTAATGTGTATGGTTACACTAACGCCAAAGTTGTCTACTTGAACTTAGTTGACCTAACATAAAGATCCAACTTTCTTAAGACTATGTTTGCAGGAGCGAAAAAATTATTTACACAGCCAGTAATAGTGACTAGCGTGCTAGTAACACTCATTCTGGTTGGAGTTCAAAGGCTCAAACTATTAGAGTACTTTGAACTGAAGGTTTTTGACCAGATGATGCAAAGGCGTGCAGATCTACCTCCCGATCCTCGCCTTTTGATTGTGGGATTCACAGAGCAGGATATCCAAGAACTCAAGCACATAACACCCACTGATGAAGAACTAGACAGACTCTTAGGCAAATTAGTAAGCAACCAGTCGCGGGTAATTGCTTTAGACTTCTTTCGAGATATACCTGTAGAACCTGGTCATGCCAAACTACTGAACCGCCTGCAAAAAAACAATAGAATTATTGCGATTTGTAGTACTACAACGCCCCCTCCACCAGGATTGGATGTAAATAATAATGTCGGATTTGCCGATCTTCCAGAAGACCCCGATGCAGTTATCCGTCGCGCCCTGCTATTTGTCAATCCTGAGCCGAAAACGCCCTGTCAAAGCCAACACTCCCTGGCAGTTTTAACCGCACTTCAATATCTGACAGAAACGACCAAAATCCAACCGCAAATCACCCCAACAGGCGATGCATTACAATTGGGGAAAGCTGTATTTAAACGTCTACCACCAGACGCTGGCGGTTATGTAGCAGCAGATAACGGTGGTTTTCAAATCTTACTCAACTACCGTTCTTTTCACAATGTTGCCAGAACTGTCAGTTTTACAGACGTACTCAACAATAAAGTCAATCCCGATTGGGTCAAGGGCAAAATCATTTTAATTGGAGCAACAGCACCCAGTAAGCAAGATATCCGTAATACTCCTTATGCTACAGGCAGACAAGATAACTCTGGCAAAATGCCAGGAATTGTTATTCATGCCCATATTGTCAGTGAGATTCTCAGTGCAGTTCTTGACCGAAGACCAATATTTTGGTATCTACCAGAATGGGGAGAAGTAATTTGGCTTTGGGGCTGGACTTTAGTAGGTGCTTTAATAGGATGGAAAATCAAGCATCCACTGTTTCTAGCATTAGTAGGTGGAGGAGCTTTGGTTTTCTTGGTAGGTAGTGGTTTTATCATCTTTAACCAAGCCGGATGGCTACCATTGGCACAGCCTGCATTAGGATTAATTGCAGCAACTGGCAGCGTCGTTGTCTACACTGCATACTATGAAAAATTACAGCGAGATAAAATTGCTTATCAGATTCAAGAACAAGAAAAAACTATAGACTTATTGAAATCGCTGTTACGAGAAGGTGGATCTAGTGGTAACGAAGCTAATTCACCTGTTGATAGTCAGCCTCAAAGCGGCCAATTGCTGAACAACCGCTACAAGGTGACACAAGTCTTAGGTTCAGGAGGTTTTGGTTATACTTATTTAGCTGACGATACTAAGCGTCCTGGTTCACCAAAGTGTGTTGTGAAACATTTACAACCAGCGCAAAAAGACCCCAGATTTATGGAAGTTGCTAGACGTTTATTTAATGCAGAGGCAGAAATTTTAGAAGTTTTGGGACAACACAAACGAATTCCCCAACTACTAGCTTACTTTGAAGAGAAACAGCAATTTTATTTGGTGCAGGAGTATATCAAAGGGCATTGCTTACAGGATGAATTGATTGTCGGGAAGCGTATGGAGGAAGCTGAAGTCATCAACATCTTGACGGATGTTTTGAAGGTACTGGTTTTTGTCCACGATCATCATGTCATCCATCGAGATATCAAACCCAGCAATTTGATGCGGCGGGAAATAGACAACAGGATAGTGCTGATTGACTTTGGTGCAGTCAAACAAATTCAACCTCACCAAGAAGAGGAAAGCTTAACAGTGGCGGTGGGTACTCTGGGTTATGCGGCACCTGAACAACTCATGGGTCAGCCAAGGCTAAACAGTGATATTCATGCCCTGGGAATGATTGGAATTCAAGCTTTAAGTGGAAAAATAGCTAAAGAAATTGAGCGCGATCCCCAGACAACTGTGCTAATTTGGCGAGATCAAGCAAAAGTTTCCGACGCGTTAGCCGCAATATTAGAACGGATGACTTACTTCGATTATCTCAGAAGATATCAAACGGTTAAAGAAGTTCTTGAGGATTTAGATAAGCTCTAGCCATAGAAAGCAAATTTGCTGCACTTAAGAACTTACAGGTAATGAAGTAAGTGTAAAGTCTGGATGATGTAAAAGACCTATTTGGTTTTGTCCAAAATTCAGTAGAGCTTTATTCCTTGCTTCTTTCCCTTTCCCTATCTCTACAAGAGTTTCAGGAATTAAATCGGATTACTATATTTTATGTTTGCCTTGAGAGTTTGCTTTTTTGACATAGCAAATCCTACGCAGCAACTTTTTCAATGAGATACTAAAAATGGCCAATTAAAGGCTCAAGTCTTTACTACTTCTGAAATAGGCGATCGCCAAAAATCATCTACTGTATTATCTATATCTTCATATTGTAAAATTTGGTAATAGATATTACTGTACTACCTAAAGGATGATTGTATGCAAAATACTGATATATGCTGCAAAATAGATATTTTTATTGATATTGATTGCTACTATACTCGATAAGTACTAATACAGAAGTCAAGAATGAATAACTTTGGGAAAATTAGAAGCAATAAAAACTTCCTAATTTAGAAACCTGAGTAAGAGATAAAAGTTAATCTCGCTGGACAATGTTTACAGCAAGGTCAATCAATTCTTATTTATTTTATGGTTTGCATCTAAGTTTGGCTGTACACTCTCCTTAAGTCGAATCGAGCTAATTTATGAAGCGCAGACTCCTCACTGTTACAGCACTAATGACAATAACATGGTTTACGCCTCTAGGTGAAATCAAACCCGCAGCAGCTCATCAAAGCTACAGGGATAACTTGAATTATCTCACTGCCATTAATTCTAGTTCTAACCAAAACGGTATTGGACAACAATTGTCCCTCATGCTTGTGATTGCAGGTAGTGGAATATTTGGTTGGCTGGCTGTGAAAAATAACAATGCCTTGAACCAACTTTTTTTTCAGAAAAGAAATTTAAACGAGACAGTCCCCGCAGAACGTCCTATATCGACGGACATATGTCATAAAGAAGAACTTCTTAATCATACAGAAAGTACAGATATCGCAACATATATTAAACGAGCTTATACTCATTTCAAACAAGGGGATAGTCAAAGAGCAATTGAGGAATTTAATCAAGCGATTGGTGTAAATCCCCAGAATGCTTATCTTTATGGTGAAAGAGCTAATTTCCGCCGCAAAAATCTTGGTGACAAACAAGGTGCAGTCGACGATTATAGCAAGGCAATTGGTATCCATCCGCAAAACGCTTTATTCTATCTTTGGCGTAGTCAAGCTTATAATGACCTAGGCGAACAGAAGAAAGCAATGGAAGACTATAATACAGCGCTGCGTCTAGCTCCAGAAAATACTATGTATCACTCTTTTCATAGTGCTTCCAACTTCCGAGAATAATTATATTGATAATTGCTAAATACCATCAAATAACTGCTTAAATTAGCGATCGCTCTGCAAGTTAATTTTAATTAATTATTAATAGTTCAAAATTTTTACAACCAATGAATATGGTGTTAAGTGCCATTTCTGGTAGTCTTAAAACTACTAACATCTTCTGAGGAGATAAATAAATTAAGATGACGCAACTCTGAGTTCAGAGCATCTGCCAAATCAAAGCAGCAAGTGCATTAATTAGTTGATGTTATTAACCATCTGCTTGCTTGATAAAGTCTGCACCCAAGTAATTAAAGATAAAACTTTAGGAAACGAAAATTCTGTAGTCACACAATTTAAGTCAGGCAGTTTCAAAGTTGATTTGATTAATGGTGCTGCAACAGGAGACACAACTTTATTTCTTAGTTTTGAAAAATTTTCTGTATGAAGTAAGGATATATAGGACTCTTATTTGATTTTTGAAGTATAGGTAGCAAAAAATGTAGGTTGGGGAGCCACCGCCGTGGTGTTAGCGTAGCGATCTTCGACGTAGGAGCGTCGGCAGTGCGTTGGGCGGCTTTGCCGACAGTCACGCGAGTGGCGTTTGACGTAAGGAAACCCAAGATTAATCTTGGTGTTGGGTTTCGCTGATGCTCAACCCAACCTACGGCTAATGCACAACTTTAGCCTTGCCACGCCAGTAGTGGACTGTTTCAGCTAAAACAGTCCACTACAGATACTTAGATTTTTTCAGAAATCAAATCGGACTCCTATAGCTAGCAGAAGCTAGGGCTAGACAAAATACCCAGATGTTTCAACAACTCTATTGCCAATGTGCTGGGGTTGAAAGCTCTGTTCTCAAGGAACTCGTGCATATGAGTTGCGCCGCACTCGTTACATTGGTCTTGCCAAAACCCATCTACAACATATTGCCACTGCTGTCGCCATTAATCTCTCCCGGATGTGCGCTTGGTGGTCTCATGTTCCGCTTGGCAAGACCCTTGTTTCTCGTTTTGCTGCTCTTTTTACCTCTGCTTTATCATCTTTCTTCTACCTTTATCTGGGATGTTTGGTTTCACCCTCTCTTAATTCGCCAACAGTCTCATTACAATTGATAACTACTCAAATATCTTTGTCAGCAATTAACAATTACAGATTCTTTGCAGCCGCCCTCACAATCAACAGTTTCACGCTAGAGTTTCTGGACAGTAACCTAAACCTCGGACAAACTGTTGACGAAATGCTTCAATTTCTTCTCTCTCTGGGCTACCATGAGAGACGATCGCTACTTGATAGCGGCGCATTACATCTACAGGACACTGGCCGGCTTCCAAACTCCAAAGTGCCATTTGTACCCGCATAGGTGGCTCGTAGCAAATTCCTAATTCATTTAGGAAAGCCCGAAAGTCTCCATCTTGTTGGGCTGAGACTTGACCTTTAAGTTTGATCCTAACCACCCAGCCATCAATCTGATGAATCACGGTAACGAACGAGACAGGTATCTGGGGTGTGGCGTGCAGATGTTGAACGACCCTCAAAGTTAGACTGGCATTTGCCAGGTAATACAAATATTCCATGTTGGTGCTTGGGATCAAAGCCAATCCTACACTTCTATCATCCTCAATAGATCACTTTCTCGGTAGGGTAGAAGCCCCCGTCTTGAGATGGGGAGTTTTACCCATATTGATCAATCATCATTAGGTATTACTTAATGATGTCAGTTTGAAAACTCTATAAATGAAATTGTGTTTTCTTTAGAAAATATCAAATAAACCCGTTCAAAGTAGCATAACCTTCAATGGAGCCACCAATAACAAAAGAAAATTTTAATAAAGTTACTGATACAGGAGTAGAAGACTTACAGTTAGATTGTTCATTAACTGGGTATGACTACGTACTCCCTCCAGAACTAATTGCCCAAAATCCAGCAGTTCCAAGAGATAGTTCTCGGCTATTAGTAGTCAATACCGCCACAGGTAACAATTCAGCACCACTACACCACATCTTCCGCGATTTACCCGAACTTCTGCGCCCTGGTGATTTGTTAGTGATGAATAATACGAAAGTTATACCCGCAAGACTCTACGGCAATAAATCTACCGGAGCAGAAATTGAGGTATTACTCTTAGAAGAACGGCAACATAACTGTTGGTTAGCCTTAGTCAAGCCAGGAAAGCGTTTTAAATCAGGCTCAAAAATTATCTTCTCTGGTAAAGGTTTTTCCTCCACTCCCTCTTTAACAGCTACAGTCTTAGAAACTGATGCGGCGACTGGAGGGCGTTTGTTGCAATTTGATGTGCCACCTGAGAAATCTTTGGTAGAACTGTTAGATAAATTTGGTGAAATTCCTTTACCGCCTTACATCACCACAACAAATGCGGCTGATGAACAGTATCAGACAGTCTATGCCGAACAACCAGGTGCGATCGCCGCACCCACTGCTGGGTTACACTTTACTCCAGAATTACTAGCAAAGTTGCGCGATCGCAATATTCATCAAGCATTTGTGACACTGCATGTTGGTGTCGGCACATTTCGCCCTGTGGAAGTGGAAGATGTCATCAGCCACGAAATGCACGAGGAATGGATTGAAGTTCCTGCTGCAACAGTAGAACAAATCCGTGCCACAAAAGCTGCTGGTGGTCGAATTATTGCCGTTGGCACAACGGTAGTACGCTCTTTAGAAGGTGCAGCGCATTCAGGAGAATTACAACCATTTTGTGGTAAGACCAACTTATTTATTTATCCTGGCTACCAATGGCAAGTGGTGGATGGGTTGATTACTAATTTTCACCTGCCGCGTTCTAGTTTGCTGATGCTGGTAAGTGCCTTGATTGGCAGACAAAGATTATTAAAAATATACCAAGAAGCGATCGCCTCTCGATATCGTTTCTACTCCTTCGGTGATGCCATGCTGATTTTGCCAGCAGCAAATCAAGAAATAAATATTTAAAAGAAGTCCTGGTTAGAGCAACCAGGACTTCTTGGTAAATCTATTCAATATATTCTATAGGTTTATTGAGTGAAATTCTTAAACAGTCAAAACTACAGGTTTGTTAGCCAACCAATCAAGCTATGTCCGGTAATTACTTCTACAGCGATGATTGAGACAAAACCAATCATTGCCAAACGTCCATTGAGTTTCTCTGCGTACTCGGTAAAACCAACTCTTGGGGTTTCCTCTACATAAACTTTTGGCTCAATTGCATAGTTGTTGAGTTGACCGAATTCGTTCATGGTAAAGCCTTTGCTTGTCATGTCTCTTTCTCCTTGCCTGTTTATGTAACTAAATATAACGTGATGTAAATATTATTTACAAGTACTTGACAAAATCAATTAATAGGGTAAACGAACTAAATCAGGTAGTAAATACCGTATCATTGATGCTGCCTAACACAAATAGTTGATAGTCACGGACTATCGTGATTGCACAAACAGTGAATACATCTTGTCGGCTGTATCTTTTTCATGTTGCATTTTTAATTTTTCCTGGCGTAGTGGGTACTCTGACTTATAGGAACTCACTACAAATACAGGCGGTATTTATGTATAAACAGCATCAAATTCGTCAGTGGTATTGCTGCTTTTCTAGCGTGGCGTTTCACCAAGTTATCAATTGGCGGAAGTCGCAGCTGAGAATTATCTCAGCTGCCTCGGCGTTTTTGGTGTTGGCTGCACCATCCGTCATAAATTTACCAGGAAGCAGGTTATTGGCAGAGAATGTCATCTCTCAAGATTTGGATGCAGCTATTCTTTACCAAAAAGGAGTTACACTCTATAACCGTAAAGATTTAGCAGGTGCAGAATCTGCTTTTCGTCAAGCATTAGAACATGACCCTAGTATTGGCATGGCCAGGAATTACTTGGGAAATATTCTTTTAAGACAAAATCGCCTAGATTCAGCCGTCCAAGAATATGGCGAGGCGATTAGAATGAATCCTAATCAGAGTGAGGTTTATTACAACTTAGGGTTGGCGTTACATCGACAAGGACAGAAGGAAGCGGCAGTTACGGCTTATCGCCAAGCCTTAGTGATTGAGCCAACAATGGCAGCCGCCCAGTACAACTTGGGTGTGGCACTATATGATCTAGGACAACCGCAAGAAGCGATCGCCGCATATCAGCAAGCAGCTAATCTTGATAGCAGTAATGTGAGTACATTCTTTAACCTGGCGATCGCGTTGCAAGAACAAGGACAATTAGAACCAGCGATCGCAGCTTATCGCCAAGTTATCCAACTAGATCCGAAAAATACCATCGCCTACAATAACATGGCTGGTTTGCTGGTAGTTCAAGGTCAGACTGCTGAGGCGATTTCTGTTTATAAGCAAGCAATTCGCCAAAACTCTAAAGATGCCACAGCCTACCATAACTTGGGCATAACTTTATACAATCAAGGCGAACTCAAGAAAGCCAATGAAGCCTTGAAACGTGCGCGGAATAACTACCGCGAACAAGGTAACACTGAACAAACTGCGAAAGTTGAACAATTAATGGAGCAAATTGTCCAAAAAATTGCTCAACAGAAATTACAAGAACAACAGCAACGTCAAGCTGGTAAAACCCCCGCACCTGCCGAGAACGTGGCGACACCAGAACAACCTACTCCAGCAACTCCAGAGGAAACGCCAGCTAAACCAGGAGATGTGCCGGTTTCTCTGGAGCAATCAACTAAGTAAATTTGTTTGTAGGGTAGAGGTAGAGACGTAGCAATGCTACGTCTCTACTACTATTTATCATGGACTTTCTGACTAAATGGTATTTCGGCATTAATCTTCTCAATTTCGCGCTGTTCTAGTTGATTTACTTCTCGAATATAAGGAAGTAAAATTTGCGCTAAACGCTGGTTGTAAAAGCGATGCAGGCTGTAATTAGGTGCAGCCGGAAACCCACGCCGTTTTTTGTGCCGTCCACCAGCGCCGGGATCGAAGATTTGGATATTATTTGCGATCGCCCACTGGATTGGTGTGTAATAGCAAGCATCAAAATGCAAGCAATCGATTTCTTGAAAACTACCCCAATAGCGCCCATATAATCTATCGCCTTTATAAAGACAAAAAGACATACCCACAGGATGAGGATTGTCTTGTTCGCTATAAGCGGCAAAAAACACCACCCGATGGCGATAATCGGCGTGTAGCTGTTCAAAAAATTGTTTTGTTAAGTACTTGCTGCCCCACCAGCCAAACTTATCACATGTATCGGCGTAGAATTGATACATTAACGAAAACAAAGATTTGGGAATTTCATCACCAGTCAGTGGTTGGAGTCGTAAACCAGCTTTCTCTACAGCTTGGCGTTCCCGCTTAATATTCCGGCGCTGGTTGGCGTTGAAAACTGCTAAGTAGTCATCAAAAGTATTAAATCCGAGATTTTCCCAAATGTAGCTGTGGTGCAACCAAGGACTAAAGCCATTGCGTTCTAGAACTGGTTGCCATTCGGGATCAACGTAGAGAAAGTGACACCCAGAAATCTGATATTTGGTGCAGAAAGAGTCAATTTCATGCACCATCATGGCTGTGATTACATCTTCATCTTCTCCTGGCGCAATTAAGAACCGATAACCTTCAGCTGGAGTAAATGGAGCCATACCCAATAATTTGGGATAGTATTGTACACCGATGCGATCGGCTAATTCTGCCCACTGATGATCGAACACAAATTCGCCATAACTATGTCCTTTTAAATATAAAGGCGCAGCTGCAATTAAGGTTCTGTCTCGCCACAGCGTTAAGTGATTTGGCAACCAGCCAGTTTTGTCTGTAGCACTGTGAGAAGTTTCCAGATTTTTTAACCATTGCCACTCTAAAAATGGAGTCTTCAAGGGCAGTGCTAAAGTATCCCAGGCACTTTGGGGGACTTCGGCGATTTTACTAATCCAAGCAACAGAATAGCGCGGCTTAATTTGTTCCACCATCTTTTTAGAAGATTAGGATAAAGGCTGAAGTATAAAGTATGAAATTGATTATCACATCTCACACTTTAGCTTAAACCGCAGTGCATCCCAAGTCTTTTAGTTTTCACTTGATAATGGAGAGCAATAAATTTGTTTTATGCTATCAGTTTTAAGCATCAAGCAATTATTGCTAAAAGTAGCTGTATTTAATTTGCTTTGATTTAGCTGAATATTGCTGAATGTCATAAACAATTTTATTAATAATCCTGCCGAGAAAGTAACAAATATTATAAATAAAATATTTGTTATTTTTATTCCAAGGGAACTAGATTCAGTATCTACTGATTTTGATTGAATACAGACCAATTTTGGTGACCAGAAGTGGTCATCAAAATCATAGTAACTCATTCGCTATTCTCCTTTATTAAGGCTTTTAAGGTCAGATAAGAATACATCAGTCAGTTGCTGGAATTCTCAATTAAAGTCATAATCAGTGGCTCAATATGCGCTAAGACACCCCACTAAATGAAAAATTTAGTAGTCATAAATTGTTAGCTGTAATTCTTCGCCATACCAATTTCTTCATAATTCAAAATTCTGAATTACGAATTATTCACTTATCTGCAACTTTACAATCAGCTAAATTTGTTGGTTCTGGCAGATAGATTCTGAACTTTATTTTGAGAAATACTTAAGTAGTTAAGCTTTATGATTACTTAGGTAGATGCATAACTACATCAGTAATTATCAGGATATTGCGTAAATCTAGAAAAATTTGGCAGATGAACATTAGATTCATCTTGTAACTAGAGAGAAGAACAGGAGAAAGAAATAATTTTTAACAATAAAGCATTGCAGATGTCAGCTGCTAAGATTAACAAATTTGCCTGAAGTGAAGTACGTAGACAGGAAGCCGACCTCACTTGTCAGGATGCAGGTAGTTCACTCTTATGTTCGTTGTACCTGATAGTGTAGAAAGACTTCTTGCTCAACTTGTTCAACTTCCAGAAGTTTGAGGCGAGGAGCCAGTTTAGCTAAAAATCCCTGTCCTTCTACTGGTGTGGGTGCGGTAGCACCGCCTAAAATCAATGGGCAGATGGTAAGCCAGAATTCATCTATTAAATTCGAGTTCACCATAGAAGCTACTAATTGACCGCCACCTAAGACTGCTAGGCGTGTTATATGTATAGATGCGAGATGTTGCAAAGCAGCAGCAGTGTCAACTTTTCCTGTAGAGGTTTCAAACACTAAAATCTGTTCAAATTCTGAGCGTCCTTGCCAAACACCTGCTCCTCTTGTTGTTGTCAGCAACCAACGTGGGATTGGCTGTTTGAAAAACTTGATTTCCGGATTAAAATCCGCAGAGTGTGTAATGACTATATGAACCGGCTGGGGGGATTTACCCTCTTTTATTCGATGTTGCAGCAGTGTTGGATGTGATACGGTAAGTGTTGTACCGTAAGCACGGAGTGTGCCAGCACTTAATAGAACGGCATCAGAAGCAGCGATTTGTTTTTCTAGGTGTGCTTGATCGGCTCCTGAGCCAAATCGAGCAGGCGATCGCCTGAAATCTGCTATTTTGCCGTCTGCACTCATTGCCAAAACTACTGTGGTATGAGGACGATGTTGCGCCATTGGGTTGGTTTGATAGTCTGAATGTTTTCCTTGCTAGTGTGTTGATTGTCAAAAAATCTCTCTCCAGCAAGCTACTGTTTACCAATTTCATCACTTAATCTTTATGCAACATATAACCCACAAGAGTTTTGGTATACCGTATTTCTTTTTGTGCTTTTATTGTTTGATACTGTTAGGGGTTGTTAATACAACTTTGGCAACGTAACAACATGTCTCATTTGGCTAATCTAATTGCATATCGTTTGCTGTTGTGGTTTGCAGATGTGAAGTGAGACACGCGATGGCTAAGTTCCGTCAATCGTCATTTAGACGTATTTTAGTAACAAGAATTTTACTGCTGTTTGTCCCAGTGTTACTATTGGGGGAAATTGTTGCTCTCAATAAAGCACGTTCTAGCCTGCTGAACACTGCGCGTCAAAATCTCACAGAAAGTGCTGTTCTCAAAGGTGAAAAAATAGTTAATGCGATCGCTACTCTCAAAACCAGTTTATTAATTGCCAGTCAAACATTGGTGGTGCGATCGGGTTCGGAGGTTGAAGTACAAGCATTTCTCAACCAAGTAGCACAAGACGTACCAACTTACGTTGAATGTTTACAATTAGCCAATCTGCAAAACGGCAACATCATTGCTAGTACTTGTGGCGACAAAGCAATTAGAGAAGCGAAATTGCCTTTCTTGGCTGGAAATGAAGTTGAAATCAAAGCAGTACTACCACCAAAAGCAGGTACAACTGGTCAAAGAAACACAGAAAATCAACTGCAAATGGTACTATCTGCCCCAGTTTACAGTCAAAGTGGGCAATTAAAGTATGTTTTAAGTATGCAGTCGGTACTGTACAAGCACAGCACAAATCATCCCGGTTCACTTACAGGTTCCACACTGGTAATTGCCGAAGATGGCACAATCCTCGCACACCCAATCCCAGAACGGATCAGCAGTAATATTCAAGAATACCCTGATGCTGACCGACTGCAAAGTATTATCAAAAATGCCATGACAGGGCAAAGTAATTCTGTCAACTTATCTTTTCAAGAAGGTAAAGAATTAGTCGCTGGCTATAGTGTAATTAGCAATCCGATCGCTAAAAAGCCACAAAAATGGATCATTTTAGCTGTGACTAGTGTAGATAATGCGCTGTTTGGTTTAGAGGAAATTAAACTTATCTTAATTGTGTTGACAGTTGGTTTAATTGGTGCAAGTTTATTGGCATCGTTATACTTGGCTCCTTATTTGGCAGCGCCTGTAGAAGAACTGCGCGACTATGTGCTGAATATTCACAGTCATCATGCTGCCCAAACAGTACCGCAGAACTTCAAAATCCGCGAGTTTAACCAACTAGCACAAGCGATTGAGCAAATGTTTGACAGGCTCAAAGCCTGGGCTGAAGAACTAGAAATCGCTTGGAAAGAAGCAAAAACTGCCAACCAAATCAAAAGTCAGTTTTTGGCGACAACTTCTCATGAGTTGCGTAACCCACTGAATATCATTATCAATTGTGTGCGCCTAGTTAGAGAAGATATGTGCGATAATCGCGAAGAAGAAATAGAGTTTCTCAAACGCGCTGATGAAACCGCCATCCACTTGCTAGGCATTATTAATGATTTACTAGATATTTCTAAAATTGAAGCAGGCAAACTCTCAGTCGTTTCTGTACCAATGGATCTGCGACAAACGCTGTTGGAGGTAATTAATATCCAATCAGTGACTGTGCAACAAAAAGGTTTACAGTTGAAAACAACTTTAGGTGATGAGCCGATTCCGGTGAAGGCAGATGCAGCAAAACTACGGCAGGTATTAATTAATATTATTGGTAATGCTACTAAGTTTACTGATGAAGGCAGTATTGCGATCGCTACCACAATTGAACATGACAATGGCAATTCTCAAGTAACTATTTCTGTAACAGACACAGGTTTAGGCATTGAACCTGCCCAACAACATAAATTATTTCGCCCCTTTGTAAGAGTAGATGCTAGTTCTACACGTAAGTTTGATGGTACAGGATTGGGACTAGCAATTTCTCGCAATTTAATTGAACTCATGGGCGGTAACATTTCTCTAGAAAGTGCTGGGATAAATCAAGGCACAACTGTGAAAATTACTTTGCCCATCATTGATACTTCAAATTTGAATGCTTCAATAGATAAAGAGAATTTGGAAACTTTAAAAGTTATCTCTGAAGATGAGAAAATCTCAGAGGTAAACCCATACCCTCATACTCAAGAAGCGAAGTCTAACGCAGAAAATTATCTACTGCCATTAGTAGAAAAAATCTTCAAAAGTTGAATGGCAATTTCTACACTGTCAAGAATCTGCTTAACCAGTTGTTCTATTTTTCTTAACCTTGAGAGACGACTTCAAAGTTTATTTAAGTGATGTTGCCACAACATTTACTTTTGAGCTTTGGAGCTTAGTCTGATGAAATTAACCAAAAACTTAGGCATGGCTAGTTTTGCTCTTGCCTTATCTTTGGCTGCTGTTGAAGTTAAGCCGACACAGGCTGCTGTATTTAATTACAATTTCACTGCTAATGTGACATCTGGAGCTAACCAAGGTCAATACTTTGGTTCTTTGAGATATGATGACACCAATTTAAATGGTGTAGGTGAAGAAAACCTCAACGTTAGCAATGGATTATTATCTGTTGTGTTTGATTATTTAGGAACTCGATACACAGCAGTTGATGATTTTGACTACGAAGCAGGAATCGCACCTGTAGTTAGCTTTAACGATGGTAATCTTGTCGGACTCAGCTACTTAGTAGAAGATCAGTTTTTTATTGGTGGTGATGTAAATACGCCATCAACTGGCGGAAATCGATTTTATAGTATTGTGAGTGCTGACTTGTTATCTACTACAGAACAAGGTACAGTTAGTTACACTAAAGTTCCAGAACCTATGGCTATTTTTGGGACAGCGATCGCTACAGCTACCGGATTTTGGGTAAGTCGCAAGAAAAAAGCATCCGCAGCATAACAATAGTAGGGTGGACATGATCATGCCCACTCTACTGCTGAATTCTAACTCCTAAATTCTATTTAGATGAATCTACCGATAGAGTTCCGACGTTGGATACCAATTACAGATGGACGAGGAACACCTTGGGGTTGACTTCTACCACCATCTGTAGTAGATACGTTGCTAGGCCAGCTACTACCACGAGGAACAGTACGAGTTTGGTTGAATACTGTACCATTCAATCCCAGGATTTCTATTTCTCGTTGGAGAATTGTACCATCATTAATTGGACAATCTTCGCCAGGATGCTGTACGGCAATAATCAGTGTATCTCCGACAAAAGTCGGCCCTGTCATTTCACAACGGACAGGCCCGTGAGCAAAAGGAAAGACTTTTCCCGCGTTAGGCCCACTGGTGGGAATAAAGAACAACCAGTTATTGCCAAAAACACCTGTAAAACTGGAGATATTTCCAGTACGTGTGTGATCGATAGTGGTAGGAGTACCAGCAGCACCAACATTGAAACCGTTATGAGTGCTGGTGGACATATCTGTTACACCCCAAACATTGGCTTGATTGTCAAACACCAAGTTATCCAAATTGCCAAAACCAGCACCATCATTTGATCCAGCTTCACCACCTTGAGCAAATCTTTGCCATCTAAAGGTAAGACCTGTACCATCAGTGCTATCTTCAATAATTTTGTATAGTCCGCCTGATTGTTGAGTAGCGTTGACATCCGCACTTAACTTCGCTACTTGGAAAATGCGGGAATCGGGATAACCGTCACTACCAGGCGCACCATCAGTAAAGGCGATGAACACTTCTTTGGTGCGGGGATGCACTTCTAAATCTTCTGGACGGGCGGTAGGAGTTCCGCCAGCCAAGTTTGCAGCCAGGAAAGCATCGCAGAGAACCGCACCTTGGTTATCGTAAAAATCTCTGAGTGTTCTATTTTGATAGTCTGGTAATGCTGTGGCTTCGTTAGTGAGATCGCAATTAAATGAGCCACCATCTGTAGTCTGTCCAGCTAAACCGTTACGTCTAGGTAGTGGTAAACGGCCGTTGTTTGCTGCTGTACCCAACGCCGCAAATTCTACAGAAGAAATAACAGAAGGAGAAATGGGATTTGTCGGGGTATTTAAAAGTAACGGTATCCATTCACCTCTACCATCAGGATTGTAACGAGCTACATATAAAGTACCGCGTTCCCACAAATTACTATTGGCTTTACTGTTTGGCGAAGTTATGACATCAGCACTGACAAACTTCCATGTGTGTCCACCACGTCTATCGTCACCCATGTAAGCAACTAATCTGTTACGAGCTTCGGCACGTATGGTAATGTTTTCATGGCGGAAACGACCCAACCAAGAATGTTTCCGGGGACGGAAATTCCGATTAACAGGGTCAATTTCGACCATCCAGCCATATTTTTCGCCAACTAAACCAAAAGTTTGTCCAGTTGTCCCACTGCTGTAACCTGTTTGAGTACCATTAGGCTGGACGGCTTCTGTCACACCCACGAAAAAGGCCGAACCACCTTGGAAGTTTTCTTCCGCAGTTAAGATTGTTCCCCAAGGCGTTGTTCCACCAGAACAGTTGTAAGCAGTACCAATAATTCTGTTACCCAGTCCATCCGAATTTACGGCTTCAAATACTTGGGTTGCAGCTGGGCCAGTAGCAATTAAATAATTTTGGTCGCCTTGTTGGTGGCTGAGACTTCCCCAAGCAGTGATGGTATTGTATCCATCAGTTCTATCTCTGTTAATTCCCAAGCCCGACAAACCATGAATTCGGCGATTTCTGTTATCTCCTCGGACTACAGCATAACGCCTAGCGCTGTTACGGCGAGAGATGCGAACAATCGAGCCGCCTAAGTTATATAAAAATTCTCCCTCTACTTCTAGATTTCTGGTTGGTGGTAAAGACCGACCAATGATTGTGGGAAATGTTGTTGTTAACCCTTGGACATCAGCGGGTGCTTCTGGTGCTAAACCAGAAAAGGGAAAACTGACATATTCATGGTTAATCCATAAATAGCCTTGGTCTAGGGTTCTACCCAGGGGAATGAAAGAAGTGTAATCGCAGTTGTAGCCTACATAATCATCAGAGTTAGGAAACACGCGATCGCCCCAACTTACAATAACGTAACGTTCATATTCTGGTGGTACAACAACATCATCAATAACGTTGTAGCTAGTCAAAATCGGACTTGGAGACGCATTGATTACTTGTCCTTGTCCAATTCCTGTTGGTAAGTAACTCCTCTGAGTTTGATAAATTGGCAAAGGATGAGGTAAACGTACAGGTGTAAAGCTTAGTGGAGTTGTTTTTGCCTCTGCAACGCTGGACAAACCTGTTAAAAGTTTGTCTCCCAATACAGCAGCTCCAGCACTACCACCAAAAAATATGAGAAGTTGTCTTCGACTTAATGTAGACATCAAATTTTCCTCTGTTGTATCAGGAGAAATTTACTAGTAAACAACTCTTTTCAAAGCTGAAGAAATAATTGAATTTCTGTGAGTTTTTTTCAATTTAAAACTTCAGTAAACCTACTTTAATATGCAGGCTAATACTGATATTTATTGTTAAAATCCCACAGCATATCCCAGATTTTAATTAACTTAGATATCAAGAATTATTATTAGGTTATATAATGGTTAACTAAAAATTATCACTGCGTTTATAGGCGTAATTCCTAACGTTACTCACAAAAAGATCCCCGACTTCTTTAAGAAGTCGGGGATCTTGCTGTTCGAGCATTTTTATTGACCAGAAGCTGTTGTGGTATTTAGTTGAATTAAAGGCTGTTTAGAGATTGCTTCTAATCCGACCGATCGCAAAATATCATCCCAATCGCGTACCAAAGTTAAATCATTGGGATTGGCAGCACGTAAATCAGCGAGAGTTTTGAGAGTATCATGCCAATAACCATTTTCTGCATAGATAAGGACACGCTGTTTATTGGTGGCTGTTTGTAACTTGTTAGCGACTGTTGTTGGTAGTTCTACGCGTTCTATCCAGCCACTGGCAATTGGATCGCCACTGCGATCGCTTCCTGTTGAATCGCACAGTAGAGAAAAGCGCCATCGGTATTTTTTCCCTACTTCCAACCCTGGAAAATCCACAGGTAAGGTATAGCTCATAATTCCGGTGCTGGCTGTTAAGGGCAAAGTTTTGTCGAGTAGTTCTTCTCCAGCTTCATCTCTGAGTAAAAATTCAGCTTGCTTTGCAGATGTGCGCGGCACATTCACAAAAAATGTCGGGCGATCGCTAATTGTTAATTCTACAGGAATTTGATTGGCTGCACTCTGGGCAGATTTTGGTGGTAAAACTCCACTAATCTCTTGCGGACTGCATTTTCCCCGCGCTGCTCCGGCTTCGAGATTGCGAGAACCACGAATTCCAGGGACTTTAAATCTTAATAAGGAACGGCGACGTGGAAAGAATCTTGGTGATGAACGGGGAAAAGTTAGTTGAGAAACATTGTTAGTGGGTGCTGCTATTGTTGGAGTAGTCAGCAGCAAATCTGGAAATACAGTTAAGCCTAGTGTAATTAATAGTAAGGTCTTTTTGATCATATTTTTTTACAATATGTATGTTTTCATTAATGACTATCTCATAGTATTTAATGTTTCATTTTGTGAAACTCATTTGCCTAAATTTAATGAGTTTTGTATTGCTATAGCCTCAGTGAAATCACTATAGCACTCCTGAATTATGCGTGAATAATGAGATCCCCGACTTCTTTGAGAAGTCGGGGATCTGAATTTCTCGATGTTTTTACATCAATTTTATTTAGAAATATTAAATAACCAATGACAGACTTCAGAAAAACAGGTAATTTGAACGCACATTAACTAAATATTAGTTACAGCCAAATACTAATTTTTTGAGGAAGCAGGCTATTTTTTAACATTCACACTTTAGCTAATCAGTAAAGAGGTAATGCCAATGGTCGGTCAAGATTCCAGACTCCGCAATTTTCGTCAAACAGTTTTAAGCATTGGAGGTACGGTAGTTGTTACTAGTGTAGCGATCGCGGGATTAATTTTGGGATTGCGAGAACTAGGTAGCTTGCAGGGAATGGAGTTGGCTGCATTTGATTGGTTAATGCGATCGCGTCCCGATGAAAGCACAGATAATCGTTTTTTGGTCGTCGGTGTCGATGATACAGATATTCAAACACGCAAAGAGTATCCCATTGAAGACGGCACAATGGCGCAGTTATTAACAAAACTAGAAGAACACGAACCGCGAGTTATTGGTATAGATATTTTGCGGGATGTAAAGCAAGGTGCAGCCGCAGGTCGTGAAGAATTATTGCAAATCTTATCAGGAAACGAGAATATTGCGGCAGTTTGCGTCCTGAGTAAAGCCGATTCTCCCGGTATCGCCGCCGCACCAGGTATTCCCGAAGATAGAGTAGGTGTAGCCGATTTTCCCGTAGATGCTGGTGGTACAGTCCGCCAAGGAATGCTGATTTCCGTTCCTAAAGCCTCAAAATTGCCAAAGCCTAACGAACATATCTGCAATATCGCCGACCCAGAAAATCAATTGCCATCTCTTAGTTTCCAAATGGTAGTGCGTTACTTAGCAGCACAGGGAATTGAACCACAACCAACGAAATCTGGTGAATTGCAGTTAGGTTCTACAGTTCTCAAACGCTTGACTCCAAAATCTGGAGGATACCACAAAGCCGATACAGAAGATTATCAAATACTGCTGAACTATCGTTCTGCCAAAAACGCCGTCAAACAAGTATCCCTCAGTGATGTGCTTGCCGATAAAGTTGACCCAGCATTAATCAAAGACAAAATTGTGATGATTGGCTATACTGCACAAATTGTCAAAGATACCTTTTACACACCTTACAGTGCTGGGTCAGCCGATAGCCAAAAAATGCCAGGGGTAGTAGTTCACGCCCAAAATGCCAGTCAGATATTAAGTGCAGTTTTAGATAAACGACCTTTATTTTGGTTTTGGAACGAATGGCAAGAAGGCTTGTGGGTATTTGCTTGGTCACTAGTAGGAGGATTTTTAGCTTGGCAAATTCGTAAACCTTGGCTATTGATATTAGGTGGAGGAGTGGCGATCGCTGTATTATTAGGTAGCACATATGTAATATTTTTCCAAGCTGGCTGGATACCTCTAGTACCGCCAATTTTAGGACTCTTAGGCAGTGCTGTTGGTGTTGTATTGATAGATAGATATGCCGCCACAATTGTCAAAACTGTTAAAGGTTTTCTCAAAATCAATATTGACATTGACGAAGACAAAAAAAATCAAGAAATAGCGGCAATTACCGAAAGTGATTACTTTTTAGAATTACAGCAAAAAGCTAAAGATTTACGGGTTCGGGATAATCCAGAAACCTTACCAATCACAACTGCATCTGTTGGCAATAACTTAGATACCATTAGTCCTTTACCTGAACCAAGCATTACTAAACCCACAAATATCGAAACTACTGAAGTAGATTATTTACAGCAAGTACGCGACAAGCGAAACAAAATCAACTCCCAAGAAAATGTGCTTGTCCAAGCTCAAAATCATAACCTAGAAATAACCACAACACCAGCAACAATTGAAGAACCAGACGAATTAGAATACTTAGCAGATTTACAACGCCGCAGTAAAAAATTGAAAGAAAATAAATAATATGAATCCCCAAGAATTTGCCGAATCATCACCCCAAAAAAGCCTTATAGACATAATGAATTTGCCTGACGAGCAGCGACAACTTGTTAACTGGATAATTCACCAGCAAAAAGTCAGCCTATCTGAAGTAGCAACTCATCTCAAAATTTCTGAAGAACTAGCACAACAGCATCTACAAATTTTAGTAACAAAAGGATTTATTCAAGAGTTAGATGAGAGTGAATCAGTTTACTATCAACCTCGCTTTGCCACTCCTAAGAAAAGTAAGCTGAATCAAAATATATGGGATAAACTCTAGAACTACTAAAGTAGAATGAGTATTATATTACCCACCCGACTCTGCTTATTTCTCTCTGCACTCTCTGCATCTCGGCGGTTCGTTAAAAAACTATTTTTACCATGTCAAAAATTGTATCTATCCACTCATTTCGCGGTGGTACAGGCAAATCAAATTCCACCGCTAATCTAGCAGGAATAGTTGCACGTTATGGTTATCGGGTTGGAATTGTTGACACAGATATCCAATCTCCTGGTATTCACGTTTTGTTTGGTTTTGATGAGCAGAAAATGAAATATTCCCTCAATGATTATCTTTGGGGACGCTGTAACATTGAAGAATCTGCCTACGACGTTAGCTCAATTTTAGGTCAAACAGCAGGTGCAAAAGGACGTATTTATTTAATTCCTTCTAGTATTAAAGCCAGAGATATTACCAAAGTCCTACGCGAAGGATTTGACTTTAATTTACTTAATGAAGGCTTTCAGAAACTACTAATTGCTTTGAAATTAGATTACTTATTTATTGATACTCACCCAGGACTCAACGAAGAAACCTTACTCTCCCTTGCCATTTCTGATATTTTGGTTCTCATTTTACGCCCCGATCGCCAAGATTTTCAAGGTACAGCCGTAACAGTTGAAGTAGCCCGCAAACTCCAAGTCCCAAAGATGTTACTGTTAATTAATAAAGCATTACCAGCCCTAGACTTTGATGCACTCAAGCAACAAGTAGAAAAAACATACAACTCCCCTGTAGCCGGAATTTTACCGCTATCCGAAGAATTGATTCAACTAGCCAGTAGCGATTTATTTTGCTTACGTCATCCAGAACATCCTTTTAGCCAAGTTATGGATAAAGTAGCTCGAATGATTGTACAATAGCCAATATACAGCAGAATTCAGGAAGAGGCAGTGCGGTGGACGGGTTTCCGAGGCACTCCGTTGGGGAGACAGCACCGTGGTGAGGCAACGCGGTCTTGGGGGTTTCCTCCATGAGCGATTGCCGAAAGGCTCTGCCACGCCAGTTACTACAACGCTTGGAACCCCCCTTCGGGTTCGCAGTTCCGTGACTGTCGGCAAAGCCGACGACACTTGCTTCAACGCTCTTAACCCGCGCAACGCAGTGTCTCCCCAACGGACTGCTCACCGCAACGCACTGGCTCGACTTGAGGTGACTGTCGTCGACTTTGCCGACTTGAAGGAAGTTCCGTGGGCAGGTCTCCCGGCTTAAGGCAACTGTCGTCAACTGCCGTTCAGAAGTCAGAATTCAGAATAACAATAAGAATAGGCTCTCTAATTGCTGGTTCTTCCCTATTCGCCACTCCCTACTCCCTATTCTGTTACCAAGGATTACCAATCATCGTAAAAGCTGACCAGAAAAAGGGATGAGTCAACTTTCTGTCGCCAAGTTCTAATAGGACAGGTGGTAGAGGTACATCACCACGAGCAGTTCTGAGTCTACCCATTTCTAGCCGTACTTGACCATTGAGCATTGCTACTTGCGCTCGTCGGAGGGCTTCGGCTTTGATAGGAGATATTTTCAACTTTTCGTAAAACTGAGTCATCAATCCGAGAGTACCTTCATCGGAGACATACCACAAACTTGCTAATGCAGACTTAGCACCAGCTTGTACCGCAAAGCCAGCAAAACCTAATTCTGCATCTGCGTCACCCAAGGCTGTACGACAAGCACTCAGCACCACTAATTCCACAGGTGGGTTATTCCAACCAAGTTGACGTATCTGATCCATTCTTAATTGGGTGTCCCACAATTGAATAAAGGAGTTATTCGGCGCACCTGATCTGAATTCTCCGTGAGTGGCTAGGTGAACAATACCAAAAGCTTTTTGCTGTCGTTGGGCTTTGAGATTTTTTAAAGTGAAAGCTTCATTTAAGAAAGCTCTACCCGGCCAAATTTGCTGAGTGATGGTAGTTAACTCTGATGGTACAGATGGTAGTGGATCTTGATCGATGAATTGAGATGCACCCATCCCTAAAACTTCGGCTTTTTTAATATCAAAGTATCTGGTATCTGTGAGGCTCAGACTAGGCATTAAGCCAACACTGTAGTTTTCAATTAAATACTTTTGACCATCATAAAGGGCTGCTATGGGCATAGCTCGCAAGCCTGCATCCATAACAAAAACTAGATTATTAATTTGCCGTGCTTGCAGGTTATCTTTCAGGGGTGCAATTAGCCAGTTGTATAGTTGTTTGGCTGGAGTAAGATAGCTGTTCAATAATGCTGGTTCGGTAACATTATTGGTAAACTGTTGATTCATTGCTAACACTTGCGATCGCGTCACATTTGTTAATACTTTCCTAATCACCTCACCCTTACCTGTCACCAATAATAACTCTAAAACGTCGTCGTTCTGTGGTAAAAGATTTTTTTCTGGTAACACATTGCCCTTGAGGGTTTTAGGTATAAAAGAAACGTAAATTAAAGCAGGTTTAGCACCTGTAGCATTTTCAATGCTTAATAGAATATCACTAGCTTCTTTAATAGATTTAATTTCAGGTATACCTGTACCTAAATATTGGACAAACTGGCTAGTAAATCTTGCCTCAATTCTAGATATCTCCTTGTCCAGTTCTACATCTAAGAAGGTTCTATCTTTTTCCAATATTGGTACACTAGCAGTTATATTTTCTTTTTTTTCATTATCCAAATTATTGAGGTCTATATTCAGTTGATTATTTGTTTCTGGATTCAGAGGACTATTTGATGTTGAGTTAGGAACATCAGTTGCACTTCTTCCTTGTGAAGTGATATTGATATTGATTGGTTGCGATCCAGATTCAGAAACGCCGTCATTTGCTCTGATCGTAAAAGCTGGTATTCGACCAATAGCACCTCTTTGTGGAGTATAAACTAAAACTGTATTTACATTCAGAATTGTTCCTGGAGTGACTGGTGTCCCATCTTGGAAGTTCAGAGAACCAGACAATATCCCATCAAAAATTATATGGGTAACGTCATTATTGACATCATTAGTATTGAAATTTAATGAGCCAAAATTAAATGTAACTGACTGATTTCGTTGAGTATTGAGTAAATTGAAATTACCTGAGAGAGTAGGTGGTGTGTTCAGAGAAATTAGAGAAATTAGGCTAGGAGTATTGTCTGCACGTCCTCCTAGCGGTAGAATGGGGAAAGTGTTAACTGCTGATGTAGAAGAAATTTGGGAATCTGTACTATTTATTAATATTTTTTTGATAATAGTATCATAACCAACAATCCGAATTTGGCTAACATTAATTGCTGCTGCTGTACCATTCAAATTGGCATCACCAACAATAAAGGGAACGTTATTTACTCCGCCATCATGTTGAATAGTTACAGCGCCAGGCTGATTAAATGCACTCGTAAAAATAGAATTACCTGTTGGCTGATTACGCTCAAAAATTTCTCCGACTAGTCTAACAGTTCCATTTGCCAAAATATTGACATCACCGCCTTCAGCAAACATTGGCAAATTTTGCCACCACATACCTTGATTACGTATACGAGGTAAACTGATCAGCAAGGCTTGATCAGGATCAAAACTCATAGCGCTGGTATTGATACTTCCAACAGTAATATTGTCGTCAGCGGTTAAATTAACTGCACCTGCTTTCGCAATCCCTTGAATTAAAGCTGCTGAAGTATCTATATTATTAGTTGTAATATTACCACCTGCTGTTAAAGTGACTGCACCTCCTGTAGCAGTTCCAAAACGATTGAAAGCTGAAGCATCAATATTATTAGTTGTAATATTATCGCCCGCTGTTAAAGAAACCGAGCCAGCCATGCCAAGATATCTATCGGCAGTAGTGATATTTTGAGTTGTGATGTTACCTGCCGCTTTAATAGTGACAGCATTATCAGCAACAATATTACCTGTGCTAACAACATCACCATGATTAACAGTCAAACCAGAACCAGTTAACTTCACCACACCATGATCCACCACCAAATTAGTCACATTCCCAACACCACCACCAGTTAACAAAGCAGGTAAAGAATTCGATGCCAAATTAGCATTAGTCGCATTCAGCGCCTGAACCTCCAAACTCAAAGGATTCCCTGCCAGACTCAAGCGCAGTAAACTACTACCAGGCACAGTTGCCACCGTGAGATTACCACCTGGTGCTGACAAATTCCCCGTACTCACCACTGTGCCACCAAACAAACTTAAATTATTACCAGATGGCACAGCCAAATTAGCTTGATTGAAAATAGCACTGGCAACATTGGCATCAAAAGCAAAACTATTAGGTGTGCCGATGAGTTGGCTGTAGTCGTTTGTGCCAACGGCATTCAACCAGTTACCATTGCCAAAACCCAGGCGGGTAGCTGTAGTAGCACTAAAGGATGCTGGGACATTTAAACTGGCATTTTGTC
>NZ_JAIVFW010000036.1 GCF_020829595.1 Nostoc sp. CHAB 5844
GGGTGAGAGTAGTACCAATGTAAACTTGGCGTTTGCGATTATTGACCGTGCGTTGAGCTATCCATGAACCATTGTTTCTCTGTTTGCAAGTGAAGCTACCGGAGGCATCTTGGTAATTGAAGCTTTTCCTGGTCGCTAACCATTCTTGCCATTCAGGAGTGCCAATTACGATATCCTCTTGACCGCGCACCCAGTTGTAGAAAACGATAGGGAGTTTAATTTTCATAGATAATAAGGAGTGATGAACTAGGAAATTACTAGATGAACAATTACCTCCAAATAGTAGTACAAATGTACTAAAAAGCAAGAAATACTAGAAAATTAGTAGAAAAACAGAGTTATTGGGTTAAAAGCATTGATATTACGTACAATTATTATTTCTTATCAGAAATAGAAGAAGATCCAAATATCAGTCGAGCAAAGACCGACAATGCTTTGATGTAAGCGCTAAAAAGCATTTTTCATGACTTAGCATCATCAGGGGAAGCGCTTAAAGGAGTCATTAATAGCAGACAGGGACTCTCCCATGAATATAAATCCGGGTGAATCAACCGTTGAGTTGAAACAACAATTGCATTCTCAGATTCTTTTTGATCCAGAATTAGACAAGCACAGTAGTAGTGAACAGTTTCTACTGAGTATCTATAATTCTGTGCAGACATCTATATTTATCGTGGATGTTCTGGAAGATGGAGACTTTCGCTACGTAGCCCTGAATCCTACCCATGAGCGATGGATAGGAATTAGTTCCGAGAATCTGAAGGGGAAAAAACCAGAAGATATTCTCTCGCCTGTTGATGCGGCAAAAGTGCGTCAGCATTATGCTGACTGTGTGCGTTTTGGTAAAACCATTTCCTACGAACAATGCTTGCAATTTCAGGGAGTGGCGACTTGGTGGAGTACCACGCTGACACCAATGCGGGACGCGAACTCTAGAATTTATCGACTGATTGGCACAAGTAGTAATATCACTCCCGTGAAGCAGGTAGCCCAAGCCAAAGAAATTCAGACAGCCCAAGAACAACTTTTAGAAGCGATCGCCCAATGGATTCGAGAATCGTTAGACTTAGATACACTGCTGCATCAACTTGTCAAAGAAGTGCGGCATTGTCTGTGTTGCGATCGCATTTTGGTTTACCATATTCAACCTGACGAAACTGGCGTAGTCATAGCCGAATCGACAGTCACAGCCGATTCATGTCTAGGGCAGAAATTCCCTGACCCTAGCCTGATTGGCAAATATCAAGAACGCAGCGGACGTGGTTGTATTCAAATTGTTGAAGATATCTATACAGATGGGTTGCATCGTAGCCAAGTAAATTGGCTGGAATCCTTAGCAGTGAGAGCCAATTTAGTTGTACCGATTTGGTCACAGCAGCAGCTTTGGGGGTTGATAACTGCCCAACATTGCCCTAAACCCCATCAATGGCAAGAAATAGAAATTGACTTGCTAAAACAACTAGCAACCCAAATTGGGATAGCAGTTCACCAAGCCGAACTCAACGCGCAAGTACAGCATCTCAAAACACAACTAGAATTGCAACAACAGCAACATCAAACCCAACTTGCACTAGTGCGCCGCATTACCGAACAAATCCGCGATCATCAATCTGCAACTCAGGTATTGCAAACAGCCACTCAAGAATTAGCACAGTTACTACAACTGGAGTCTTGTTACATTGAGATTTATAGCGCTTGCAGTACTCAGACAACAGTTCCCTACGAATATGCCACTACCTCACCGCCATACCAAGGATTGACGAGAAAAGTTGCAGACTTGCCGGAAGTTTATCAGCAACTGTTAGCAAAACAGCATTGGCAATCTCTAGAAATAGTGCCGGGATGGCATCCTACATTACAAGTTATCACCCAGTTAGCTTGTCCAATCTTTGATAACCAAGGGATTTTAGGCAACTTGTGGCTCAGTAGACCAACACAAGAAATGTTTGATGAATTTGAAATTAGTTTAGTGCAGCAAGTAGCCAATGAATGTGCGATCGCCCTTCGCCAAGCCAAAATTGACTCTACCACTCAGGCACAAATGCAAGCATTAGCACAGCAAGAACGCCTGAAAAACGAATTCTTCAGAACTCTATCCCACGAACTACGCACACCCATCACTAGCATTAGCCTCGCCGCCCAAACCCTCGAAAGTGTGCTTACCCCTGAAGGCATCTTAGATATCGAAATCGTACCTCAATTATTGCAGATTTTGCATAACGAATGTGGGCGAGAAAGCAAGTTAATCAACGATTTGATGAAACTGACATATCTCGAAGCCGAACCGGATACTCCAACATTGATCACCATTGATTTACAAACATGGCTACCTCCCATCGTTGAGTCTTTTCGAGACCTTTCCCATTGCCAAAGACAAAAATTACACCTCAATATTGATCATCAACTCCCGCCTCTAGAAACAGATATCACCGATTTAGAGCGGATAGTTACTGAACTTTTACGCTATGCATGCAAATATACTCCGTCGGGCGAAGTCATCACCGTGTCTGCTGATTTTAAAGTAGATGCAGTGCAACTGAGTATTAGCAACTCCGGCTTAGAAATTCCAGCCAGTGAGATACCACGAATTTTTGAGCCATTCCATCGCCTAATGAAAAATGATCCTTGGACATATAGTGGTACAGGATTAGAAATGGCTTTAGTACAGAAAATGGTCAGACATTTAGGTGGCTCAATATATGTAGAGAGTGCAAATGGTCAAACTACCTTCATGATCAAATTTCCTAGATAAAGAATTGAGCAAACAGAATTCAGGAGTCAGAATTCTGTTTGCTCAACCACACTGTAACCCGCTTCCTGATTAACTTTACGTTGGCAAAACCATGAAAAATCTGCTATAATTCTTAGCAGTGTGGGTGACTAGCTCAACGGTAGAGCAGTAGACTCTTAATCTATTGGTTGCGGGTTCAAATCCCTCGTCACCCACTGCTTTCAGCCTTCTCAATCATTACGGTTGACTAAATCAAGGGAATATCCCGCCGCAAAAGCCTTGATTTTTGATGATTTTTAGCGATCGCTCCTGTGTTTTCGTAGGGGCGATCGCTGCTAGTAATTTTCAACAAATGGCTATAGAAGCTCATCAAATTAAAGGTGCTAGTGCCAATATTGGCGCTAAAGCTATGCACTGCGCTGCTGAACAATTAGAACAACTAGCTTGGAACCATGAGCATCAAGGTACTACTAAGTTAATTACTGAGTTAGAAAATTTGGTCAATCAAATTCAAGTCTTTTTAACAAAAAGATAAGATTCAGCAGAGAAATCAGTTCTATTTTTAATAATATTTACTCATAAATAAACAATAACTATCAGCAGAGATTTTTTTATAAGTTAGCTAGTAATCAACTGCTGAAAGCGCTCATTATTTGCAATCTCATCAAAATCTATATCAGTTGCAGCATCTTCTTTATATCTGGGATTAATTTCAATTGCCTGTTGGAGACATTCAATAGCTAATTGGGCTTGTTTTTGTAGTGCATAACATGCTGCTTTATTGTAATAAGCAATAGCATAGTCTGGTTTAATTTCTAAGGCTTTATTAAATGCAGCGATCGCATCATCATCAAGCCCTAATCTTACTAAAGTGTAACCGCGTTTATCCCATATTTTCGGAGAGTCAGGTTGGAGTTGTAGTGCTTGATCGAATGAAGCTAATGCTTCTTCATATTCTTCCAATTCTATGAGAGATAAACCACGATTTAACCAAGCAGTTGCATCATCAGGTTTGATTTTTGTCGCTTTATTAAAACTAGCAAAAGCTTGCTTGTGTTGGCGGAGATTACCGAAAGCAACGCCGCGATCGCACCATGCTTGATGATAATCTGGTTGAAGTTTGATTGCTTGATCGTAAGAGGCGATCGCATCTTTGTAACGCTTTAATCTTCCGAGAGTTATGCCGTGTTTTAACCAAGCAGTTGCATTATCTGGTTGGATTTTGACTGCTTGATTATAGCAGGCGATCGCCTCTTCATATTGCTTTTGAGCAAATAAATCATTACCCTGTTGGATATCAGCCTCTGCTGATATTGGCGGTTCCTCGGTTTGTTCCGCTTTTGAATCTATAATTTCTTGCAGAATTAACTCTTTGCGTTGTTGAGCATCTAACTGTAACTCTGAAAGTTGAGCCACAAATTCTGTTTCTAATTTTTCGAGTTTTTCGAGAATAAATAATTTTTGGTGTTGAGCATTTATCTGCAACTCTGAAAATTGTGCTGTAAACTCTAAACCAGACTTCTCCAAATTTTCAATAATTAAATCTTTCCGCTTTTGGATATCTAGCTGTGATTCTGCTTGCAATTTTTCGAGATTCTCTAATACTTGTCGCTCATATTGGGATTGTAAACCCGATATTTGAGATTTAATACTATTTTCTAGCTCTATTATATTTTGTAGTGTTTTATCTTTTTGTTGTTCTGCATTTACTCTAATTCCAGCCAACTGGGAGATAAAATCTTGTTGAGTTTCGCTCAATTCCTCAAGCAGATTATCTTTTCGCTGCTGACTTTCTGAGCGTAGTCCCGAAATATGCAAATTAAAACTTTGTTCTGATTCTGCTATATTTTTCTGAGTTTTATCTTTTTGTTGTTCAGCATCTACCCTAATTCCAGCCAACTGCGAGATGAATTCGGCTTGGGATTTCAATAAACCCTCAAGCAAGCCATCTTTTTGCTGCTGAAAATCAGATTGTAAATTTGTAATTTGAGCTATAAATTCATTTTTAGATTTTTCTAGATATTCCCATGTTAAATTTTTTTGTTTTTCATTACCTAATTTTGTTTCCGCAATTTGCGAAGCAAACTCAGATTCTAAATTTCCGATATTTTCTAAGGTTGTATCACGTTTTTGTTGAGTAGTTAGCTGAAGTTCTTGTAATTGATTACTAAATTCTGATTCTAGATTTTCTAGATGCTTTTGCAGATTCTTTATTTCTGTCTCTAAACCTGATAAAAAGCTATCTTTTGATTGGATTAAATCAGACTTAAAAGTAGCTAAATTATCTTGTTCTTGTTTTATCTTCTGTTGTAAAGCTGCCGATTTATTATCTAATTCTCGATTGATTTTTTTGACTTCTTGAATCAGATTTTCGGCTTCTTGCTTAACAATAGTTATCTGGTTTTGTAACTTTTCTATTCCTTGTAGCTGTCCCATTGCTCTGTCAACAATTTCTCGAATGGCTACTCGCCTTAATAGCCAAAATAAAGCAATCACTGCTACAGGAAATAAACTTAATATAACTAACCAGACATTGAGCAAAATAGTTGTTTGATTTAAATTAGCTGGAACTTGCTCCCGCAGTCGGTTTAATTCTTCCCGTTCTTGATTGGAGAGTACTTGCGCTACAGTTTGTTCTTTGGCGATGGCTGGCGTATGTCCACTAGCCATCGCCAAAGACAGCAGCAAGGGTGAAAAAGCGATCGCACTTTTCAATACTAATGCTAAGACAAATTGATTCTTGCTGTTCATCGCAACCATCTCGATTTGTTCGTGCCTTTTCCAATCTATAACAGAATTTAGCGATCGGTGATTTATGCTGACTCCACAATAGCTAGAGAAAGTTAGTGGACAGGAAAAATTATCCTGAAAGTCAAATTGATTCTGGGTTCAACCTTTTTTGATGTTTTGGGAATTTGATGTTGCCAAAAATGCTGCGTTGTACCAGCCATCAGCAAAAAGCTACCATGTGTTAGCTCAACTTCGGCTTTCAAATCTTTGTTGTGCTTGTGTCTGAACATAAACCTCCTAGCACCACCAAAGCTAACAGAAGCAATTACAGGATTTTTACCTAGTTCTTTTTCTGCATCCGTATGCCAAGAAATTCCATCATTTCCATCGCGGTAAAGATTAAGTAAAACACTGTTAAATTTCGCTCGTGCAACCTTCTCAACCCGCTCTTTTACTTGTAGTAAAGTTGGTGTCCAAGGTTCTGGTTCTAGATGAATACCTGAGAATGTATACGAGTGTTCTTTATCTCCATACCATGCAGTTTTTCTCGGCAAATTTACTTCTTTACCATAGACATACATACTATCTTGTCGCCATTTTATTTCATCTTGCAGCAATCGAAAAAACTCATCACTTTCTTGCTTGTTGAAGAAATTGCGATAAAAAGTAACTTCAGCATCTGGTATAGATAATCTTTCTGCCATGCTCTCGTCAGTTACTTCATCTCTAACATCAATAAACCCTGAGAACAAGTTTCCTTGAATAAAATCTGGAGAAGTTTTACTTTTCATAAATTTTTATTCCTCAATGTTATGGCAAGTTCACTGAGAATTGTCTCTCATACCTATCTATTTTAACAATCTCATATCTTCTAGTTTTAATGTAGAAAACTTCACCATTAATTGGTTCGTTTGAGGTTACTGAGTTTTTAATTTGACAAGATTGCGAAAATAATTCGTAAAATTTATCTAACCTATCTTTACAATGATTGCCTGGACTAGTGCAAATAATGCGATTTAATCCTTTAAATGAATTAATCATTAATCGATATAGTTGTTCTAGACTAAAAACTTCTACATCAATGATGTTAGAGAAAATGTGAATTTTAATATTATCTTGATTTGAGACTAAATTACCATAATTTAAATCATCAATATATTGGTTAATTACTCGTAGTATAGTCTGTGGAGAAAGATTATTTTGGAACATTTGTTTAATAAAGTGGCAACCGCGTTTTAGTGAGATTGAAGATGGCTCGATCAGAGTAATCGACATTATATTGGGTTTAATACGATGTTGAATGAAATAGTCAATCAAAACGCAAGTTGCCAGCGCTTGACCACATCCCCAATCGATAATTTCTATATTTTTACTATCTGTGTATAAAAAGTTAGTTAAGTCAAATGCTGCACGAAGCTTGTAAAAATGATGTCCACCATAACAAGCAATGTATCTGTCACATTCGGTTTCGTTATTTAACACTGCTGTGCCGTGATCTAAGCCCTCAAACATACTGCGAACACTTACTATATTCATACATCTCTCTACACAAGGTCTGTAAACATCATCAAAAAATCTTATTTGCGCTGTCTCTACGTTTGGAATGTTCATGAAAGTAACGGTAAATGCACTGCTATCTCTTGTTAAAATTTTTGCTAAACAAGATTAACAAAAGCGTACAGCAGTTCCAAAAAAAATGAAATATAGCTTGTACTTAGTCATTAGCGATAACAAATGACCAATGACTAATATCCAGAGCGACTTGTGGTGAACATTTCTGAGATGGTAACGTCTACAAGTTGGCACAGGAGTAGAAAAAGTTTTCCAATCATGAAGCGCAGACACAAAGTAGCTGGTTTTCAAGAGTCACTCTTCAGTCTTAGCTTAATCTCAACATATTTCGTACCTAACTCTACTGTTGTTGCTGCACCACCGAGAACCCCAGATAAAACAGTGAATTGCGAGATTTTAGTAGTAGGTGGTGGACTTTCTGGGGTAGCCACAGCTTACGAGGGGTTACTAGCAGGCCGAACAGTATGTTTGACAGAAATTACCGATTGGTTGGGAGGACAAATTTCTTCTCAGGGGACATCTGCGTTAGATGAAAGACCAACCCAACGCGATCGCCAATTCTATTCTCGTGGGTATACTGAATTACGCAACCGCATTCAACGCCATTACGGCAAACTTAACCCTGGTGAGTGCTGGGTAAGTGACTCTTGTTTTCTCCCCCGCGATGCACATACAATTCTGACGCAGATGCTGAAGGATGCAGAAAAAAAGGGTAAAGGTAAGTTGGAATGGTTTCCTAATACTGTAATTAAGGAATTAAATATTAATCCTAATGGGAAAATAATTGATAGTGCGATCGCTATTCAACACCAACCAATTAAAGGCGCACCACCTCTCAATACCTTCACCTTATCTCAAACCATTGAGGATGCCTATCGCTACCAAAACTCATCTCGCTTGAGCAAAAAAATTATCCGCTTGGTTCCCAAAATTCCCAAAAAATCGACCACCAGCAATTCACCGCAGTGGTACGTGATCGACGCTAGTGAAACCGGAGAAATTATTGCTTTAGCAGATGTTCCTTATCGCCTGGGTATTGATGGCCGTTCTTTTTTAGAACCGTCTTCTTCCAGCGCCAGCAATGATGCTTACTGTACGCAAGGTTTTACCTACACCTTTGCAATGGAGGCCACCAAGGAACCACAACCCCAAACAATGCCCCCATTCTATTTACAGTATTCACCATATTTCAGCTATGAATTAAAAAGATTAGCAAACTTTGATTTGGTTTTTACCTATCGTCGCATTTGGAATCATACAAAAGGACAACCCACACAATTCAACGGTGTGAGATTCACCGCCCCCACTCCCAGGGACATCTCCATGCAGAACTGGACTTGGGGTAATGACTACCGTCCTGGAACTGCCAATGATAACTTAATTTACACTCGCCAACAACTGCAAAGCACTGGACAGTTAAAGCCAGGCGGCTGGACGGGGGGACTGCGGACAGGAACTCTACGCCAAGGTGAAGAAAATGCCCTGGCATATTATTACTGGCTGGTAGCTGGAACTACAGATTCCCAGTTAGGTAAGGGTGTGAAGCAACCGCGAACCAATAATAGATTGTTAACTGGGCTAAAGTCGCCAATGGGTACGGTGCATGGTTTGTCAAAATATCCTTATATGCGGGAAGCTAGGCGGATAATTGGTCGCCCTAGTTGGGGACAATCCCAAGGCTTTACGATTTGGGAAGTTGATATTTCTCGCCGCAACTATAACGATGAGTACTACCGTAAAACTTTAACTGCGGATACTTATCGCCAGTTAAAAGCGACACTGGCAGGTTTAGAAGCCGCGTCAGTGATTACTGGGCAAGTCTCACCAGACAAAGCATTACGCCGCAGCCGTTCCACAATTTATCCTGATGCTGTGGGTATTGGTCACTACGCCATAGACTTTCATCCTTGCATGGTTAAAAGTCCACCCGAAACCCCCGGTAACAAAGAACGTCCAGGAGAAAGACGCGGCGCTGGACAGGCTTATCCGTTTCAAATTGCGCTTAGGGCAATGATTCCGCAAAAAATCGACAATTTAATCGTTGGTGGTAAGAGTATTGCTACCAGCCATATTGCCTCGGCTGCTTATCGGGTACATTCCTTTGAATGGTCTTCTGGTGCGGCTGCGGGAACTGTAGCAGCTTTTGCCCTGAAAAATAATATTGCACCTTACCAACTAGTGGATGATTTACCAAAACCAGAACCACAACTCCAAGCCTTGAAGCGCTTGTTAGAGAAAAATGGTAATCCCACTGCCTTTCCTGACACTTCAATTTTTAATCAAAACTGGGACGATTGGCGGTAATTGCTGCACTTAAGAATTGGGAATGAGAATCATGGGATTTTCATTCTCAATCTTAACTCTGAGGAGTAGTGCGATCGCTATTTTAATTTCAACTCAACTCAATCCTAAATGCAATTTCAATGCAGCATCAACTAATATCATCATGTCTTGGTTTAAACTACCTATTACTTCGCCAATGATTCGCTGCTTGGAAATAGTTCTTACTTGCTGTGCTTGCACTTTAGAAGGCTTTGTTAAACCACTATCTTCTGATTGAAGCAAAACCTCAAAGGGATAAATGCGGCTGACATTGGCAGTCAAGGGTAAAATTGTCACTGTAGTAGCAGCACGATTACTTACATCATTACTTACTATTAACACCGGACGGCGTTTATCCATTTCTGAACCCACCACCGGACTTAGCTCTGCATAATAAATATCACCACGTTTCATCTGTCAAACCATCTGCGACTGTCACATCCCAAGCACTGTCAACTTCAGCTGATGCTTGTCGGTAAGCTTCTTCTAGCTCTCGGTTTCGTAGCAATTCTAATGCTTCTTCAATTACTTGAGAGCGTGATTTGCAACCTTTATTTAGCTTGTAATTTTCGATAAATTCCACTAAAGATGGTGACAAAGAAATAGATAGTTTTTCAACTTTCATTTTCCTACCTATTAGTAGTAAATAAAATTCCTACTAATATAGTAGCTCAATTCCCAATATCAAAAGTGTGTAGACTACAAGGTGGGCATTAATGATAACGCCCACTCACTACTCCCACATTATCCAAACCGTCCACTTACATAATCTGCGGTCTTTTTATCGGCGGGATTATGAAAAATCACTTCTGTTTTATTAAATTCCACCAACTCACCTAGATACATAAACGCCGTGTAGTCAGAAACCCGCGCTGCCTGCTGCATACTATGAGTGACAATTAAAATTGTCACTGTTTCTTTTAGTTGGGAAATTAACTCTTCAATACTGGCAGTAGCTATGGGATCTAATGCAGATGTCGGCTCATCAAACAACACTATCTCCGGCTCAGTGGCTAATGCACGAGCAATACATAACCTCTGCTGTTGACCACCAGAAAGATTGTAAGCTAAATCGTTTAAGCGATCCTTGACTTCATCCCACAAAGCCGCGTTGCGTAAAGCTTTTTCTACTTTTTCATCAATCACACCACGTTTTGATTCACCCCTTACCCGCAAACCATAAGCTACATTTTCGTAAATTGACTTCGGAAAAGGATTGGGTCTTTGAAATACCATGCTAATCCGCATTCGCACTTCAATGGGATCAACTTTATTGCTGAGGAGGTTAATTCCATCTGGTTCGAGGATAATTTCGCCTTTGTAGCGATTTCCTGGATATAGGTCGTGCATCCGGTTAAAACAGCGCAGCAAAGTGGTTTTACCACATCCAGAAGGGCCAATTAGTGCGGTTACTTGCTTGTCTTTGACTGGCAAATGAATGTCTTTGAGGGCGTGGACTTTGCCACCGTAATAAAAATTGAGATAATCAACAGAAGCTTTCAGAGATTTTTCTACCATTTGATTTTTTGGCGTAAACGATAGCGGATGTAAATAGCTACAGCATTCATGGCTAAGGTAATGGCAATGAGCACAATACCTGCGGCGGCGGCGTTTACCTGAAATTCGGCTTGGGGACGAGACACCCAATCAAACATTTGAATTGGTAGTACTGTGAAGGGAGCCAGCAACCAAGCAAAGGAAATGTAAGGAAATTGCCCTGTGATGGGTGAGTCTGGTAAAAAAGCGATAAATGTGAGTGCGCCGATAGTAACGAGGGGCGCAGTTTCACCGATCGCTCTTGCTAATGCGACAATAATTCCAGTCAGAATTGTACCTGTGGAGTATGGCAAGATATGATCCCAAATCATTTGCCACTTGGAAGCACCAGTCGCGTAGGCGGCTTCGCGGATACTACTCGGAATAGCGCGGAGAGCTTCACGAGTAGTGACAATTACTACTGGTAAAATCAATAGTGCCAAGGTTAACCCAGCGGTAATTACACTTTGACCCAATTTTAAGCCATAGACAAACACACCCAAAGCCAAAAGTCCGTAAATGATGGAAGGAACGCCGGCTAAGTTGGTGACGTTAATCTCGATTAAGTCAGATAGCCAGTTTTTGCGGGCGTATTCTTCTAAGTAAATTCCTGAAGCTATACCGATGGGAATTGCGGCTAATGCTGTAACTAGCATGACTAAAACTGTACCTACCCAAGCCGAAAGAATCCCAGCTTGTTGTGGTTTGCGGCTGGGAAATGAAGTGAGAAATTGCCAGGAAAGACGCGGCCAACCATCACTAAACAAGTCAAAGACTAATGCTAGTAAGGTGGCAATACCTACTAGCATCGACAATAAACCAATGATGCTAAAAATATATTGCGATCGCTTGTTGCGATAAATAATTTTGCGAATGTAGGGAATAGTTTGACTAACCATCTCAATAAATTTCTCGGTAGCGCTTGCTGAGGAAATGACCAATAATGTTGAAGACCAAAGTCATCAGCATCAGAGTGAGTCCCACTGCAAATATCGTTTCGTACTCTAAACTGCCGTGCGGTAAATCGCCCAAACTCACTGATACGATATAGGCAGTCATCGTCGCGGCTGGTTCTAGTGGATTAAAGGTGAGATTAGGTTGTCCGCCAGCAGCAATAGTTACTACCATTGTTTCACCAACGGCACGGGAAACACCCAAAATATAAGCAGCGGAAATCCCAGAAATCGCTGACGGTACAACCACTCGCAGGGCTGTTTGCAAGCGTGTCGCCCCTGTTGCATAAGAACCTTCCCGTAAATATGTCGGGACAGCCCGCATGGCATCTTCACTCAGGGAACTCACGTAAGGAATAATCATCATCCCCATCACTAGCCCTGCACTTAGCATATTAAAACCAGGCAAGTCTGGCAACACAACTTGCAATAGTGGCGTGACGAACAACAACGCAAAGTAACCGTAAACTACCGTCGGAATACCTGCAAGTAATTCCAATGCTGGTTTAACTACTTCTCGGACTATGGGGGGAGCAAATTCACTCAGATAGATTGCAATAATTGTACCCAAGGGTATAGCCACTAATAAGGCAACTGCTGTTGTGGTCAATGTACCAGCAACTAACGGCCAAATGCCAAAATGCTTGTCATCAAATAAAGGTGTCCATTGAGTATCTGTCAAAAATTGCCATAACGATACTTGCTGGAAAAATCTGGCGGACTCGTAAAGCAAGATACCAACAATAGCAACTGTTGTTGCTACCGAAGACAGTGCTGCGAGAAACAAGATAAATTCTATTGTTCGTTCCCGCAAATTGCGTACTAGCTTGGAAGAAAATCGAGTTTTTTTTGCAATAGTCATGCTAAAGAATGCAAGCCTCAACTTTGATAGATCCCCGACTTCTTAAAGAAGTCGGGGATCTGATAGAACGGTAGAAAAACTAGAAAATTGGAATTATCGTCAGAATTCAGCCCTTAGAAGTCAGAATTATAGAAGCTTTGATATTACAAGTAGATTTATCAATCAAGTTATCTCTTGATATTGCCTCTATTCTGAATTCTGGCTCCTGAATTCTTGCAAATTATTGGGCTTCACGACGCAGTAGTTCGTCAATTTTCAACCCAACTGCTTCTTTACCACCAAAAACAGTCCCAAATCTCTTCTTACCAAAATGGCTTTGAGCTGTGGTATATGCTGAAGCTGGCAGTGCCACATATCTTGTTTCTTTGGCAAATTTAGCACCATTCCGTAAATAGAATTGCACAAACTGCTTTACTTCTGGCTTATCAACAGACTTGGAACTAACGTAGATAAACAAAGGGCGGGATAAGGGAGAGTAACTACCATTTTTAACGGTTGTTTCCGATGGTAATACACCATTTACTGGTACTGCTCTTAATCTTTTTTGGTTTTCGGCATAGTAAGCGTAACCAAAGTAGCCAAGGGCGTTCTTATCACGAGAAACACCTTGTACAAGCACGTTATCATCTTCACTGGCGGTAAAGTCGCCGCGACTAGATTTAGCTTTGCCAACAATAGCTTCGGTAAAATAGTCAAAAGTTCCCGAATTAGCACCAGGGCCAAACAATTTTAAAGGTGCATTAGGAAAACCTTTGCGGATTAAACTCCAATTATTAACTTTGCCTTGTGCGCCCGGTTCCCATATCTTTTTGAGTTCGGCTACTGACAAATTCTTCGCCCAAGTATTTTGGGGATTAACTACAATTGTTATGGCATCATAAGCTACAGGTAATTCCAAGTAGCGAATACCAGCAGCTTTACATGCTTCGATTTCTTTTTGCAGAATGGGACGAGAAGCGCCTGATATGTCTGTCTCGCCTCGACAGAATTTTTTGAACCCACCACCAGTACCGGAAACACCAACTGTTACCCGAACTCTGCCGCCTTGAGATTTTTGAAATTCTTCTGCAACTGCTTCAGTGATGGGGAAGACAGTACTAGAACCATCAATTGTAATAGTCTTCACACTTTGGGATTGAACCGCAGACATTGATAAACCCAAAGTAGTGGCTATTAAGGAAATTCCACCGAGTACTGACCAGCTATTTAGCTTCAAGCTAATTTTACTCACAACAACGCTCCTCTTTTGTCTGATGCTCTATAGATATCCAAAGGTCTAGGAAATTATTAGGTTAATAACTAGTGAACACTTTGCTGCTCACTGTAAAAAAAGTGACTTACTTAGGTAATAAATAAATTAATTATTGGTTATAAAGTAGTTAAGCTTTAGCCGAATTTTTTATAGTGATGATGCGAGTAAGTAGGGATAAATTTAAGTATTCATAGAGAAATGGATTATTAACCTGATCTTTGCTGAATTAACAATATTTTCCCGGAATTTTGTGTATACTTAAGGGCTAAAAATAACTTCTTAAGATATTATTTAAATCTAGTCCGAACTTATACTCTTATTTTTTAAGTTCTTAAATGTTTGTTAAAATTAAGGTATTATATGTTATGTGTCTATCAATTTAATAATTTGATTGATTAGAGCTTAACAAAACTAACTATGCAAATAGAAATAACACTAAGTTCGATTTTATTTCTGTCTTAGCGTTGAGGCGATCGCCACCTTTCCACATTTATATTAATGACTACAACCACAGGATTTATTTAAATACTTAATGAAGTGCTGTGGCAGTTTTAGTCAAATTAAAAAAATATTTTGATTTTTTTGTATCAAGAGTCTTAACAAGTCAAAACATAGTTTATTAATGCAAAAATTTCTAAATTAATCCAAAAAATTCAGAATTTATCAATCAAAACCAGAAAAATTGTAAAAAGCTATGGTAACATATTTTACAGCAACTCTTGAGGAGGATATTGATTTTTTACCTTAATCATATACAGTCATCTAACATCAGCATATTTGCTGTATAGCCAAATTAAAGAATATTAACTTCCAGTGTTGAAACCAGCGTAGTAATACAAAGCCACGGATTTTCATGATTGCGTTTAGTCAACATTTATACATTCAAGATTTTCTAGCATGAATAAGCTAATTCCAGCAATCAAAGTTAAAAATCTCAGCCTTTACTACAACACCCAAAAAATCCTGGAAGGAGTATCAATGGATATTTACCAGGACAAAGTAACAGCAATTATTGGCCCTAGTGGTTGTGGTAAGTCTACTTTTATTAAATCTCTCAATCGGATGAATGAATTAGAAGCTGAAGTTCGGGTAGAAGGAAAGGTAGAATTTTATAATCAAAATATTTATGAACGTCGAGTTAATTTAAATCGATTACGCCGCCAAGTAAGTATAGTATTGCCTAAACCAAATCTTTTCCCCATGAGCGTTTACGATAATGTTGCTTATGGCGTAAAAATATTAGGATGGCGACCGAAAGTAGAATTAGATCAGATTGTCGAATCTGCTATCAAAGACGCTGATCTTTGGGATGAAGTGAAAAATAAACTGCATAAATCTGCTTTAGAGCTTTCAGGCGGACAACAACAGCGACTCTGTATAGCGCGTGCTTTAGCTGTTAAACCTAAAGTCATTCTTATGGATGAACCTTGTTTTGGTCTTGATCCTGTAGCGACTACGAAAGTGGAAGGTTTAATTCAGAGTTTACGTTTGCGATCGGAATTAACAATGGTAATTATTAGTCATAATTTGCAGCAAGTCACACGCATATCTGATTTTACAGCTTTTTTCGACACAAATGAACATCGCATCGGGCAGATGGTAGAGTTTGGACTCACAAAAAAAATTTTTTCTAATGCCCTTGATACACGAACTCGTGAATATGTATTAACCCGTCTTGGTTGTAAATAAACTAGTACAATAAGGCAAAAGTAAAAAGCGCAAAGTTGAGCCAGTCGCGTGGTGAGGCAGCGACGGGTACGTAGGGGGTTTCCGTCCCGTCCCCGCAATCGCCTCAACGGGGAGCCACTGCGCTATCGCGGCAATGCCCGACTTGTAGCAAGTGGCGTGGGAACCCCCGCAATTTATTTTAGGGAGTTTTACGGTTATCAGATAGTTTACTGCACAGATATAACATGGGTAATTTCCTGGCTGAGATAATATTTTAATCATCTAAGCCAGATTGTCTATGGTAATTTATGAGCTATGCTAAAACAACTGAGTTAAATGGCTCAGGTAGTATCACCCAGATTCCGCTATGTGAACTAGAAAAAGCGGCTGTTAATACAACCGGGATAGCAGTTTTACTATTAGATGCTGAAAACTTACAACTTAATCCTGAGACCGAAAAATTTTTAACAACAGTTTGTACCTCTCCAATTCAAATTAAAATCGCCTTTGCCAATTGGTGTAGCATGGGCAAATTAGACGCAGATTTGCATGGGCGTGGTTACGATTTGATTCATGTCCCTGTAGGTAAAGATAATGCTGACGGAAAAATGATTGCGTTTGGTTCATCGATTCACGAAAGATACCCAAAAGCTAGAGAAGTTTTGGTTTGTTCTTCAGATAAAGTGATGACTAACTTATGCAATCATCTACAACAACATGGCTTAATAGTATATCAGGTGAGTAAACAAGGTGAAGATATTACAGTATTGAATAGTTATACAGGTAAACTTGTGAAGCTGTCTGCGAATTCTGTACCAGAAATCCCGGCGATCGCACAATTTATTCAACAAATCAAAGAGTTAATCAAAGCCGAACAAAAACGCACTCATAGTTGTTGGATTAAGTTAGCTACTATCTCTCAAAATTATAAAAACAAGTATAAAATTTCTATCAGCCATGTGGCTAATAAACACTTTCCTGACAAGAAAGCTAGGGAAATTTTTATGAAATATCCGGCAGAATTTGTCACTCATCAAATTGACCAAAATTATCCGGTATATATCACTTTATTTGAAATTGATTTAAGTGCAGATGCAATGCAGGAAAGTGCAGTAAAACCTACTTTACCGTCAAGTATTGCTACCAAACTAGATTTAGAACACGCACTCAAAAATATTATTATTAAACTAACTATCAACTCTCCCGGAAGCTACATTGATATTGGCCCGCTAGGTAGTGAGTTTAAGCAACAATATGGTAAACCAATTACTGAACAAATCAAAAGCTTGCAATTGAGTGGCAATTTTATTAAATTTTTGCAGTCGTGTAGTTCCTTTCAACTCAGGCAAACTTCCAAAGGATGGCAGATAGCAGTTAAATGAAGAATAATTCAGGAGTCAGAGGATGTTTGAACAGTCGAAAAGTATACCAAGAACCCCTCTCCAACCTCTCCCCGCAACGGAGAGAGGCTTTGAAATCCCCATTCCCTCGTAGGGAAGGGGGCTAGGGGAGTTAGGTTTTTTAGATTTTGATGTTAGCAATAATACTTTTAAAACAACCTCTCAGAATCAATTAATGAGATATTAAACCCCAGCAATTCATCTGCCACTCGCACTTAGGTCAATTCTCAATTCTGTTTTGATAAACTCTTGCTTATCTGGGTGCAATGATGTAGGATGCTCTCATAATTATTGCTTAGGAAGGACTTGATAATCTAGCAAAAAAGGCAGAATTTACACATAGATAAGCTCTAATGCTAGATTTTCAGGATTTATGGAAATTGCTTGCGTTCACTTCTATGTAGAAAATGCCACAGCTTGGCGAGATTGGTTCGTATACTATCTTGGGTTTACAGCAGTTCCTAGTGGGATGAGTTCAGATCACACTTGTACCGAAATGGTTCAGAGTGGTGCTGTCTGTTTTTTCCTATCTTCACCATTATCACCCACAAGTCCGGTAACGGAGTTTCTGCGCCAGCATCCTCCTGGTGTGGCAGATATTGCTTTTACTGTCCAAGATGTAGAAGCAGCGATCGCTCAAGCAGCAGCACAGGGAGCTATAATCTTAGAACCCATTCAACAATATATCGGCTATAAGTGCGGCAAAATTGCAGCCTGGGGTGGGATGACTCATACCTTAATTGAAAAACAAGAAGGTAGAAAATGGGAAGTACGCGATCGCCCCATGTTTACCGCAATCGATCATATAGTTTTAAATGTACCAATCGGTGAGTTAGAGCGGGCTGTGGCTTGGTACAAAAACGTTTTAGATTTGCAACCACAACAGACATTTAAAATTAAAACTGATCGCTCTGGATTGTACAGCCAAGTGCTGATGTCTCGCAACGGCAGTGTACAATTACCAATTAATGAACCCGCTTCGAGTAATTCACAAATCCAAGAATTTTTAGATGTAAATCGCGGTGCAGGAATTCAACATCTCGCCTTGCGAACATCAAATTTGATTAGTGCGATCGCGCAATTACGCAGCCGTGGTTTATCTTTACTGTCAGTTCCGCAAACTTATTACTCGCAGCTAAAAAAGCGTCCAGAATTTCCCTTATCACCTTTAGAACTTGAAGCGATCGCTCAACAAGAAATTTTAGTAGACTGGCAAGCTAATACTCAAAACGCACTCTTGCTGCAAATTTTTACTCAACCTATCTTTGGACAGCCGACATTTTTCTTTGAGTTTATTGAACGGCGTTTCCAAGCGCAAGGTTTTGGTGAAGGTAATTTTCGGGCTTTATTTGAAGCAATTGAAAGTGAACAAGTAAAACGCGGAACTTTGCAATAAAGTAGTTAAGATTGTCATTTGTAGCTTAGTTTTGTATGTCTCACCGACTTATACCAATTCACTAAAATACTGATACACATACAAGAACTTGTAGAGGCTTTCCGTCCGTACCCTACGGGAAGGCGGAGCCTACGCCCTTACACCTGTATTTGTATAATCCATAAAGTGAAATGGTATTACTTCAATCCGGGTTAATTTAGTATAAACTTCGCGGCTAAAAAACCTGCCAACTTGGCTACATATACCAGAGCAGCGCTGCTAAATTATGAATGGGAAATAACTTGCGGGCTTGAAAAGCCAACTTTTACTACACTAAACATGCTAGAGCATTAACAACGGACGGATTTAGGTTGGTTGCTTATTTCGCTCCCTCTTTTGAGAGATTGCTGCTATTTTTATTGTAGCGATCGCTATCAAACTTCTTTATCTCGAAAAGGACAAACATAACGGGAAGTCTTCGTTGATTACTCCTATCCTTACCTCGTCCATATCAAAATGGACGAGGGCTTTTTTTATTTTGCAGAATTGACCCCAATTACACCGATGATAATTAAAGCTATAGATAAAAACTTAACAAGCGACATTGATTCACGAAAATAAATAACACCAATACTAGCAATTAAAGTTGTTCCTATACCTGACCAAACAGCATAAGCGATGCTGACTTCAATTCTTTTGAGTGCTAAAGTCAAAAAACTAAAACAAACTCCATAACAGATGAAAATTAATACCGAGGGTATAGTTCTAGTAAATCCCTCAGACAATTTCATAGAAGTTGTACCAGCGACTTCAAACAAAATTGCCACAATGAGATAAATCCAACTATTCGTCATATTTATTGATTTATTAAAAGTGGATAAGGAAAAATATGTACTGTGCAACTAAGTATCAGAAAACAACATTATATAGTCAATCAATTAACTAATTCTGCTATTTTTACAACACTTATATAGGACTCTTATTTGATTTTTGAAATATACGTAGCAAAAAAATGTAGGTTGGGTTGACGTAAGGAAACCCAACATTAATCTTGGTGTTGGGTTTCGCTGATGCTCAACCCAACCTACGGCTAATGCACAACTTTAGCCTTGCCACGCCAGTAGTGGACTGTTTCAGCTAAAACAGTCCACTACAGATACTTAGATTTTTTCAGAAATCAAATCGGATTTCTATATCAATCCTACTATATTTGCCCAAATCGCAAGACTCAGAACACCGAATTATTCAAAAAGCCAGTGTTAGAAAAAATTCGGTTTACTACACTCATAATATTAGTGTTTACCGTACTAATATTAATGTTCAGCAATCATGATTATATCGGTGATAAAAACCGAATATATACCAATGTGGTTTGTGAATACTATAAGAACAAAGCAAATGATTTAAACCTAAATCACCTACAAAAAATAGGAATTAACTGAGGTAGAGACATGGCATTAGTACGTTGGAATCCTTGGCAAGAAATGAACACCCTACAAAGACAAATCAACCGTTTATTCGAAGAAGAAATGCTCCCATCTACTTTAATTGAAAGAAGCTTTGCAAAAGTTCCGGCTGCCGAGTTACAAGAAACTGAAGAAGCTATTCATCTCAAGCTAGAACTGCCAGGAATGGAAACCAAAGATTTAGATGTACAAGTTACAGAAAAAGCTGTCTACGTCAGCGGTGAACGTAAATCTGAAACAAAAACCGAAGACAAAGGTTTAACCAAGAGTGAATTCCACTATGGCAAGTTTCAACGCTTGATTCCTTTACCTACTCGCATTCAAAATACCAATGTCACCGCTGATTATAAAGATGGTATTTTGACTCTGACATTGCCTAAAGCCGAAGATGAAAAGAACAAAGTTGTCAAGCTGAATCTAGAATCTGTTGGCTAAAAATTAGAGACGTTGCATTGCAACGTCTGTACAGATATCAAAATCGTGCTTGCTTAGATCCCCGATTTCTTAAAGAAGTCGGGGATCTTGTTTTTCCCGAATGATTTAAAATTGCTATAATCCGCGATTTCTACCTGTAGACTCTTGTCTGTCTATGGGAAAAACTTCAAAATCGAAAGTTGCAATCAAACGCTCATCAACGTATACCTGTATTTTATGTTTACCAGGGGGATCACCTGCGGCGATCGTCCAATAGTTCTCAATCACTCCATCATTAGCTATAGATTTGCGCCTCATTACCGACTCTGTACCGTCAGCGGAGACTGTAAAGTTTTCACCATCATCTGTAGCCCAAGTTTCTGGGGGTTTTGGCAACCGTAGGACTTCTCGCCATGTGACTTCACCTTCGTAGTCATTGAGTTGAATTCGCCACCCATACTTACTACCTTCTTGGAGTGGGACTCTGAATGTAGGGATGAAGTTAACTTTACCTCTAGCATCAACTCTCGCTATCCCAAACTCAGCTTTATCTATCGCAATCGGCTTTTTAGTATTGCTTGCTTGAGAAATTTTCTGAGAAGATGCTATTGTATCGTCGGCGATCGCAACTGTAGCATTGATTGGCTTAGAGGCTACCAACCCGGAGACTAGCCAAGAAGAAGTTAGTACAACTATTGCAGCCCAAATTCTCATTAGCAAAATTGTCGGTCATTTACTAGTACTTATTCAAATCTTCCTACCTGTCTTCCGGGTTCAGTCCAGATAAAGCATAAGGCTGGCCGGCTGAAAGTGGAAGCATTCATAGTCAGTTTATAGTTAAATTTAGAACAGAATCTAGAGATAATCAAAATTCCTTTCTTGCAGCCGCAACTTCATCTAGCTACGAAAATTGCTATAGAGAGTTGTAAGTGTAGATCATCTATTGCTAACTTTTGTGTCATCAATACGGAATATTGCAGATGTGAGGAATTGCTGACACTCAGCAACTTGGTGAATATTGGATATTTAGTTCTCCACCAAAATCGTTGAGTCATGTTATTAGATATCAGATATGATACACAGTAATTATGACTAAACTTAAAATGCGTTGGTAGGGCTAAATCCGTGTTTATTCGTAGTTTGTTAATGCAACCCAACTGGTCTAAGCACTGGTTTCCAAAAGGAATTTTATCTGCGTTAGTGGCAGGTGCAGTCATCGAAACTGGACATCCTGTTACAGCCCAAATTAAACCAGATAATAGTCTACCGCGTAATTCCATTGTCACGCCCTCCGGTAAAACTTTTGTGATTGAGGGAGGTACAACGACAGGCAGCAATTTATTTCACAGCTTTACACAATTTTCTCTACCAACAAATAATACAGCTTACTTTAATAACGCCTTATCAATTCAAAATATATTTACTCGTGTCACAGGCAATAACATATCAAATATTGATGGCTTAATTAGAGCCAACGGCATAGCAAATTTATTTATCCTCAATCCCAATGGCATCATCTTTGGCCCCAATGCACGATTAGATGTGGGCGGTTCGTTTGTAGCGAGTACAGCAAACAGGATTAACTTTGCCGATGGTACACATTTCAGTGCCAAAGTTCCGCAAACCTCACAGTTACTTTCTATAAGCATCCCCATTGGCTTACAACTAAATGCTAATTCGCAAAACATTACCAATGCTGGGAATTTAGCGGTTAATTCCGGCGAAAATCTCACTTTATTAGGGGGTGCAGTTAGTAGTACAGGTTCATTAACAGCACCTGGTGGTACAGTTCAGGTATTGGGTAAGCAAATCGGTTTATTTGATAGTGCCAGAATCGATGTTTCTTCCGAGAATGGTGGCGGGACAGTATTACTTGGTGGAGATATTCAAGGTAAAGGTGCAGTACCCAACGCCGCACGTACCTATGTCGGGCCGAATGTCACAATTAAGGCGGATGCGTTGACTACTGGCAATGGTGGCAAAGTAGTTGTCTGGGCAGACGAAGCCACGGGATTTTACGGCAATATTAGCGCTCGTGGTGGAAGTATATCTGGTAATGGCGGTTTTGTCGAAGTATCCGGAAAGCAAAACTTGATTTTTCGAGGTAATGTCAATACTAGCGCCCCCTTTGGTGTATCAGGAACCCTACTCCTCGACCCAGAAAATATTACTATTGCTAATGGTTCTGGAGATGAAGTTGGAGATGGTACAAATAGTTTTGCTGGGAATAATTCTGGGATTGCAGGTACTATATTAAGCGCACCTTTGAGCCAGATTAACGATACTGCCCCAGCAACTATTTACGAATCAGAATTAGAAGGTTTGTCTGGAGATACGAATATTAACTTGCAAGCAACCAACAATATTACTCTACAAAACTTAACAGATAACACTCTAAATTTAGCTGCTGGTAATGGAAATATAGCGTTCACTGCCGATGCAGATGGAAATGGTGTCGGCAACTTTGTCATGGATGATCTCGCAGATACCATCAGCACCAATGGACGAGACATTGCTATTACGGGAGCTAGTTTAACTTTAGGTAATATTAATACTACCTTGATTGTTGGGGGAGATTTGATAGCGGTAGATATTGATAGCGGTGGTGCAATTCCAACTATGGGAACTATTGGTGATGCTACCTTCACGTTCACCGTACCCAACTTAGGAGAAAACATTAACAATTTAGATGTGCAATTTTCAGCATCACATACATACGATTCTGACTTAACCGTTTCCCTAATTTCACCCCAAGGCACAGAATTGAATTTGTTTGATGGTGTAGGTGGGAGTGGAGACAACTTCCAAGACACAGTGTTAGATGACAGCGCTACTTCAGACATTGTGAATGGTTCATCTCCATTTACTGGGAGATTTCGCCCATCGGGTGCAGGTGGCTTGGCAGTATTTAATGGACAGAGCCCCGCAGGTACTTGGACATTGAGAGTGACAGATAGTTTTGCTGGAGATTCTGGCACTTTATACAGACAAGGTGATACTGCCCCTTGGGGAACTACATTGGGGACACAATTACAATTTATAAGTCCGCTTACGCCTGTGGGAAGTGGCGCGATTAATTTGACTGCTACTCAAGGTGGTATCAATGTTGGACAACTGAGCGCCGCATCACTTTTATCGCCAACTTCTAGTAACAATGCGATCGTAAATTTGCGAGCTAATCAAGACATTACCACTGGCAACATCAGCAATACAGGTAGACAGATTCAAATTACTAGCACCAATGGCAACATTAATATCTCAGGACTAATTACTACTAGTACAAACCAGTTAACCAATGACTTTACACCTTATCCAGCTGGAGATATTTCTATTAATGCCGGAGGTAATATCACAGTTAGTAATGAAATCCGCGCTAACTCTCTAAGAGGTGCAGGCGGTAACATTACTCTAACTAGTGGCAATACACTCTTGATTGGTGAAGGTGGATTTGTTAATAGTGAATCCAATCTAGATAATAGTAGTCCCCTTTTGCAACCAGGGGGTGACGTTAACTTGAATGCTCCCTTAATTGTGTTAGAAAATACTGGTCGAGTTAATTTGACTATAGTCGGAGCAGGACAAGGAGGAAATCTCAACGTTAATGCTGATGAAATCAACATCATCAATGGTGGTGGACTAACTTCGACTACTGAAGGTTTGGGTGATTCTGGAGATATCACAATTAATACCCGCAGATTATTAATTCAAACTACTATTCCTGCCTCAGACATTACTTTCGAGAACATAGATAGATTTCGTACAGGTGTAACAACTTTTGTGCAGCGCTTTCCCACAAGCATTTCTTTTGGTACCAACGACTTTGAGACTGGACGTGGTGGGAATATAACTATCAATGCTACAGATTCTGTAGAGTTGATTGGTAATCGACCAGGCCCATTTACCCCCAGATTTGACTTGTCAACAGTAGCAACGGCTGTACGACTTCCCGCAGGAATTACCGCAGGTACGATCGCAAATGGAGCATCGGGAAATGTAGATATTAATACCAATCGATTAATTGTTAAAGATGGATCTGGTATTAGCACAGCATCAATATCACCAGGATCTTTACCAGATATATTTCCTAATGTAGTTACTTCGTTCGTAGACTCACAACTTCCTCCAGGAACGCCTGATTTTTTTCGGGATCTTGCCATTGCGAGTGTCAACGCTCAACTAGACAACATTACACGAGCAGGCACAGGTGGTGATTTAACAATTCGGGCTAATCAAATTGATTTACAGGGAACAGGAGGCTTGACTACTGCCACCCTCAGCACCAGCGATGCGGGTGATTTGACGATTAATGCTAATGATGGAGTCACACTCAGCAATGGTGCCGCGATCGCTGTCAGTACTTTTAGTCAAGGTGATGCAGGGAACATAAATCTGACCACAAACCAATTGAGCGTTCGTGATGGTTCCAGAGTTGGGGGGGGAACCGCAAGTGTCGGATTTGGAGGCAGAGTATCAATTACAGCCTCAGAAGTTGAATTAACTGGTAGATCTGCTGATGGTGAAGTACCCAGTGATTTAAATGCGATCGCCTTGGAAAACTCCACAGGTGATGCTGGCGACATAAATGTATCAACACAGCTACTTACAATCAAGAATGGAGCGCAACTATCTGCGGCAGCATCTGGCACAGGCAGACCAGGAGACATATCCGTTAAGAATGCTTCTTTAGTTGCACTTGATGGTGGCGCTATCACCAGCGCCGTCAACTCTACAGCAGTGGTTAGTAATTCTACAGGCGGTAGGATTGAAATTCAAACCAACCAGCTTTCCTTAACTAATGGTGCTAAAGTTACTGCCAGTACCGATGGCATGGGCAATGCCGGGAGTGTCACTGTACGACAAGCTGACTCTGTTGATTTGGATAATAGTTCCATCTCGACTGCTGTCAACACTAATGCAGTAGGACAGGGTGGGAACGTGGAAATTCAAACCAGAAATCTTTCTCTCTCCAATGGTTCTCAATTATCGGCTGCTACATCTGGTACAGGCGATGCTGGCAGTATTATCATAGACAGTGCCGAATCAGTTAATCTTTCTCGTAGTGAGATTTCTACCGCAGCAACTAATACTAGTAGTAATTCTGGTAGCGTCACCATCAACACCAGAAGATTAACGGTTAAAGATGGCTCGGAGGTATCTGCTGCGACTGTCTTTAATGCAAACCAAAATATTACTCAACCAACATTTAATTCTTTGGCTGTGTTCAACGCTGCTAATGCTCCTATTTCACCGGGGCAGGCAGGAAACTTGAATATTAATGCCACAGAATCAGTAACATTAAGTGGTGCTGGTGGTCTAACAGTAGAAGCCGCTGCTGGCGGTACAGCAGGCAACTTAACAGTCAATACAAATCAGTTTACGATTTCAGACGGAGCGCTAGTTAGTGTTAGCAGTCCCCAAGGACAAGCTGGGAATGTGGAAATCACAGCTAATTCTCTATTTCTCAATCAAGGACGCATTACTGCTGAAACCGGTTCTGGGGAAGCAGGAGCCAATATCAGGCTTCAGATACCCGATGCTTTATTTCTCAGCAACGAAAGTCTAATTTCTGCGACTGCCAACGGTAGAGCGAATGGTGGCAATATCAATATAGATACTCAATTTTTGGTTGCCTTGCCGCCAGAAGGTTTAAATGGTAGTGACATTATTGCCAATGCAGAATTTGGTAACGGTGGGACGATTAATATCAATGCTGAAGCCATATTTGGTATTGAATTCCAACAACAACAAACTGCTTTTAACGACTTTACTGTGAGTTCAGAGTTTGGTGGACAGGGTGAAGTCCAAATTAATAGCTTGACTGAACCCAACAGTACTTTGACGGAACTGCCAGAAAATCTTGTTGATTCCGGTAGACTAATAACCCAGAATGCCTGCCAAAAGAATTCTGAGAGTGAATTTAGTATTACTGGGCGTGGCGGTTTGCCACCTACACCAACTGAAGCTCTAAGTAATGATGTGGTGTGGTCTGATACTCGATTGACAGCATTTCCAATGAAAGCGGAAACCCAAAGAAAATTGGCAGAAACGACGAAATTTGTTCCAACTGTTGAGGCTGTGGAGATATCACCTGCGACAAGTTGGGTGTTAGATAATCAGGGAGTCACATTGGTTTCTCATACACCCAAGTCCACTGCTAAGGCTTTTCAAAGCTATTCTACTTCTTGCCCGCAACGTTAACAGCGCTTTTATAGGTTTTCCTAAATTTATATGACTTAGAGATTCTAGTTTTTTCCTTTGCTCTGTATTCAAAAGTACTTTCTCACTACGACCTCTTCCCATCGATTCCTCCCTTTTTTGGCGTAATCTAATGCACTATTTTAGCCTTGACACGCTACTACTCTTTCTTTTGTAACTCTAGGCAGAGGAAAAAGAGAAATAGTCTGACCAAAGGGATAAAAATAGATGATTGTGCAAGGTATTCATGATGCTAATCAGGTAAGAAAATCCACTTCTTATACCATTTCACCAAATAAATGATACAAATAATTTCTCCTCTGCCCCTCTGCTCCCCTGCTCCTCTGCCTGCCTAAATGTATCAATTTTAAAGTGAAATGGTATTAGTTGGCGTAGAGAAAATACCTTAAGCCAAGGTTTAATCAAATTGAACAGAATGATTGGTTGAACAATAAGACGGAAATTATTCATGTTAATGGAAAGGTCATATCTTCAATTACGCCATAAGCTGTTACTACAACTATGCCATTTTCAATTTTGCCTAAGTTACCAATATATTGACGTTTGACATAGTCTGTAGTCTGACCTTGTTTTGAGTCTCCTGTCTCATCAATTATGAGAATCAGCGAGCGCTCATTTAATCCTCGTAGTCTTATAGCAATTCTCAAGCTTATGAAATACACCCCACCCGCCTAACGGCACCCTCCCCTTACCAAGGGGAGGGTTGGGGAGGGGTTATCTTGTACCTCACTGGAGTTGGAAACGCTATAGTTCTCATCTGCGCTTTTTTAATGATTCTACTGACCAAGGTGATTCTGTTAAAAAATGATTGATGAACTGCTGGTTCTCTAACCCTACCACCTTGGCTATTTCTGGTAAAGATTTTCTTTTTATCTGCGATATCATTCCCAAATGTAGGTTTGGGAAATTTTCATAACTCCTAACTTCTGGAAATTAGTAGTAAATCAGACATGCAACTTGCTAAGTTGGAATTATTGTCAAAGTTTGATTTTTGACTGTCAACTCAGTTTTCATTGGTATGCACGACTTTGTAGTTAATTTGTTTAGCACAGGCTCATTTATTCCTCATGGTCACTGCTACCTGTGGAAGCCTGGGTTAGTTTGGTTACATTTAACTTCTGATGCCATCATTGCGCTGGCTTACTATTCAATTCCCTTGACGTTGTTCTACTTCGTTCGCAAGCGGCAAGATTTACCTTTCTCCTGGATATTTTTATTGTTTGCTGCTTTTATTATTTTTTGTGGCACAACGCACATTGCCGAGATCTGGACACTGTGGCATCCTACCTATTGGCTATCTGGGATTATTAAAGTTGCAACTGCTATTGTCTCATTGTTTACCGCGATAGAACTCGTACTGTTACTCCCGCAAGCACTAGCACTGCCTAGTCCGCTGCAATTAAGAGAAGCAAACAAGGCATTACAGACAGAAATTGAAGAACGCTTGCGAATTGAGAACCAACTCAGGCGACTTCAAGATGAATTAGAGCAGCGTGTACAGGCAAGAACTGCTCAACTAGTAAAACTTAACCAGCAATTACAACAAGAAATTGATGAGCGACAACGGGCGGAAGCTGCGCTGCGGGCAAGTCGTGAGCGGTTAGTGTTAGCACAACAAGTTGGCAAAATCGGCACGTATGAATGGAACCTCCAAACCGGAGAATTGATTTGGACAGAAGAAATGGAAGCATTATTTGGGTTAGCACCTGGAAGTTTTGAGGGCAGTAATGAGCATTGGTTACAAAGATTACACCCAGATGATCGCGCTGATGCAGATTACGCGGCGCAACGAACAATTACCCAAGGAGCCGAATTAGATACCGAATTGCGGATTATGCTTCCTGATGGCAGAATTCGCTGGGTAGCAGCCAAGGCAAAAATTTTCGCTGATGGAGGTCAGCCAGAGCGTTTGATTGGGGTGAATATGGACATCACTGAACACAAGGAAGTCCAACAAGAACTCCAACAAACGCTACAAACCTTAAGCACACTTATCCAGGCTTCGCCGTTACCAATTGTGGTAGTCGAACCAAATATGACGGTGCGACTTTGGAGTTTAGCCGCAGAACAATTGTTTGGTTGGAGTGCAGCCGAAGTTTTAGGTCAACCGATTCCTCTGGTTCCTCAAGAGAAACCAGAGAAATGTTGTCAATTCCAAGAAGCGATCGCTACAGGAAAAGTATTTACTGGTGTCCAAAAATATCATTGTCAACGCGATGGTTCAACGGTGGTGGTCAGCATTTCCACAACGCCGCTCTACGACGAACAAAATAATTTCAAGTGGATTTTGCTGATTTTTCAAGATATTACAGAACAGCAAGCAATTGAGAAGATGAAAAATGAGTTTATTTCCATTGTCAGCCATGAACTGCGTACCCCACTGACAGCCATCCAAGGATTTTTAGGACTGCTGAATACTGGGATTTACGACAACAGACCAGATAAAGCCAAACGTATGATTGGGCAAGCATTAACCAACAGCGATCGCCTCGTGCGTTTAGTCAATGATATTTTAGACTTAGAGCGCTTGTCTTCCGGGCGAGTGCAACTTATCAAGGAAGTCTGCAATGCCGCTGATTTAATGCAAAGAGCAGTAGAAGGAGTACAGTCAATTGCATTGGCAGCCGCTGTGACAATATTGATTACTCCTACCACCGCTTGCGTCTGGGCTTGTGCCGATTTAATTATTCAAACTCTCACCAATTTATTGAGCAACGCCATCAAGTTTTCTCCTCGTGACTCGGTGATTACTTTGTCTGCCCAACCTCAAACTGACTGGGTACTTTTTGCAGTCACAGACCAAGGTAGAGGTATTCCTGCCGATAAGCTAGAAACAATATTTGAACGTTTTGAGCAGGTTGATGTCTCTGATGCTCGTGCAAAGGGCGGAACAGGTCTGGGCTTGGCAATTTGTCAAAGTATCATCCAACAGCATGATGGTAGTATTTGGGCAAAAAGTACCCTCAGTGAAGGCAGCACATTTTATTTCACTTTGCCAATACGAGTATGTTAGTTCTTCACAAATCTCAAAAGCTTTGTAAATCTATAAGAGACTTATCCTTAATATAAATAATAGGCGATCGCTACTAACTAAATTTAATGAGAAAATTTATTAATTAGAAAATAATGAATTGCCTGATTGCATCTTGAAAAACTTTCAGGTCGTTGGCTGGGCAGACTGTTAAAATTGTGAAGAAGCTAGACTTTAGAAGCCGCGCTAGGAAAGCTTCTCGCTCTAATTCTGAAATGGTGGCTATGGTTTTGCATCAACCTGCTCGTTCTGTACCTGTTCCGGCTTTAGCCAGTGGCGATCGCCTCACTCGTGCTGAGTTTGAGCGCCGCTATCAGGCAACTCCAGAAAAATTTAAAGCCGAACTCATTGAAGGAATCGTTTACGTGGCATCTCCTGTTAGAGCCTTTCATGGCAATCCTCATTTTAATTTGATTACCTGGCTGGGAGTTTACAGCGCTGCAACTCCTGGTACTAGTGGAGCTGACAACACGACCACGCGACTAGATTTAGATAATGAACCCCAACCGGATGCTCTGCTACGGATTGAAACGGGCGGCACTTCTACCTTGAGTGAAGACGGCTACATCGAGGGGACACCAGAACTGATTGCCGAAATTGCCACTAGCAGCGCTGCGATTGACCTGGGTGATAAAAAAAATGCTTATCGCCGTAACGGGGTACAGGAGTATCTGGTGTGGCAAACCTTTGAAAATCATTTTAGTTGGTTTCGGTTGCAGTCTGAGGAATTTGTTCTGATTGAGCCGGATGGATCAGGCATAATTCGCAGTCTTACATTTCCAGGGCTGTGGCTGGCGGTGACGGCTTTGTTAGAAGGCAGAATGATCGACGTGTTGAATGCTCTGCAAATGGGTCTGGCATCACCAGAGCATCAAGCCTTTGTGCAGAAACTTACCCATCGCTGATGTGGGGTTTAAGCAAGTGTTTGACAGGTCAAAAGAAAGTGAAAAAGCTCTTGAGCAGAGGGGCTCTTGAGCAGAGGAGAAAAACTACCCACACTCTTGTAGGGCTTCAACCAAGAGAGCAAGGGAGCTATCGCCCACAAGGGGCGAGGCTTTGAACCTTATCTTTTGAGTAAAAATAAATGCCAATTACTTTCAAGTAGAAAGTGAAATTAATTATGGCGAGAGTGATGCAAGAAGGTTAATTAGAGCTAAGAATTTATCTAGAAAATAGTGAGATTATTTCTCAATAAATACTTGTACGCTCAGGGACATGAAATGTTAGATAACGAACCAAATAGTATATTTTATGCCCTGTTATCGGCATTTTTTGCAGCCTTGACGACTATATTTGCCATCCAAGACGGCGAGCGCCTCGATTCTTTTGTGATTATAGTTTGAAAACACGCCCTAGTCCCTCTTTCATGTATGACGGTGAAACTTGTTTCATCGAGACTGCCTTCTGCTTGGCATGTATATTTTTATGAAAAGATTCTGTGCTAATTGGTAATAAATGTGTTAATTACATCGACATCCAGAACAAGAAAGAACTTAGATTCTAGAGTCTGGATTCTGCTCAATGGTTTAAAAAACCTAAACAGCGCATGAATAATCACAAAAGTCAAGATAAAGTAAAACACAGTATAGATTCGTATACGTAGATTACAAAATTTTAAAAGAAACTTGACACCGGATGTATAATTAGCGCGTCTCCTCCTAGATAACAAAATCACATTGAGACTGGCCGGTTTGCTGTTTTCTGTACCTTGGATTTGGAGCATATGGGGCAACAACAAAAAAAAGATAGTGCGATCGCCAACCTGGTATTAACTTTAGCTTTAGCTACTACCCCTATGGCAGCGAGTCTGTTCGTGTCGGCACCAGTGTTGGCACAATCTGCCACTGACACTCCTTCTTTCTCACTGCCGCAAACAGTGGAGAATGGATCTACGGTGCGTGTTGATGGTTCCAGTAGTTTGGCGCTGATCAACCAAAACCTGAAAGCAGGTTTTGAGAAACAGTTTGCTGGTACAAAGGTAGAAGTTGCCAATAACGGTACAGATGCGGCACTCAAAGCTGTACTTGATGGAACAATTGATATAGCGGCAATTGGGCGGGGCTTAACTCCTCAAGAAAAAGCCCAAGGTTTAGAGCAAGTTCGCCTACACCGCGAGAAAATTGCCATCATTGTCGGTGAGGAAAATCCTTTCAAAGGCAGCTTGACCGATAGACAATTTGCCAGAATTTTCCGGGGTAAAAGTGTTACTGATTGGTCACAGTTGGGTGGGTCAGCAGGTAAAATTCGAGTAATCGATCGCCCAACTACCAGCGACACCCGCGAAGCACTCAACAATTACCCAGTTTTTAAAGCAGCCAAATTCGCTACAGGCGCTACTGCTACCCAATTAACAGAAGACAACACCGCCGAAATCGTCAAACAACTAGGCAAGGATGGCATCAGTTACGCCAGAGTCAATCAAATAGCCAACTTGCCTGGAGTGCGAGTGCTGCATTTACATCAAGCCTTGCCAGATGATCCGAAGTATCCCTTTTCCCAACCTTTAGTTTACGTTTACAAAAAAAATCCTAGCCCAGCTGTCGCAGGTTTTCTCGGCTTTGCGCTGGCAACACCAGGAAAACAAGCTATAGAAACTGCTAGAACAGAAGAAGCAGAAGCGATCTCCAAAGGTGAATCTCCTAACCTACTGTTAGCTGTCAATCCGACATCTCCTCCAGCAGCAACACCACAAGCTACTACTTCTCCCTTTACCACAACAGCACCAATAGCAACCACAGCCCCAACTGCAACAAGTGAACAGCAACCACTTCCTCCCACAGCCCCGGCTGCAACAGGAGAACAGCAACCACTTCCTCCACCCGCCAATAATCCCATTACTCAAGGACAAATACCGCTTTGGTGGTTGGTGTTACCTATAGCTGTCATCGCTGGATTGTTGTTGTGGATGATTAGAAGTAGTCCGGCGAATTCGGAAGCAGCAGAAAATCCACCACCAGCAAATCCTCAGCCACCTGCACCAGAAGTAGCAGCAACTAACAATACTTTGATTAGCGAACCGGTGGCGGAAGCTACACCCTCAAATTGGACAAACGGAAATGTGCCGCATCATGGTGCTAACGTGCTGGAAGGTACTACCCCAGCCACAACAGCAGATGCAGGTTTAGCTGTTGGTACAGGAGCAGTGATCGGTTCAATTATTGTCGGCAAAGAATCGGAAAACCATCAAACAGAAGACAATGGTTACGATCTCGGCATATCGCCGTGGGATATGGAAGCACCAGCAGCAGTGGTCAACACTGCATATCCGCCGATTTTAGATAGGTCGAAAACAACATCTAATGCGGAAACATCAACAGCATTTGACCAGCCAGAGGTGACAGCAGCTACAGTCGAAACCATCCAAAATCCAATTACTCCGGTAGCAGAAGTCAACACTACTGATGATGTCACTCCCACAAATGCAAACGCAACTCTGGACTTGCCCGAAATTCCAGCAGACTCAATAGATGAGGATGATTGGGGTTTTGAACTAACTGAAAATTTGCCAGCAGAAGACTCTCAGTTAGACCCGGAAATAGAGAAATTGAATTTCGTGGCAGATGCAGCAGAACCTGAGCTAGAAGAGACAGAGGAGTTGATTGTGACTAATTCAGATTTACCAGGTGCAGGGATTGGAGCTTGGTCTAGTGTTGATCAACCAGAATCAACAGCGTTAATACCAACTACTACCACAACTGAAATTTTAGCGATCGCCGACCCCCAAAGCAGTGTGGTTCTCACACCGAAAACTCATGATTTGGCTGATGTTGCTTGGGAAATTTCGGAAACTGGTCAGCAAATGCTCCAGAATGCTGGCATATCCCAATTAATTTTGCGATTGTATGATGTCACAAATATTGACATGAGTTATCAGCAACCGCAATTGGTGCAGCAATATGAGTGTGAACTCACTACATCTGGTGGTGCGGTGGCGATTCCGCAAACTGATCGCGATTACCTAGCAGCAATTGGCTATGTAACAGAGAGCGATCGCTGGGTAACTATCGCCCATTCACAAATTGCCCGTGTCTTTGGTAGTCCTTATACAAATAATAAAGTGGCAAATGTAGTGTTAGTTGATGAGACAAGCAGTGTTGTGATCACACCTCGCACTCACCAATTGGCTGATGTCTCTTGGGAAATGTCGGAAACTAGTAAGCAAATGCTGCAAAATGCGGGAATTTTCCAATTAACTTTGCGGCTTTATGATGTTACCAACATTGACTTAAGTTATCAGCAACCGCAATTAGTGCAGCAGTATGAATTTGATTTCGCCACATCTGAAAGCTCTGTGGGTGTTCCCACACCCGATCATGATTACATAGCAGAAATTGGCTATCTCATAGTTGGCGATCGCTGGGTAAGCATCGCTCGTTCACCAATTGTACGCGTCTTCAGTCCGCTCTATACCGAAGATGAAAACCTCGCAACTCAAGAGCAGACATCTGTTTACTTGCTGGAAGATGATAGCAAGATTACCCTGACACCGCGCACACCCAAATGGGCTTACGCTTCTTGGGAAATTTCCGAGACACGCAAGCAGATGCTGCAAAATGACGGCATCTTGCAATTGGCACTGCGGCTTTATGATGCTACTGATCTTGACATGAGTTATCAACCGCCCCAATTAATTCAGCAGTATGAATGCGAAGAAATTACCCATGATCGCTATGTGGCGATTCCCACGAGCGATCGCGACTATATGATTGAACTCGGCTATGCTACAGAAGCCGATGGTTGGGTGACAATTGCCCGTTCGGCTGCGGTTCGTGTCTTTAGTCGTCCCCAACGAGATTTTTGGTTTGTTGCGGATGCCGAGTTAATTATCCACGGCGCAACCGAACCTAACGCAACTGTCAATATCGCCGGTAATCCCATCGCCCTCAAACCAGATGGCACATTCCACCTGCGCGTTCCCTTCTCAGAGAACTTGATTGACTATCTCATGACTGCGGTTGCTGCTGATGGCGAAAAATCAAAAACAATTCATAAAAAGTTTTCCCAAGAAGTGCCAGAAGCATAGTTGTTATGTTAGAGGTGCAAAATTTTGCGCCTCTACGCATTTGACAACAAATTACTAATTTTGTGTGACTTCTAAATAAATATGTTCTAAACGCACAGGCTGACGAGCGATCGCATCAATATTTATGCCCTCAAATCTGGCAATAATTTCTTTTAACTCCAGTGGTTCTGGCAACCAAAAAGCTAACTCGTTGCCATAATATTTAGGAATAAAACTATATTTTTGAGCGCGGGCGATCGCTTGTTCTTTTTGGGCAGTTTGTACTACCAAAATTTCTGCGGCTGGAATTAATTTCCGCAACTGTGCCAAACTACCTTCAGCCAAAATTTTCCCATTTTTTAGAATCCCGATTCTGTTGCAAAGACGCTCTGCTTCATCTAATATATGAGTCGTCAATAAAATTGTCATTCCCTGCTTGCTCAACTGCCGAATCAACTCCCAAATCTCGTAGCGTGATTCAATATCTAACCCAGTAGTTGGTTCATCTAAAATTACTAACTTTGGTTGATGCACTAAAGCAACGGCAATATTCAACCGCCGCTGCATTCCCCCACTAAGAGTTTCCACTGGACTTTCTGCTCTATCTAATAAATTTACAGCCGCTAGAGTTGTTTGTATTTGTTCCTGGCGCGTTTTTCTATCTAATCCATAAATATCAGCAAAAAATTTTAAATTCTCTTTGCAAGTGAGAGTTTTATACAGTAAATTTTCTTGAGGTGCAATGCCAATTAATTTTTTTGACGCATCTGAAATTGGTTGATGATTAATTGTGACATCGCCACTATCAGCCAGAAGTAAATTACAAATAATATTAATTGTTGTTGTCTTACCAGCACCATTTGCACCCAGTAAACCATAAATTTCTCCCGCTGCTATATGCAGGTTTAAATCTTGCAAGACTTTTCTTTTATAGTAAGACTTATTGAGATGTTTAATTATGAGCATAATTGAATTTTTTAAGTCTGTAGGAGGAAAGCGAACATTAGTGAAAAAAATTCGCACATGATCTAGCACCATTAACACCATCACCAGCCCACGCAAAATATCTATTGATATAATTCGCTTAGTTCGTAATTGGTTAGAGCTAGAAGTTTCAGTATTTGAAAAGCCCATATTTTTCTAATTTTTTGAATATGTTTAGTTTTGTTGATTCTAGCCAGAGTTGGAATTGTACCACCTATTTATAATCTCCTTTCTACTATTAACATTCGACGATAAGATAACCAACCACCAATGATCATCAGTAAAGTGAACACAAGTAAAAACAAAAAATGTGGTGCAATTTCACTAATTTGCTTACCTTTAGTTGATACTCCTACAAACGCTTCATTCATGTGATAAATCGGATTATATTTGGCAAGATTAATTAAACTTTTAGGAAATAGTGAACTAGGCAAAAATGCTCCACCTAAAATTAATAAAGGCACACCAAATGCAGCAACTAAAGCATTGACATCTTCAATCCGTCTAGCTAATTGTGTACCTAAAATAAAACCTAAACCTACATAAGCAGCGATACTCATGAAAATAATGATTAATCCTAAGCAAATCGAACCTTTGAATGTCGCGCCCCAAAAAGCAGCAACAATATAAACTAGTAAAGTTTGTCCTAAGCCAATGCAACTATGAGCTAAAAAAATTCCTAAAAAATAGGATATACCACTTAACGGCGAGAGAAACAGGCGTTTGAGAGTTTGCTGTTCTCTTTCTGCAACTACAGTTGCAACACTTCCACCTAAACAGCTAAAAAATAATGCAGCCCCCACTAATGTTGAAGGTGCAGTATATTCAAAAGCCGTATTAATTGGCAGTTTTGCTCGTTCTGCCAAAATAAATCCACCGAGGATTAAAACTGAAATCGGAAAAATACTCCAAAAAATCAGGCTACGTTGGCGACGCAATAATTCAATTAAGATGCGCTGAGTCACAGCTATCGTTTCACGCCAATATTTCATCAGAGGAAGTCTCCAGTATTGTTTACTATTGACAATTTCTGCCATTCTGGCAAAATAAATCCGTTTGGGACTAGCACGGGGATAAAAAAATACTTGTAACAATACAATCTGCGAACTCACAGTCATCATTTCACGACTGTATTGGATGTGAAAAGTTAATTTTGTAACCAATGAGTCAAATACCTATTTTGCTGGAATCATCTATCTCCCGTCGTACACTGCTCAAGCTGTTCGGTGTCGGTACAATTGCAGGAGTCACAGGATACTCGCGGTTTACGAAACCACAACCAACGGTATTTCAAAAAGATACTTTCGATTTGCCACAAATATTAAATCAACCTAAAACTGTTGTCGTAATTGGTGGTGGTTTAGCAGGTTTAGCCTGTGCTTATGAATTGAGTCAGCGGGGATTTATTGTCATACTGGTAGAAAAATCTCCGCAATTAGGTGGTAAAATTGCAAGTTGGCAAGTAGAAGCCGCTGGCGAAACTTTCATGATGGAACATGGGTTTCATGGCTTTTTTCCCCAGTACTATAACCTGAATAGTTTAGTAGCAGAATTGGAGATAACTGATAATTTTCAATCACTAAATTTTTACTCTGTTGTTTATCAAGATTCTCAGTACAAACCAGAAGTATTTCGTCCCAGTCGCTCGGCTTTTCCTTGGAATATTATAGATTTAGCGATCGCATCTCCAAATCGTTTCCGTTGGGGAATAAATTTAACGAAAATCAAACATCTCCAAGTTTTCCAAGCTATCACTGGTTTTCAAAGAGAAAAAAATTATCAGCGATTTGATAACATATCAGTTGCTGATTGGGTAGAAACGGAATTTCCTCAAGGTTTATACGATTTATATTTTCTGCCTTTTGCTAAATCTAGCTTGAATGCACCAGATGTGATGAGTGTTGCAGAACTCATGCAGTTCTTCCACTTTTATTTTTTTGGCAACCCAGAAGGACTAGCTTTTAATGGTACAACAGACGATATGGGGACAAGTTTAGTCCAACCTATGGCTAAAGCAATCGTGCAGCAAGGCGGTAAAATTATCACCGATGCAACTGTAACTGAAGTTGTGGCTGTAGACGGGAAAATTGCTGGCGTGAAATATAACGTTGGTAGTAATCAAAATCCTGTGCCGTTTAGAGTCAAACAAAATACTGCGATCGCTGATAACAAGATAGAATATTTTGGCACGGCTGATGAAGTATTCGCCTTACAATTAGGCAGTGAAATAGCGATTTCTCTCACGTGTACTCACCAAGGTTGTACTGTCCAAAAAGCAGAGGATGGCAAGTTTCAATGTCCTTGTCATGGAGCGGTTTTTGCTGCTGATGGTAAAGTTTTAAAAGGGCCTGCCAAACGAGATTTAGCTAAGTTCCAAGTAGTAGAACGACATAGTGATGAAGTGCAACTGGTAGCTGTTAATCAAGAGTTAGCATTGCCAGAAAAACTACAAGCTGATTATTATGTTTTTGCTACCGATGTTCCGGGAGTGCAAAAATTATTTCAGCGAGTCAGTGGTGATGTCGATGCCACAGTGCGAAGTCAAGTAGAAAAGTTGAGTATTGCTGATCCTTTTGCTGTCTGTCGCTTTTGGTTTGACCGTGATTTTGATTGGAAACAAAGCAATTTTACATCTTTATCTGGCTACCAATTAACTGATAGCATCACTCTTTATCATCGCATTCAACAACAATTTATTGAATGGTCACAACGTACTGGCGGTAGTGTTGTCGAATTACACGCTTACTGCTACAAAGAAAAACAATTTCCTACCCAAGAAGCTTTATTTAAAACTTTTGAACAAGAACTTTATGCGATTGTTCCAGAGTTAAAACAAGCAAAAATATTACACCGAGAATTAGTCAATCAACATAACTTTTCAGGATATCCACCTAATAGTTATGCCGAACGTCCCGAAACAAGTACTACTATTCCTAACTTAATATTTGCTGGCGATTGGGTGAAAATGCCTTTTCCCTGCGGCTTAATGGAACGTGCTGTCAGTAGTGGTTTATTAGCTGCTAATGAGATTTTACATCGGGAAGGTTTGCAGAGGCGATCGCTGTTCTCTGTCAATCCTGAAGGATTATTGCAAATATAATCAGCTATTTATCAATAGCTAACAAGATCCCCGACTTCTTTAAGGATGCTATTGGCGAATGGTGCGTATAACCCCTCACCTCACGAAATTTCGCCATCCCGCAGATGTAGAGACGTTGCATTGCAACGTCTCTACAAGCCATTTCGGGGGTAAACGAGAGGTATGACCCCCTATTCGCCAGGTGTATTCTTTAAGAAGTTGGGGATCTGAAGTTTTTTTGAGCTATCATCGGTTACAGATATAGCAAAGTGCTGAGTAGAAACTCAGTATTATCAAAGGTTTCAGCAACCAACATAGTCCTAACCTATGCTTCGACTGCTATATATTTAATTAAATAAATTTTCTCAGGAAACAGAATAAATGAATAAGATGGGATTGGTAGTTGCAGCAGTTGTTACTATGTCATCATTGACTTTAGGAATGGTAGAAGATGTGCAAGCTGTTGTGAAGGAGCCAGTAAAATTAACTCAAGCTAATCAACCTGAACAATCTGTACAGAAAACTTTTGCCAGTTTAATCAATGCTATCGAACAAAATAATTATACTAAATTTATATCTCAAGGAAATGCTGCTTTTAAAGAAGGCATTACAAAACAAACATTTACACACGTTAGTGAACAATTAGTGCCTCGTCTCAAGAAAGGGTATTCGTCTGTTTTCTTAGGAAAACTAAATCAGCAAGGCTATCAAGTTTACTTATGGAAATTGACATTTAAAGATGGCAGTGATGATGTTTTAGCTAGACTTAGCCTCAAAGATGGAAAAGTAGCTGGATTTTGGCTGAATTAAGGAACTTCCAGCACATAAAATCTACAACTAATAGTGGTACTGTACCTTTTATGCTGGAGATGGGTAATTTCTGTTGTGGGTGAGACTGTGTTTTTCAGCGTTGTGATACCAACTTACAATCGCCTGCCGATTTTAGAAAAGTGCCTTCGAGCCTTGGAAATGCAGGAATTGAGTGCGACAACTACGGTTATTAGTTACGAAATTGTCTTGGTAGATGATGGTTCTACGGATGGAACCTTAGAGTGGTTGGCAGCACATAAACAAGAGTTTCCCCATGTGCGATGCTTTCAGCAAGGCCATGCTGGCCCCGCTGCGGCGCGGAATTTGGGGGTAGAACAGGCACTAGGAGATACAATCATATTTATCGATAGCGATTTAGTAGTACTGAAAAACTTTCTGCAAGCTCACGCTGATGCATTATTGCAGGGAAAAGAGAAATTAGGTAGCGATCGCTTTTTTACTTACGGTGCAGTAATTAATACCTGCAACTTCGAGAATCCTACTGCTGAACCTTATAAAATTACAGATTTCTCTGCGGCTTTTTTTGCTACAGGTAACGTCGCTATTCCTAAACATTGGTTAGAAAAAGCCGGACTATTTGATACCAGTTTTCAACTGTATGGTTGGGAAGATTTGGAATTAGGTGTGAGGCTAAAAAATCTGGGTTTAAAACTTATCAAATGTCCACAAGCAGTTGGTTATCACTGGCATCCGCCATTTAATTTAGAACAAATTCCTAACTTAATAGAAAAAGAAATTCAACGCGGACGCATGGGAGTTTTGTTTTATCAAAAGCATCCCACTTGGGAGGTGCGAATGATGATTCAAATGACATGGCTGCATCGCTTATTGTGGGGTATTCTCTCACTAAATGGACTACTGAATGAACGTACGATGGCTCCATTTTTAAGCTGGCTGATTAAATCAGGTAAACCCCAATTAGCTTTAGAAGTAGCCAGGATTTTTCTCAATTGGTACAACGTCAAAGGCGTGTATGAAGCTTATGCAAAGGGTGTTGGGGAGTAGAGAGTGGGAAAAACCTTTATTAGAGGATGTCTGAAAAGTAATGGGCGAATATAATTCGCTACTATACAAACGAAGTCCGCCTACGCGGACTAATAGAGAATTAAAGTTTTTGAACCCGCGTAGGCGGTGAGACCAGTGCTGCGGGAGGGTTTCCCTCCGCAGGCAACTGGCGAACCCGGAGGGGTGAGAGTCTGTGTAGCCGCGACTTCAGTCGCAAAGGCTAGTATGAAATGAGACTTCTCAGACATCCTCTTAGGTGAGGTAGGGTGTAAGGATGCAAGGGTGTAGGGTGTAAGGAGATGGTATTCCTCACACTCCTAAACCCATTCAGAAATAAGGCTTTACACTCAGCACTCTCTTTCTTGTACAGACGCGATTAATCGCGTCTCTATATTGGCTGTAAAATCCCGCGTCCATTTTCGGCAAATTCATCAATAGTTTGCGCTGAAAGTTCGTGATTAGTCATAGATTGCAACATTGCCAAAGGTAATGTGAGATGATGAGCGCCAGCTTGTAGGGATGCGACTGCTTCTTGGGGAGATTTGATGCTGGCTGCCATAATTTCGGTGTTGCTTCCCTTCACCACACTCGCCATCTCGCGTACTAATGCTACTCCATCACCTAACAGTCTAGTGGCACGGTTGACGTAAGCGATCGCATATTTTGCCCCTGCTTCTTGAGAGACGGCTGCTTGCGCTGCACTATATATAGCTGTGACTGCACAAGGAATTTCTGGTGCTAGTTCAGCCACTACCTGAAAGCCAACCAAGGAAGCGGGAATTTTCAAGACTGCTTGTTGTCCAATTAAGGCAAAGGCAGCTCTTGCTTCTGCGACCATTTCCTCAAATTCCGCTGCCATCAATTGATAAAATACAGGCCCTGTAGTTAATTGTGTCAGTTGTTTGAGTGTAGTCTCGACAGGTAATGGGCTTTTAGCTAATAATGTTGGGTTAGTAGTGATGCCTTTTACCCAACCTAATTTTTTAGCAGCTTCCGCCTCCGCTGCGATCGCTGAGTCCAAAAATAAGCTCACTGAATCTACTTTCCTTAATGTGCCATCGCTGGCATCATACCAATTTTGGCTGTGAATTCTATATTCTATTAGATAGACTCTACTATTTTCAATAACTTATCTGTTAAAAGCTGAGTTGCATTCACTAGGTTTCAAAAGATGATTTTGTGCTGCATTATCTAGGTTTTTATAGTTTTTATATATAATGTAAATTTTTGTATAACGATATAACTTTTATTTAAAGAGGAATTTTTTATCAATTGTTAATTTATTGTTTACTTTTAGGTATTACTTTATTAAGCATATTAGAAGTAATACTGGGATTAAAAATTTACAATGATAAAGGGCGATCGCTACTTCTGTGATTGACGATTGTAGAAAACATCAAGCTGCTGAAATAGCTAAAAAGTAATTGGTACAAAAGTAATAATGAGTGAGATTTTTCATCTCATAAATCTCTGGTAGTGTAATTAGCGTAACTAATCAATAAAAATCAACAACATATCTTCGAGGTTTAGACTATGAGACATCAAAGCATTGAAGAAATCCTCAGAAATAATCGGGCTTGGGCTGCACAAAAACAAGCTCAAGACGGCCATTACTTTCAAGAATTGGCATCTGGACAAAAACCGCCCTATCTCTACATTGGTTGTTCCGACAGTCGTCTAGCTTTAACTCGATTTACTGGTACAGAACCCGGAGAGTTATTTGTCCATCGCAATATTGCTAATCAAGTTTGTCTTACAGATATTAACTTTTTATCTATTCTAGATTACGCAATTACCCATCTTGAAGTAAAGTACATTATTGTTTCTGGTCACTACGGTTGTGGTGGAATTAAAGCAGCTTTAGAAGGCAGAACAACCGGACTTATAGATAATTGGGTAAATCCAATTCGAGAAACTTATTTACAAAACCAAGATGAAATTGATGCCTTGCCCACACAAGAACAACGCTGGAATCGTTTAGCAGAATTGAACGTGGTCATGCAAATAAAAAATCTCTACCAAACTTCTATTATGCGTCAGGCTCTACAAGAAGGAAGAGCGCCGGAAGTTCATGGTTGGATTGTAGATATAAGTACAGGGTTGATTAAAGATTTGCATATTTTAACCCAACAATGGCATCTACGCTCATTAGCGCTGGCTGCAATTTGAGGGTAAAAATATTTCTGACCGGATTAATTGAGTGCAAAATTGCCATAATCTATTACACTTTTTTAACCCGGTCAGTTGAGCAAAATTAATAAAAACTTCCTGATTTACGATGTTCAATAGCAGTCATCCCATCATTTGTTAACATTTCTCCTTTATCTACAACTGCATAAATTAACCATCTGTCTCCACATTCAAGTTGATTTTGGACTGTGCATTCTAAATAAGCTAATGCGTCATTAAGAATTAAACAACCATTAGCAGCAGTTTGGGTCGAGAGATGAGCAAATTGGTTATCTCCTGAAGTGCGGCGACGGGAAAAATAGCGCCGCACATTTCTACCTTCTTTGAGAATATTCAGCACAAATTTATCGCCAGGATGACGCATCAAATCAGCATTTTGCTCTTGGGAAATCGCAATCATAATTCCTGGTGGATTAAAAGTTGCCTGTGATACCCAAGAAGTTAAGATGCCTCTGTGGGTGTTTTGATCACAAGTAGTGACAACACATAAGGAACCAACTATTCGCCCTACAGCTTGTTCGGTACGGTCTACTTGCGCTTCTGTAACTGCTTGACGGGGAACACGCAGTTTTTTAGTTTTCTTCAAAGTTTGGGCAAAGGTTGCACCCGCAGTTGCACATTGTTGCAGAACCTCAGCAGTAGGGCTAAAGCGCACTCGAATTGTTTCAAACCCTAAACCATAATTGGCATCTTTGAGTTTGCTTTCTAATAAATCAATGGCTTCGCCACTCCAACCGTAGGAACCAAAAACACCCGCTAATTTAGTTTTTGCAGCTGTTGACAAAACTATTCCCAAGGCTGTTTGAATTTGCGTTGGTGCATGACCGCCTAAAGTGGGTGAACCAATAATAAATCCATCACAAGCTTCGATAAGGCGAGTAATTTCTGCTGTATCTGCTAGTTCGCAGTCAATGGACTCAACATTGATGCCATTTTGAATCAATCCTTGAGCGATCGCATTCGCTACAATTGCCGTATTCCCATAAGCAGAAGCATACAGTAAAGCAACGCTAAATTCTGGCAATTTTTGACCTTGACACCATTGGCGGTAATCGTAAGTAAAACGACTCAGGCTGTAACGCACAACTGGGCCATGCGCCGGAGCATAATATCTTGTGCCTAACGCTGTCAACTTATCTAAGGCAACTTCAACTTGTTTAGCTTGGGATGCATGAATACACTCAAAATAGTAACGGCGTTCTGCATCTAACTTTTTCCAGTCTTCATCAAAAAGGGTATCTTCGCAGATATTCTCGCCAAAAAATTTGTCTGTTTTGGCGAGAATATTCAACTTCAAATTTCAGTCTTTCCCAAGTACGCGATCGCAAAATTAGCGTATTTTGTCCAATTTCTGCAACCTGGACATCTCTAGAACAACTGGGTGTGATAGTAACAATAGACATAGTAACTTCTTAAGAAGTCTGAAGTGTGAAGTCTGAAGTGTGAAATATAATACTTTAGAGACTTCCAAGAAATAAATTGACCATCCCACAAGAAAATTTTGGACGTTTTTTATCTGGAGTGGATGTGCTTACTCTTATATTGAACTGTTATTTCCAATTGGTAAAATGCCAATTTCTAAAGATACCCATCAGAAAGATTTATTCATTATTAAGATGGGTTTAGCATTGTCATAAATCAATGTTTATCATTAGTTTTTGAATGGCAAGATCCCCGACTTCTTTAAGAAGTCGGGGATCTGAAAATCACGAGGATCGCAATATTAAGTCTTCATGTCTTCAATCTTTCTTCCGCCTCCTACACAGCAGATTCATAGCCACATCACCCAAAATGCTGGTGTGGAATTGTCTGTGCTGCGCCTCGACCTCATGCACCCTTGGGTTAACGGGAATAAGTGGTTTAAGTTGAAATACAATCTTTTAGAGGCTAAAAAGATGAATTTTAATACGCTGCTGACATTTGGCGGTGCTTATTCCAACCACATTTTTGCCACCGCCGCCGCAGGTAAATTATTTGGATTCCACACAATTGGTGTTATCCGTGGTGAGGAAAGACTACCACAGAATCCGACGTTGAGTTTTGCTGTACAACAAAGTATGCAACTGGTATATTGCGATCGCACCAGTTACAAACAACGCAACACCCCAGAATTACACGCACAACTGAGAGAACACTACGGTGAAATATTTATTATTCCTGAAGGTGGAAGTAACTTGAACGGTGTGCGCGGCTGCACAGAAATACTCAAAGAAACTGGAGACTTTGATGTTATCTGCATTGCTTGCGGTACAGGTACTACTTTTGCTGGTATTTTACTTTCACTAGCTCAAAAGCAAAGAGCGATTGCTTTTCCTATCCTCAAGAATGGTGAATTTCTGCAAACAGAAATTGCAACTTTATGGCAAAGTTATCTTGCTGCTGGTTTACTAGCACCAAATAATTCTCCACCGTCTTGGGAATTAATCTGCAATTATCACTTCGGCGGTTATGCCAAAGTCAACAATGAACTGCTGAAGTTCACCCAGCAATTTCAACAAACCCACGGTATACCTTTAGATTACGTATACACTGCCAAGATGTTTTATGGTGTGATGGATTTATTAAAGCAGGGGTTTTTTAGCAAAGGCGATCGCATCCTACTTATTCACACTGGTGGTTTACAAGGAAATTTAGGTATGCAGCAAAGGTTAATTATTTAAGGTACACCTGGAAATAGACAAGCAAAAGACTTTTAGCTCTGTTACCTGTCGCCTGCTATACAAAAAAACAAAGAGTCAGTGCTACTAACAGCAGCACTGAATTTTGCATATACATTCTGATTCTGAATTCTGGATTCTGACTCCTGAATTCTACTGTATGATAATTATTCTATTTTTTGCATATCAATTCCTAATCGGCACTCTGAGCATGAGAGCGCCCACCCAGTCAGACGTAGGGCCTACTGGAAAATTAACATGGCAAAGCGCACACTCCGCCCTAAAATTGCTGAGGGGAATCGAGCGGCGATAGTACCATTTATCTTCTACCTTTTGGACGGTTGCGTATGCCTGTCCTCCTGCCAAGTCCAGATTGTTTGCCTGACGCTCGAAGCTATCACGGGGGCGATCGCTTTCCCGCAGTGGGCTAAGAGTACCAACCAGTCGCATATCTTTGTTCTGATCGTTAAATATCAGTGAGATAGAATGCTTACCCTGTTCTACGTTCTCTGGTGTCGTTTCGTTAAACTCCTGTGTTAGCGCCGCGAACAATGTATTGAGCATCAGATCACTCGTTTCTTGGGCAAACTCAATCTGCGTATTTGTGGGTGGAATATCAAAACCACGGGCAATTGTCGTGAAGCCGAACCCCATGACAAGACTCAGCAGAATAATCCCATAGCTGACTAGCTTTCTCAGACGCATTCTCTTATCCTTTATTTTGTACTATTTATTACTCAGTAAGAGTTCATCACGCATAGAGCCTTTTCAGCAAAGCCCTTTCCTGTCGAGAGAAAACACACTCAGCCTTCGCCAACTTATAAAACACTTTTCCGTTAAGTCAGTCTAATTTATGAGACTGCCAACGTTTTTTTCATTGATTTCCGCAAGCCACTTATAAAGTAAATACAACATTACTCTAGAGTAAATACGTAAGTAGTAATTATTCTTACTTACAACTGTTTTTGCGTTAGCTATTAAGTGAACTAGACTCGTAAACTTGTTTACAAAAGCTCAAACAGTAACGCATCTGAGACTGAAAGTATTTACTGTACAGATTAAAGACAACTTAATGTGGCTGTGCTTGAGTTGATGTTTGATTAAGTTTGAATATCAAAACTTAACCTACTTAAGTATTCTTTAATATTTTTGAAAAAAAATATCCGTAAACTTACGTATTTATTTTTAAACAAGATATATTATTGAATGTAATGTGCTAAAAACTACCTAAATATTAGATTTAAATGAAAAATACTTACGTAAAAATATTTACGTACTATTTGATAATTAAATATCTAAATTGCTAAAAATAGGAAAAACAAGATAATTTCTAAATACAGGCTTAAGTATTTGACGTAACTAAGTATTTAAGTATATTTTAATAATTGTCATCTAATCATGACATATTGAATTGATGCGGAGTTACATTTGACTGTCAAAAGTCCATCAAAAATGTGGTTTTTTGCCTAATTATATAATCATATTTCTATCTAGCGACAGATGTAATTGTACATAACAATTAAAAGTTATAAATAATACATTAATAAATAACTGTCTAAAAGTAGAGGAAATATCATTCTATTTATAGATGACAAAATAAGTGAGTTTAGTGTAGTGGTTTGACAATTTATTTTGAGAATAAACGTTTTGGACATTGTGGCGTAAATGCAGAGCTTGTACACAAGTAACGAAACAGTCAATTACTCGCCCTCTGGTGTACCATAACAAGTTTTCTCAGTTAAGCGATCGCCTAAGTTTTACTAAACTAGACAGATTTACATTGACAAGAGTAGATGGTTTTACATCGCTCGTTTCCAAATCATTAGGTTGATTTATGTCAAGTTTACTTTACTTTAAGACAAGTATAATTTACGATAAAGTTCAAGCAAGGCAAAAACTATACAGATAAACTAGTTTTTTTAGCCCAGCAATGCACAACCGTTTACGTCTTCTAAGAACTCAACGCAATTGGTCACAGGCAGAATTAGCAAAAATATTGGGTGTAAGTCGTCAGACTATTAATGCTATCGAAGTTGGTAAATACGACCCAAGTTTGTCTTTAGCTTTCAAAATTGCCCAGATATTCCGCTGTCCACTGCCATTTATCTTCTTATCAGAGGAAAAGTCTATGTTTGAAAGATTTACTGCCAAAGCATACCGTGCGATCGTTCTTGCACAAGGCGAAGGTGAACGCTTGGGACATCAATGTGTAGGTACTGAACAAATTTTGATTGGATTGATTGCAGAAGGTAATGGTCTTGCAGCTAAAGCTTTTAAGTCTTCTGGTGTTAACCTGGAAGCCGCTCAAACCGAAGTAGAAAAAATTATTGGTCGTGGCGCTGGAATTCAAGGAGTAGAGTATCCTTTCACTCACAAAGGAAAACAAGCTTTAGATTTTGCAGTGGAAGAATCTCAAAAATTAGGACATACATTCATTGGTACAGAGCATCTTTTGTTGGGTGTGCTGAGAGTCACAGATGGGGTAGCAGTACAGGTTCTACAAAAATTAAACGTAAACTTTGACAATCTTAGGCAAGAAATACTTAAAGAAATCAAATCTCTAGGTATAGTAGCTGCAACTATTAATCCCAGTAGAGACTCCAATCGTGAAGATGATTTAAGTGAATCGCCACCTGATTTTACTTCTGGTGAAATTAGCACTCGATTTTGTGCATTCTTGTTTTCTTGGGTGGAGCCGCGCAAAATTGGCTATATTATTGGCTCTAAAGGTGGATTTCAGTTGCCGAATGGAGATATAGTTGCGCCACGTATTTCATTCTTTTCCAGAGAACGCTTAAAGCGAGTACCTCGAACTTACCCCGAATTAGTACCTGATTTGGTAGTGGAGATTAAATCTGCTTTTGACCGCTTGATATCTGTGCAAAAAACAATTCAAAGATTCTTAGACATGGGAGTAAAAGTAGCATTACTCATTGACCCAGATTCTCAAACTGTATCTGTTTATCGCCCTAGCAGTGAAGTTAATGTTTTAGAAAATGGGCAGAAGCTGACTGTTTCAGAACTGTTTCCTGGTTGGGAACTGACAGTATCTGATCTTTGGCCTCCTGCTTTTGATTAAACTGTTGTGATCAAACCTCCGCGCACCTTTGCGCTTACTCCGCGCAACTTGGCGTTAAAAAAAGCTATCAAAAAGAAACAGTATGAGGTGGGCAAAACTTTACCCACCCAACAACTTTAATTAACACCTTTGAGCTTGCGAGTGCTATCTACTAAACTTTGGGCAAATTGGTCAAATCTTTGGGAAAGTTTTTCATCTAGCAACTTTCCTTCAGGGCTAAAAGCACCCCAAACTTGTCCAATGGCAATTTGTTCGGGAATTACCCAACCATGTACCCAACGAACAATTAACCGTAAATCATTAAGTGCATTGCTATTAGATTGACCTCCCAAAACACTAATTAGTCCTGTCACTTTCCCAGACAGTTCTGCAAAACTCATTAAATCAAGCGCATTTTTCAGCACACCACTCACACCGCCGTGATACTCTGGTGTCGCCAAAATCAATCCATCAGCACCACTGACAGTCTCACGCAAGCGCTTCACATCTGGATATTCGGGATACTCTTTTTCACCGTTGCAAAATGGTAGCTGCAATTGCCGCAAATCCAAAATTTCTACATCTGCACCTATGGCTTGTAACCTTTGTGCTGCTACTTGTAAAGCCAGCTGTGTATAAGAGTTGGGTCTTAAACTACCAGCAATGCCAACAATTCTGACCATAATTTACCCATCCATTACAAATAAGAAGTCTGAAATAAGAAGTCTGAAATGAAGAAAGCTGTATAGTAAGGCTTTCAGAAACTTAAAAGGGCTGCTAGATCCTTGACTTTTTTAAATTAATGATGATGAACCATTAGTACAAAAGTATGATTAAAAGTCATAGTCATTACGACTATGTTTATCATAGCGATTTATTGTTTTGTCGTCAAATTTGTTGAATCACTCAACAGTAGATGTAATCACGAAAAACTGTACTTAAGCTCATACTCTGGCAAGCTTGGTTTATCATCATCCCACCCAGGAGTATAATTTATCCCACTAAGATAAGATTCCTTGAGTAGCATGGGTAAAGAGAGTAGGGAATAGTTTTATGCAGAAGTTAGACTAGATAAAAAACAGTGATTTCCAGTTATTGCAATTTTTGCTAGAAAAATAGGCATAAGATCAGCGCGAAGCTCATGCCAGCAGTAAAAGGGTAAATAATATGAAAAATTTTAGGAGAAAGGCATTGATGCAACAGCGATCGCCCATAATCAAACCAACTACGGCCAAGCCAGAGTTAGGCAAAACCAACCTAAAGCGCTCGCCAAAATCTGTTGCTTGGTCAGGGGCGTTAATCGCTAGTTTAATGATGTTGCCAAATATTGTTGGCGGTACACCTGCCCTGGCACAAAAAGCAGAGCGCGAAATAAGTTATGGTGAGTTGATCAGAAAAACTGAAAAAGGGGAAGTCAAAAAAGTAGAGTTAGACGAAACCGAACAAACAGCCAAAGTATATTTACAAGGACAAAAAGATACACCACCTTTACAAGTAAGACTTTTAAATCAAAATACAGAGTTAATCAACAAACTCAAAGCGAAAAACGTCGAGTTTGGTGAAGTGTCCTCTGCTAACAGTCGAGCCGCTGTCGGGTTGTTGATCAACCTCATGTGGATTTTGCCACTGGTAGCTTTAATGTTATTATTCCTGCGTCGCTCAACAAATGCCTCCAGTCAGGCTATGAACTTTGGTAAGTCCAGAGCGCGGTTCCAAATGGAAGCCAAAACAGGTGTAAAATTTGACGATGTCGCTGGGGTAGAAGAAGCCAAAGAAGAACTACAAGAAGTCGTCACCTTCCTGAAGCAGCCAGAAAGATTTACTGCTGTAGGCGCACGCATACCCAAAGGTGTGTTGTTAGTCGGGCCACCAGGAACAGGTAAAACTTTACTCGCAAAAGCGATCGCTGGGGAAGCTGGTGTACCATTTTTCAGCATTTCCGGCTCAGAATTTGTGGAAATGTTTGTCGGTGTCGGTGCATCTCGTGTGCGGGACTTGTTTAAAAAAGCCAAAGAAAATGCGCCTTGTCTGATATTTATTGATGAAATCGACGCTGTTGGTAGACAGCGGGGTGCGGGTATTGGCGGTGGGAACGACGAACGGGAACAAACCCTCAATCAGTTGCTTACCGAAATGGATGGTTTTGAAGGCAACACAGGCATCATTATTATTGCCGCTACCAACCGTCCCGATGTTTTAGACGCAGCTTTATTACGTCCCGGACGCTTTGACAGACAAGTGATTGTCGATGCACCAGATTTAAAAGGGCGATTAGAAATATTGCAAGTTCATGCCCGGAATAAGAGAATTGATGAGAGTGTCTCATTAGAAGCGATCGCTCGTCGTACACCAGGTTTTACTGGTGCAGATTTAGCCAACTTACTCAACGAAGCAGCCATTCTCACCGCCAGAAGACGCAAAGACGCAATCACCATCTTAGAAATCAATGATGCAGTTGACCGCGTAGTTGCGGGGATGGAAGGTACACCCTTGGTAGACAGTAAAATTAAACGATTAATTGCTTATCACGAAGTTGGTTATGCCATAGTGGGAACCTTGCTCAAAGACCATGACCCAGTACAAAAAGTGTCCTTGATTCCGCGCGGACAGTCACGGGGTTTAACTTGGTTTACTCCTGACGAAGAACATTTTTTAATGTCGCGATCGCAACTATTAGCGAGAATTACAGCAGTATTAGGTGGTAGAGCCGCCGAAGAAGTAATTTTTGGTTTGCCAGAAGTAACTGGCGGGATGCGAGAAAATCGAAAATTAGAATATGCGACATCCATAGCGCGACAGATGGTTACACAGTATGGTATGTCTGAAATTGGACAGTTTTCCTTAGAATCACCCAATAGTGAGGTATTTTTGGGACGTGACTGGATGAGCAAATCAGAATATTCCGAAGAAATTGCTGCCCAAATTGATCGGAAAGTGCGGGAAATTCTCATCCAATGTTACGACACAGCAATACGCCTGATTCAGGAAAACCGTATAGTAGTTGACCGTTTAGTAGAGATTTTGATTGAGCAAGAGACAATTGACGGAGAACAATTTCGTCAAATTGTCGCTGAATATAACAATAACCAAGTAGCTGACGCAGCGACATTGGCCGTACCTAATTAAAGGTTTTGATTAGGGTTCACTGATTTGTAGAGACGTTGCATTGCAACGTCTTTACTATTTTGATTATGATTTAGATCCCACATTCGGCAGGTAATATCATGTCTGGTGAAAGACTTATCATTAAGGCAGCTTCAGGTGCAGAGGGGCAGGGGAGCAGAGGGGAAGGGTTTTTGGGTTCTCTGCATAGATTCGGGAATTATAACTAATTAGCCGGACTTGATATCATTCTCCAGAACTTCAACCAGCCGAAAGACTTTGGCCCCTTACAAACGAACCTATTGCTCATCGTTCATTTGAGAATCTTGATGAATTGGAAGAAGTGTTATTTCATCGTTGTAAACAATTGCTCCGACAGCAAGATTTAGTTCGGGGCTTGACAAACTTCCAATGGTGGCCTCAAGTTGCCGCTTAATTATGGGTAAGCTACCGGACATGATATAACACATCAGGTGGCAAGGCTAGAGCTTGCCGAATCGCTTCACGCTGGAGCGATGAAAGTTCCCCAATCTGCCCCTGTTCAAAATCCAAGCAAATCGGTACACAGCGATCGCCCAAAATAGCAGATTGTGCTAAAGTCCAGTGGTGATCTTCGGTGATAATCTGTCCAAACTCAGCATCGTAGTAACTCATGGGTTTCATCATCAAATGGTATTACCTTTATTCAAAATCATGAAAAAATATGTTGATTTTTGTTCATAGTTATAGCCATAGCCAAGGTAGTTAGGACATCGGTAAATGGTAAAACTGAGACAGTAAAAGACTTTTAACTCTGTCACCCTTCGGGTTCGCCAGTCCCCCAGACGCTCCTGCGTCGCTAACGCTGCGCTAACGTGACGGAGACCGCCAAGACGGGGGCAGGTCTCACCTGTCACCTATTACCTGTCCCCTGCTATATCTTTCTTTTGTTGCTCTAGGCAGAGGAAAAAGAGAAAAAGTCCGACAAAAGGGAGTTTTAAAGCTTGTAGCAACTTTATACAGTCAAGATGAATTGATCAGTCCTTTGTTACCAGGGTTTAGCTGTATTATCGGCAAAATTTTTTAAATTTGAAGATAAAAAATCCCCTGGTTACTACCAGAGGAAAAAGTTAATATTGCTCTAATTTAGGATGTTTTTCTCTCAAATAGCATAGCAATATTTACAATTGTCAATGTGCCAAAATGCCAAAACAGAATTCAGGAGACAGAAGCCAGAATTCAGAATTAATAGGACTAATACCATTTCACTTTATAAATGATGTAAATACGGATGTAAGGGCGTAGGCTCTGCCTTTGGGCAGGGTACGGCCGTTCGCCCCTACAAGTTCTTGCATATGTATAGCAAAAGTCAAAAGTCAAAAGTCGCCAGTGCGTTGGGGAGATACTGCGCTATCGCGGGCAATGCCCGACTTGTAGCAAGTGTCGTCGGGTTCCCCGACTCCCTCACTGGCGTTCAAAAGTGAAATGCTTGCAGTCAATTGGTTTTAGCGTTTTAGAATGTCATAATACTATTTCACTAAAAATTTGATACATATGTAGGTTGGGTTTCACTGCGTTCAACCCAACCTACAATTATTTTTCTTTCCTCAGAGTAACAAAAGCGTCCGAGGAAAGCGATCGCATTCCCAATGGATGTAAAGAAACATTTCTGTTTCTTAGAAGAGGGATATACAAATTCCTAAGCCAATGCAAGCGATTTAGACACTCGACTTTTTCAAAAAGTCGGGTAAGCTTTTGTGCTTACAAGTTGCACAATTGAAATTTTGGGGAAAAACTTCAAACCTCTCCCCTGCTCCTCTGCTCCCCTGCCCCCTTGCGGTCTCAACAAGCAAATTAAGTGATTATTAGCTTATCTAGTTGTTCACGAATGACTTACGATTGCTACAAGTATTGGTATTTAGGAAATGCGCTTGATTTTATACAGTAAACCCGGTTGTCATTTGTGCGAGGGCTTACAGGAAAAATTAGAACAAATTTTAGCGACGCAAAATTTGGCTGTAGAGTTAGAAATCCGTGACATTACAACTCGTGAAGATTGGATGCTGGCGTATCAATATGAAGTCCCAGTGCTGGTTTTAGCCAATCTCCCAGGTGCAGAGGCATTTGAGCAACCTTTACCACGTCCTTCTCCGCGTGCTAATGTCCAGCAAATTCAGCAAATGTTGTGTCAGTATTTATCCAATATCAAAAAAAATAATGCAGAATAAGCGCAAGACAAGCGTGTGGCGAGGTTCACAAGATGAAATTGCGGGAATTACTAGCAGTAGTAGAAAGTGTGGCACAATTGCCTAACAATCCTGGGTTGGCAGATGCGGAAGTCAAAGGGTTAAAAACAAACTCCTATGCTTGCGGTGAGGGAGATTTATTTATTGGCATGCCAGGAACGCGGGTAGATGGTGGAGAATTTTGGCCAAGTGCGATCGCATCTGGTGCCATTGCGGCGATTGTTTCTTCCCAAGCTGCCGAAAAAAATCCTCCCACGCCGGAGGCTGTAGTGATTAGTGCTAGTAACATGACTCAAGCTTGCGCTCAAATAGCAGCGGCTTTTTACGATTATCCAGGGCAAAAACTCAAATTAGTAGGTGTGACCGGTACAAACGGTAAAACTACCACTACCCACCTAATTGAATTTCTCCTCAACAAAGCGCATCTAGCTACGGCATTGATGGGAACTTTATACACTCGCTGGCCGGGGTTTGTGCAAACTGCTGTCCACACTACGCCTTTTGCTGTGGAACTACAACAGCAACTAGCAGCCGCAGTCAATGTCGGTTGTGAGTTTGGTGTAATGGAAGTCAGTTCTCACGCTTTGGCACAAGGTCGAGTCTTGGGTTGTCCGTTTGAGGTGGGAGTATTTACCAATCTCACCCAAGACCATCTGGATTATCACAGCGATATGGAGGATTATTTTGCGGCGAAGGCGTTGTTATTTAGTCCCGATTATCTCAAGGGCAAGGCAATAATTAATGCTGATGACCCCTACGGCAAACGCTTAATTGCGACATTGCAACCAGAGCAAGTTTGGAGTTACAGTGTCAGCGATCGCAATGCCGATTTGTGGATGAGTGACTTAAATTATCAGCCAAATGGTGTAAGTGGTGTTCTACATACACCAAAGGGTGAAGTTGCGTTTCGTTCACCTCTGGTTGGACAATACAATTTAGAAAATGTGTTGGCAGCAGTGGGAGCAGTTCTCAACTTAGGACTAGACTTACAGTTAATCGCAGCTGCAATTGGTGATTTTCCTGGTGTTCCTGGACGAATGGAACGAGTGCAAATCAATCCTCAACAAGATATCAGCGTTATTGTCGATTATGCTCATACCCCCGATAGCTTAGAAAACTTACTCAAAGCTGCACGCCCGTTTATTCCTGGTAAGATGATTTGTGTGTTTGGCTGCGGTGGCGATCGCGATCGGACTAAACGGCCAAAAATGGGTAAAATCGCCGCTGATTTAGCAGATGTGGCTGTCGTAACCTCCGATAACCCCCGCACGGAAGACCCAGAACGCATTTTGCAAGATGTTTTAGCAGGAATTCCCGACACTGTACAACCAACTGTAATTTGCGATCGGGCTACGGCCATTCGTACTGCAATTTTACAAGCCCAACCTGGTGATGGAGTGTTGTTAGCTGGTAAAGGTCATGAAGACTACCAAATTCTCGGTACAGAAAAAATCCACTTTGATGATCGAGAATATGCACGGGATGCTTTACAGGCAAGACTAGGAAAGTGTGAAGTGTAAAGTGTGAAGTATGAAGAATGAAGTATGAAGTGTGAAATTATGAATGACAAAATCCGTTAGTTCATAAGATTTTTAGGCTTGTCTAAAACCGTAGTGTTAAAATCATTAACAAAATTACTAAGATTTCACTACTTATTCGCATTAGTCCTTGTTTCAGACTTCAGTCTTCATACTTTCTTCCCTTCTCACATTAGTCGTTGTTTCAGACTTCAGACTTTCTAGCGCCCATTCATAACTTAATGTTTTTTACGTAGTCTTTTTGTAACAAACATATACATGAAACTAAAAATCAATGACATAATGATTTCTTCCTTGTTGTGCTTGACTCATGAATGATTCTCTGCGTAAGGAGCTATCCGTCTATCAGCAGGCCTTGGGAGTGGAAGCACCACCTCAACCTTTGCCAAGCAATCCTGCTAGTCTGTTATCGCTGCTGAGGTCGCAAATCGATTTATTGATTGAGCAGCAAATTACCGCAACTTTTTGGGTTAAATTACCACCAGGAAAAATTTGGCAGGCAGAATTGAGGCGTTATCAATCTGCGATGAGTACAGTTGGCGTGATTAATATTTGTCGAATAGAGAAAATAACAAGTGACTCAGAACAGAACATTACAGATTACACGACTCCAACGCAGCAAAATAGGGTAGAATTACTATCAAATTATCAACTACGGCGAGAATACTTTTTTATAGTATCCTCGCCGCAATTTTGTAGTTTAATTGTGGCGCGTCGACCACGGAAAAGAAATCAAAACCGTCATACTAATAAAACCAAGACGGGTAAAATTCCATCATTGCTAGCTGTAATGACAATGGAAGGGAGAATAATTCAGCAAGTTTTAGATGGTCTTAAACAGGTGGCTGCACCTGAATCATCTGATGTTTTTCCGACTGAGTTGATTTACCCAAGTACAACTGAACCAGCGCTCATCAGTCAACTATTGGCAAAACAACTCCAGCGCCAAAATGTCATTCAACGGCAAATTGCCAATAAACGCATTGCCAAATTACAAGTGCAAAATCAAAAGCTGCAAAATCAAGAGCAACTCAAAGATGATTACTTAAGCAGTGTGTGTCAGGAACTGCGTACACCTTTAACACACATGAAAACTGCACTGTCGCTGTTGAATTCCCCCACTCTGAAACCGCCGCAGCGACAACGTTATTTACAAATGCTGAATACGCAGTGCGATCGCCAGAGTATACTCATCACTGGTCTATTAGATCTTGTCAACCTAGAACATAATTTAGAAGCCACTAGCCTAGAATTAGTGCGCCTATCGGATATCGTACCCGGAGTAGTCAGCACCTACCAGCCTGTGGCTCAAGAAAAAGGCATCATGCTGGCCTATACCGTACCCACAGAACTACCAGCTGTTTGGTGTGTAACTGGTGGAATAAAGCAAATAGTGATTAATTTGCTACATAACAGTCTTAAGTTTACTTCCAGAGGTGGGCAAGTGTGGGTAAGAGCGCGTCTTCAGGGAGATTATGTGCAATTAGAATTCCGTGATACAGGTATTGGCATAGCAGAAAGCGAAATTGGGAAAATATTTGACAGTTTTTATCGTGTGCGTTCTGGAACGACAGAAGACTTGAGTGGTGCTGGATTAGGTTTAACTATTGTTAAGCGCTTATTGTGGCGCTGCGGAGGTTCTATTGCTGTGAGAAGTAAACTAGATGAAGGGTCTACTTTTACAGTCCAGTTAGTTACAAATCGCAACAAAATCCCGTTTAAATAAGTCTCATGACTGAAGCAAAGTCAACTTCTAAAGTACTTTAGAAGTTTATTCTGAATTCTGACTCCTGACTTCTTTTTTACTGTGGATACTCATGCGAAACGAATGGGATTTGTACAATTTCACCCTCAACTTCTCCCACTTGCACCTTTAAGCCAACACCACCAGCTTTGGTGCGGATGTAACCGAGTCCAAAGTAACCGTCGCTAGTTTCGGTATAACTGGTAAGTTTGCCGATTTTTTCATCTCCAAGGGCGATCGCACTACCAACTTCTACAGGTGCGCTGAGACGAACACCCCAAAGATGTTGTTTAACACCTTTATAGGTATTTAACCGCGCAATAGTTTCTTGCCCAATGTAACAACCTTTATTTAAAGAAATAGTCTGCCATAAACCAACTTCCAAAGGATTGTAATCATCCGTTAGTTCTGCATCTGAGGTTGGTCTGCCTTGGAGGATGCGTAACGTTTCCCAGGCGCGATCGCTTAATTCTACTGCGCCTAATCCTAAAATTTGCTGCCATACTTTCTGTTTTTCGGCAGCTGGCAGAATTAGTGTATATCCAGATAAAGCCAACCCACTACCCACTGCTACAATCACACCACCATCAACTAACAAATGATTGCCATAAGGCTGACCAATAATTGCTCCAGCACCCAATTTTTCGACAATGGCCTCACTATCTGGCCCGATGAGGCTGAAGGTTGCTGTTTCTTGTGTCACGTCGGTTAACTGCACCTTGTCAGCAAAAAAGATGTAGCGATCTAGCCATTGCATTAAAAACTCTCGACGATTAGGCGAAACTAACAGCAGTACCGCATCATCCAGAATGTATGCACTTACCAAGTCAATTGTCCGGGCCGTGGATGTCACCATCACCGTATCACAGCCTTGCCCTGGCTTGCAGCTTTGGAAATCGTTGGTACTTTGGTTGTGTAAAAAACGGATGCGGTCGTCATCCCCAACTCGGATGCGTCCCCAAAAAGAGCGATCGCACACAGCCACCCCTTCTTTTGCGGCTTGGATAGCTACTGCGTCTTTACCGTAAATTGTCGATGTTGGCATAGTAGTGAAGAGTTGCCCTGTTTCAAAGTTTACGCACTGGAAATCTTAGCAAATCCAGGTTTATAGGACTTACACACAAAGGTTGTCTGTTCAGACTGGGTGCAAGGGGGTAAGGGTTTAGAACATATACACCCTTGTCCAAAACCTTGATTTTTCGTTTTTGAGTAAGAAGTCCTATCAAGGCTAGATTGTCCTATTCATTATCCAAAACGAGAAGTTTCTTGAGGACGATATCTCAGTTTTATTTACAATCTGTTACAAAACCTAGCTCTCTATGACGACTAGCACGTTAACTAAATTTTTGACCCCTAGTAATGATTAACTAATCAAAAAATTTATTGAAAAAAACAGCTTAAAGTTAAAAATTAATTTACAACAACTTTTCTCACCAGTATTTAATTGACAATATATTTAGGATTTACGTCTATATTGCTGCAAAAATAGGCATTTTATTGCTCTTTATGAATCGAACATTATATAAGAATCATAGTTATGTGTTATTTAGTTTACTAATTTAATAGCCAATTTTGCGGTGCTTCAAAGAGCAAGAATTTCTACATAAAAAATTTTCCGTCTTTTTCTTTACCAAATTATGCTGAAATTCACAGAATCTTCAGAAAGAAAAATTTAGAAAACTATCATGTAGGAGCTAAAGTTTTGTTAAGATGCAATTGCTAGGGATTTTTCAACGGGAATCATTAGTCAGCATGTTGAGAAATAAGTAGTACTAGCCCCATAGAGTTCAAAGGTGATGCAATGACCACCTATATTTTCTTTGATGATGCCCTTCGGATGCTTACTAACGCCTATTTGCTATCAGCAGTAATGCTAATCGCAGCTTCTGGTATAGGATTGGCAGTGATCGAAACAATTGAAAAAACAGGAGAACGCTAATTTAGAGCTTGATGGTGTACTACTTGCCGAAAACCGCCGAGTGCAAGTTGGTGTTCGCCGTAAAGAAATCCTGGGAACACTAAATTTTGAAAGTCTCACAGCGTTGCAGAACTACCAGCCAGTTCAGCAACATACAGGTAGCTGTACGCTACTGAGACCAAAATCCAGGAGCAAAAATCATGAATTTATTAGACACAGTCCTGGGCAAAGAAAACCAAGCCCCAGAGGTGTTGACATCAACCGAAGCTTTTGCTGCTATTGCTTTGGTAGCGATTACTTCAGATGCTGTACTTTCGGAACAGCAAGTGCGTAGTATTTCTGCTGTACTATTGCGGCTCAAACTTTTTAACAGTTATTCCGAAGATCTCATAAACCAGCTGTTAGAAAAAAACCTCAGTATTCTGCGGCGCGATGGTTTTAATACCTTGTTTAACACAGCTAAACAATCTTTATCACCAGAACTACGAGAAGCAGCTTTTGCTGTAGCCGCTGATTTGGTAATGACTGAAAGTATAGTCACTGAAGAAGAAAAAAATTTTTTAAATGACTTGTACCAAGCTTTAGATATTCCTTGTGATATTGCCCTCAAAATCTTGCAAGTGTTAATGATCAAAAATCAGAGATAATGAGCTTAAAGTAATCCTACTCATCCAACCAAATATCTTGTGATTTTCACTAACTTGATTTCCTAAAGATGGATTTGGCTGCTTAAATCTCAATAACCATACTTTGATAGTTATGGTAATGAGCATAATTCACCACTACGGTTGTTTTATGATTCAAAATTTAAAATGGTTCGCGCTTGGTATAGTTATGTAACTGACGTAAATACTCCAGTATACCTATCGGCAATTGTGGCTTATTGTGCCAAATTTAGGTATACTTTTTTTAACAGTTAATTATTAATTTTTCTGTCATGGCGATCCTACTACTAGAAGATGGTACAGTTGAGAGCGATTTAACCCAGATAGTACGTGAACTTGCTCCTATTGGTGTGCATCTCAAACACTATGACCCAGGAACATCGCTGCTTTTCGCCACTCTCCTAGAACAGGATGTTTTGACTGCTTTAGAGAAGAACTACATTGTAGAATTACATAACAGCGTTTTTGAATTTATCCAACAAGAAAATGATTCTTGGTGTGACTTATTGAATGTACATCCAGGAGTGCCTAATCTCCAGATGCTGCTCGATACTTACAGTCGTTATCATACTCATACTGCGGCTGAACCTCTGTATGTATTAGCTGGAGAAATGATTTTTGGCTTTGTCAGGCTAGATGGTAGCCAAGTACAGCTTTTAGTTCAGTCTCAAGACTACATTTCTATCCCCACCGGAGTTGAGCATTGGTGTAGTCTGACAGCATCGTTAAGTTTTAAAGCCGTCCGCTATTTCACTTCAGCAGATGGTTGGGTTCCCAATTATACAGGTACTCAATTGAGTAATTCGCTCAACAAGCCGTACTAACCATATCGGCAATGCGTCATTAAACGGCATAATGTCATTCATAGTTAAAAATATGCGATCGCAATTTTTTACAGACCTATGGCCGTTAAAGTTGGAGATATTGCTCCTGATTTCACATTACCTGCTCAAAATGATTCCACCGTCAGCTTGAAAGACTTCCGTAGTCAAAAAGCTGTGGTGCTGTACTTTTATCCTAAAGATGATACACCCGGCTGCACCGCTGAATCAAAGATTTAGGGTTTGGAACCCTTTCCAAAATTGGTTGACTGAGGTTTAAAGGGTGGGCAAGTCCCACCCTGTTACTATTTATTTAGTTGAGTGTGATTTCTCCTGGATGATGATGTTGTTGTGGGCTACCTTACCGTTTTTGCCGTTGGTATGACCGTTATTATTCCGAGGTTGAATTACGCCGTAACCGCCGTGGTTGCGTTCGTAAATCACGTTAATTTCTCCAGTTTCGGCATTGCGGAACATATAAAAGTCGTGTCCTACCAGTTGTAATTGTTCCAATGCTTCTGCCAGAGTCATCGGTGGCATGGAAAAATATTTTGTCCGCACGACTTCGCTGGGTAATTCGGGAGTGCGATCGCCAATTAAATCTGGTACAACTTGTTCTGTTACAACGACTTCGTTAGTAGGTTGGGCATGAGTTTTCTTATCTTGTCGCCGTTCTTTATATTTGCGTAATTGACGAGCAATTTTATCTGCAACTAAATCAATGCTGGCGTATAAGTTTTCGCTGCTTTCCTCGGCACGGATGACACTACCGTTTGCAAAGATAGTGACTTCAGCTGCTTGTTTTGGATTAATTCGGGGATTGCGAGCTACGCTTAGGTGGACATCCACTTCATTTGTAATGTTCTGAAAGTGACTAACCGCTTTTTCTATCTTTTGATGCACGTAATCCCTAATTGCTTCGGTGATTTCAATATTTTTGCCGTGGATGACAAGCTTCATGTAAACTCTCCCGCTCTATATTTGATGTGTGATGTGAGTTTGTTTTGTGTGAAAAGGAGTTGCGGTAAGGTCTATGACTGTCGCCAAAACAAGTTTTGTTGTAATTTGATGTACTGCTGAGCTTGCTCTAAATTTACTGCTTTCAATTTTCACGCGTTCCCTTGATTGATATCCTCTTTTGGATGTCTGCGCTTTTTTCCGATTGTGACAAACAATTGGGTTAAGTCGCAGAATTATTAAGTGTCTCACTTTGAGCAACTGCTATCTTAACTATCTTGTACATTCAAGCAACTTGTATGTGTTCTCATAGATTTGCTTGGTGTTAGTTGATCACACAACTCTTTGTACAAATTTATTTTAGTTAAAGATGCAGACAATATTATTAGAGTCATCAGCCAGTTCATTCTTTCTTGTTGTTTTGGCTTGATGCTTATTGCAGAGAATTCCTCCTAAGACCATTGCGGTAATATATTCAAACTAGCACTTTGTATTTTCTATAGCAGGTTCCCTTGATGTTCCTTTAAAATCCTTTGCATAGCTTGACAATTGTTATGTGCAAATATCTAAGTTGCAATATATTTCATTATTTTCTCAGTTGATTTTTAGCATGATCCGTAGTAATACACCACCACGCAATCGCTGTTTGTTGTATAACCAAAAATTGATGCCTTACATAGATGCACACCTATGGCAGCGATCGCTTCTGGCAGAACGTATTCAAGATCCTAGCCTTGATGATGTGTTAATCTTGCTAGAGCATCCCCCTGTGTACACATTGGGACAAGGAGCTACACTAGAATTTCTCAAGTTTGACCTTGATAAAACTCATTTTGATGTCCACAGAGTTGAACGTGGTGGCGAAGTGGCTTACCATTGTCCTGGTCAACTGGTGGGGTATCCAATTTTAAATCTGCAACGTTATCGTAAAGATTTGCATTGGTACTTGCGTCAACTCGAAGAAGTAATTATTCAGGTATTAGCGATTTATGGTTTGGTGGGCGATCGCATTCCTGGTTTTACTGGTGTATGGTTAGAAAATCGCAAAGTTGCAGCGATCGGCATTAAAGTCAGCCGTTGGATCAGTATGCACGGTTTTGCTTTAAATGTCTGTCCTGATATGACAGGCTTTCAACATATTGTCCCTTGCGGTATTGCCAATAAACCAGTCGCCAGTTTAGCCGAATGGATTCCAGGTATTACCTGCGAAGAAGTACGTCTTCATGTTGTCCAATGTTTTGCAGATGTGTTTGGTGTTGATATCGTGGAAATCACCCAATAATCGTAATTTAATAATTTTTTTCTGGTTACAGTTGATTTTGTTTGAAATACTACTTAGTATCCATCAATCTAACTTAGTTATGTATTTAACCAAGCTAGAATGTGATGCTATATTAACAAAGCGACAAATTTGGTACAGTATTCAACTCAAATCTTGCGTGTGAAATCTCTCATCAATCTACAAATGTATGCACCTGCATTAAATTCCCTCAGACAGCGCGACTGGAAAGCGTTGATAGAACTGTTTGACAGGGAAGATGGCGACGACATTGAAGCCGACATCAACAGCAATTTGCACTTGATGACACCTGAACCGTGTTGGGAAGATGATCCGTTTGAGTTTTTACGTGAATATCTTTAGAGTGTTGAGGAGCCACTGCGTTGCGGTGAGCAGTCCGTTGGGCGGGCAATGCCCGACTTGAAGGAACTGCGTTAGCGCAGCGTTAGCGACGTTAGGAGCGTCACCCGAAGGGAGGTTCCCTCCGTTGTAGCAAGTGGCGTTGCTGAGTTAGTAAGTCGGCGAAGCAATTCATAACTTTTGATTAATTCTGACAATACATTAGTATCAAGAACAATCATTATTCAAAAGTGGGTGCAGAACTCATAGGTTCTCTGTTAATTTCTCCTAGTTCAAAATCCTTTAAGTGAGCAAAGCGTTTTTCTATCATGTTGACAAGATTGGCAGGAGGTTTTTGATTTTCTACTAAAGCAAGACGGAGAATTTCTTTTATTTCTTCTTCTAGAGAACGTCCATTTTTTAAAGCTCGCTCTTGCAAGAGATTTTTGATATTGTCGTCAATGTTAAAAATGGTAATGTTTGTCATTGTGATGAGTTGAGTTGTAATATTTTCATTTTCATACATTTCAGTATGCTTCCCTACTCCCTTGCACTGAGGCGACTAAGGAAAGTACGTAGGCGATCGCTTTGGGGATTTGTGATAACTTCGTAAGCTGGGCCTTGTTCGGCGACAATGCCTTTATCCATAAATATCACCCGATGAGCCACTTCCCGCGCAAATTGCATTTCATGGGTGACGACTACCATTGTCATTCCCTCGGCGGCTAATTGTTGCATGACTTGTAAAACTTCACCGACAAGTTCCGGATCTAAAGCGCTGGTAGGTTCATCAAATAGCATAATCTGGGGATTCATACATAAGCTCCGGGCGATCGCAACTCTTTGCTTTTGTCCGCCAGATAGCTGTTCGGGATAAGCTGATGCTTTATCAAACAAACCCACTTTTTCTAAATATAACCCTGCTAGTTGAGCGCTTTCTTTTGCTGTTTTCCCTAAAACTTTACGCGGTGCAAGTGTCAGGTTTTCTAAGACGCTGAGATGGGGAAACAAGTTGAATTGTTGAAAAACCATCCCTACTTGGGTTCGCAGTTGGCGCAGTTGTTGACTGTTGAAATTAGATTTAGATAACTCAATCCCATTAACTATCAAAGAACCGCGATCAATATTTTCTAAACGGTTGAAGCAGCGCAATAACGTACTTTTACCACAACCGGAAGCACCAATCACCGCCACAACTTCCCCTTGGTGGATTTCGCCTGTGATTCCTTTTAGAACTTTCAGGGAACCAAAGTTTTTTTCAATATTTTCAAAAATAATGATAGGGTTAGAATTTTTCATAGACCATTAACAGAAGATGATTAGATTAAATTTTAGGCGTTGGTGGCGTGGGTTGTTGCTGGTTGGTTTGAGTTGTACGTTAATAGCTGGCTGTAGTGTAAATTCTGATAGCGGAAAAACTCTGCGGGTAGCCACGGAACCAGCTTTTCCGCCGTTTGAGTTTCAAGGCGTAGGCGGACAATTACAAGGTTTTTCCCTTGATTTGATGAATGCGATCGCTACTGCTGCTAACTTTAAAGTCAAGTTTCAAAGTATACCTTTTGATGGGATTATCCCAGCAGTCCAAGCCAACACTGTAGATGCGGCGATTAGTTCAATCACAATTACCGCAGAACGCGCCAAAACAGTGTCGTTTTCCCGTCCTTATTTTAAAGCGGGATTGGCGATCGCAGTCCGTAGCGACAATCAAGATATTACAAGTTTGGATAGTCTCAAGAATAAAAAACTAGCTGTCCAAATTGGTACAACTGGCGCAGAAAAGGCGAAAAGTGTTCCTGGCGTGCAAATTCGCAGTTTTGATTCTGCACCTTTAGCCTTGCAAGAATTACTCAATGGTAATGTGGATGCGGTAATTAACGATGCACCTGTAACTTTATATGCCATAAATACAGGCAATCTCCAGGGAATTAAAGTTATTCAGCAATTGCTAACAGAAGAATATTACGGCATTGCCACAGCTAAAAACTCGCCTAATTTAACACTTATTAATGACGGTTTAGATAGAGTGTTGAGCAATGGTGAGTATTCGCAAATCTACAAAAAATGGTTTAAAGCTGAACCACCATCATTACCCGCTAAGTCTCTCTTTGAAAATCAGGCTAATGATAGCAAAGCGAATATAATTACCTCTTTAAGTATAATTTGGCGTGCTTTTCCCCTACTATTACAAGGTGCTTTGGTAACGTTGCAACTAACGATTTTGTCTGTAGTTTTAGGTTTAGTTGGTGGTTCTTTGATTGGAATTATCCGCCTTTCTGATATTAAACCTGTGCGTTGGTTAGCACGAGCTTATGTAGATTTCTTTCGGGGAACGCCTTTGCTGGTACAAATTTTTATGATTTATTTTGGCATACCAGCGATCGCTCAACAACTTGGTTTTACCTTTAACTTTAACCCCTTAGTTGCGGGAGTACTCGCTTTAAGTTTAAATAGCGCCGCCTACATTGCCGAAATTGTCCGCGCTGGGATTCAATCAATTGAACCAGGACAAACCGAAGCAGCACAATCACTTGGTTTAAGTTCTGTGGAAACCATGCGCTACATAATTTTTCCCCAAGCTTTTCGCAGGATGATTCCACCCTTGGGTAACGAATTTATTAGTTTATTGAAAGATACCAGCTTAGTTGCAGTTATCGGTTTTGAAGAATTATTCCGTAAAGGACAGTTGATTGTCGCGGGAAACTATCGCGCCTTTGAAATTTATGCCGCCGTAGCCTTGGTATATTTATGCTTGACACTACTTTCTTCCCAAGCATTTAGCAAATTAGAAGTGTGGATGAATCCTATTAGGCAGCAGCGGAAATAGTGATCATAATTAGACATTCCCAAAATGAATGTATAGAAGTTACATATAAAGTCTCTACAAGATTTTTAGAGTGATCGCATCTGCGCTATAGTAGTTCTCAACAAGGTGCGATCGCTCATATAGCGAGAGTAAACCATCAGTCAGCTTGACTCTGATTTGACTGATTATTTTGAGCTACTTGTCTAACTTGCTCGATATCTAAACTCAACGCTTCTGCTATTTGTTCCATAGTTGCACCTAAACTCAGCATAAAAGGAACTGCTTCTAACTTGCCTTCTAACTTGCCTTCTAACTTGCCTTCCTTTTTAGCTTCCTGATATACCTTAGTCTGTTTCAACTCATTTAAACCTAACATTTGTTCTATCTCCTCCCGACTCTTTTGGGGAAATTTGTAGATAATAATCGTCTCTATTAATTGTAGAATTTCTCGCTGATTGAATTCATCGGCTACTTGTTGTTTAGCAAGTTCAATTAACTCTCTAGCTTTTCTCCCAGCAGTTGATTCTGGCTCAATTACTAATTTTACTGTCTCAATCCCAATTGATGGTTCTAGCGAGTCTAATTCATCGAGATAAATACACTTTACCCTTTCACTGGTGAGTAATTCAATATATCTTTCTCTGGGTGCTGTATCAATACTCCGGCTTAGATAAACTACAACACCACGCCAATTGTTTGGTAATTCAGTTTTATCAAGGTAAAGAAATATTTCAGTAAAAAAGCGCGAATAGAATTTTCTATCTGGTTGAAATTGGACTTCAACAAAATAAATTGGTGATAATATGTCCTGATTTTTGGGAAGAAATACACCATCGATGCGGAAGGCGAGTTGTTTAACTTCCACGGATGAAAATTGATAGGCGATCGCCATATCGGGAGATTGGTTAATCAGTTCAAAAAAAATGCCGGGAAAGCTTTGGAATAGTTGATAAAAGATGGTATCGGTTTTCACATGAATGATATCTGTAAAAAAGCGAGAATAGAATTTTTTATCTGATTAAAATAGAACACTTGCGATCGCATCGTCGTTCCTCAACTCCATGATAAGCGAGCTACGCAATGACATATCGCAAGTGATTTAGAACTAATATAATTAGATTTATGCAAGAGATGAATTATTGCAACAAAGGAGTTTTACCATTACCGTTAGTTGACTCATTTGCAATTGCAGGTTGATTGGCAAGAACCGCTACAACTGGAGTAACTTTTGAACTAGATTGTCTATTCCGTTTTCGATTAGAACCGCCAGCCTTGGAATACTCTATACTGTTTCTGCCGTAGACAGTTGCAACTCCACTTAGCATTCGTTCAGACATTTCGGAAAGTGCTTTGTCCATTTGGGTTAATGTTTTACGCGATTCTTCAAGATTAGACACAAGCGTATTATGAGCTTCAACCATCGCACGGGTATTGTTGAGTAGGTTAGTATAAGTTTCAATTGTTAACCCGTGTCCTAAATCTAAATTTTCATCAATAGATTTAAGCAAAGCGAGACGAAGTTGCGCTTTGTCAACAGCAGCAGAACGACGAGTTTTTAAAGCCATAAAATATCCTTCTTAAATAAAACCTTTTTCAACATAGTTGAGTAACCTTTTGCCTGAGATGAGTAGTTTTGTGGATTTATGTAATTAAAAGTTTAATGAACTGGTTATAAAACCTGTGTTTTTACTAATTTATGATGTCAATTTATTGTTTTGACATAAGTGTAATCAGCAAAAGTCATCACCAAAATAACAAATGAGTTCGCAAAATCTATAATTGCGTACGCCGAAATAACAATTGCATTCGCAAAATCTATAATTGCGTACGCCGAAATAACAAATGAGTTCGCAAAATCTATAATTGCGTACGCCGAAATAACAAATGAGTTCGCAAAATCTACAATTGCGTACGCCGAAATAACAAATGAGTTCGCAAAATCTATAATTGCGTACACAAAAATAACAATTGCGATCGCAAAATCTATAATTGCGATCAAGTTTGAGCAATCCAAGATTCAGATCCCCCCCCCTACGGCGACCCCCCTTTTTAAGGGGGTAAAAATTCTTAAAGTCCCCCTTTTTAAGGGGGATTTAGGGGGATCAGCAAGAACTCATAATCGTAACAGAGGTGCGATCGCACCCTCATTCCTTTTCACAATAACGAAAGACTCATTTACCAGTATCAAATGCTTATGTGCTGTATGGTGAATTTCACGTAAGTATTGATAAAATCTAAAAAAGCATTGGCATTTTTATGCGCATTACAAGATAGTCCAATCTTCTAAAAGCAAATTAGGGACTTTCTCAAAATCTTTCCAGTTGCGAGTTACTAAAATCCCATTGACTGATAGCGTAATTGCTGCAATGCGTAAATCTTGAGTACCAACACGGATTTTTTGTCTAACTAATTCAGAGTAGATATTGCCAGCATCTTCGCTAAATTCCAATATATTAATACTATTTAAGTCTTCTAATGTATCTTGCAATCTTGCATAAGCAAAGACTAATTCAGTTGATGAACTAGCCTTGCTAATAATATTCATTCTTCCTTTTATTTGTTCAGTAGCAGTAACAATAGTTATGGCAATATCTTGAGGTTTGAATGTACTTAATCTTTTGATAATAGATGACTGATTTCTTTGCAGTAATGATAGATGATCTGTATCTAATATTCTTAAGTTATTCACATCTTTATTTAAATTAATTCGGTGTTTTCATCTAGTTCGCGTCGATATTCTGCTATATATTCAAGCATTTGCTCAAATTGTGGATCATCTTTATATTTACCAGCCATTTTCAACCAAGGATTTTCTGATTGAGGAGTTTCAATTTCTAAAGTAACTATCTTGGCTGTTTCTAACCGATGTTGCAAGCTTTGACTGAGTTTTTCTATTGCTTCTGTTTCTGTATTACCTAATTCTTGACAATCTGGTAAGCCTAGCAATGTTGCTTTAAATTTACCATCTTGTTGGTTTTCAATTAATACATCATAAGTTAACTTATGTGCAGTATTAGTAGAGGATGTTTTTACAACTAAATTCATGATGTTTTTACCTTTTAAGGTTTATATTGATTATAGCTACACGCTAAAATTTTTTTGACGAACCGCAAATGAATTTCCAAGCTTCATTCACGAGTGATTATCTTTTGCAATCCTTGAACCAATCTTTCTATACCTGCTTTTGCTGTATTTTCTTGTAGCGCACCATAAGCAACTCGCAAATAGCAACCGTTTTCCATCCCAAAGGTTGTACCGGGAATCACAGCAACTTTGTGTTCTTGAATTAATCTTTTCACTAACTCAAAAGCATCCATTTTGGTATGCACTTTGAGAAAGAAATAAAAAGCACCATCAGCTTGGGCAATAGTACATAAACCTTGCAGATGGTTAAGTGAGTCTATTACTAGTTGACGTACTTTAGTAATTGCCCCAATATTGTCCTTTAAATACTCGTCTTTTGCCTGCAATGCGCCTAAAGCTGCGTACTGAGAAACCACAGGCGGACAAATCAAAATTGTATCTTGAACTTTTTTGACAGCAACAAGTAAATGTTTAGGAATTACCATATAACCAATGCGCCAACTAGCAAAGCCATAAGCTTTGGAGAGGCTGTAGAGAGAAATTGTATGATTGCTACTGCCAGCAAATGCGCCTGGTGAAATGTGTTTGATACCGTTATAGGTAAAATATTCATAGGCTTCATCGCTGATATGATAGATATGGCGATCGCTACAAATTTGATTTACTTGGCGTAATGCAGCTTCAGAATAGACAACACCTGTCGGATTATTCGGGGAAATAGTGACAATAGCTTTTGTTTGAGGCGTAATTGCTGCGGCTAATGCATCTGGACGCAATTGATAATTTTCATCCGTGTCTACTAATACTGTACGACAACCCGCCATTGCGATCGCCATTTCGTGGTTGAAATAGTAAGGCGTATTGAGAATAATTTCATCACCAGGAGAAGTAATTGCCAAAATAGCGTTCATAAACGCCATATTGCTTCCCGCTGTCACAACAATGCAGTTGTCATTATTAATTTCAATACCATTAAAAGTCGATAATTTTGCTGTCAGTGCTATTAATAAAGGCGGAATTCCCTCAACTGCTTTGTAGAGATGATTTGTTGATTCAGCTAAAAACTTCGGTAAAAGTTCAATAGCTTCCGGCGGTGGACTATAGGAAACCACACCTTGTCCCAAAGAAATGGTTCCGGGAGAATTTTGAATCAGTTCCCCAACCACAGGAATTATCGGCGACTGTACCGCCTGCATCCGCGAGAATAATTTTGTCATTTGTCATTTGTTATTCGTCATTTGTCATTTGCCTGTCTCCTACGCTGATAAAGGAGGAGGAAAGCGAATATCTGCATGGAATTGCGCTACATTAATGCTGCGATGAATCGGTAACACATATTCTAAATTTTCATGGGGACGAGGAATCGTGTGATGAGACAGCAACTCGCCGCCGTTGACTCGCTGTACTGCCTTTATTCCTGCTACTACAGCTACATTCACTTCACCCACTTCTCCCCGAATTAGCACAGTAATTCGTCCTAAATCAGTATTTTCGTAACCAACAAGCGTGATTCTAGCAGCTTTACACATTGCATCTCCCACTTCAATTGCTGTGGGAACGCCATAAACTTCAATCATGCCTAGTGCGAGTGTCATGCTGCTAACAAGATTGGGATTGTGATATAGCCTTAAGGCAGCTTCAGGTGCAGAGGGGCAGAGGAGCAGAGGGGAGGGGTTTTTGGGTTCTCTGCATAGATTCGGGAATTATAACTAATTACCCGAACATGATATAACTTGCTAGTAGGCGTAGGTTGGGTTGAGGAACGAAACCCAACATCCAAAAACCTTGCTTTTGTGGACATATCACAAGTAATTTGCTAGAGATAATATCACTTCTTTCATCTGTGTGCTTGGCAAGAGATGAAACAAGTGCCGCAGGCGGTATTCTTTTGCGTTTTCATAAAGAATTAGGGCGTTGCATAGTTGCGGGATGAATTAAGATTTTTAACTAAAGCTAAAGATAGATTCTTTGCGTCTTTGCGCGGCAGTCGCCTCAAGTCGGGAAACCCGCCCACGGCGCTGCCTCGCCTTTGCGTGAGGCAAAAATCATCCCATCATTCAGCAACGCCAGAATTATAGCAGTTCTCGTTTGCATGAAATAGATTTTTTTACCTCACCCCCAACCCCTCTCCTTACCAAGGAGAGGGGAGTGTTTGCGTTAGCAAATACGGGGTGAGGTGACGACTGTATTGCATTGAAGTGAGAACCGCTATAGTATTGTTGATTGAACTGAACTGTATCGAGTTAAATAATAGTGAAATCAGAGACACTCAACGTTGTGGTATTTATTGCCGTCAGCGTTGCCAAAACTTCACTAGTAGAACTAAGCCGAATATTTTCTCCAGAAAAACGCAGTTGACTAAAACTCAAACCACCAGACAGACCAATTAAGTCAAAACCTCTACGGAAATCGGTAATAATATCGCTACCTTGTTGAGTAGCCAAGACAAATGTATCTCTACCAACACCACCAGTGAGCAGATCATTACCTAAACCACCAAACAACTTGTCACTGCCAGCACCGCCAGAGAGCGTATCGTTGCCATCACCACCAGTTAGAGTATCATTAGCATTGCCACCTGAGAGCGTATCGTTACCCGCATCACCATTGAGGGTATCGTTAGCATTGCCACCGGTTAGGGTGTCATCCCCTGCACCACCATTGAGCGTATCGTTACCAGCATCACCCGTTAGGGTATCGTTACCATCGCCACCAGAGATCGTATCATTAGCATTGCCACCAGAAATGTTATCGTTACCGCCATTACCAAAGATAGTGTCGTTGCCACTACCACCTGCGATCGTGTCATCCCCGGATGTACCATTAAGAGAATCGT
>NZ_JAIVFW010000037.1 GCF_020829595.1 Nostoc sp. CHAB 5844
TGATTATCATTAATCAAGCATCGACTAACTGGTTAGTTGGCAAGCTTGATACGGGTACTTATTTTGATATTCTTGACCATTACGGCATTGACCCCTATGCTCACGTCAACCCAGTGGAACAACTCGCTTATAACCAAGTTCTAACTGTAGAACTTTTCTTGTGAGACATCTACAACTTAGTAATTCTAATAATTGGCAGCTTGTCCACAACGATAATGTTGTAGCTGTTTTGCTGCCAAAAGAAGCGGGAGGTTACAAAGTAGTTCCTATTCCTGAAATAGAAATTGCTTTGTTATTTAATGTTTTCGTTTTAGCTGTGAGAGTTGCAACTAATGTTCCGCCTAACAAGGTGTGGAAATTTGCCGGAACTATCAAACAATCTGTGAGTACTGGTATCAGCATTGATGGCAGTCAAGATGCAAGTTTTAATAGAAGATATCCGTTATTTTTGGACAAAATAAACCTTTGTTTATATCCCCAAATATCTAACAGCTACAGCGTCGCTATTAAAGTTCCTGATTGGTTTCAAGATGCCAGCATTGCTATCTGGCAATACATTGGCCCAGATTATGATGCTGATTTAGCTCGGATTGAATCGAAAATTGATTCTTTATAACAAATATGACAGCAGAACGCATCGGAATGCTGGTAACCATTGTTACAATAATTACACAAGCCGGATTATATTTGTTGAGCGGTGGTTTTACTGCTGGCGGTAAACTTTCCCAGATTCAAGCTGAAATGAGGATGATACGACAGGAGCTAAAATCTGCGAACCAGCTTCAGGACTACAGGCTTAACAAGTTAGAGGAATTTGACAAGCCTCAAAAATAACTTTCTGGGGATTCATTTTAATTGAAAAGTTAGATTAAATGCCTATCGATTTTTAAATATCAATCAGAAGATAGAGGTGACAAACAAATAAATCTGTTGGCGATCGCTATTCTCAAAATATGAACTAAGAAATTGCTTTTCTCATTATTTTGTGAGTAAAGCTGACTATTTTCAATCATAGACAATGAACTAGTACAATAAGGCAAAAGTAAAAAGCGCAAAGTTGAGCCAGTCGCGTGGGCGGGTTTCCCGACTTGAGCGAACTGGCGATTGCGGTGTCGGTTTCCGTCCCCGCAATCGCCTCAACGGGGAGCCACTGCGCTATCGCGGCAATGCCCGACTTGTAGCAAGTGGCGTGGGAACCCCCGCACGGCGTTGCTCTTCGCCTAACTTTGTAAGAAGGCAAAAGTAAAAATAAAAAATACTTATACTGCCAGCGTTTGACGTATTTCAAATGGTAGCTTTATTTCCGCCGTGACGTACTAGTATCATCAAGCCTTTAAATTACGTCCTGTAAAACTCGGCGGGTATTTTGCCATGCCCAAACACCAACCGTTGCTACTATCACGCTCATCGCTACCAATACAACTCGCAAACCAAGCGCATCCGTTAATGGACCAGTAATTGCTAAAGGTGCTGATAAAGCAATATTGACGGCATGGTTTTGAAACCCAAATACTTTACCGTGCATGGTTGGCGGTGTTTGCTGCTGAATTAAAGTTTGCATGGGTACGCCAATTAATGCAGCACCTATCCCTAAAAATGCACATAGTCCCAGTGCCAGCATTAAGTTGTGAGTAAATGTGAATACTCCCAAAACTAGCGCCATCGCTAAAAATCCAATTAAAGGCAGAGGCTTATGGTGCAATTTATCACCCCAGTGACCTAAAATCCCAGCACCCATCACCATACCTACCCCTGCTGCTGCTAAGAAAAAGCCAAACTGTTTTTCTTTTAAACCAAAATCTTCTGCTAATCGAATTGTTAGCACTGTTAAAGCTGCAAACACACAATATAAGGTGGTCAGTTGCAGCATAGCATTTAAAACCAAACGGTTTTTCTTCAGGTAGCGCACACTTTCTCTAAATTCAGCCCAAGGATTAACAGAGGCACGATGTTCTCGATGAGGTTTGTGTTCTTTAAATTTTATCGGTTGCATGATCGCGCCCGATAGGATATATAGTCCGCCTACAATAATCTCTTGACCGTAATCTTCTCCCATTAAGCTTTTTGCCCAACTTAAGATTGGCTCTCCAACTGCAAAGCCTACTATCAACGCGCCCATCATGGTACTGCTAAACAGAGCGTTGGCTGCCATTAAATTCTCTCGGCGCACTAATAGGGGTATTGCTGCTTGTTCTGCGGGGGCAAAAAACTGCGTCACTGTAGAGATAGCAAAGGTGAGCATTAACAAAATGAAAAACTCCCTTGGTAAAAAGGGCAGACACAGTGTTAATAGCCCACGCACAATATCGGAGCCTACCATAATCAGCTTTTTTGGTAACAGATCAACAAACACACCACCCGCAGAACCAAATAAAATTGCGGGGATTGTGAATGCCACCATCAAAGTTGAGTACATCGAGTTTTCTGCTAATCCAGATGGGGCTGGATAAACTTCCAGTAAGGCAATCATCAAGACGAAAAAAACTTTATCTGCCAACTGGGAAATGAGTTGCCCAATCCACAGGAGCATGAAACCACGGTTTTTTAGCAGTGCGCTAAACCCATTATTGACAGCAGCAGGTTCAGTTGGAAACATCGGTTACTTAGTGATAACGACTAGGGTAGATGGGAAAAAAGTATTAAGTGTGAAATATGAAGTATGAAATTTTAGCTTATGGCCTAACTCTTAGTTTTCATCCTTCTGTTTCTTCTATTTCTCACTCCTGTTTGCCTACGCTGTTTTCCGGACTATTTTTATTCATAGCGTTTTACCAACAAATGCAAAAACTGAGCAGCCGTTAAGCGCATTTGTTGGAGAGATTCACAATCAGAGTCTACCCACCAACCTTGAACAGTTTGGGGCGATCGCCACATGGATAGATGGTCGACGGCTGGTTGGGCGTAAAAATTATTATGCCCACTACCCAATAACGAGGAACTCCAATGTGTAAAATAATCGTGGCTCAGGCGATGAATGGGAAAATTACCCCATAGAGGGACACCCCATCCATCTATAGCAATAAATGCTTTGACTTGTCCTCCTAGTATTTGCCAGTTCCAAGCGGCGACTATTGCGCCCACTACTCCTGCACTGAAGCTAATAAATACAACTGGCGTGTCTCGTTGATTTTTTAAGCGATCGCCCAAAAACTGCAAAATATGAGGTACTGATAACGCTAAAACACCTTGTTCTGGAAAAACTATTGTCTTAACTATATTTTGGCTTAACCAGTCTGAGATAAAGCTGTCAGTTAATTCTGGGTCATGGATTCCAGGGCAAATGATGATCATCATTCATCTTTAGTTTTCACAACTTTCTCTTTCTAAGGATTGAGTTTTTTATAATTAAACAGCAGTATATAAGTATTTATATTTAAAATTCATGCTATAAAAGCTACTCAAAAATTTTTCATCCCTATTGGAGCTTAGTGAAATCTTGGTTGAATTAAAATTCTAATTTTTTCTCTAGAATACTCAAAAATTATTTTGTCATACTCAGTATCTAGTATTAACCTTAAGTATGTCTTTTGAAGTATTGTTGTTAATTTTATGTTTATCCTATCCCCCCGGAAGGGATAATGATCTATGATCCAGAAAAATACAGAGCTATTACCTAGTACAAAAAGGCAAAAGTAAAAAGCGCAAAGTTGAGCCAGTCGCGTGGTGAGGCAGCGCGGTCTTGGGGGTTTCCCCCATGAGCGACTGCCGAAAGGGTTTCCCGACTTGAGCGAACTGGCGTGGCGGTGTCGGTTTCCGTCCCCGCAATCGCCTCAACGGGGGGAACCCCCGCACGGCGTTGCTCTTCGCCTAACTTTGTAAGAAGTCAAAAGTAAAAAGAAATATCAAAAACTTATACCGTAGGCTTTTTACGCAATTCAAATGGGTTGCTTATTTCTGCGCCCGATGTACTAGCGCGTTTTGCTCTTTACTCTGGTTTCTATTGAGGAATTTATTGTGGTTGCTACGCCAGAAAAATTGCAACACACCCACGAGCATCTACCAGGCCAAGACCGTGTAGCCGTATTGCTCATGGGTTACGGTGAAGTCGAAAGCTACGAAGATTTCGCCAACTATAACGAACAGGCTTTAAATTTACTAACAGCAAAATTTGCCCCAGTCCCAACTTGGATTTACCCTCCTTTAGCAAGGCTTTTAGCATTATTTGACCGCCATGAATGGGGTCATCAACATCACGATTTTATTTCTCCTCACAACGCTATATTTGAACAGCAACGAGCCGGAATTGAGCAAAATTTGCAGGCTAAGTGGGGCGATCGCGTTAAAGTATTTAAAGCTTTTAACTTTTGTGCGCCTTTTCTGCCTAAGCAAGTTTTGGCAGAAATCCAAAACCAAGGGTTTGACAAGCTGCTAATTTACCCACTGTTGGTTGTTGATTCAATTTTTACCAGTGGGATTGCGATCGAGCAAGTGAATAATGCTCTAGCCCAGATAGCTGATGGAGAAGAACATTGGGTTAAAGGGCAGCGTTATATTCCTTCGTTCTACAACGAACCAGCTTACATTGATTTGATGGCACATCTGGTTGAGGAGAAAATCAACGCCGATTTAGCCGCAACTTACCTACCTTCGCAAATCGGGATCGTGTTAATGAATCACGGTTGTCCGCACAAAGCCAAAGGTTTCACCTCTGGGATTACTGAAAGTCAAGCACTCTACGATTTAGTTAGGGATAAATTGATTAACCGCTATCCCTTAATATCGGTGGGCTGGTTAAATCACGATACACCTCTAATTGAATGGACTCAGCCTAATGCCGAACAAGCTGCCAAAAACCTGATTCAATTGGGTGCGAAAGTCATTATATTTATGCCCATTGGTTTTGCTACAGAAAACCACGAAACTCTGTTAGATGTTCACCACATTATTCATGCTTTAGAAAAACAGCATTCTGATGTGAATTATGTGCAGATGGCTTGTGTTAACGACAATGCGGAATTTTTGGCAATGGCCGCAGAATGGGCAAATCCGCATATTGCAGAGTTGTTGTCAGAGCAAGCTTTGGCAATTAATCCCTATTCAAGTGAGCATCATCACCACAATCATCATCATCATTAAATAATTAGGTAGGCAAAGCAAAGTAGAGTGGGCAAAGTTTTGCCCATCCTACAGATAATGCTGATCATCCTAACAAATTTTAGGCATGAAGATTAGCTTGTTCTTGTAACCAAGAATCTACTGGTTGTCCATCTTTACGACGCAATTCAATTTCGACTACCATGACTTCTTTAGAACCAGGAGGAGCAGGTTTTTGGTGAAAAATAATGTCGTAATCTAGTGGATTTTGATTGCGTTCTTTTAACCATTCTTGGACTTTGGTTGTGGCGAAAAATGATTGTCCTTGGTCAAACATCCGAGTAATTTGCATTTGTAGGGTGTAGGGATTTATGCGACCCATTTTTGCTCACCTTTGTAAAGAAATTTAAAGTTAGTAGGTTGCCTACTCTATGTTATACCGACTGTTATATTGCAACGGTTGATTTAGGCGATCGCACCACATTGACAATCATAATTGCAACAATACGCACTAGAGTCACAATTGCGGGAAACTGAAAACAGATCCATTAACGAAGGAGAACTCAATGGGCTGGACTAAAGTTCTGGCGGCTGATGCACTTGCCCCTGGTGCTAGAGAAGTTGTGAATGTTGGCAAGCGGAAAATTCTCTTGTTAAATCACGAAAATGAATTATATGCAGTAGATAATGCCTGTCCTCATTTAAAATTACCTCTCAAGAATGGCAAAATTGAAGATGGAGCAATTGTTTGCCCTACTCACCGCAGTGCTTTTGATTTGCGTACTGGGCAGGTAAATATTTGGTGTCCCTGGCCACCTGGAATAGGTAAAGTATTGTCTTTAATTTCGCAACAAAAAACACTGCCAGTTTTTCCCGTGCGTGTGGAGGAAGGCAGTATTTGGATTGATGTAGACGATAACTAAATTTACATTTCAATTGCATTATTAGGGCGGGCTTTCCAGCCCACCCTACTTACAAAGTATGAGATAGTCTCAAAATGTTACCTATAATTACATAACGCTTTCCGTCATAGCATTTTGAGAGAAAATATAGATATCGAAACAAAGGCTAGATAAAAATCTCAGCTCTGTTTCCAAACAAAATTGCGCCTTAAGTAACTTTGCAAAGATGGCAATGGGAGGAGTCCTATGTTTAGCGATTTTCCACTCTCTGACCCTACAACTTACCTCATCGTCAAACTCGCCGTATTGATGTTGGCTCTACTACTTTTGATGGTAGTTTCTGCGGCCCCAGCGGTATAGAATTAGAAAGTTAATTTGAATGTTTCTATAAGAGCTAATTTCCCAGAAGTTTGTTGGTGAGATGATGCTAAAGTTGAGCAATTTCTTACCACTGGGTATTGTCTGTGTAACCTTATTAGCAGGTTCACTATTTCCTGGTAAATTTCTTTTTGCCCAAGGCTTTCGACTGGCAACTCTCCCAACAAATATTGCCAGTTTAGCAAAGGGCAACTATCAATTTTGTAGTCAACCTGATCCCCAAGATTGGCGAGATGGGGCGGGAGTTTGTTTTAATTTCAGTAAAAATGGAAATCGGGTGAATGGTTATTATGGGTATCCGCACTCTGATGAATTTATTTGCATTCGTGGGATAGTAGATGGCAACCACATCAGTGGTGAAGGTTTAGCTATAGCGTGGGATCATCTTCAGCCCAAAAGTAAACCTGAGTCTGCTGAATTTAAATGGGATTTAGAAGGACGTTTAACACTTAGTCAGGGAAATATCCTCAATACTGTCAATGCTGACGAGGATGGTGCTAAGTGGATATTTTATGGCAAAGCTTCATTAAATCTTGAGGGATTTTACCAATACAATCACCCACGCATGACACCAGTAACTCAATTGTGTCAGTGGAGTTCCAAGTAGCAATTGATTAACTAGCGTGTTCCCAATCACTGAGTAACTCATGTTCTTGCTTGATCTTTTTGGTTTTGCGGAATGGAACTTTGGGAGAACCAATATCCATGCGCCCAAAAGACTGCTTTTTCTGCTTGGTAGATTTTTGATTTTCTGTAGTTAAGGTAGTCATTGATGATTGTTTCCGAAAAACTCAGAACTACTTTAAATCATCAATTTCAAAACAGCAAATTTCTGAAGAAGTATTATTTTAGTTGTTTAGGCGATCGCAAGGTATAAAATTATCTCAGCCCTTGCATCTGGCGATTGAAGTCGCGACCAAGTAGAAAGTCCAAAGCCACAAAACTTGTTTTTTCGTTGCCAACCCCTACCAACACTTGTTTTACTGCCATCATTTTCACAAAAATATTAGCAATTGCAACTTCAAGCTTAAAACTTCTTACCGAAGATGGATTTTTTAAACATAGATATTTGGTTTTAATAGATAAATAATCTACTATACATATTAATTACATAATATATAATATAGATTTCTCTTAGTAAGAATATTTTCAATTGGTTTAAAAAATATAAGATTCTAAATATTCAGATTTTCAATTATCAAAAATCAGAAAAACTTCTATGACTCAAACTTGGCTGTGGATTGGTGTCATTAGTATGGCAGTGGGGAGTACTTTTTTTGGCATAGGCGCACACAATGCTAAAAATGAGCGGTGGAAAATACTATATACACTTAATTTTTTTATTTGCTTGATTGCGGCTGGGCTATATTTAACAATGGCACTTGGTCAAGGAGTTAATATTATTAATGGTCGTCCAACATATTGGGTAAGATTTGTCACCTGGTTTTGTTCAACGCCACTGTTGCTGCTCGACCTGACTTATTTAGGAAGAACTAGCCTAGCAATAACAGGCAGCTTATTAGGAGCAAACGCTTATATGCTTGCCACTGGCTTTCTGGCTACAATTTCACCTAAGCCGACTAGCTATATTTGGTATATTGTCAGTTGTGCTGCTTACCTTGCCATTGTTTACTTATTAGTAAAGCCTTATCGCATTGAGGCAGAACGCAAACATCCCAGAGTCAAGCAAGCATTCCGTAAGTTAGTGACAGTGCATTTAGTACTATGGACACTATATCCAATTGTGTGGATTCTTAGTCCAGAAGGGTTCAGCACTTTTGATCAAGGTTTGGAAGCAATGTCTTATACAATACTGGATATTGCATCTAAAGTAGGATTTGGTTTTTTATCGTTAAATACCCTACATAAAATAGAACAAACAAAAGAGTTGATGAGTGAATCGCAGGTACAACAAGTGCTTTGAGAAAGAGTTCAAATGATAGCTTTAACACTTATTTATTTATCACTGAATAGATTTCAATTGTTGAGACAAAACTCTGTAATCAAATGATTTAATTAGGAGTGATGTCTAGCAATAAGTATCTGAATATCTCAGTTTTTCACTTGAGAATTCACAACAGAAAATCCTCGGCGTGTCGGTCTAATTTTGGCTAATTCAACTTGAAAACTTATTCTATCTTTCATTTCACCACTTCGCGCTTCCAAAGTCCAATTCCCAGGACGCAGATACCAAAATAAATTAGCTGATTGTGTGTCAAGTTTTTCACTGTTCAGCCACCATTCAACAGATGAAGATTGATTTCCTGATAGCTTAAATTCTAATTTTTGCTGTCCTTCTCCACCGGGGTATAGTAAGAACAAATCGCCATTGTGAGGAGAGACAATTCTCAAATTGCTAGAAACAAAATTTGATTGCTGCTTTGCTAACCAATCGTCATATTCTGGCGGTAAATTCAAGTTGTTTTGAGTTTCGTAAGCGATTTTATCTTCTGGATAAAAATATTCTTGTACCACAGAGTTACAATCTGGTGTTGGGCGTAACCCAGAAACTGCACATATAGGGAGTTTAATTAATCCTTGTGGAACTGCAAAATCTGTGGGTTCTTGATGTTCATGTAGGTGCAACATAATGCGGTTCCATAAAGGTGCTGCACCCATAACTCCCGATACCTGACGCATTGGTTCGCCATTGAAGTTCCCCACCCATGTAGCAACGGTGTAGTCGGTAGTAAAGCCAACAGTCCAGGTATCCCGGAAATTGGAAGAAGTACCCGTTTTTACAGATGTGGGGAAAGGCAAGTTTAATACTGAGTCTACACCAAAAGCTGTGGCACGGGCATGGCGATCGCTCAGCATATCGGTGATGAGTTGCCATGTAGTTGGGTTAGGGAGTGGGGAGTTTACTTCGACTGCGCTCAGTAACCAGGGAGTTGGGGAATTAGAGAGTGTTGTTACAAGTGGGGTGGCTTGTCCTTGTCTGGCCATTGTGACGTATGCTTGGGCCAGTTCCCATAAAGTGACTTCACCACTACCGAGAGTTAAACCCAAACCGTAGTATTCTGGGGTTTGATTGAGGTGAGTAAATCCTAATTCACGCAGACGTTCTAAAAAAGTTGGTACGCCAATTTTTTCTAAGACTCGCACGGCTGGTACATTTAAAGAATTTGCTAACGCTATCCGCACGCGTACCGGGCCGAGAAAGCGTTGAGTATAATCTGTTGGGCTATAAAGTTTCGCACCTGGGATGGCATAGTGGGCGGGTACATCGGCCAAAATGGTGTTTGGGCGAATTAATTTTTTTTCTAACGCTAACTCATACACAAATGGTTTTAAGGTAGAACCTGGTTGACGTAGCGCCTGTACTCCGTCGTTGCGTCCGAGTTTGGCTTCGTTGAAATAATCAGGTGAACCGACGTAAGCCAAAACTTCGCCAGTATGGTTGTCAATTACTAAAACTGCTGCATCGTGGACATTGTTAGCAGCGAGGGTGGAAATTACTTGCTGCGCTTGTGCTTCGACAAATTGCTGTAATGGCCTATCTATGGTTGTTTGAATGAGATGATCCCCCCTAGCCCACGCCAGTCGCCTCAAGTCGGGAAACCCGCCCACGGCGCTGGCTCCCCTTAAAAAGGGGGGAATATAGCCCCCTTTGATAAGGGGGGTTGGGGGGATCTGCATTTGGCTGGCTAACCAAAACAAGAAATGAGGTGCGGCGATAATTCCGCGTTGACGAGACTGAAAAACTACTTTTTCCGTTTGGGTTTTCTGGGCTATTTGTTGAGTGATATAGCCATCCTGTACCATGCGATTGAGGACGTATTTCTGACGCTGTTTCAACCTATCCCAATGTTGTAGAGGGTCGAAGTAGGTGGGATTATTAGGAATAGCAGCTAGAAGACTAGCTTGGGCAAGATTTAAGTCACTGGCTGGAATAGAAAAATAAGTCCGGGATGCAGCTTCTACTCCATATATATTGCCGCCCATTGGTAGCCGGTTGATATATGCGGCGAGGATTTCATCTTTATTCATTCCCGCAACTAACCGCCAAGCTAGCCAAATTTCCTGCAATTTACCTGACAGGTTGCGGGGGGATGGTTCTAACATCCGCGCCAGTTGCATTGTAATTGTGGAAGCACCGGAGACTATTCTTTTGGTGTGAATGGCTTGGTTGATGGCGCGGATAATAGCTTTCATATCCAATGCGCCATGCTGATAGAAACTGCTATCTTCGGCGGCTAAAATTGCCTTGATAAATTGGGGAGAAACCTGATTTAAGGGTACTACTGCGGTGTGTTCTTGATCACGGGTGAGGATTGTTCCTAATGGTAGCCCATTGCGATCGCTAAATTCTAAGGCTAACCTATTTTGAGCTATGTCTGCGGCATGAATAGGTGCAAAATAAGGCAGTAACCGCACTACTAGACATATTAGTGCGATCGCTATGATAAATTTTACTTTTTGGATGAGCCGCCTACTTAATCTCATCAGGGATTCCCCTGTATAGTCAAAATTACTTTAATTTTGGCGTGGTGACTATATCTTTATCAGTGATTATTTCAAAGACTTAACAATCTCTGCCAATCTAAATTAAGAATTGTAGTTATTTTTGTAAATAGCTATGGGTGATTGGTTATCCATATAGAGAAATTATCTCACGCAAAGGCGCAAAGAAGAACTCAAAGATTAGGTAAAAAAGTAACTAAGATTTTTTATTTATTGAACATGATTATTAAAACTTTCCTCCGATTATTTATCATTCTGACATTTCTAATAGGCGTTAGCGGATGTAGTTTATTAGGTATATCCTCAAATAAAGAACCACTACCCGCCGTCTCTCAACTCACTCCACCCAATTTACCAGACTGGATTGAACAAATTAGTCCGATTGGGGATGCAAAAGCTCTCAACCAAATTCGGATTCGTTTTAAAGAAGCTTTAATTCCTGTTGAAAGTCTTGATAGTGCAGAACAGCAAAGTTTATTACAAAAGTTTGCTTTATGGCCGCCGTTACCCGGTCAATTTCGCTTTTTAACACCGCGTATGGTAGGCTTTCAAGCAGATAAAGCACTGCCACAAGCAACAAGATTTCAAGTTACTTTAAAAGCAGGTTTGGCAGATTTAAAAAATCATCGGTTAAATAAAGATTTAGCTTGGACATTTAACACCGAGCCTATCAATTTGACTAATTTACCAGGTGTTAGCCCTGTTGAAAAAGCTGAGATTGAACCTATAAACTTACAACAGAAACTGCAATTTACATCCAATGTAGAATTAAAATTAGCTTCTGTACAAGAGCATATCAAACTTGTGCCTGAAGGTAAAAATAAAGATATCAAATTTCAAGTAGAATTAGCGAAAGAAGAAAAACCAACAGAAGGTGAAGACCCTTTAGAAAAATTTGACCCTTCAGCACGTAATTGGGTTTATAATCTCGTACCGCAGCAAAGTCTGGAAAAAGCGACTAACTATCGTCTTGTATTTTCTCCTGGCATATTACCAGATTACGGTAACTTACCAACAAATAAGGAATCTGTTAGTAAGTTAGCAACTTATTCACCGTTAGCATTTCAAAAAATTAACTTTTACGGACAACCAGATGTTAACGGAACCTACGGGCGATTTCTTAAAGGTAGCCCGCAGCTAGAATTTAATAATATTTTAGTAGCAGATTCCGTTAAGGATAATATAAAAATTGAGCCAGCACCAAAAGATATCTCCCGAATGCTACAAGTAGCTGATGAATCTAGTGTTGTGACTATCAATCCCTACGCTTTAGAACCAATTACTAATTATAAAATTACTATTGGTACAAATCTCAAAGATAAATTTGGGCAGACTTTGAATAAACCTGTCACCCTACAATACAATACTGGAGATTTAGCTAGTGATATTTGGGTTCCTTCAGATTTACATATTTTTCCTTCAGGTCAAAACTTACAATTAAATATTAGTACAGTTAATCTACCAGAGTCTAAATATCAAGCAACTTATCGTGTAGTTCAACCTACTGATTTAGTTTATTTTAACAGTGCTTATCCTAAAGGTAATGATAACGATTTATTACCACAGACAAGTGCATGGCAAAGCTTTAAAGTAAATAATAGAAAAAATCAGCAATTTGATGTCAATGTACCTTTAAGAGAAAAGCTTGGTAGCCCTACAGGGATGTTAGCCTATGGAGTACAAGCCCGCACGAATAAATATCAAGAAAATGGTAAGGAACTTTGGCGTGAACCGATAACTTATGGTTTAGTGCAATTAACAAATTTGGGTGTATTTAACCAATGGTTCCCTGATTCTGGTTTAATTCGGGTACATCATCTAAGTGATGGTTCGCCAGTGAAGGGTGCAGCTATTGAAATTTATCAATCAAAGTTAGAGGCAAAATCTCTGGGTGATGCTGTACCTTGCGCGACAGGTAAAACTGATGATAATGGTACTTTAAAACTACAAGACGATAATCTAAAGCAGTGTTTTGCAGGTAATCAAAGGTTTACAAAATCGCCACAACTATTAGTAATTGCCCGTGAAAATCAAGATTGGGCTTTTGCGAGAACAGAAGAATATAGTGGTGTTTTTGGTTACGGTATTGATGCAGGTTGGCAAGAAGCTAAACAAGAATCACGAGGCGTATTTTTTTCTGATAGACAGTTATATCAACCAGGAGAAAAGGCTTGGTTAACTGGTTTTGCTGACTATTTACAAAATGGTACTATCCAGCAAGATAAAAATGCTAATTACCAATTAACTTTAGTAAATCCCGACGGACAGAAGACTGATTTAGGTAGCAAAACTACAAACGAGTTTGGTACATTCTCTCTAGAGTTACCGATTCAGAAAACTCAGCGTTTAGGCTACTATACAGTTCAGGCTAAAGGTAAAAACAGACAAGAAATTTCCGGTGAGTTTCGGGTGGCTGAGTTTAAACCACCGAATTTTAAAGTTGAACTCAATTTAGATAAAGAGTTTGCATTGGTTAACGATAAAGTTGAAGCTAAAGCCGCTAGTAACTATTTATTTGGTGCGCCTGTAGAAGCAGGAGAAGCTAAATATTTTGTGACACGTCAGCAGACTAATTTTATCCCCAAAGGTTGGGACGAATTGAGTTTTGGTAGACAATGGTTTTGGCCGGAAGAAAGTCCATCTTTGCCAAGTGATGTGTTGCAAACTAATTCTAAGTTAGATGCAAATGGTAAAACTAGTCAAACTGTGACGGTAGCAAAAGATTTACCTTATCCCATGACTTATCAGGTAGATGTACAAGTTGCAGATGTTTCTAATTTATCTGTGGCTGCTTCTCAAGAATTTACGGCTTTACCAAGTAACCGCCTGATTGGTTTAAAAAGTAACTTTATTGCTGATGCTGGTAAGGCTTTACCTATTGAAGTTATTGTGACTGAACCTACAGGAAAACCACTCACAGGTCAACGGGTACGTCTAGAATTACAAAAGATGCAATATAGTAGTGTAACGCAGTTGGTTGAAGGTAGTCGCACTGCGAAAAATCAAGTTGAATATAAAACAATGCAACAAGCAGAGATTACATCTGCTGAGAGTACCCAGATATTAACTCTCACACCACCGGAATCAGGTGCTTATCGCATTCGCGCTAATTTTAGCGATACAAAAGAAGAATTAACAGCTACAGATTTGCAAATTTGGGCAACAGGAGAAAACCCAGTTTATTGGAGTTCCGAAGAACGCGATCGCCTAGAAGTTAAACTAGATAAAAAAGAGTTTCAACCTGGGGAAACTGCCACAGCTTTAATTCAATCTCCCTACCCAGAAGCAGAATTATATTTTGCTGTTATCAAAGACAAACCCCTTTATCAACAAGTAACCAAAGTTAAGGGAGGTGCACCCCAAATTCAGTTTCAAGTCACCCCAGAAATGTTACCCAATGCAGCAGTAGAAGCTGTATTAGTGAGACAAGGCACACCTCTCAACCAAGTAGAACCAGGAATAGATAAATTAGTCAAAATTGGTTTTACACCTTTTAAAGTCAACTTGCAAGATAAATATTTAAAAGTCCAAGTTACGCCATTGCAAGCATCTTTAGAACCCGGTGCAGAAGAAACGATACAATTAGCACTTCAAGATAATCAAAATAATCCCACCCCAGGACAATTTACCGTCATGGTGGTAAATGAAGCGGTGTTGCAACTATCTGGTTATCGTCCGCCAAACTTGGTAGATACAGTCTATGCAGAACAGCAAATATCTACCCGTTTCAGTGATAATCGTCCTGATGTGGTGATACAACCGCAAGATATAGCGAAACCTAAAGGTTGGGGTTATGGCGGCGGTTTTTCCCCAGGTGCAGCAAATACGCGTGTCCGCACAGATTTTCAAGCTTTAGCTTACTACAATGGTTCTGTTTTAGCCGATGCTAGTGGTAAGGCGCAGATAACCTTTAAATTACCTGATGATTTAACTACATGGCGAGTGATGGCTGTCGCTACCGATGGAAATTTGCGCTTCGGGAATGCTGATGCGACATTTATCACCACCAAACCACTGCTAACCAACGCTATTTTGCCACAATTTGCTCGTCCAGGCGATCGCATCTTTGCAGGTTTATCCGTCACTAACACCACTGGGAATACCGGAAACTTGTCAATTAACGGCGAACTTAGCGGTAGTGTAATGTTTGCAGACAAGAACCTCACAACTACTTCCTTACAAACCAATGCAGAGTCAGCTACTCGTGCTTATCGCTTCCCAATGTTTGCAGGTAGCGTTGGTGAAAGTAAAGTCCGGTTTACCACCCAGCTAAATAATACAGCCGCCGATGCTTTTGAAGTGCCTTTAGAAGTGAAGCCGCTAGAAATTACAGAACAAGTTGTCGAAACTGGCGTAACTGAAAAACAAGTTAAAATTCCGGTGAATTTTGATAAAAACATCGCCCCGGAAGCAGGCGGTTTAGATATTCAATTGGCGAGTACGTTGATACCAGAAATTAAAGTACCAGCCAAACAAGTTTTAGCAGATAATGATTTACCCTTTGCAGAACCAGCCGCTAGTCAGTTAATAATTGCTGCTAACCTGCAAACTTTAGGACAAAAATACAGTCAATCATTTGCTGAATTTAATCCTAGCCAACAGGCAAATCAAGCCATTACTCAATTGCAAAAATTACAGGTAGCCGACGGTGGTTTTGCTGCTTATCCAGGACAAGAAAAATCTGATCCTTGGGTTTCCGCTTATGCTGCTGAGTCTTTGGTAAAAGCTAATCAAGCATTTCCTGGTTTTCTAGATTCTACAACACTAACGCGCTTAAAAAATTATCTGCAAAAAGTTTTAGCTAACCCAGGACAGTACGATTTTTGTAAACAACAACTATGTAAAAACCAACTGCAATTAAATACCTTAATTGCATTAGCAGAACTGGGAGATAAACGCAATAGTTTCCTAGGAGATATTTATCAACAACGCCAAAATTTTGATATAGTCACCCAAATCAAACTGGCAAGGTACTTATCTCAATTCCCAGAATGGCAAGATGAATCACAACAAATGTTGAACCAGTTACAACAAAATATCTATGAAACTGGTCGCACAGCAGTTATTAGTTTACCCCGCAGTTGGGAATGGATGAATTCATCTACTACCGCACAAGCACAGGCTTTACGGTTATTTATTGCCAAACAAAGCAAGCCGCAAGTTCTTGATAAATTGTTCCAAAGTCTGCTAACAATGCGACGAGATGGCACATGGCAAACTAACTATAATAATGCTCAAGCATTAACAGCTTTAGTAGAATACAGCCAACTGCAACCCACCCCACCAAATTTTGTCACTACAATAAGATTAGCTGGGAAAAAGTTAGGAGAAAATCGCTTTGATGGTTACAAAAATTCTAGTTTACAGCTAAATGTGCCAATGGAAAAAGTACCTCGTGGTCGTCACGATTTGATGTTGCAAAAATCAGGTAATGGCAAATTACATTATTTAGTTGCCTATAATTATCGCTTGCAAGGTAATCAACCAGGAAGATTTAATGGTTTACGGGTAACAAGAGAAATTAGCAAAGTTGGTGAAGAAAAAGTCTTGCAAAAAACCGGGATGTATGCTTTTGATAAACCGTTAACTGTAGATAGTGGACAAGTCTTTGATATTGGTTTAGAAATAATTGCCGATCGCCCAGTAGACCATATAGTAATTAAAGACCCATTACCAGCAGGATTTGAAGCCGTTGATCAGAGTTTTCAAACTGCGACAGCTGCTTTGCAAGCCAAAGCAGATAGTTGGCAACTTGGTTATCGCAATATTTACCGCGATCGCATTATCGCCTACGCCGACCACCTCGAACCAGGAGTTTATAGCCTCCATTACTTAGTCCGTTCTGTCACTCCTGGTACATATCTTTGGCCTGGTGCGGAAGCGCATCTACAATACGCGCCAGAAGAATTTGGGCGTTCTGCTGATTCGACAATTATTCTTGAGGAGAAGTAGAGTTTTTTTAACGCAGAGGTGCGCTGAGGTAAACGCAGCGAAAAGTTGCGTGCGGTGAACCACTTGCGGTGGACGGGTTTCCCGGCATAAGCAAAGTGGTGAACCCGGAGGGGGGTTCCCCCCGTTGAGCAAACTTTTCAAGACAAAGTTACGCGGAGTTTTTGTTGAGGTGTTGTACAAACGCAGCATGTTCTGGTGACTTCAAACCCTCTTGCACCACCTCCAAAACTCGCGCCATCTGATTGTTTAACAGCGCCTCTACTGCCAACCATAAACCCGGAAACACGTGAGAACGAATAATTCCATCTGCGCCTGGTGATAGCAATTGATAGTCGCCATCAACTAAGCGAAACCATTCAATTTGATTCTCGTAGGATTGCCAGATGACGTACTCCAACACTCCATTACGGCGATAAACCTGCTTTTTGCTGCCCGTATCAATCGCCACGCTACTAGCTGCAATTTCCACAATCAATTCGGGAGATCCTTCAATGTAACCATCACGACTTAATTTAGTTTGTCCACCCGCAGCAGGTTCAATAAACAGCACCGCATCTGGTTGGGGTTCGTTATCTAAATCTAGTCTGACTGTCGGTGAATCACTGAAGTCAACGCCAGGAGTCAGTGCTTGATAGACTCCTAACCAAGTCATAACTCGACTGTGAGGTTTGCCATGCTGTTCATGTCTTAAGGGAGATGCCACGTAAACGATTCCTTCAATCAGTTCTGCTTTTCTGATGTGGGGTGCAGCCTCATAACGACGTTCAAATTCAGGGCGAGTGAGGCGATCGCCACTTTCAAGCGGAGGTATTGATTGTGTTTGGGGTGAGTACTCTCTAACCATTTGCCAATCTCTAAAGTTGCCAGATACTTCTAAACTTTAGCAAACCACAACTTTTACTCCTGACTTCTTCACTCAATTTCACCCGTGATAAACAACGCCCCAGCCCGTTGAATTTCCTCTGGCTTGATACGTTGCAGAAATATCAACACCACAAATCCCAACACTAACCAACAGATGACAATCAAAGGTGTCCAATTGAGCAAAGATGAACTCTGGGGGTAGACTGATCCGAAACCAATTACTGCCACTACAACAACTGATAATAGCGGCATGATACCAGAACGTAACCAATGAAAGCGATCGCGTCGTTTAATCCAGAAATATCGCAAACAAGCAATACTTACCAAAGCATAAATTATCAACGCTGTCAATGCTCCTATACTTCCCAGTAAGCCAAATGCAACGACTGGAGTCAGCCATAATCCTAAACTAATACCACTGACTAGCGTCAGACCACACAATCCAAACATGGCATTTGTTGGTGTTCTGTAGCGATGATGAATCTGTGATAGCCAACGCGGAAACAGCCCTTCCCGACTGATAGCATAAAAAATCCTTGCAGCTGCGTTGACGATCGCAACTGCAACTGCATACAACGAGATGATGCCGGCGAGATCAACCAAAAATACAACAAATTTACCGCCATATCTGCGAGCAATGGTATCAAAAGGAGCCGCATCTTGAGCCAGCTTGGCAATGTCTTGAATACCATAACCAACCGTCGCCACATAAGACATCAAAAGATAAAAAATCCCCACCAGAATCACTGAACCCATAACAGATTTTGGGATGGTTCGACGAGGTTTTTTCACTTCTTCGCCAAGTGTGACTGCTGCTTCAAATCCAGTAAAGCTGAGGATAGCCAGAATTACGCCCAAAAAAAGATGCGCGTCGTTGGAAATTTCACTGAATTTGAAAGGCACAAGGCTGAGTTGTCCTTGACTACCAAGTTGAAACAAGACAGTAAATGCCAACCACAGACACACTCCCACCTCAAATACCAAAAATGCGATATCAGTTTGTAGCGATCGCATGGCGAAAATCAAGGGTATTTCGCTGCAAAGTTGCTTTTTTTGGAATTTTTACTGGATGTGTCATACTTTATTAAGCCCTTTAATTTCACGTTTGATAACTAGTGCTTGATTAAAATACTCCAATGCCTTTTTACCTTGGATAACTTGAAGAAGAATGCAACAGATACCTTGCTAGGGGCTTTCCGTCCGTTCGCCGTTACAAAAAATCAATGTGTCGCAAAGATTATTGAAATTGGTATAATGCAACAAAACCAGTTTTCAGGTGTGATTTCTAGACTGATGTCTACACCGTAGACTATTTTAATTCTCTACAGCACCTAAATCTTTCAACGTTGCTTTTTGTGCTTCTGTGATGCCTGTAACACCAGTAATATTCATGCCTTCATAAAAACGCACATTTCTCAATGTTCTCAAACACTCTCCCGTCACAGTATCCCAAAGTTTAATCATCTCATCTGCGCCACCACTAGCGATAATGCAGCCTTCGCTGTTCGGTGCATAAGCCACGGCAGATACCCAAGAAGTATGTCCCAGCAAAGTCTTCAAAGATGTTCCTGTATTGCCATTCCACAGTTTGACGGTAGCATCTTGGCTGGCACTGGCGATGATTTTGCCATCTGGATTCCAAGCCAGTGAAGATATCCAATTAGTATGTTCTTGCAATGTCTTGATTAACTGTCCTGTGCTGACATCCCAAAGTTTGACTGTAGAATCGCCACCACTACAAGCAATCATCTTACCATCAGGACTCCAAGCCAGTGGGCGGACGGCGCTATTATGCTCAAAGGTCTGCAAAAGTTCTCCTGTAGAAGCATCCCAGAGCCTGACGGTATGATCTTCACTAGCACTAGCAAGCATACTACCATCGGGACTCCACGCCACTGACCAAACCCAGTTTGTATGACCTTGCAAGGTGTTAATCACTTGTCCTGTTTGCAAATTCCACAGCTTGACAGTATTATCAACACTACTACTAACCAGCATTTTACCATCAGGACTCCAGTCTACCGCGAATACCCAGTTGCTATGACCTTGGAGAGTCCGCAAAACTTTGCCTGTTTGGGCATTCCAGAGCTTAATGCTATTATCAGCACTGCTACTAGCCAGTATCGTGCCATCTGGACTCCAAACCACAGAGTACACCCAATTAGTATGACCTTGTAGTGTCTTTAAGGCTAATCCGGTATGAGTATCCCAGATTCTCACCATTTGGTCTTCACTACCACTAGCAAGTCGTGTACCATCAGGACTCCAAGCTACCGAATGTAGCCAGTTGGTATATCCCTCTAGTGTTTTCAAAGCTTGGCCAGTGTGAATATTCCAGAATTTAACAGTATGATCAACACTGCCACTTGCCAGCATTGTACTATCAGAATTCCAAGCGACCGATCGCACCCAGTTGGTATGACCCTGGAGCGTTTTCATCACCTCTTTTGTATTCACATCCCAAAGCTTGACGGTGCAATCATCTCCGCCACTAGCCAGTATCGTACCATCAAAATTCCAGGCGAGCGATCGCTTCGATTGGCACGCAATGGACTCTTGCTCATGAAGTGGGTCATGTGCTAGGTCTTCAGCATATTTCAGGCGAAAAGGACAAAAACGGTATGTGTGTGACTGCGGACTTTACCCGACTAATGACCGGCTGTGGCACGAATGGTATCACCGGGACTCCCGTTGTTGTCCAGAGCGAAATTGACACCATGAGAAATAGCGATTTAACTGCTCAGGGTTAAAGGAGGTTAAATTATGCCCGTCACCTTAGAACAGATACTGAATTATCTTGATCGAGAAGAACCAGATTATGAAAATGCCGCGCAGCTCGGCCCGGAAGCACTGCCTCACCTGATGCGTCTGGTTCAAGGAGAGAATGTGACTTTTGCAGCTTTAGCAGCATCTCTGGCAGGCTTAATCAAATCTGAACAGTCTGCTGAGGTTGTAGAAATGGCTACACGCCATCCTGAGCCAGTTGTTAGAGTAGCTGCCGCCGCCGCTTTGAGAAATTTGAGAGAACCGCCAACTTCTTTGGCAATTAGACTGTTAAAAGATGAAGAGATGGGAGTTCGCAAATGGACACTCAAGGCTCTGGAAGTGCATCGTCAAATGGATCTCAAGCCTCACTTGCAAGAAATTGCTGAGAAAGACCCTGACATCACGCTACGACAACTTGCCAGCCAGCTTGTCAATCGGTTGCAATAGTTGGCGATTGCAGACTCCTGACTAATGATTCCTCAATGGTACAAGCCTCCAGATTTATTTGTGAGGTTGTACCAATAAATTTTGTTATTTACCAAAATAAATTCATGAATATTATCTCCAAAACGAGCAAAGCTAATCGTCAGCTTGGCAAAATTATCATGACTGGTTTAACAGCGCTGGTAATGACCGGTGGGTTAGCCATTCCAGGTGCTGATTTCCACTCAGCAGCCAAGTGGGAGTATACTCTTACGATGAAGAGGGGAATCTGACTTTCATCAAAGCTGTGCCTAATTCCGGCATATTCATCTGCTGGATTGCAATTAACCGGGCTGGAACTCGCCTTTATACGACAAATCCTGCTGACAACAGTGTAACTGTCTACGATATTGCCAAAGACCCAAAAACGCCAGTAGAAATTCAAAAGGTTACACTCAAAGGGCCGATGGGTGGTGGTGGCGCTCAACTAACTTTAGACTCTAAAGGAGAGTTTCTGCATGTAGTCTCTCAACCAGCTACCAATCCTCCATCTGGGAATAATGGCATATCCGTACTGAAGGTCAATCCATATAACGGAACTTTAACTGAAGTACTTTCCTCGCCTCTAATTATCCCGGCTGTTAATAATAGTTTTCCCCAAGGGATTTTTGCTAATTAAGATAGCCAATTTTACTAGTAAGTGAGATATAATTGCTGTTCATAATTTTCCTTGAATAAATTCAGGGAAAATTTATTTTTTATATTTTAAATTCAAAAGCGATCGCAGGTGAATTTATTTAGGTGAAAGTGCATGAATAATTTAACAAAACAAGTAGCAGTTTGGCTGAGTGCAACTATAATAATTTTGGGTTTGGTAAGTTGTGATAAATTTTTTGGTGCTTCTGGAGACTTGGTTGAACGAGTTAGCGATGGTGATACTTTGGCTGTTAAGGATGCTAAAGGTAATAAATTCAATGTGCGCTTTGCATGTATGGATGCGCCAGAAGTACCGCATTCTCAAAAGGAAAGGAACAGTAAACGGACAAGCGATCGCAATCAATTTAGTTGGGGTATCAAAGCACAGTCACGCTTACAACAACTGGTAAATAAATCAGGCGATCGCGTTATTTTGAATATTACAGATAGCGATCGCTATAATAGGAAGGTGGCAGAAGTTCGCTTAAAAGATGGTACGTTTGCTCAAGAAGTATTGTTACGAGAAGGTTTAGCGAAAGTATATCGCCCTTATCTAAATAAATGTCCCAGTAAAGAGTTAGTTCAACAAGCTGAAGCACAAGCGCAGCAGCAAAAACTGGGAATTTGGAGCGATACTAAGTTTATCAATCCTTGGGAGTATCGCAGTTTTAATAAAAAAAATTGACCTGTATCTTATCTGTGTGCATCTGTGGTGATTTTATCTAAATCTAATACACCACCTTAGCCTTAGCAGTTATTTCTTCAGACTTCATACTAGCCTGCGGCAAGCCTCTCCGCGTCTACACACTTCAGACTTCTATTTGTTTTTCCCAGCCATGCTTGTAGGCTATTTCTTTAGTGACAAATTCGATGAGTGTTGGCGGTGCGGCTGATATTAAAATACTGGGATAAACTGCTGTACCCCAAATAGGATGAACTAGCATACAGCATTTGTTTTTAATGATTGGATAGCCAAGTAATGCTTTCACTACGGCTGTATCATTGTGCGGCATGGCACCAGGACGGGAAAGTAAAGGATAGCCTGTGCGCGGATCAATTAAATCTGTGAGATAGCCACGATCTCGTAGATCAAAGGCCAAGTCAATACCGAACCGCATAAACTTTTCACGTAACCGTTGTTTCTCTGATTCTATTTCTTTTGTGCTTGCCACTAAATGATATTGCGATCGCTGCAAGACAATCACAACCCAGAATAAACCTTCTTGTTTCCAATCTGGTAATATCTGTTCGCAGTTGTCACAGATATATTGACTAGGTGCATGAATTGAAATTTGCATCGCTTGTCCCATTTTGCCAACTAAATTTATGGGACTGTTATGTTCCGAAATGTAAATGCTGGGGTAGTTCACTACATTGATTCGGTTTTTTACAAGTTGTTAATTTATTTCTTGGGATCGATAATAACTCTTAAAACTTTATAAAAACCATCAATTTTCCCTAAACATCAAGTTTTTCTGCAAGTTATGTATCTCAACTGTAAATTTTTAATCCAATTTTTATCATTTATTAACCTTGCTGGAAAATCAAGAAAAGAGTTATCCTCCGGCTTGGTTATTTACAAAGTTCATCAGTACTACTTTGAATCTCTAGCCTTAGTAGCACTTTTTTCTGCCTAGCTTGTGGAAAATGTTAAAACCCCGTTCCTTGTTCCTCGTTTCTTTCCGTTTGATGGAGCAGTTTTGAATACAAGGCCAGATGAGAAGCCAATACCCATGTTTGGCGGACAGTATTTCAAACTCGTGATATTTTTTGGAGAAGTTGCCCCAACAATTAAGTCAGGACAACTTCTGGTACACCCCTTGCACAATACAAACAATATCAGTATTCACAACAATTTGTTTGCCAATTTGGCAAAAATTAAAAATGAAGCGGTAAGTCCAGCACTGTGCTTGAGTTAGTTCGACTCAGATAAATTCTCCATTTAGGCTTCCTGACTCCTAAATCCTTTGTTGTTAATTGTAATAATAGAAGCAGTCACTTGATTGAGTCTCAATAGTTAAATTCACTTCCTTGCGTAAGTCCTAGCTCTCAGGAATCAACTAAACTCAGTGAGGCTACTCATGAATACTTATCAGCAATTCAACATTAATTTACGCGCAGAACTTGAGGTAGCTAGAAGACAGTTGAAATACGACCAAAAAGGTGGAATTGCCGCCTTAGATAATATTTACCGCCAAGGTATAGTACCAGACCCATTTTTAAACGGTCGCTACTGGGGTGAATTTCTTACCGCTAATTTCCACCCAGTTTTAGATAGTTGGTTAGATATTATAACTAAAATTTGGCTACCCTGGGAAGGTAAAACATTTGATGCCAAAACCAATAGTGGAGATAATATTTTTACGAATGATGGTTTATTGCTAGGACGCTTAATCTGGCCTTTCTATAATGGTTATGTTGCAGATAGTAGAGGGCGATCGCTGGCTTTTAAATTCCAATTATCTCTGGGTAAGTGTTTATTAGAGCCAGATATTCAAGTTTTGCGATTAAACTTTGATTTACCAGATAATCCTCAATTTTTGATTCGTGATTTGGTAGACCAATTAGTACAGATTGATGATGATTTTTATCTAGGAAAAGCTGTGTTAAAACATCCAGATGGAGGTTGGTTTTGTGCTGCTTATTTCACTCTTAGATCGGGCTTAGTTTCTCATTAGTTATTAAAACAGAATTCAGGAGTCAGAATTCAGGAGTCAGAATTGTATTCTGTGCGAAGCAGCAGATGAATAAACAGTTTTAGTACCCCCACATTTAGAGGATGTTTAGTACTCTTTAATAATTAGTGGTGGATCTTTTTACCCTACTAATTGCTTTTGACTTCTGAATTCTTATTCAAACAGTAAATATATGACTTAGAAAAGTAATGGGCGAATGTAATTCGCTACTACATAAACGAAGTCCGCCTATGCAGACTAATAGAGAATTAAGGTTTTTGAACCCGCGTAGGCGGTGAGACCAGTGCTGCGGGAGGGTTTCCCTCCGGAGCCACTGCGGTCTTGGGGTCTCCCCAAGTGGAGCAAGTGGCATCAGGCAACTGGCGTTAGCGACGCTCTTGAGCGTCACCCGGAGGGGTGAGAGTCTGTGTAGCCGCGACTTCAGTCGCAAAGGCTAGTATGAAATGAGACTTCTCAGACATCCTCTTAAAGAAGTCGGGTATCTTTTTATTCACTAATAATTTGAAAAATATCACAATTTAGTATTTCCATTCCTCATATTCAACAAAATAAATACATTGATCACATACTTCACTTGGATTCACAGCGCATTGGAGGTAAGGCGATCGCGCATTAAATAAGCAGTTATTTTCCACTAGAAAATGTTGGCGTTTGCGGCTTTGACTTTGTTCTCGAACTTGCATCGGGGGTGTAGCGATCGCTGATATTATTCCGAGTAAACCCCAAACAGTACTACAAAAAACTATTAAAACAAAATCAGAAATGCGACGCATATTCAACACCTAGCTAAAACCATGACTGTAAATGATTTTAGCGATGTTACTGTATTTGTTCATCCGTCATTAGCCATTCGTCTTTAGTAAAGAAAAATAATCAAGAATTAATAAAAAGGGATAAATATACACAAAATACAAGTGTCTAAAGTTATATATATAAAACCTTTAAAAGCAACTTCTTCTATCTTTATAGTTAGCTCTAAGCTCATTAACATCTGTTGAGTCTGTTGAGCATTCAATAACAGAACGTAGTATAATTTACTCGGTTATAATATTGCCTAACTAAAAATTTTTAAGTAAACAATTTTGGTATTGCTCTAATGGTGTTAAGTCCAGTAATTACAATCAATATCTTTCAAAAACAAGCCGAGCCTCAAATATATTCAGCAGGTCAAGTCATCTTTGAAGAAGGACAGTCTGGTGATGTTATGTTTGGTATTATCGAAGGAGAAGTAGAAATATCGGCGTTGCATAATTGCGGGATGAAATGATGAAATTCAAATTTTAAAACTCTTTCTCTTTGCGCCTTTGCGCGGCAGTTGCTTCAAGTCGGCAAAGCCGCCCAACGCACTGCCTTGCCTTTGCGTGAGACAAAAATCATTCCATCATTCAGCAACGCCGAAATATCAATAAACAGTAAAGTCGTAGAAACAATTATAACTGGTGATGTTTTCGGTACAGGCGTACTTGTAGGAATCAAAAATCGTACTTATAGTGCGATCGCTAAAACTGAATGCAAACTTGTTTCCCTAGACGAAAAAAGATTTCTCTTCGCAGTTCAAGAAACGCCAATGTTTGCGCTGCATGTGATCAAAAATTATTCAGAGCGTTTGTCTCGTTTGCAACGTATGGTTTAGAGTTAAATCTCCCACAAGCAGAACCGAGAAAGGAGACTGCTTATGCTGATATAGTAAGTCCTGAAGCCGTACAAATCACTCACTTCCGGGTGCGATCGCATTGTCTGAAGGTACTTGACGCAATTGATAGAAAATACTCTTGTTAAATTGCACTCGCTCAAACGATTCATGTAGATTAAGGGTGGTTTCACCACTACCAAGAAATAAGTAGCCATCTGGTCTTAATTGCTGTCTAACTTTTGTGAGTAAATACTTCTTAGTGGCTATATCAAAATAGATTAAAACATTACGGAGAAAAATAATATCTATACTGGGTAAAATTGACCAAGAATGAACGAGATTTATTTGGCGAAAATCTACTTTTTGGCGGATTTCATCTTGAATTTGCCATTCGTTATTTAACAGTTTAAAATACTTTTCTCGCAGATTTTTCGGTAAACCACGCTTGATTTCTAATTGGTTATAACGTCCTTCCTTGGCACGAGCTAACACTTTACCAGAAAAATCACTAGCGATGATTTGTACAGACCAATTAGCCAATAGAGGAAAATATTCCCGAATCAGCATGGCAATACTATAAGCTTCTTGTCCATTAGAACAGGCAGCACACCAAATATTTAGCGATCGCTCAATTCTCCGTTTTTTGATCAACTCTGGCAACACCACTTGTTTGAGGGCTTCAAAGGGGTATGTATCACGGAAGAATGAAGTTTCGTTAGTAACTAACGCCTCAATAGCCTGAATATGCAGATCACTCAATGGTTGATGCCGCAAGTAAGCAATTAAATCGCCAATTTTGGTAAATCCGGCGGCTTCAGCAATTGGCTGCAAATGTAACTCTGCCAAATAAGTTTTATCGCCATCTAACACCACCGCTGAATGCTGATGAACTAATTGACGCAAATAGTCAAAATCTGGAGTATTTATTCCCATTGTCTGTCTCATCACATACCCGACCTTTGGACAGGATGGATGTACTGCATAATTTCACCTGCCATTTGCTCAAGGGGAACAATCCGATTCGCTAGTCCGGCATTAACAACAAAACTAGGCATTCCCCAGACTACACTACTAGCTTCATCTTGTGCCAATACTTTTCCACCCGCCTCGCGGATACATTGACAGCCATGTAATCCATCTTGACCCATACCTGTGAGAATGACAGCGATCGCACTTGCACCGTACACTTGGGCAACTGAACGCAACAGCACATCCACCGAAGGACGACAGGAATTTTCCGGGGGTGCTTGATGCAGCGCCAGGCGCACCGCAGTGGCATCACGTTGGACAATCATGTGAAAATCTCCTGGTGCTACCCAGACTTGTCCCGCTTCTAATACCATGCCATCAACCGCTTCCTCTACAGGAATTTGACACTTAGATGATAATCTTTCTGCTAGTAGCTTCGTAAACATTGGCGGCATATGTTGCACAATCAGAATGGGAACTGAAAAATCTGCTGGCATCTCACTCAGCAGTATGGCCAGAGCATTTGGCCCTCCGGTAGAAACCCCAATGGCGACCACATCCACAGGTGCTGTTTTGCTGGGAATGGGAACAACTGTAGGGGCGATCGCATTTGCCGGAAAAAATGCGGTCATTCCGGCACCAAATAGCTTAATTTTAGGAATTAATTCTTGGCGGATATGTTGGTTGGCTGCCTCCACACTCCCCAGATTACTGGGTTTTGTCGCATAATCTGAAGCACCTAAAGAGAGAGCTTCTAGGGTAGCACTTGCACCAGCATGAGTGGAAGTGCTGAACATAATTACTGGTAGATGTGGATAAATTGGTCGGAGTGCGGCCAGGGTTTCTAAACCGTTCATCTCCGGCATTTCTACATCTAAAATGACAACATCGGGATTGACTTGCGGAATCTTCGCCAAGGCAATGCGACCATTGGCAGCAACCCCTACTACCTCTAGTTGCGGATCGCTGGATAAAATCTTACTGACGCGACTGCGAACCACCACCGCGTCATCCACAACTAATACCCGAATTTTTGGCATAGTATAGCAAAGTGCTGAGTGCTGTAGACGCTTCTGCGGCTTCCCGCAAGTGGCGTTGATAACTAACTGTTTAGGTGGCTGAGTGCAATAGTTTTACAAAGCCCTCCTGCTCAAAATGTCGGTCAGTCGTCAATGCATCTGTGATACCACGCCGACGCATCAAAACAAAACTGACTGCATCACATAACGAGTATGTTTTGTCTTGCCGATCAATTAAAAGTTTCATGAAATAATCAAGGTTTGAAACCTCGCTCCTTGTGGGCGAAAAAATCCTTGTATCAACTCTTTAGGGTGTCGGCTAGTTTGAAAACACGCCCTAGCCCCTTACCCCTTCAATACTTAAACTGCGTCACGACTTTTTGCATATCTACAGCCATGCGGGCTAATTCGGTGGCAGAGGATGAAGTGTTACTGGCCCCAATCGTTGTAGTTTGAGCGTTTAGCGCGACAATGCCAATACTTTTGGCAATATCTGTTGTGCCTTGGGCAGCTTCGGCTATATTTCGGGCAATTTCATTAGTGGTTGCCGTTTGCTCTTCCACAGCGCTGGCGATCGTGCTTTGCAAATCGTTAATTTGGTTGATAATGTCAGTAATTTGAGTGATGGCTGCCATTGCTCCCTGGGTATCGGTCTGAATCGCTTCGATTCGTTGACTAATATCTTCGGTAGCGTTGGCTGTTTGCTTGGCTAATTCTTTGACTTCGTTGGCGACTACGGCAAAGCCTCTGCCAGCATCCCCAGCTCTAGCGGCTTCGATTGTGGCGTTGAGTGCTAGTAAGTTTGTTTGTTGGGCAATTGAAGTAATTACCTTAGTGACTTTGCCAATTTCAATGCTACTTTGACCGAGTTTATCTATTGTCTCATTGGTGTGATCGGCGGTTTTGACGGCTTGATTTGCGACTTTTGCCCCTTCGGCAACAGTTTTGGCAATTTCTCGAATGCTGGCATTCATTTCTTCTACTGCCGTCACAACCGTGATGCTATTTTGATTTACCTGTTCCGCCGAAGCCGAAGCAGATGTCGCCTGTTCTGCCGTTTGTTTGGCATTTTCCGTCATTTCTTTGCTGACTGCGGTGAGTTCTTCGGCCGAAGATGCCACTGCTGTAGCTACATCTGCCATTTGTCTAATGGAAGACCTCAGACGGCTAATCATCTGATTGGCATTATCGGTAAGCAGCTTAAATTCTCCCGCGTTATCTGCCTCGATGTGCTGAGACAAATTTCCTTGAGCAACAACAAGGGTGACTTCTCTGATACTTTTAATCTGCTCGGAGATATTTGCAGACATTTGATTGACGTTGTTGAGTAATTCTTGCCAAGAACCTTGAGCACCTTTGACAACGGCTTGAGAACCCAACTTTCCCTCTGTACCAATTTCAGATGCTATGCGTGCCACTTCGCTGTTGACATTTTGGTTCAAACTCACCCATTCATTAAAAACTGTAGCAATTTCACCTAAATCATCGTCCTCAACTGCTAAACGGACGGTAAAATCACCATTTTTTGCGGCTTTTAAGGCTGCTAATAAAGGTTGTAGTTGTATGTCTGTTTTAGTTTGATTGATTTGTGTCGGCTCTGCACCATTTTCTGCGGGAGATTTAGAGTTGGCTGTTTTCCCAGCCCGGTTTGTAGCCATTGGCAATAGCTCCTAAGTTACTTTAACGTTGAGAATTTTTTCTGTGTCAACAACTAACAAAAACCCTTCTGCAAATGGGTAAGCTCCCGTCAGTATCTGACGCATTCTACCTTTTAAGGTTGCGGGTGGAGGTTGAAAGGTGTTTTCTGGGAACTCTAAAACATCTCCAACATCATCGACAAGTAGACTAACTACTTCATGATCAGAACATACAATGATATTAAACCCCTGAGCTTGATCTTTTTGGGGAATATTTAATCGGCTGACAGATTCACCCATATCTAATCGCTGCTGCAAGTCGATCACAGTAATAATTTGTCCCCGCACGTTAATCAATCCACAAATATCTGGCGGTGCTAGAGGTACACGAGTTATGACTTGGGGACGAATCACTTCTTGAACTTGCTGTACGTCGATGCCAAAGTAAGTTTTATTTAACCAAAAAGTGCAAAGTTGTTCAGCCACGATCGCTCACTTGCAGCAAATAGGGGTTAGCAATCTCAATTACAGCCTCAACATCAAGGATCTCGGTGATTTGTCCTTGAATTACGGCACAAAACAAAACACCCGGTCTACTAGGGATACCTTTAATTGTGAGTGGTTCCTCTACAATATCAAGAATGCGCTCAACTACTAATCCAACGCTCAGTTCACAGTTGGGAGAAACAATCACTAATTGCAGTGTATCGGTTTCTGTGGTTGGCGTTTGCTGATTGCTAGGGAATATCTTGTTTAGGTCAATTAACGGCAAAATCCTGCCACCAGTCCGCACAACTTCTTGATTCCCTACTTTCTCTACAGCAACACGAGGAATTTCTTCTAACCGGAAGGCGATCGCAATTGGCATCCCCATCGCTGCGCCTTGAGGCCCCTGAAACAGTAAAATCATTTGGCGATCGCTCACTTCCTCTACGATGTTTGCGTCTGCAATACTGGACAATAGCTGTTGTTTTGCGTTCAGTTCTGCTAGTTTGGCTAAACTCAACACATCAATAATTAGAGCTACCTTGCCATCTCCCATAGTTGTGGCTCCAGCAAACAGAGATAGCGCTTTTAACTGCTTTCCTAAAGGCTTGACAACAATTTCTTGAATGTCTTCAATCGTGTCTACAACTAGTCCAAATTGATAGTTTTCGGCTTGGATGATGACTAAATTGAGTGCTGAGTAGGGAGTGGCGAGTGCTGAGTGCTGAGTGGGGAGTGGGGAGTTAGGAGTGTTTGGAGATTGAAGTATTTGATTGAGGTAAACCAAAGATATGAGATTACCGCGTAAGGGATACACGGGTACGTCGTAAAATATTTCAATCTTGTTGAGTGCTTGTGGTTCTAAGCGCACTAACTCTTGGATGCTGGCTTGGGGGATGGCATAGCGATCGCCTTCACTGGTGACAATTAATGCAGGAATAATTGTTAATGTCAGAGGAATTTTCAGTTTAAATGTGGTTCTTATTCCCTGCTGGCTATCAATTTCAATACTGCCGTTGATTTTCTCAATATTACTTTTGACTATATCCATGCCAACTCCACGCCCGGAAAGGTTAGTAATTTGTTGTGAGGTGGAAAAGCCTGGTAAAAAAATTAAATCTATGGCTTCTGCATCGCTCATTGTCTCGACTTGTGCAATGCTTACTAAGCCAAGTTGCTGCGCCCGCCTTTTGAGTTGTGCTGGAGATAAACCTTGGCCATCGTCGCCAACTTCAATATTGACTTTGCCGTTTTCATAAAAGGCTTTGAGAAATATCTTACCTGTGGTTAACTTACCAGTAGCACTACGCTCGGTTGGTGATTCAATGCCATGATCGATGCAGTTGCGGACTAAATGAGTTAAGGGGTCTTTAATAGCTTCAATCATACTTTTATCTATTTCTGTATCTGCACCTTGCATTTCCACTTCCACTTGTTTACCATATGCGATCGCTAAATCTCGAATCACGCGCGGGAATTTTTGCCAAATGGTACTGATTGGTTGCAGCCGAGTTTTCATCACTCCTGCTTGCAACTGGGCTGTAATTAAGTTCAAGCGCTGGCAAGTACTAGCAAAGGAGTTATCTTTAAACTTGTCGGAAAATCCAATGATTTGATTACGGGTTAAAACTAGTTCACCCACCAAGTTCATCACCTGATCCAGCAAACTCACATTTACCCGGATGTCAGCCGATTCTGATACTATAATTGCGACTTCTGTAAGTTCACTTGGCTGTTGCGGTTGCGGCGATGGTGAGACTGCAACTACCTGTTGAGTTTGTTGTAACTGAGTCAAAGTTTCAATAAGTGTGGCAAAATTATCATCTCCCTCATGCTTGGTTGTTTTAATTTGGGATAGCAGCTGACGGATGCTGTCTACTGTTTGCAGTAAGGTACTAATAATTTGTGGTGTGACAGTCAAGTTGCGATCGCCCTTGGCAAAACCTAGCCCATCCCGTAAACACGAGATTAAACTTTCCCCCGCATGAGCTAGAGATTCTAATTTGGGAAATGGTAAAAAGCCACAGTTTCCTTTGAGGGTATGAAGTGAGCGATAAATTCGATCTAGCGCTTCTTTATGGGCAGATGTTTTCTCTAGATCAATGATGCTTCTTTCAATTTGATCCAGACTCTCATAGCTTTCAACTAGAAATGCTTCTAGATCGTCGTTATCAATTTCTGCTAACTCCATTGGATTATATCGATTATCAATTTATGTCTTTTGTCTTAATTTTAAGCTTTTTTAAACTTCTTAAATATATCTCTTGAGAAAGATGTTCCCACTTATTAATGCTGAAAAGATAATGTTTACCTTCAATAATATAATCAAAGATATGCAATGTCCTCGTTGCTATACGACTCAAACTTTCAAGAATGGTCGTCGCAAAAATAGACAATGCTATAAGTGTAAACAGTGTGGTCGTCAGTTTCTCGAATTTTACCAGCCTTGGTGCTACTCAGATGATGTCAAGCAACTTTGCATAAAAATGCATTTTAATGGTATGAGCCTGCGCGAAATTGAACGAGTCACTGAGATTCACCACACAACCGTTTTGTATTGGTTACGTCAAGCCAAGCCGAAATTAGATGATATTTCCAAAATTTGACAAAATCCTCATTAACATAGCATTATAGTTTCAGCATTGTCTATTTTTCAGCATATATTGATTTTATTGAAAAACCCTAAAAGTAAGTTATCTTTAAATTAAAAGATATTTCAAAATTATGCGTTTTATCTTAGCAAAAATTCTAGGCATCACTCAAAATAAAAAAAATTCCAATAGATAAATTTTAAGGTGAAAGCTGATGAGCTTAGTACTAATTATTGATGATGCAGCCTTTTCTCGAAGAATGATTCGGAAATTTCTCCAGGAAGATGGTTATGAAATTCTAGAGGCGACTAATGGGCGAGAAGGGTTAGAAATAGTTCATAAACATCAGCCTAATTGTGTGTTAGCTGATTTATTAATGCCAGATATGAATGGATTTGAATTTCTCCAGGCTCTACAAGATGAAGGGTTAAAAATTCCCACAATTATCATCTCAGCAGATATTCAAGAAGGCGCACGTAATCAAAGTTATAACCTGGGAGCGATTAACTTTCTCAATAAACCACCAAAAGAACAAGAATTACGACAAGTGGTTCAGCAAGCTATTAATATAAAGGAATAAAGTTCCTATGAATGTGACAGTAGATCAACTAGATGCCTTGCAAGAATTAATTAATATTGGAGTTGGTCGAGCCGCCAGTTTATTGAATGAAATGGTAGACTCTCACATTCATTTGGAAATTCCATTTGTCAAGGTATTGACTGCTGCACAAGCTTATCAAGAATTAGCAAACCGATTTCATGATGTTAGTTTAGCATCTGTAAAATTAAGCTTTACAGGCTCTTTTTATGGCACTGCTGGGTTAATTTTTCCCACAGAAAGCGCATCAACATTAGTGGCAGTTCTGACGGGAGAAGAAGCAGATTCAGATGATTTAGATGCGGTTAAAATTGGCACACTGAGCGAAATTGGTAATATTGTGATTAATGGAGTCATGGGTTCAATTAGTAATGTGTTAAAGCAGCACATGAATTACACAATACCTGTTTATTTAGAAGATACAATTGATAATTTATTATTACTGACAAATCAAAATCCCAGTAATTCTAAAATTTTACTGGCACAAGCGCGGTTCGCTATTGAACAATTGGAACTTATCGGTGATATTATTTTAATTTTCGAGGTGGGGACATTCGATGCGTTAATTAAAGCGATTAACAAGGAAATGGCAATACTAGGAGAAAATTCCAATTAGTTTAATAAGTGTGTGAGCAGATGAACAAAATTGAGCAAGCCCAGGAAAAATTTAGCATTTTAGACAAGATTCCCTTGGGAGCTTTTGTTTTAGATTCAGATCACACCGTTTTATTCTGGAATTGCTGTTTAGAAGAATGGACAAAAATTATCAGAAATAAGATTTTAGGAAGCTCGATTTATGAGTATTTTCCGCACTTGAATCAACCACGTTATGCTATCCGGTTAAAGCAAATTTTTGAAGGTGGGCCGCCAACAATTTTTTCTTCGCAGTTGCATCAATATGTAATTCCTGTACCGCTACCGCAAGATAAATACCGCATTCAACACACAACAGTAACTGCTGTACCAGCATTAGTTGGAGAAGGATTTTGCGCGCTGTTTTCCATTCAAGATGTTACTGATTTAACATTCCGAGTTCAAGAATACAAAAATTTGCGCGATCGCGCCTTAGCCGTAGCCGAAGAACGCCAAAAAGCCAAAGAAGCCGCAGAAACAGCGAACCGGATTAAAGATGAATTCTTGGCAATAGTTTCTCATGAGTTGCGATCGCCCTTGAATCCGATTTTAGGTTGGGCAAAGTTATTGCGAAAAGGCACTCTTAACGAAGCCGCCAGCCTTCGCGCCTTGGAAACTATTGAACGCAATGCCGAACTCCAGGTGCAATTAATTGATGATTTATTGGATATTTCTCGAATTCTGCGGGGTAAGTTATCATTAAATTTAGAAAACGTTAATCTCGCTTCTACGATTGAAGCTGCCTTAGAAACAGTGCGATTAGCCGCAGAAGCAAAATCAATTCAAATTAAACTGAATCTTGATCCAAAAATTGGCAAAGTAAAAGGTGATAGCAGTCGCCTACAACAAGTTATTTGGAATTTGCTATCTAACGCCGTCAAATTTACCCCAGATGGTGGACAGGTTAATGTTGACTTAAAACAAATTGGTTCGCAAGTCCAAATCCAAGTCCAAGATACAGGTAAGGGTATTACTCCTGACTTTTTACCTTATGTCTTTGAGTCTTTCCGTCAAGCAGATAGTAGCATTACACGCAGATCAGGCGGACTAGGATTGGGTTTAGCAATTGTCCGCCAACTAGTTGAGTTACATGGTGGTAGAGTTTGGGCGGAAAGTCCTGGCGAAGGACAAGGCGCAACATTTACAGTTTGTTTACCAGCCCAGCCACAAACTCCAGAGTTTGTCAGGGAAGAAAGAAAAGCATCTGGCGATTCCTATCCATTTCCTATGCTTTCTCAGCCACTAGAAGGTATAACAGTGTTAGTAGTAGATGATGATGTTGATACACGGGAGTTTCTGGCCTTTTTTTTGGAACAGCAAGGCGCAATTATCACTACAGCACAATCAGCCCACGAAGCCTTCGCCGCCATAGCACAGTCTCAGCCAGATATACTATTGAGTGATTTGGGTATGCCAGATGTTGATGGCTACGCTTTGATTCGTAAATTGCGATCGCTAAACGCTGATCAAGGTGGAAAAATCCCCGCCATCGCCCTGACTGCTTACGCCGCCGAGACAACACAACAACTAGTTTTTGCCGCCGGATTTCAACTGCATATTGCCAAACCAGCCGATCCGGCAAAATTAATCGCTGCAATTGCTGGACTTGTGCAGAAGTGAAGGCAGGCGGTAAAAAATTATGTTGCTAACATTCGTTATAAACCGCAGAGGAGGACACTTGCGTGAGCGGCTCTGCCGACTTGAGCAAAGTGTCGTCGCGCAGAGGGCGCAGAGTAAGAGATAAAAGAGTTTGATGCTTTTTATCAAAACTTGAAATTATGCAAGTTAAATGTGTTTTAGTTTATAAGTTAATCACACGGTAGTTTTGAAATAGTTAACTGTAAAGCTTGCATTTGCGGAAAATCGCGCTGAATAATTTCGATAGCTTTTGTTTGACTGTCTTGATTTTTAACGAGCAGTTGTGCAGTGCCATCACCTTGAGAACCCACACCTTTTCCTCCAAATATATAAGGTTTCAGAGGCGCGTGATTAAGCAGGAGATGCAGTTTGTTTGCAGTTAGTTGAGAAGGACAAGCTGGAACTACGTGCTGATCAAATTCAGATTGGGCTTTTGTCATTAAAGTTCCCAGAAGTTGAGCATCTCCAAGTTGGATTGCTTCCACTGCTGCCTGAGTAATTTTGGCGCTAATAGAACCCAAATATTTTTGGACATTTTGCTGTATTGAATTAGTAGCGAAAGGATAACACTCATTCAATCGTCTTAATATTTCTTGTGTATTTTTGCTGCCACCGAGATCAACAATTACAAAAAACAAATCTTGGCTAACTTTCAGCTCCTTCAGGTCGATTTGTTCACCATCAAATATCATTAAGATTGGGCGATTTCCATAAGCACAAGCCTGATCCATACGACCACAAAGACTAGGAGTGGTTCTTTCTCCCTGGTAGGCAAACTCCATTTCTTCACGAATTGTCATCTTTAAGTCATACAGACGATTAAAAGCCCTAGCAATGAGAACGCAAAAAGCAGCACTCGAAGATAATCCCTTTTGGATGGGTAAGTCGGTTAGATAATTATCAACCTCAAGTCCTTCGACACCATAATGAGTCAGAAATTGATAAGCTGTACCAGCAGCATAACTAAAAAAACCGCCCTGTTTAGCTACGCACTTTAGGGTATGAGATTCCATCGGTAATCTGAAGGGTTCATAACGCTTGCCATCACCCAAAGAAGTACGAATAATTAACTCAGTAGAATTAGGCTTGACATCAGCATAAATTCCTTGATTAGTACCAACAATTAAGGTGTAGCCTTTTTCGATTTCAGGATTAATCCGGCGATATTCTCCCGCCCAATCGCTGTGTTCTCCGAACAAACAAAGACGACCAGGAACAAAAATTCTCATTTTAAGTTTCCGATTGTTAATCGGAGTATATGCTATCTTGAGTTGCACCTGACTATTAAAATCGCAGCTATACTACCAAAGCCTGCCGATCGCGTTCACGCTGATTTCTACCGATTGTGACACTAGTAGGTGCGGAATGTGATTTACACCCTTTCTCAATCAACCTCAGTATACAAAATAAAGAGCGATCGCAGTTCCGTGGTAGCGATCGCTTTAACTTATAGCCTATAAAACCCTGAACAAAGTAATCGATTACTACAATTGTATTTTTGCTGGCTTCATTATGACTGAGGGGTTAGCCCCCTGATGGGTTAAACCCCTCAGTCCCTATCTTGTGGCATACTGGTATTAATTTCTCTACTTCACAACAGAATGACAAAACTATCCCGCAAGTGAAAATCCGCTTCAGCACCTTTATGAGTTAATGCCCAGTAAGATACCTGACTGTTTTTTTGTTTTACTACAGTAGTAATCCCTACATCAATACCTTGGTCTGATGCTACGATTTTAGCCAAATCTACATCTAAATTTAGAGCTAAAATATCAGGCTGATATTCAACGTGGAACGGCAGAGTAGTAAAAGCTGTTTCCGCTTGCATCCCTTGACGATAGCTATCAAAACGATAGACATTCCAGTGTCCTGCGGGGGAGAGGTTAAATTCCCAATACCGTTCCGAGTCTTTGATTCCCACAAAGAACTCAAAGCAGGTGTCTTCCCACAGTTCGTCTTTTCGGGTTGGTGTATCGGACGGTGAAGCAATGAGAATTCCTGTTAAGTCACCAAGTAGATTGTAAGTAATAGCAAGTTTATGATCATTTCGGGCAATATTACCTATGATTTGCACATTACGTAGCAAGTTGTCAGATGCAAAGGGTTGCAAAGCGAATTTTTGCTCCTTCATTTCACATCCTGAATAATGTTGCGAATCTGGCTTTCTTGAGATTCGATACTTTCGGTTAGCTTAAACTGAACGATCGCCCTTGCTAAGTTGTGTTCTGGGTGTTTGACTTTAAAGTAGACGTTTCCGGCTAAGTAATCACTAAAAAATCGTAGTCCTAATTCAAAGGCAATTAAACGAATGCCATCATACATATAGGCATAATCATTCTCAGTCAAAAACGCCTTGGCCGCCGAAAGATAACCTTGTAAAATTCCTTGACACAAATCGGTATCAAAATAAACCGTATCCCATTGCTCAGTTTCTTCCCCAGCTGGATTGCAACCAGAACGCAAACAGTCACCAATGTCGTAATGTACTAATCCTGGCTTCACAGTATCAAGGTCAATCACACTGACAGCTTTTTGAGTTGCAGTATCAAACATGACGTTATTAATTTTGGGGTCGCCGTGCATTAGGCGTAATGGTAGTAAGCCTTGGGTTTTGGCATTTTCGAGGATATGTGCAGAAGTTGTGCGATCGCTAACAAATTGCAAGCAATAATTAACTTCAGCAGATGATTGCGGACTAGTGTTTGCTAAAACTTCTTGATAATGACGCAGATAAAGCGGTGTAATGTGGAAACCTGCAAGAGTATCTGCAAGTTTTTCTGGTGGTAAATCGCTGATCAAATTGTGAAACATCCCCAAGGCATAGCCAATTTCCGTGGCATATCCGATATTTGGCATCGTGTCAAAAGACTGTGAGCCTGGAATAAAACTAATTGCCCGCCAAAAAGCACCCTCAGCATCAATGCAATAGTCTTGAGCATCCTTGGTTGACATTACCCGTGGTACTTCCCAGCGACGGTTGAGGAGTGTGTATTGCAGACGCTGATAAACATGATCGCTAAAAATCCGCATATTCTGCATAATCAGTCGCGGCTGGCGAAATACTTGAGTATTGATGCGTTGCAAGACAAAATGCTGTTCTGTAGCAGAATCCAGGGTTACTAAAAAGGTGTCATTAATATTACCACTGCCAAATGGTGTAACACTCCTAACATTACCTTGAAGTACAAATTGATCGGCAATTCCAACTAAATTCTCCGCGCTTTGCTTGCTGATAACTGTTGCCATATTTATTTTTTTCTACTCCCCACGCAAAATGCACAAAAGCAATAGCAGACATATTAACTCAAGTGTTAGTTTCAAAGTATATAAATGTGTTGCGACTGTAAATTTTTCCTCACTTTTGTTATGAGTCTGTAATTTTGCCTTTGTTGACAAGGTAAATTGAACAGTAAAGTTGTCAGAAACAGTCACTGATATGGGCAGCGAACTCAGTACAACAGCCAGATATTGCAGTTACAACCACGCAAGATTTAGCTTTGGGAACTTTGAGCATGATCTTCAATCTAACGAATTGGACAGAAAACTTTACGTAAAATTCCGCAATTGCCACCAGGACAACTGAATACATATCATGTCATCTTTAACTAGAAATTCAGTAAGTGGCAATTACTTTACCAAATTTCCACTACTGCTATAACGCGATCGCTTATATATATTTAGTTTGTTCCTCCTATGGCAGAAAAACACACCAAGATTAAATTTCCTCTTTGGCAGTATCTCAACCAACCCTTGTTTAGCCGTGATTCTAAATTAGAATTAAATCCGCATCGATTTGCCCATAGCTGGCGTATTGGATTGCTAAAAAGGTGCTGGCATAAAGAATGCGATGCCAAGGGACATCAACAATCATAAATTTAGATAATAAGTAAATATTCGGAGCCTAGCTACTTGTTAAAAGTATCCCAGCTTCGGTAAATTATCAATATTTCATAGGTTTGCATCTGTAGGTTTTATTTAGATATATCTACTTTTGTAAAAAATCTCTTAGAGGATGTCTGAGAAGTCTCATTTCATACTAGCCTTTGCGACTGAAGTCGCGGCTACACAGACAAAACCCCTCCGGGTGACGCTCAAGAGCGTCGCTAACGCCAGTTGCCTGATGCCACTTGCTCCACTTGGGGTCTCCCCAAGTGGAGCAAGTGGCTCCGGAGGGAAACCCTCCCGCAGCACTGGTCTCACCGCCTACGCGGGTTCAAAAACTTTAATTCTCTATTAGTCCGCGTAGGCGGACTTCGTTTGTATAGTAGCGAATTATATTCGCCCATTACTTTTCAGACATCCTCTTAATTCTTGTAGGGTGCGTTAACACTGTTAACGCACCCTATTGGCATGGTAAGGTCTTATAAATTCACCCAATTTCACAGACAACATCATGACCAAAACAGCAGTTAATCCATATCTTGATGGCAACTTTGCGCCAGTTCGTGAAGAAATTACTGCAAAGAACCTACAAGTAATTGGTGAACTACCACCGGAACTATCAGGGATGTTTGTGCGGAATGGCCCTAATCCGCAGTGGTCGCCTATCGGACAGTATCATTGGTTTGATGGCGATGGGATGCTGCATAGTGTCAAAATTAAGGATGGTAAAGCAGTTTATCGCAACCGCTATGTACAGACGCAAAAATGGCAAGCTGAACATGAAGCAGGTAAAGCGATTTTGACTGGGTTGTTAGAACCGCCCCAGCAGAATCATCCTGGCATATCTGGAAATACTGCTAATACTGCCTTAGTTTGGCATGGTGGTCAGTTGTTGGCAGTGTGGGAAGGTGGTGCGCCGCATGCAATTCTAGTTCCTGAGTTAAAAACAATTGGTGAGTACACCTATGATGACAAACTAATTTCTCCGTTCACTGCCCATCCAAAAGTAGATCCAATTACGGGTGAGATGGTATTCTTTGGCTATTCGTTTGCACCACCATATTTGCAATACGGCATAGTTTCCGCAGCAGGTGAGTTGTTATGGACTGTACCAATTGAGATTCCCACACCTGTGATGATGCACGATTTCGCCATCACGGAAAACTATACAATTTTCATGGATTTACCATTGACTTTCAACCCAGCACGGGTACAACAGGGAAAACCAATGCTGATGTTTGAGTGCGATCGCCCAAGTCGTTTTGGCATTCTCCCACGTCACGGCGATAACAGCAAGATTCGCTGGTTTGAGAGTCCAGCTTGCTATGTCTTTCATACCTTGAACGCCTATGAACAAGGTGATGAAGTCGTACTAATAGCCTGTCGTATGAGTTCTACTTCTGTGTTGGGTTTTAATGGTGTTGATGATCCAGATGCTAACATTCCGCGACTGCATCAATGGCGGTTGAACCTCAAGACTGGGGCTTTGTCTGAGTCCAAGTTAGATGATATTGCTGGGGAATTTCCCCGCGTTAACGAGAATTTCTTGGGGCGACAAATTCGCTATGGCTATGTTAATAAAAGCGCAGATACTCCTGTGCCTTTGTTTGATGGTGTAATTAAATATGACTTTCATCGTGGTACATCCCAAATCCATCAATTTGAGCCAGGGCGCTATAACGGTGAGTCTGTATTTGTACCACGTCCCAATGCCACAATTGAAGATGATGGCTGGTTGATGACTTTTGTTCACGATGAGGCGGCAAATACTTCAGAATTGTTGGTGCTGAATGCTCAAGATGTTATCGCTGAACCTGTAGCACGAGTCCTAATTCCCCAACGCGTACCCTATGGGTTCCATGCAGCTTGGATTACTGAGAAACAGTTGCAAGAGTTTTAGCTATAAAACTTACGCACAAGCTTAGTTGTTGAGATTGGGTGTAAGGGTGTAGGTGTAGAAGTCCTGTCTGGATTAATCCGTTATCTTTGCAACTTCATCAATTCAATACATTTGTGCATTTGCTGACGCATAGTATCAACATCTGCGTGAAATCTCCGCCCATGACCTGGTAAAATCCACTCAAAAGAATAATTAGCCAAATTCCGCATTGATTTAATTTGTTCTGACCAAGAATACCAACAGTAGTCACGAAATGCCGCTAATTGGTGTCTACCTTCTGACCAAGCAAGATGGTCGCCTGTGAACAAAAACTTATTTTTGTAGAGTAAAACAGTGTGTCCTTTTGTATGCCCAGGAACTGGAATAATTAAAACATCTGAAGTTAACTCAAATGGGTCTAAACCTGTTAGCTGGATTTCTACATTGCGAGTACCTCCAGAAATATCATCAACGTGGAGGATGCGATCGCATTGAAAATGTTCAGCATACTTTTGATGATCTGCAACATCATCTTGATGAGTTAAATACAGATAACGAATTCCACCCATCTCTTCTAGCTGCTTAACTAAAGGTGGCGTAAATCGAGGGGAATCCACCAAAATATTACTATTCCCTTCTTCTAATTGAATAAAATAACTTGCAGCGGCGTAAGATTTTTCCGAATGATAGCCACAATGGTAGACATTTTCTTCTACTAAAATCGGAAAAGTTTCTTGAGTATTTTTGATATCTTTAGGTTTTGCAACTGTACCAATAGAACTCGTAGGGCAAGATAAAAGTGCTTGAAGTGCTGTTAATCTTTCTGCTTCATTGCTTGGTTGGTGATAAACTGCCGATTGTTCATCAACACGATAAAAAACTTCCGGACTCATCCAGCGACAGGTATCACAATCAATACAGGTAGTATCTACATAAAAATCGCCGTTAGTATTTTGGGGGCGACGCAGATCTAAGTGAGCCATGTTAACCTCTTGGGCTGACCATAAACCCCAATAGCCCTACGTTAGCAAATATGGCTGTTAAAAGTAGGCTGAAGTGTGAAGTCTGAAGTATGAAATTATTTCACCTATAAAATATAGGAGTTCAAAAAAGGAAAAATGCTTGATTGCTTTCGCCCAAGGGCTTTTTCACACTTCATACTTCACACTTCATACTTTAGACAGTTGTGATGTCTTTTTCTTTTTCTGCCAACAAATCGTTAATTTTAGCTGTGTACTTGTCTGTTAGTTTTTGCAATTTGTCTTGTTGGTCTTTTGCTTCGTCTTCAGAAATTTCTGAGGCTTTCTCCTGCTTACGAATGGAGTCTAAAGCATCACGGCGGATGTTACGCAGAGCAACACGACCTTCTTCAGCGTACTTAGCAGCAAGTTTAACGAATTCTTTACGGCGATCGCTTGTTAATGGCGGAATGTTCAGCCGGATAACTGAACCGTCGTTACTGGGCGTTAAACCCACATCAGAAAGAGAAATAGCCTTCTCAATAATGTTTAAACTGCTTTTATCGTAAGGCTGAATCAGGATTGTTGTTGCATCTGGCGTGCTAATATTTGCCAGTGATTTTAAAGGTGTTGGTGTACCGTAATATTCCACTAACACTTTATCTAATAGACTGGTATTGGCGCGACCAGTGCGAATTGTATTAAATGCGCGTTGAGTTGACTCAACTGTTTTTTGCATCGTACTCTCAGCTTCAGCTAATTTCACAAGAACCTCCCACAAGGGTGCCGATTGATTCTCCCATGACTGCTCGGCGGATGTTACCTCGCACCGTTAAGTCAAATACAAGAATTGGGATGTTGTTTTCTTTACACAAGGCAATCGCAGTACTATCCATTACCCGCAAATCATGTGTCAAAACGTGTGCGTAGGTAAGGCTAGTAAAACGTTTGGCGTTAGGATAAATTTGGGGGTCAGCATCGTACACTCCATCTACCTTGGTGGCTTTAAAAATCGCTTCTGCATCGATTTCTGCGGCTCTCAAAGCCGCAGCCGTGTCTGTCGTAAAGAAGGGATTTCCCGAACCAGCGCCAAAAATTACCACCCGTCCTTTTTCAAGATGACGGATGGCACGACGACGAATATACGGTTCTGCTAACTCTTGCATGGCGATCGCTGTCTGTACGCGCGTCTGTACCCCTATTCGTTCTAGCGAATCTTGCAGCGTCATGGCATTCATTACCGTGGCAATCATGCCGATGTAGTCAGCGGTTGCCCTATCCATCCCCGCCGATGCCGCTTTCACGCCACGAAAAATATTGCCGCCGCCAACGACTATGGCGATTTGAACGCCAGTGGCTATCACCTCTGCTACTTCTTGTGCTACTTCTTTGACCACTTCTGGATCAATACCATAGCCCATGTTGCCCATTAAGGCTTCACCGCTTAGTTTAAGTAAAACCCGTCGGTAATTCGTTCCCATGAAGTTACGCTTTATCGAAAAAGTTGCAATTGCCTCCAATTTAAGATAGCAGCACAATGACTATCTATGTCTAGTTGCGCCAAATCAATGTAGTTCCTACTGGTTCTGTTTCTTGCGGGGTAATTGCTTGACTTTTACACAAACAGGCGATCGCATTTCGCAAATAATCTTCTCTCACAGATGATGGTGCTTGTGGGTCACTGTCAATTTTCCCCTTATAACGCACCATACCATCACTATCTATTAAAAAAGCCATCGGAGTTTTGATAGCCCCGAAACTCCGTGTTACATCTTGAGTAGAATCCCAGAGGTAAGGAAAGTTCAGTCGGTGATGCTCGGCAAAAGCTTTCATATTTTCAAAGCTTTCTTTAGGGTACTTAATAGCATCACAACCATTCATCCCAATTAACGTAAAGCCGCTTCCGGCAAATTCCGCTTGAATTTTTTTGAGCTTGTCTAGATATAAGCTGACGTAAGGACAGTAGTTGCACATAAAAACAACGCCAACTGCATGGAATTTGTCTAAATAACGACTGAGATGGTGTACTCGCTTATCAATTCCTGGCAGTTCAAAATCCGGGGCATAGCCGCCAACAGGAGTATAAATTGCTTCTAGTGTAGTCATCTCCGTGAACCAGAAAGAACTAGAACAAAAATTTAGGTGAAATTTAGCGTCATTTTTTCAGTGCCAACCACCTTATCGCCGATGCTCGATATCAAATGATTGTAGAGATCAACAGAGAAACCGTAAATTGTAAAACTACTGAATATCAAACCGTTGATAAATATATTACATTAAATTTATTGGGCTAATTCCTCATATTCTTTAATTTTCATAAAACATCAATCAAATTTATTACGTATAATTACTGTAATTTTAGTAATTATAGTTATTGATTTATCTTATTTTTAATTTATCACTTGTACAATCTTTACAATATACTTCTACAATTTAAGATAGATTACCAAAAATATTAAAAAATATTAAATTTAGTAAATAAAAATAAAGGTTATAAATGAAGACTTCTACAACTGCGTTGACAGCACAAACTTGGATGTGGCAGGGTTTCCCGATTTGCTATCAAACTCAAGGAACTGCGGGGCCAGCCGTTGTTTTAGTGCATGGCTTTGGCGCATCATGGTGGCATTGGCGTAAAAACATCCCAGTATTAGCAGAAACTTGTCGAGTTTATGCAATAGACTTGCTTGGTTTTGGTGGTTCTGCTAAACCTCAGCCAGGTGAAGAAATTGCTTACACCTTAGAAATGTGGGGACAGCAAGTAGCAGACTTTTGTCGTGAAGTGGTGGGTGAGCCAGCTTTTTTAGTGGGAAATTCCATTGGCTCTATTGTAGCCATGCAAGCCGCAGTCAGTTCGCCAGACATTGCCTTAGGAGTTGCCTTAATCAACTGTTCATTAAGATTATTGCATGATCGCAAACGCGAAACTCTACCTTGGACTCGTCGGGTTGGTGCGCCGCTTTTACAACGTATATTATCTATCAAACCGATTGGGCAATTCTTTTTTAATCAAGTTGCCAAACCAAAAACAGTGCGAAAAATTTTGCTGCAAGCTTACGCCAATGCAGATACAGTCACAGATGAGTTAGTCGATATTCTGACAGCGCCAGCAAAAGATCCTGGAGCAGTGGCTGTATTTCTGGCATTTACTTCTTACTCTACAGGGCCTTTACCAGAAGACTTACTGCCAATACTACCTTGTCCAGCAATTATTTTATGGGGAACAGCCGACCCTTGGGAGCCTGTACATTTAGGGCGAGAGTTAGCGAATTACCCATCAGTAGAAAAGTTCATTCCATTAGAAGGAGTAGGACATTGCCCGCAAGATGAAGCACCGGAGTTAGTCAATGGAATTTTACAAGATTGGATAGGAGAGCGATCGCAGATTTTAAGATCTAACTAACTTGCGATCGGCATCGCTCATACTAGATATTAGATCCCTCGATTATGGGAGCCATTTATGTTGTCGCAAGATCTGAAAGCGCAAGTTTTAAAGTTAACACCCAGCGATCGCCTCGCGCTGATCTCTGTCATCATTGAATCCTTACAAGATACAACCGTTACCCAGCCTGACCGCTCCGGTGCAATTCGACGGATGAGAGGATTGCTAAAAACAGAGCAACCTGCACCAAATGATGAAGAAGTGGCAACGATGCTGGAAGAGAGACTGGTGGAGAAGTATCTTCAGTGAGAGTTTTAATTGATACTAAAGTTTAGACTCTGATTCTGTCTTGATTGGCAAGAATAGTGCTTAAGTCGATATAATATCCGAATAAGGATGTAAAAAAAGTTTTCCGTATATTAAGCCAAGATCTAGCTGTAATGCTTGATATATTAAGACCGAGAAAAAGATTATACAGAAAATTTCCGTATAATAAATAGTTAGCTGGCTTCGGTTATGGGTAGTGGCAGTAGTTCTAGGCGGATCTGTGAGTGTTTAAGATTGTGTTATTTGGAAGTAATTGGTCAGGTAAGCAGCGCTAAGGTAGTTTGAGAGTGCTACAAGGAGTTTGGCAGAATGGGAAAACGCAACTACTACGACACCATTGCTGATATCTATGATCAAACTCGCTGGTTGACAGAATCTGTTGCTGAAGAAGTTGCAGACTTCATTGTTGAATTAGTGAACGCATTGCCTGAGACATCGTTTTTAGAACCGGGTGTTGGCACTGGCTCGAATGTCCTGCCGTTGGTCAGACGGCGCTACGCTGTCACTGGCATTGATGTGTCCCAAGAAATGCTGGATCAGTTCCGCCAAAAATTGCACGAAGTTCCTCAAAATCTGAGCCTGATCCATGCCGATGCTTCACAATTGCCGTTTCCAGATCAGAGTTTTGACGTGGTGTTAACCGTTCACATGATTCATACCGTTGCTAACTGGAAGACCTTTCTCGATGAGATTGATCGCGTTCTGAAACCGGGAGGCTTTTATCTAAATGCACAATGTATTACGCCCCCTGCTCGGATGGAATTTGAGCGATACTTCCGCATGATTCTATCTAAATATGAAGGATTCCGAGAATCAAAGCCTGGAAACAAAGTGATCGAAGAGATCAATATCAATGTTGAGGAGTATTTTCACAGCAAAGGTTATCAATCGACCTATGTAGTTGCAAAGAAATGGACGGTAAGCAACACGGTTGAGGAACTTCTAAGTTTTTTCAAATCGCGGGCATATGGACTTTGTTGGCGAGTAACCGATGAAATATTCGCTCAGGTCATGGAAGAGTTTGAAGCATTTTGTGCTGAACATTACGGTTCGCTCGAAACTGAGTTGTCGTCTGAAGCGAAGTTTGAAATCTGGTCGTATACCGCCAGCTAACAAGTCGTTGGAGCGGCGAATTTAAAGACTCTGCGCTTCGTTCCAGTCTTATCGTCGCCGCTCAACTGTGTCGTTATGCCGCTTACTCCCCGGTCAGGGCGTAGCTGTAAGCTTTACTATCGGAATTCAAGAATTTTGCTACTGAAGGGTCGGTAGCTCTAAATACAAAGGTACTCTGCCTTTCCGGGAAAGCTATAATTTTCTCAAGGGTAGAGAGGTACAAAGGGTTATGTCCAATCTAGAGCAAATCGAAGCGGCAATCCTTTCTTTGCCATCAAGTGAGTTTGAGAAATTAAGACTGTGGTTTCTTGATTTAGACTACGAACGCTGGGACGAGCAGATAGAGCAAGACATCGAAGACGGTAAATTAGAGGTGCTTGCTCAAGAAGCGATCGCTGAGTTTGAAGCAGGGCATTGTCGAGAAATTTAATGCACTATACAACGCGACGGTTTTGGCAATGCTACAACGCCTTACCCGAAAGTGTTCAGCGATTAGCAGATGAATGCTACGAATTGCTCAAGATTGACCCATCTCATCCGTCCTTGCATTTCAAGAAGTTGGGCAAAAAGTACTGGTCAGTTCGTGCAGGGTTAAGTTAACGAGCTTTGGGTGTTGAAGTCGAAAATGGTATTTCCTGGTTTTGGATTGGAACACATGCAGAGTATGACAAGTTGATTAGCAAGTTTTAGAGCGGCATAACCGTTATTAATCAATGGAATTTTACAAGATTGGATAGGAGAGCGATCGCAAGTTTTCAAATCTAATTAACAAGCGATCGGCATCCGAAAGATTGTCAAACCTTCTCCGACTCATTATCCTTAATAGTCAGAAACGATTAATTAGGGGAAACCCAAATGGCAACCAACACTTCTTTAGAGCAAAGGCTTGCAGTAGTAGAAGCGGCGATAGCTGAGTTGCAGAAACAAATTGCGCCTCCTCAACCGACAAATTGGCTGCAACAAATTACAGGTTCTTTCAAAGATGAACCTGCTTTTGAGGAGGTACTTGCTTACGGACGAGCGATTCGACAAGGAGAGGAGTCTTTGCTCGAAGCGCAAGATGAGCTATGAGATATTTGTTGGATACAGATCATCTGAGTATTCTTCAGCGACAAGCAGGGCAAGATTACATTAACCTTTCAACGCGCATAGCTCACTACCCACTATCAGATTTTGCTGTATCGATTGTGACGTTTCATGAACAGATGCTTGGAAGTCACGCTTATATTAATCGCGCTCGTAATTTGAATGACGTAGTGAAAGGATATGAAATGATGGCGCGGCTCGTCAGCGATTTCAAAGTGTTGCCCTTCATCTCATTTGATACGAGTGCAGCTACGAAATTTGAGCAATTGCAAGCACAACGGATTCAACTGGCAAACATGGATGCACGGATCGCGGCAATTGCCCTGTGTCGTGGGTTGATTCTGTTAACTCGCAATCACCAAGATTTTGGTAAAGTGTCGGGGTTACTGATCGAAGATTGGACAGTTTGAGGCATCAATAGAAGTAGTCGCGCTGATCGCAGCATAATAGAAACTTTAGTCAATGAAATTTCCTAAGAATGGATACAGGAGCGATCGCAAGTTTTCAAATCTAACTAATCAACACTGGTTTTTACTGATGTTTCCTACTGTTGACCGAAGACAGACTCACCTGAAATCAGCAAACTGAAGTGGTAAGCGCAAGTATAAAATCGGGCGAAACCATGAACAAACGTAAGGAACTTTTTCGTGTCATCTTGGCAGTATCAATCATCATAGTGGGCATTACCCACTTTGCAGTGCCACAACCTTACGTCAAAATTATGCCGCCACAACTTCCCTACCCTTTAGAACTAGTTTATCTCAGTGGTTTTTATGAGATTTTAGGCGGTATTGGGTTATTAATTCCGCCTGTAAGCCAAGCTGCGGCTTGGGGACTAATTTTGCTGTTTATTGCTGTTTTCCCTGCCAATATCAACATGGCAGTTAACCATATTAAAATTGAAACCATACCATATTCAGATTCACCTTGGGTTCAAGCAATTAGATTGCCTTTACAAGCAGTTTTAATCGCTTGGGCTTGGTGGTATACAAGACTTTCAGATAAAGAAATACAAGCTTCTTTAATTCCTAAATCACTCATTCCCAAAGAATTAGAATGGTAATTTATTAATATTATGAGTAAATCACAGACAGTCCAACAATTACAAGCCCAATTAATCACACCGGAAAATTTTCGGCGTTATGGACAAGCGATTTTTGCCAGTACAGATGGTAAAGCTTTTGATGCAGAAGATGCTCAATTAAATCTGCAAAAGGGCATCCCGCGATTTTATATTATGCGTCTTCAAAAGCGTGGACGCAAGTTTAACAAAATTACTCGTCATGTGCAATGTACTCAGTGTTTAGGTTCCTTGGAAGGTAAGGATTGGTTCATTGCAGTGTGTCCTCCCTATAATGAATTGCATGAACCAGTGTTAGAAGAGATTGCTGCTTTTCGCATTCCAGGGAATTGTTTTATTAAGTTAAACGAAGGTACTTGGCACGCTGGGCCTTATTTTGATCACGAAGTTGTGGATTTTTATAATTTAGAACTCGCTGATACAAATGTGGTGGATCATTTCACTCATGATTTTCTCAAGAGTCATCAGTTAGAGTTTGAGATGGTGTAGGTAAGTCGGTATAAATAAAGTTAACTAGTTAAGGTCGTCATTTGTCATTTGTTCTTAGTCAATCGTTTAAATCAGGAAAACCTCTTAACTCCTGGTATATCCAATACTAAATCAGCACCGTAAACACTAGCTGGTGTTTGAAATCCTGGCTTCACTTCGCCTGTGATGATGTGTTGGAGAACTATGACAGCAGCTAAAGCAGTAAAATCATAAGCTTCCGGGCCGATGAGTTTCACTTTAACTTGTCTACCAGATTTATCTTCAGCAATACCGATAACTCCGACTTTACCTTTGGCGCGTTCTTCTTCACTTGGGCCTGGCGGTAGTTTCTTAATGAGATTAGCTAAGGTGTTTTGGAACGGTGATGAGCTAAATAACCATCCTAAATACTGACTGCTTTCCATCAGGAAACTTACAGGGCTGGGAAAGACTGTGTAAGTCTCAATATTAGGAATACCAGTGCTGTGGAATGCGGTGACAATATCAGCACGCCAGGGGTTAGTGACAGCTGTCACTAAACCAGCACCAAAATCAACTTTGCGTTTTTTCTCAGCAGGTCGAGCCGGAACGAGTTTACCTTCTTTTCTGACTACGCCTATTTCGTGTAAACTGGGCAGAACAGTATTGGCAGTTCCTTGAGAAACGCCGCCTTCGGTTTCATAGATTAATGTGAGTTTGTTGGCGGTTGGTAACTGAGATTTGAGGTAAACAGCAATACAGTCTGTAGGAACTACACCAAACCCAACACCTGGAAGCAGCATAATTCCGGCATTTTTCGCTTCAGTGTCTCGTGCTTCTAAAGCCTGAAATTCTGGAACTTCCCCAGCGATATCTAAATAATGGGTTTGAGTTTGCAAACAAACATCAACAAGTGACCTAGCAGTTTTAGCAAAAGGCCCTGCACAATTGAGGACAACTGTAACATCTTGGAGAGAGTGTGCGATCGCCTGCGAATCATCTAAACTAAAAACGCGAAATTCAAAGTTTAATTTTTCCGCCTCTAACATTAATGCACTTTGATTTCGCCCAGCCAAAATTAACTCTACGCCCTGACGTTTTGCAGTTTCGGCTATCAATTTCCCTGCATAGCCAGTCGCACCATACAATAACACCTTTGCGGTCATCGTTTTTACCAAATTAAATCTTAATAACTCCCCCCGCCATAACCAATAAACATTTAAATTCCCCCTTATAAAGGGGGGTTAAGGGGGGATATAATCTTAACTTGACCTAATTATTAACCACCTGCTGCCATAATTTAACTTCCGGTGGTTCTACTAAAAACTCTTCTGCTTTAGCCCCAAGCGCCCGAATATAAGGTTGTTGCAGATGCTGATTTAAAATTGATTCACTAATCCAATTTTCATGCAGCAAAAATAAAGATGGATCTTCTACGGCTTGATGTAAATCATAATTAAGACAGCCATCTTCAGAACGAGTAAGAGCAATAACAGGTTCAAATTCTTGCTTAAATCTATCCTCTAAACCTGGTTTTACTTTTAAACGTGCGGTGACTGTAACTTTTTGCTCTGACATTTATTTCTCCTATGTGGATAGATACTAATAGAAATGAGATTTATCATTAATCAAGTAAAAAGATAAAAATATTTTTGATTTTTACCTTTTTACTTTTAACTTTCATCAAGTGTTGATACTGTTAATAATTTGAGAAGGTTTGAGGAAATTATAAGGTATGGGACGAGTTTGATTTCTAATCTCGATTTGTCGTTCTGTATCATGCAAGTTTTGCTGGAATTGCACAACTAATTCCTGTGCTAATGGATCAGTAAATTCTTCATCATAGTAACCCAATTTATCGTAATGGTAAGATGTTAAGATATGCGTCCACATTACTTGGTCGGCAGCTTGCTTGAAAGGTGGCAATATCTTCATGATGGTTTGCATATCCACGCCCTTGCTTTCGGGAGTTGGGTGGTAAGCTGCATAAGGCATATTAGGTACGAAAGCCATATATTCGTACTGAGAAAAATTTAAAGCTGAGTGGAAAGGAGCGCAGGTGAAAACTACAACTGTAATAATTTGAATTAATTGGTCGATAGTTTCAATTTTCTCTGGCATTCCTTTAACGCGGCCACCATCTTGAGCGACTAGTTCCCTTGCCCAATTTTGCAATTCATAATCTTCGCTCAAGTCTTGGGAAGTTTTGTAATAAAGTTGCAAATAGTCGGTAACAAACTTTTTAATGGCATCCCATAACAACATACCGTCATCTCGGAAAGGGAAATGCGGTAATATTTCTGGTTCATCCATGTTTTGACTTTTAATTAAAGTCGGGAATACAAACTTATCTACACTCCATTCTTGGTAAGTTTTAACTACAAAAGTTAAAGATTCTTCCAAAGAACCTGCCATAAATTCATCAACTGGGCCGCCTGGTTGTAGAAAGTGAGTGCGTCCCAAATCGTTATCAAATAACATGAACCGGAAGTGGGGTTTTAATAACAAAGCGATGGGATGATTTGCTGCTAATTGGCGTGCTGTAGCAATACAAAAAGGAGCCATTACCGCATGAGTATATGCAAAATGACTACCTAATTCTTGATGGTTTCCGTCAGCAATCTGCACACAAGTTTTAGCTAAAAACCAATCAAGATATGGATCATCTGGAGTGTAAATGAGACTATTTGTGCCAGCATCATTATTTAGTTGAATAGCAACAGGCCGCAGAGAACCACCATTTGGAATACCATTGCTGTGCCAGTAAAATAAAGCGCGGGGTTTAGGTAAGTACTTTCTTGCATTCTGATAAGTACCACCTTGAATATCAAACAGCAAAGGATAGTCGAGTAAATAAAGTTTGCCTTCTTTAAGTGCTGTTTCTAAATTGGATTCTGTGCCTACAGATTTTTGGAAATGAGCGTTAGTGACACCAAAGTTTTCTGGTAAACTATCAATTCTGCGAATTGCTAACGGGTTAGCGCCTGAAAGTCTTTGCTCGGCAAAACATGAATCTGTTTTGTAATTTTTGATAACATCTGGCTTAGGTAAAAGTGCTAATAAATCTTCGTATTCTTCTAATTCATCTAATGGATCAAGGAAATTTCTAGCTTTGGCCGCTAACATATTTGGTGCTAGATTTGCCATACTTGCTAGGCGTTTAGCTGTATATTCTGCCGAGAAGAGTTCTTGATGGGGTACTTTATCTATAACTGGAATGGGAGCTAGATAATTGTGATTAAATTTATAGTCTACTTGATTTTTTACTAGCTCATCTTTGCGGGTGATGGGATTAGGGTCAACCTGGGGTAAGTATGGTTTCATGATACTTTTTGAGTAGGGAATAGTAATTTATAATTTGTAATTTGTAATTCGTAATTACTATCTAACTTGGATTTTTGAAAGATACTTAGGCTTTGCCTGCTATACAAAAAGTTTTGCCAACGTAGATTAGTTTTGATAATTCGTAACTCATCGAAATCACTCATGATTTATATGCAGTAAATTACGAATTCTGAATTACGAATTACAAATTATTCTTTACACTTGGATAGGACGAGAGACTGAATCAGATGTAGGAGCCTCTTGTTTGACAGCATTAATGATTTCTTGAATTACTTTATCGTTGCGCCAGTAGCTACCATGTGCATCGCCACCAGACAGCAAGGGTAAAAGTGTTTGTGCAGTTAGATTTTCTAACCATCCTGTGTTTTGGGTGAGGATATCTTGAATATCTAAGTATTTGGTATCACCATCCACTAAATCTGTCATGAGTTCTTTCAGCGGATAAGCGATCGGATCGCCAGGATGAAGGTAATTGCGCCAAGGTAGTTTTTTACCTTTGCGTACTTCTTGCAGACACTCCAATAATGTTTGGAGGTTGGGTGTAATGTCGTGACTACTGGGTGAATTAGTATCATCTTTACCTGGCTTGACATTGGTCAAACTAAAGATAGCTAAAGGTGAACCGAGGGTGTGAATACTTGCAATGGGAATTCCCTGACGACGATCGCTATTTTTTCCAACTACGCCAAAAATACCATCGCGGATATCCATAACATCGTCGTGACCTGGTGCTTGCGGATCATCCCAACGAGTAGCAAACAAGATGTCAAAGAAAATCACGGTTCCCCAACTGTGGGTGACTAGGTGCAGGCGATCATCGGGTTGAGCGTTATGTAACTCGTTGGCGATCGCTTGGCTTTTAAATCTACTAACAACTTTTGCACCTACATGACGGCTGATGTAAAGTGCAGCATCTCCGGCAAATGAGAGGATTTGCTGTTCCCGAAAGTTGCGGAACCACACATCATCCCAATAAGATGAACGTTTTAGCTGTCCTAATAGATTACTTTCTGCTGATTGATTAACGTCACCCCAATAAAGAGCAATTTTTTTGAAATTCCGTTGGCGATCGCTCGCACTTTTTTCTAGGCGTTTAAACAGTTCATCGGCGTATTTATCGTTGCGGATACTCACACCATGTATAAACAAAACGTAGTCAGTAGCCATTACAACACCCCTTTTCTGCAAGTTTTCTCAAAACGACGATGCTGCTGAGATTTACAAGGTTTTTAAGTACTCAATTAGTGCTTTTTTATCGTCACTTGGCAAACCAGTACCATAAAGATGTCCCTGATTGGAATTGGCAGCAACGCTCGTATCATATTTAAAACCTACACGTTCAGCTTCTTTTCCTTCGGAAACAAAGCCAACTGTTTGTGAATCGTAAACATCGTAACCCCGATAAAAGGTTTTCGGACGATTTTCGGGTTTTTCTAACAAGTCTTGCAGAGATGGTACGGAACCGTTATGCAAGTATGGCGCTCTAATCCATAATCCATCGAGAGATACGGATACATAGCCGTTGGTTTTGCGTAATTGGCTGAAGTCCCAAGGATAGCCGTCACCAAAGTGATTGTATGTGTCTGCTGCTTGTTGCGTCCACATATCTAAACGATGGCGGTCAGTTCCTACTTCGTCTACAGGGATAACTGTACCTGTTCTTTCACCACCAAAAGCATGACAAGATGCACAAGTGTTAGCAAAAATTTGACTACCTTGAGCAGCCAACTTCTCATCCACGGCAAAGGGATATTGAGGTGGTGAGAGTTCGGTGATATAGTCTTCTACTCGTTGCAAATCAGCAACAGGTAAAGAATCTTTTGTCGCACCGTCACCAATTGCTCCCGTTTGCACAGTTTCTTTGAGTGAAGTTTCCAAACCATCCCAATGCAAGGCAAATCCCTTGTGCAGTTTCTCATTCCAAATCGGCATCATATCGGAGTTACCGATGGTGTCATCTTTGGGCAGCTTTAAGGTGTTGAATTTGACTGGGTTAAACGGATCAATCCGACCAGGCCCCCAGTTGGGACGAGAATCCATCCAAGCGAAGTCTGCGTTTTGTTGCAGCAGGGCTTTTTTGGTTTGGGGAATAATCAAAAAGCGATACAGTAAGTTTTCTATCCAAGAAAACTCATGATTATATTTGATTTCGTCAAGGATATAGTCGGCGTTAAATCTGGGGTCGCTGGCGGTTGCACTCAGAAAACGAATATATCCTTGCAAATCAAATTTGTTAGAAGGCCCAGCAGGAAAAATGTGAGGTTTTTCTAGGGGACTAGTTCTATAAGTAGCAGTATGGCATACCGCACAAGTTATGCCCACACGCGGAAAACCAATGGTTTTTTTAGTAAAGCCTACTGGAGTTTCTTTGCCTTCTTCCCAGGTAATCCCTAAAGAAGTGTAACCACCTGGCCCTGGTAGTTTGTCGGGAAAGATACGGGGAAGTACTAACCAAATCCAATAAGGTACACCTTGGGCTGCTTCTGTGCCGATAGAACCATATTTAAAATGTTCTTCTGAGGATTCGTAGGTGAGAGGAACATCCCGAAATAAATGATACCAAGCTGTATATCCAACTACTCCAACTAACAGCACAAAAATTAAAGCAATGCTGGCGAGAATTCTGCCTAATTTCTCTTTGAATATTTTCATAACATTACATTGCTCCTTGGTAGAAATTAGGAGAATTGTTTGGCTGGTTCTTTGGCGATCGCATCTGCATTTTCACTCCGCAAGGCTAGAGTCAGAAAAATTGCTTCTACTACACCAAAAAACAAGTCTACAAAGGCAATAGATAAAAAGCCTTTATCTTGCCCAAAAAACAACACGGCACAAATAAAAAATGTCGAACCAAAAGCTCTTGAGGGAAATATTGATATCCAAGCAGTTGCCTGATATTTATAAGGATCAATTGCGCCTGGAATGTAAAAAGCACTAATGATAAACAACAACATTCCCGCTGTTCTAACCCAGATAATTGGGTCAGGTTGGTGCATCTTCAAAAACCACAGCATTAACTCTGGAAAAAAGCACGAAGGAATGACGAAGAACATATTTACAATAATGCCCAGCCAAGTTACACGGCTAAACCATTTCGCATAAGTATTCATTATTTGGCTCCTAATTACAGCTGCTTCATGTACTCAACTAAAGCATCTTTTTCTGCTGGTGAGAGTTCAGTTCCATATACATGACCGCTGTTGCTGTTTCCAGGTTTTGTTGTATCAAATTTAAAATATTTCTTGCCTTTTTCTTCAGCAACAGATGACACGAAACCAACTTTTTTGCGATCAATAACGTCGTAACCCCGATAAAATTCTTTTGGTCTATTTTCTGGGTTATCTAGCAAATCTCGTAATGTCGGAACTGAGCCATTATGCAAATAAGGGCCGCGTAACCAAATACCATCTAGTGGTGCATTAGCGTAGCCATTCGTTTTGCGGAAATTATTAAACCGCCAAGGATAACCAGCATACAAAGTATTTTGGTTAGATAGCGTTTGGTAGGTAAAGGAATTTAGACGATAGGGATCTGTACCAATTTCTTGAATAGGTACAACTTTACCTATATATTTTTCTTTACCTGTATATTCTCCTGGAAAGGCGTGGCAACTAGCACAATTATTTGCAAATAGTTTTTCTCCCGTAGCTGCTAAAGTTTGATTAACTTCATAGGGATATTTTGGTGCTGGTAATGTCCACAACCAATCAGCTACTCGTTGAATTCTATCTATATCGATTGTAGTGGGTGTAACTCCTGCGCCTAAAGCGGCACTTTTGTTACGTTCGTCAACAGATTTGTTATTACCATCCCAGTGTAACTGCAAGCCTTCACGTGGTTTTTGATTCCAAACAGAAGGGAAATCTGATGTGCCAATTAGTTCATCCTCACGCAATTTATTCATGGGAAAATGGAACTGAATTGCTTTATAAGGATTGAAAGTGTCTACTCTCCCTGGCCCCCAATCTGGTTGGTCATAAATAAAGGAAAGTCGGCTTCTTTGATTAATCAGTGCATCGCGTGTTTGCGGAATCGCAATAAAGCGATAAATTAATTTTTCAATTGGGTTAAGACCGCCACTAATTTTCTCAATTTCTGGCAGCATTCGGTTGGCAGTAAATCGCGGATCTATAGAAACTTCTGATAGAAATTTGATGTATCCCTGCAAGTTTACTACGTTAGCAGGCATGGCTGTAATGATTTGGCGATCGCTTTTTTCTGTATCGCGCAGTGTACCTGTATGACACACAGCACAATTCAAGCCAACACGGTTAATAAAAACCTTACGATTGGAAAACCCAATCGGTAAATCTTTCCCAGGTTCTTGAATAAATCCCAGAGAAGAATAACCTTTATCCGGCAATTTATCAGGAAATAATTCTGGGAGAACTTTCCATATCCAGTAGGGAACTCCATTTACTTCTTCACTACCAATGGAACCGTACTTAAAGTGGTCTTGGATATCAGTATAATCAACTGGGGAGTTGGATAAAGCAGGCCAAATCAGAAATAAAATTACTGCTACAACTCCCACAATTGCAACCAAAATCCACTTGACAACCGCTTTAGTTCCCATGACTAAGCTGGGAACTAGCGTAGGGTTTGTTTGAGTCATTACAAAGTCACTCCCTAGTCAATGGTCAAGAGTCATTTGTCATTTGTCATTAGTTCTTTGTGAATACGAATGACTATTGACACTTTATATATGTAGTGCTGGAACTTCTAAGTTATGTTTTGCCGACTCATCCACACCGTAGACTGACATAACTTCTGCCATCATCGCTTCATAGTCGTTATCGAAGCGACTTAATTCATAGCAACCCAAGGGATTTTCAATGACGTTTAGCAGACATTTATTGCAATAAGTACATGGTTTATCTGGCAAGTCTTTGCCTTGTTGCAATTGTTTTGGTAAATCGTTATTGGCAATCAATTGCCGAGCAATTGTTACACCATCACAATATCCATCTTCAATAGCTTTACGAATAAACGAACCTTGTTGAAAACCACCAGTACACAAAACAGGGATATTGACGGCTTGTTTAATTGCACGGGATGAAAGTAAATTTCTGCCTTGGTTTTCTGCTAACAGTTGTTTCATTTGCTCATCGGGGACATAATCACCACTAAATGCTGGTGCAGGGAGTTGTTTCTTCACCCGATTCCACAGGAATTTGAAAATAGGATTCAACAGTTTATAGCGGAATAAAATGTAGTTACGAATTGTTTGATTACCGCTGGAGAGCATTGTGTCATAGGTTTTGGTGATGACCTCGAAATTAAAATCACCAATGGGATTGAGAGGATGGGGGAATAAACTTCCTACAGATACGTGGACAGCATCTGCACCTGCTTCTTCAGCCCATTTACAAATTTGTACAGATTCTTCTAAAGTATTTCCTGGTTTTTCCCAAGGAATAACGGCATCGTTGTAATCAATGGCACTAATTTTAAATTGTAGGTGGAAGTCTTCACCAACTTCTTGGCGAATTGCCCGAATGACATCTAGTAAAAACCGCGCCCGATTTTCTAGTGAACCACCATATTCGTCTTGGCGATCATTAATACCTGAACTGAGAAACTGGTTAAATAAATAGCCGTTACCACTATGCAGTTCTACACCATCTAAACCAGCTAAACGCGCCCGTCTTGCACCATCAGCAAACATTTGTATGGTTTCTTTAATCTCTGCCAAAGTCATAGCTTGGCAGCGCAAGCCGTGGAATGATTCAGTTTTACTAGTAGAACTTAAGGCTTTTAATCCGTCGTTTTCCACACCACCAATGTCTTGCTGTCGTCCAGAATGGCTGAGTTGCAAAATTAATTTACAGTCATATTCATGGACTTTTTCACCTACTTTGTGCCAAAAAGGAATCCGTTCGTCGCAGTGAATAGTGGCGTAATTGGGCATAATTCTGCCACGAATCGCCACTGGCACAAAAGAAGTAATAATTGCCCCAACTCCACCACGGGCAAATTTTTCTTCCCAGTTAATTCTGGCTTGAGTACCTGAGCCATCATAGTTATCCCACCGTCCGGATATACTGGAGCGAAAAATCCGGTTTTTGACAGTGAGATTCCGAAATTGCAATGGCTTAAAGATAATATCGTTCTCCATACTCTCCTCCCTATTTGCAATAGAATCAAATATTAAAATTGCTAATGGGTAAACAAAAGCTACCCAAATAACTACCGTTGGTAGATACTCTGGGGTCTAGTTTTGAATACTTACAAGTTCAAGATTGAGATTTTCGGATGTGATGTAGAAGATTAAGTTTTCGTTACTGAGTTTGCTGCCCAAATATTAAACTGAAGGCTTACCAGTGAACTGTTGAGCCGTTAAATCAGAATTTTTTATAATTGAGTGAAACTAGCATCCTCAACAAGTTAAACCTTAAAAAGTCATTTTTTTTGATACCAAGGTTAACGCAACATTAATTCACTCTCCCACAAATATAGGAGTCCGGTTTGATTTCTGAAAAAATCTAAGTATCTGTAGTGGACTGTTTTAGCTGAAACAGTCAACTACTGGCGTGGCAAGGCTAAAGTTGTGCATTAGCCGTAGGTTGGGTTTCGCTGATGCTCAACCCAACCTACATTTTTTTGCTACGTATATTTCAAAAATCAAATAAGAGTCCTATAATTTGTTACAAAATTAACCTAGTCTGAAATGTCGGTTACAAGATAACAAATGAAATTTGTCACGCCAGGATAAGTTTACAAATTTTTAAAAAATTCAGTTATAAAAGGATCAAATTTTTCTAGTGACGTTTGGCAAACTTGTGTAGTAACTTCGTATATGACCGTGCCTAAGTAAGGTGCAATATTCTTTATTCGCCAAAAATATCTGAAGGATAAATCAGGAAAATGGTGAATTAATGGTGAAGCTTTGCTATTAATATGCACCTGACTAGGTTTAGGTGTTACCCATAGAGAGTTTTATGAACAAAATACGTCTACTGTGGAAGGGCTGTTTGGTGGTCTTCGCCGCGATCGCAATTATATGTTGCGGTTGGTATAGCACACCCACAGCTCTAGCTAGTGAGTATAGTGAAACACCTGCACCAATTACTAGTGAGTATAATGATGCGGCTTATGCTGATAACTGCGATGGTATCGGATATCTCCCGCCATATACTCATGAGCAGTTAACCGATGCCGAAAAAAGAGGTCGTTGTACTTGGTACTTATGGACTGGTGGTAATGCTACATACTATCGAGAAATAGCCAAGCGCACACATGGTGGTGTTGACTTACTCCAACTGATTGACTCGCGGTTACATGATCAGCGTTTAAAAGACTTTGGTGCAATTAACGATCCTGGGTGTGAAAAAGCCACAGAAGCAGATCAATACGGGTTGTGGTTGGATAAGTGTAAAGACCCTCTTTCTACTGGTGTGATTGGGTTACGTAAGTTCCCCAACCCAAAATTTGACGCAGTAAAATGGAACCCTGTTCAATACGCTAAGGATTCGGAAATTGAGCCGCCTTATCTGATTGGACAGTCTTGTGCTATTTGTCACGTAGCTTTAGATCCACTGAATCCACCCAAAGATAAAGAACACCCGCGATGGGAAAATCTTGTCCCAGCTTTGGGGAACCAGTACATTAAAGAAAGTGCGTTATTTTCTACTAAACTCAGCCAAGATAGTTTTGTCAGGCAAGTCCTGAACACTCAACGTCCTGGTACATCTGACACATCGCGGATTGCCACAGATCACATTAATAATCCGAATGCGATTAATGCGATTTTTAATTTAGGCGATCGCCCCACATACCCAGAGGTAATGAACGACGGTTCCACCAAAGATGTCAATCACATTCTCAAAGATGGTGCAGACTCCACAGGTGTAGCTACTGCTTCTTTGCGAGTCTACGTTAACATTGGGATGTGTGGAGACTACTGGTTAAGTCTTCACGAAGCTATGTTAGGCAGAACTCCGCAACGTCCTTTTGATATCGAAACAGCCAGAAAGAATTGCGAAGGCTGGAGAGAAACAGAAGCACGTATGGCCGATGCTGAAGCATTCCTCAAAACTATCAAACCAATGCACCTCAAAGATGCACCAGATGGTGAAGCTTTCTTAACCAAAGACGAGAAGGTTTTAGAACGCGGCAAGATAGTTTTTGCTGATACCTGTGCAACTTGTCACTCCAGCAAGAAGCCAACTGCTGAGATTGCTGCTGATCCTGAACAAGCTCAGAAATGGTACGAAGAATCTGTACTAAGTAGTAATTTCCTCGACCACAACTTCTTGTCTGATGACCAGCGCTACCCAGTTACACTTATTGGTACTAATATTGCCCGTTCTTTAGGAACTAACGCTACTAAAGGCCATATCTGGGATGAGTTCTCTTCCAAAACTTATAAAGAACTACCTTCGCCTGGTGAACTGTCGCTGTATAATCCCTTCAACGAAGCCAAACCGATCAATTTCCAAATACCAGAAGGCGGCTTGGGATATTACCGCACACCTTCATTAATTAGTGTTTGGGCAACAGCACCATTTCTTCATAACAACACTCTAGGTTTGTATAATGAAGATCCTTCTGTGAAAGGTCGTATAGAAGCCTACACAGATGCTATAGAAAAACTGCTTTGGCCGGAAAAACGTGAAGGCATTATCAGCAGAACAGATCGCAAAACTAAATTAGAATTACCGCCAGGAGAGCCAAATCCCAAATTGCGGCTGCCTGTGCCTAAAGGTACGCCTGTAGACTTGTTGGCAAATGTCAATATAAGAGAGGCAATTACTTCTCTAAATCTTGGTAATTTATTCCAAGACTTAAGACCAGAAGGCGGTATCAAAGGTAAGCTTGCCCGTGTATTATTACGAGCGAATAATTCCCCTGACTTCGTTGAAGATAGGGGTCATACTTTTGGTTCCAATTTATCTGATGATGACAAAAAAGCACTCATCGAGTTCGTAAAAACTTTCTAAAACAACTCGTCAGAATGCTAAGTATTTAATTAGTCGTTCCCAGGTGCAACTTGGGAACGAATAAATATTTGTAAAAAAGTCAATGGTCAAGATTTATTGGTTATTAGATCTCTTGCATAAATATTTTTTGTCTCACGCAAAGGCGAGGCAGTGCGTTGGGCGGGTTTCCCGACTTGAAGCAACTGCCGTTGCAAAGACGCAAAGAAAAGAGCGCAAATAACGACTTTTGCAAGAGACTCCATGAACAGAATTCACAACGAAGGTATGAAAATTTCTTCCCTTTACACCCTTACACCCTGATACCCCTACACCCATTTTCAAGGCAGGTCTATTGTTATCCACAAATGACAAATGACAAATAAAAAATGACAATAACCAGGGAGAATATCAATGCAGTATTTACCAATTATTTATGTTCGCGGCTATGCAGGGACAGACAAAGATGTTGACCAAACTGTGAATGATCCATTTTATGGATTTAATAGTGGTTCAACTCATATTCGTGTGGGAGAACAAGGTACTCCAGAAAAGTTTTTTTTCGAGAGTCCATTGTTGCGGTTGATGGCTGACCACGATTATCGCCCTGTATTTGATAATAAGCAGTTGAGCAGTACAATCAAAACCATTTGGATTTATCGATTTTATGATATTACTTCACCCAGTTGGAATTCTGAGAACACAGTCAGACTAGAAATCGAGGAAATAGCCAAGGGTTTAAGAGACCTAATTAATCTAGTCAAACAGCAAAGTGGGGCAAATAAAGTTTATCTTATTGCTCACTCAATGGGAGGTCTTGTCTGTCGTAGTTTGATCCAAAAAATTTATCCAGACAACGGCGAAAAAGCTGAAGATCATATTGATAAATTATTTACTTACGGCACACCTCATGGTGGGATTTATTTTCAAGTTGGTAGCGGCTTAATTGAAGGTGTCAGAGACACATTGAGATGGAATAATTCTGATGATTTTGGCCCCCAAAGAATGTATGAATATTTTACGCCACAAAATAAACTAGACTTAATGCGTTCCCTACCGCAGAATTTTGACCCACAAAGTCTTGCGGATGCTTTTTCACCAGACCGCGTTTTTTGTATTATTGGTACTAATGCGCGTGATTATGAAAATGCGGCTGGCTTTTCACAAAAAGCTGTAGGGCCGCAAAGTGATGGTTTAGTTCAAATAGATAAAGCTTATGTAAGAGGAGCGCATCGGGCTTATATCCATCGGACTCATGGCGGCCGTTATGGTATGGTGAATTCGGAAGAAGCCTATCAAAATCTGCAACGATTTTTGTTTGGTGATATCAAAGTCAAACTGTCTCTTAGTAATGTAGAATTAAGCGATCGCCAAAATACTTTTTATCAAATGGAAGTCCGAGTGGCTTTGCGTGGTCTTCCTACTCCCATACACGAACAAGCAATTGACCGTTATTGTCCCATTACGGTGGAATTAATCAGGGATAAACCTGTGCCACTATTTACAGCTTTCTTAATTCCACGCTATGCAGTCAATGCGGATAATACTTGTAGATATGCAATTCGTTTGGCGCTGCATTCTTTCACAAAAAAAGAAAGAGATTGGTTGTTTGATAGTCACATCGATCAGCTACCTTTGTGGTCTGATTATTTAATTGTTGATGTTACAAAAGAAAATGGTACATATGAAGCAAAATACAGTTGGAACTCTGAAAATCAACAGCCAAGTATTGACTTAAATGTAGGTGCTGATGTTCTCTTACCACAACGAGGTCGAGATGTTGTTGGTGCAAAAGCAGCAGTAAAGTTGGAAATTTCGCAGTGGAAATAAGTTTTTAAACGCAGAGGTACGCGGAGTTACGCTAAGTTTTTAGGAATATAATAGAGGTAAAGTTATGCAAAGCGATCGCAAAAAAACCGCTCTTATTACTGGTGCATCTGGTGGGATTGGCTATGAATTTGTCAAGTTATTTGCTCAAGATGGTTATAACTTGGTTTTAGTTGCTAGAAGTGAGCAAAAACTTAATCAAATGGCTGATGAGTTAAAAGGTAAGTTTGGTATTGATGTCAAAGTTATTGCTAAGGATTTAGCTAATCCTGCTGCACCAGAAGAAGTTTTTTCGGAACTGCAACAAGCAGCGATTAAGGTTGATATTCTCATCAACAATGCTGGATTTGCCAGCTATGGTTTGTTTCATGAAACAGATTTAACTGCGGAATTACAAATGCTGCAAGTTAATGTGATGTGTCTGACTCATTTAACCAAGTTGTTTCTGAAGGACATGGTGAAGCAAGGGTATGGCAAAATATTGAATTTGGCTTCGACTGCGGCTTTTCAACCAGGCCCTTTAATGGCGGTTTATTATGCGAGTAAAGCTTATGTATTATCATTTTCAGAAGCGATCGCTAATGAATTAGAAGGTACAGGTGTGTCTGTAACTGCGCTGTGTCCAGGTCCGACAGAATCGGGTTTCCAGAAACGCGCGGCGATGGAAGACTCGAAACTTGTCAGCGGTCAAAAAATTATGGATGCGGAAACTGTAGCAAAAATCGGCTACGAAGCCCTATTTGATAATAAAACTGTGGTTGTTCCTGGTTTGAAAAATAAGCTACTCACTGAAACAGTTAGATTCACACCCAGAAAGCTTGTGACAAAAATCGTTAGAAGTATGCAAGAAAGCAAATAGCTAATGTAGGTTGGGTGCAGGCGCATGCGTAATATTAGCAGCGAAACATAAATTTATATCGCGCCGTAACCCAACATCAAATTCTGATTTCAGTATGAAACAAATTGCATTTTACCCTACTTAAACAAAAGGATTTTCAATATTTAATTCAGCAATTCCTTAAAAATCATGAACATTTCTTGTTACTAAAGATGCATGTGTATGTAGTGCAGTAGCTGCTATAATTGCATCAGGAAGTTTAATTTTATACTGTCGTTTTAATTGAATAGTATGATTTTCAATCTCTCGTAATAATGGAACTGAGTTAAATTGCGATAATAAATCTTTGCTCGCTTGCTCTTCTTGTTTTGATAAACCTGCAAAACTTAGTAATTCAATTCGGATAACTCGTGAGAACAGCACCTCGTGCAAATTCAGAAATTCTTCTGCAAACCATGAATTAACTGTTGGCTCATCAGTAAGATAGTAAATAAAAATATTTGTATCATAAAGATATTTCATTCGTTCCATTCCTGGCGCAAAGTATTTAAATGAGCCAGCATTACTTCTTTTTTATGTTTTAGAATGCCTTTAGCCTGAGAAATTTTTTCATATTTTTTTTGCCAATTTAACAGCATTGATTCTGGTATATCCACTGTAATTGATTCTTCATCTTGATATACAAGATAATGTTTCGGTATCTTAATTAATGGCACAGTTTTAGGCTTTTGTTTTTAAGATTTTTGAGTCGATTATAATTGAAAACTGATTATATTGTTGCACTTATCAATCCAATATACAAAGCTTCATTTTATTAGTATCAGGATTTACACGAATACCAGTTTATTAAGTATGATGTTACGCTGAGGTATTCAAATCTACATAAATACCAACTGTGTAAATCTAATGCCATGTCTAAATTAATATCAGCTTTATTAATTACCGCTACTTTGCTATTAACTGCCAGCAATGACTCTAACATTTCTCTGGCTGGAACCTGTGCTTCTAAATGTGGCAAAGCTCCAATTCAATTTACACCAGGGCAACGTATCCGCATACAAGTAGTTAACAGTACGCCGCGTGTGCTTAAACTACAAAAACCTTCAATTACTGACCCGATTTCCCTGAGTCCGGGACAAAATTTATATCTAGACCAGATAGAAGGTACTGAGCCAAATACATCTTTAATATTTTGGGATGAAACGGGTAGATCAATACAAGCTAATCTTTCTAAACCCAATTTAGCAACTTTGCGGGTAGAACTGCGTCCGACGGCGCGTGTTCCTGGCGATCGCTCGGTGTACATTCAAGATGATGGTAGGATAAACCTGTTGTAAAAGTGCGATCGCCTGTTTGGTAGGGTGTGTTATGGCAAACGGGCAATTCCCCTCATCGTGACTCGACCACTCATCGCTAACATTGCCAGGATGATTTGGTTCAATTGCCGCATCGTTGTTGTGTTTATCTGCGGCAGCAGGCATTGTAACAATGATAAGATATCGGGCATGGGCGGCAAGTGGTTTTCGAGTTGTCGTTGTGAGAGACAATAACTCTACTACGAAACGCCCTACCTCTTCACCCTCTTATTTTGGCAACGGTATTGTTAAAAAGTTCAAAATGTTTTGCCTAGAAAAAGAAATTGATAACAGCCAAGGGTTAGAGGATTTGTTGGCAGAATATTTTTCATGGAAAGAGTCACAGCAGAATCAACGAGAGAAATCAGCATAACTATTTATCAATGGATAAAATACAAGCTATTGTGTAGCCACCAATCGCTAAACCCCATACTGGATAAGTCTTTGCGGTACTCGTGGGACGCTAATTAGCAGATGGTTGTTGATCGATTGCTATTGATGTCAATATAGCATAAAATGTTAGTTATGCAAGTACTGTTATTTATGCCAGTAGCTTTATTGCAATTCCAGTGACAGAATTGGTGATAATGACACAACTAACAATACTGCAAGTAATGCCAGAAGATGATAAGGTTATCTCGCTAAGAATTTTCATGCCTGAATCGCTCAGAAACAGCTTTAAAGCTGTGTGTGCAAAACAGGGCAGAAATATGAGCGAAGTCGTTACAGATTTCGTGAGGAATTATGTAGATGAATTTGAAAAGTCTTCCACTAAACGTTGAGCTATCAAAATTGCCATCGCTCCCCCTCGCCAGTCGTAAAAATTTACCTGGATGCCCAGCTATCTACTTCGTGTTAGATGGCGATCGCATTTTATATGTAGGTAAAACAAACAACTTGTGGCAACGGTGGATAACACACCACAGGTTTTTGCAACTGTCTAGTATGGGAGATTTAATATCGATAGCTTGGCTAGAGTGCGAAGATATCAGCAGACTTGATGCGTTAGAAAAACAGTTAATAACAGCATTGCAGCCAGAGCTAAATAGCAAAAACTTAAATGAAAACCTTCGAGGTAAGAGAGGTGATCCGAACTATCGATTAATCTCCGGCTATGTACCCAAAGACCTTGCATTATTGTTCAAAACTATTTGTGCTGCTACTGAAATAGACCAAAGCAAGGCACTAGAAGAGATGATTGCCAAATGGACTAGGGAAAAGCAATCAATCCTTGACGAAATGAAACAGGAGAATGAGAAGCCAGCATGACAGAAGCGCAAATTGAAGACATTAACTCACGCCTAGATGCCCTAACTCAAAGGGTGAATAGCCTTGAACTGCTAACTGGCACAATCGGCACTAGCCAAGCGGCGATCGCTCAAATCTATTCGAGACTTGATAGATTCGCTGAAACGACCAACAGCAACTTTGAGCAGGTGACGAGACGTTTTGACCGTATAGAACAAACTCAGGCTACCCATAGCGCCCAACTGAACAACTTAGAAGCAAATGTCGGTGAAATTCTCCGCATCCTGCGCGATCGCAATGGAGGCACGGGGATATGACTGACACACCCGATTCAGTAAACCGAATCGAACTAATCGAGCGGTTACTGCTACGAATTTCAGAACAGCAAGCCCTAAATACTGAGGCAATAGCTGATCTAGCCCAGGAAAATAGAGAACAACAAGCGATTAATAATGATGCGATCGCTAACCTTACTCAGGAAGTAAGAGAACTAACTAGCGACACCAACCGAGTGCTGGGCAGAAGCGCAATCCTAGATGATGTACTCCTAGAGCTACGCGAAAGCGCAGAGGAGCATCGGCAAGCCTTTGTGGAACATCAAAGGACTACTAACGCCGCTCTGGCGAGTTTGGAAGCGATATTGGTGCAACTGATTAGCCGTAATTCTTAGCCACGACCGCGCAGCATTGGCTCTCATATCCCTTACACAGAGCGCATATAACCAAGTGTTACGAATTCCGTTTCTTACTTTTTGCTTACTGGTTTTTCAATTGTGAAGCGACGCGATCGCAATTCTTAATATGAGTGACACACCGACAGAATCAGATATTAGCCCAGAATCGCTAGAGCTAGCTAAAGCTTTCAGATTTAAACGAATTTGACGTGAAAAGCACTGCGCGGATGCTGAGAAGTGATTCTCTCAAAGAGCGATCGCTCTTTAGGTAGGTAATCCTTTACAGCAACTAACCAACCATGCTCTACTGAATTTTTAAATTAGAGCGATCACACTTCTTAGCAACTATCAGGCATCCATTGCCTCAGCATATTCAAAAACAGTTAACGGGAGAGTAGCTTTGAAAAGACAGCAGATTCATGATGAACGCAAGAGTAAACATTTAAACAAGAGTGAAGTTAATCATCTCGCCTCTATCTTTAAAGAGTTACCCGATAGAGAATTAATACAACTTGTCGAAACACAAAAGCAACTTGAACGATGGTTGACATCTCGTGGCATTAATTATGCTGTTGCAGATTGCTTTATAGCTAGAACTTTTAAAGATAATGACCCGATTTCTCATCTAAAGCGAAAAAATAAAACAGGTGTATTGATTCACAGAATGATTTGGAAGTCTGTAGATGTCCATGAGTCGAATGGCCCTAAGAAAAGCTGTAAGGGATACAGGATAAAGATTACAGCTTTTAAAGCTAGAGAGAGGAGTCATGGAATAGATGGTTGCGCTCGCCGAAGGAGAGATGATGTATGGTTGCCCAAAAATTTTGTCGG